>DASYRB010000001.1:0-14039 GCA_036004805.1 Candidatus Norongarragalinales archaeon
AGGTGCAGATAGTCGAGTTCAGTGACTACCAATGCCCGTTCTGCCGCAAGTTCTTCACCGACTCGCTGCCCACACTAAGAACGAATTACGTGGCGACCGGCAAAGTCAAGATTTACTGGAAAGACTTCCCACTACCCTTCCACCCAGACGCGCCGAAAGAGGCCGAAGCAGCCAGGTGCGCTGGAGACCAAGGCAAGTACTACCCGATGCACGACGCGATATTCGCCTTCCAACAAACCAAAGGAACGGGCACTGTCTCGATGAACGTGGACGAAATCAAGAGCGAAGCGGCGAAAATCAGCGGCATCAACACCGCGACCTTCAACGCCTGCCTTGACAGCGGCTCGAAAGCGCCACTCGTTCAAGCAGACCTTGCTGAAGGATCGCAACTCGGAGTAGGCGGCACGCCATCGTTCTTCCTCGTCGGAGGACAATACGATCGCCTGAACCTCGCGAGCATCAAGAGCACGCTCGACACCTACCAAATCACCGTCGCGAAAGCAAGTGATGGTACAGCGATCTTCACGCTGGTAGGAGCGCTGCCCGCGAGCGCCTTCACCGCAGTGATTGACGCGCAGCTCGCCGCGAGCTGAAAAGACCCAACTCCTTTATCTCCTTCTCTCCGCCATCATTTTTCTAAAACATGGAAATAGTGCCCAGAATCGGAACGATCACCGAAGCCCTCGCCATCGCGTTCCAAGACAAAAGATTCATCGCCCTAGCCACCGTTTTCGCGGTGTTCTTCGCATTCGCACTCGTCTCACTCACAAGCCTCCCGCGCCAGAGCTTCGCGGGCTGGCTCTACAGCGTGCCGACAACTACGAAAGCGTTCGTCATCGCCGGATCAGTAATGGCCGCCGGCGTCGCCACGCTGCAAGCGTTCTCATTCAGCGTGTTCCGCACCATGACGGGAAGAAAAAAGGCCGCCGGTTCCGGAGTCATCGCGCTCATTTCCAGCCTCGGCGCGATCGCTTGCTGCTCTCCACTCCTCGTGCCGATCGCCGCGTTCAGCGGCGCGGTCGCGTTCCTCGAACTCAACCAGTCACTGTTCTCAGTGTTGTCACTCGCGTTGCTACTGGTGGCGTTGTATTACAGCGCGAAACCCATCGCTTGCGAAGAATGCCGCGTCAAGCTCGGCATCACGACCAAAAAATAAAAGAAAAAATTCCTAGTTTTAGAGAAGATTTAGAGAAGGAAGGCTTTAGAGAAGAAAGGCGAGGAATACGAACAACACGAAGAAAACAATCGCGACTTCCGTAAAGAGATAACTGCCGATCGCGAGAGCCAGCGTGAAAAGAATCGCGCTGGAAATGTCGAAAGGCGTTCCGGGCAGTTGCGTTCTCGCGCCAAGAAACAAGCCCAAAGCGAACACCACGAGCACGAAAGTCGTGAAGTGGCGGATCGTTTTCGTCACGTCCTTCAAGAGACCGGAAGCGGTCTTGTTGACGTCTTGCAAAAAGCTCATTGTAATTGTTTCAGAAAAAATTCCTGGCGAAGGTCCCTTAAAAAACACTCCGCCGAAAAAAAAGCGTATATGAAAACAGGTAACTCAGAAGCTATCCTGATCTTCAACGCCTGTTCAAAGCTCCGACTGGGGCGGTCTCCTCACCGTTACCACTACTCATCATGCAGAACCCGGTACTTAAACCACCGTTTCAGCGCTTCTTCTTTTTCGCGATCTTCACGATCTTTCGCACCGCGCGCTTGACTACTCTGTGGGTTCTCTCCGGCGCTTGAAACGCCGCGTTCTTTGGAGCGTTTTCTTGCAGCAATTGTTCGATGCGTTGTTCGATCTTGTCGAGATCGCACTCGCCGACGTGCGTCCAGCGAATGCGTCCCTCTTTGTCGATGAGGTATTGCGTGGGCCAGTTGTGCGATAGGTAAGAATCCCAGGCGCGGTGTTCGTTGTCAAAAGCGATGGGGTAAGTGAGTTTTCGCTTCTTGACTTCCTTTCTTACGGTTTCAATGTTTTTTTCGTATTCGAACTCGGGAGAATGCACGCCAATCACGACGAGTCCTTTCTTGGCGTATTTTTCATGAATCTTTTGAACGTGCGGCAGTTCTCGCTGGCAGTCGATGCAGCCGAAAGTCCAAAAATCAACAAGCACGACCTTTCCATGCAAATCTTTCAGACGCAGTGGTTTGCTGTTCAACCAATCACTGGAGGTGATGTCTGGAGCCAGTCTTCCCTCAACGCGCCACTTGTTTTGCATCGTTCAATTAGCGAAAGGTCTCGCGTAGTTTTAAATGTCGAGCACGAGGCGCAAAACCCATTTTCCATGCCTTCGTTCCGCCTTTTCCCCGTGCAGCGTGACCGCCTTCACTACCATTCGGTAAAGGTCAGGTCTCTGCCTAGCGCCGAACGCCGTACCTTCGAGAACCCATTCCTTGTCGTTTTCTTCGAGAAAGTTTATTTTGAACTCTCTGAAGTACAACTCGAGAGCCTCGCCCTGCGACAAGAGATCCGACAAAGTGAAAGCAACTAGTTCTTCGAGGTTGCGAGCTTTTTCCTTGATCGGCACTCGCTTGGCGGGCTTGATCTTGTGCGTGTCCGCGCAGGTCTCGAACATCGCGAGAGCCGCGTTCTCAATAGCTTCCTTCAGCGTCCTGCCGTAGCTCTCGAACTCGACGTCGGTCGTGTGTTCGAGAAACTTGTACCGCTTAGTGTTCGTGTTCGTAGGCAGCATGAGTAATAGTTCTTAAGAAGAAGCCGCGTTAAAACCATAGCTATGAACATCGACCCGAAACAAATGAGCCGCCTGATGTCGCAAATGGGCATCAAGTCGCAAGAAATACCCAGCGACCGCGTCACGATCGAGAAGCGCGACGGCGGCAAGATCGTCATCGAGAATCCCAGTGTCACGGCGATCGACATGCAGGGACAAAAAAGCTTCCAAATCATGGGCACTGTGAAGGAAGAAGCGGAAAGAACGGAAAGCGACGCTGACTTAGTAGCTCGTGAGGCTGGAGTTTCGAGAGCCGCGGCGGAAAAAGCGCTTGAAGAAAGCGGTGGCGATATTGCTGAAGCAATAATGCTGTTGGAACAGCGCAAGTGAAACAAGAGTGAGCAAGTTCGAAAAGTTTCTCCGCAACGGGGACCGTCTTCTAATAATCGATCACTTGTCGCGATTGCGAAAGCCTGAGAATATTGCGCTAGCACTACAACACTATAGTGCGGCTGTAAGAATAGAAGCGGTAGAAGCCCTGGGAAATTTAGGACCACGCGCCGCGCCATTCGTTAAAGATATCATAAAACACGCATTAGAACGCGGAGTCTACCCACTGGAGTATGTGCAGTTGTCTGCTGTAAGCGCTCTTGGCAAAATAGGATCGCCGGAAGCGCTACCTGCTCTAAGAAAGATTCATAAAAAGTTTCTTTACCAAGAACAACAAGACATGGTAGTAGAAGCAATAAGAAAAATCGAAAACAAATAGACCGAGTTTTTTCTACTTTATTTCGAAACTGCTGTAAAGCGGATCTTCGCCCGTGAGGTCATAGCGCGTTAGGATGGTGTAGTTGCTGATTCTCGATCCCGGCGGTTGAGCAGTTTTCAGTGTTTCGATGAGCGAGTCGAGTCCGCTCTTCGTTCCCTGAGCTACTATCTCGACCGAGCCGTCTCGCAAGTTTTCAATATAGCCGCGCAGGCCGAGTCGAAGCGCGAGCACGCGTGCCCAGCTTCTGAAGCCGACTCCTTGGACTTGTCCTTGCACGAGGACGCGCAGCATTTGCCAATCTCGAAATCCCGCCATTTTTCTTTTTGCTCTATCTACCGCGTGCAGGTCCGCCTTTTATGTCTTCCACTTCATCCAACGTATACTTCTTTCGCAACGTTTTCTTGCGCTGATCGATCTTATCGAGTTCTTTTCCTAGCTCGTCGAGGGTTTCTTTGAGCGCCATGTGCAAGTCCCACGTTTGCCGGTGCGGATCGCGGTTCGGCTGTTTCGCCGTGATGACCTTCCCTGCCAGAGTCATGCGGGCGTGGAGCTCGTAGCGCTTCTTTTGTCCCTCGCGATTTCCTTTCACATCGATCATGAGAGTGTCTTCGGGTTCGAAGCGCAAGCGCTTCCTCCACTTCTGCAAGTACGCATCAGCTTCGTCCACGAGGGCTTGTTTGAAGAATTTTTCTTCCGCGCCAAGTCCCGAGAACTGTACCGCAGAAGGCTTGGAAACGATGAGTGCGGTGCAAACGTCGCGCGCCGTGAGCATGCCTACGGGCTTGTCTTGTTTCGTAACGACTAGTCCCAGAATCTTGTTCTGCAACATTTTACCGACGGCTTCCTTGAGTGATTGTTCCGGAGAAATCGTGATCACGTTGGTCGTCATTATGGTGGAAATGTTGTCATCTTCGACGCGAGAACGCTCTGTGGGCCTGAAAGTGGATTCGCGGTTGTTGCGGAAAGTCTTTGCCGTGCTCTTCGTCGCGAGATCGAAGCTCGAGAAAAGTCCGACGAGCCTGCCACGCGCGTCAGTCACGATCAGTCGGTAGATGTTGCGGTCGTGCATCGTTTTCCGCGCCTGCGTCACGTTCGACGTGTTAGAAATGGTGGATGGCGGTCGGTGCATGAATTCTTCGACGCGTTTTCCGCTCAACGCGGGGCTGTTTTGCAGCATCTTCAGCGCGCTGAGACGCGTCACCACGCCGATTACTTTGTTTTTTTCGACGACAGCGATGGCTTTCGTCTTGGTGTTGAGGAAGTTTGCGATGATGTCTTCTTCGGAAGTGCTTTTGGAAATGACTGGCGCTTTTTCAGAGAGCGGTCCGATTTTCGCGCTGGAAGGGTCGCCGTAAAAATCGCGCACGGTGCGGTCGTCCATCATTCCGAAGTAGGCGCCGTCGCGCGTGACGACCACGTGTCCGTCGTTCTGTCCCGTCATTGCCGCAAGGGCTTTCGACAAGGTCTCGTTGTAATCGAAAACGTTGGCGTTCTCTGTATATTCAGAAGCGCTCATAGCAACAGTCCTCCTGCAGCGAGTTTTATAGTTTTTTTAGAGTCCGTTGAGGTTGGGGAGGAAGTTTATGATTAATAAGATTAGCGTGGCGATTCCCGCCGTGTTGCTTATCGCGTTCGCAAGCGCGAGTCTCTTCGGACCCAGTCTTTCGCGCAGCTCGTACTGTAACAACTTGTGGCCGTCCGTAATGAACAAGGGCAGGATGTTGATGATTGCGAGCGCGAGGTTGAGAATGCTGGTAAGGTTGAATGTCGTGAGCACGAAAACGGCCGCTTTGTGCACCAGCTGGTTCTCTGGCCGCGCATAATTCTCCAAATAAATGCCCATTTTTCCGCCTTTTCCGAGCTGTACAGTCTTTTCGCCCTGGCTCGTTTGGAACGTCACGCGGTCGCCCTCTTTCAAGCCGCGCAGCGCGTCACTCAACTCGCCCGTGTTGCGCACAGTGACGCCATTCACGCTGTAAATTATCATGTCCGGCTGAAGAATGTTGTTCGACGTGCCCGTCGGGTCAATCTTCACGAGGCGCACCGCGTCACTCGTGCTCAACGCCAATGCGAGCGGCGCCTGCAGCAACGCCAAGAAAACGAAGAAGAACACGAGGTTGCTCGCGCTTCCCGCAACGAGCACTCTACGCTTGATATCGATAGCGAGTTTTTCGAACTTTTTCTCATCAGGCTCGACGAACGCGCCCACTGGCAAGAAGCCGAACAACAACGCGCCGCTGTGCTTGACTTCCTGTTTCTCGACGCGGAAAATAATTCCATGCGCGAGCTCGTGCACGGTCGCGATGATAGCGATCGCGAGAATGCCTTCGAAGAGAGGAATGCCGGGCGTCACTCCAGGAATGACGAGCGTCGCGCCAGCTGGCGTCGAGGGGAGCGTGAGCACGTTGAAAGCGTGCGCCGCGAGCGAAAGAATGCCTAGAGCGAAGAGTCCGAAAAACACGCTCGCCAGCGCGATCACGTTCGCAGTGACTTGAGAGGTTTCAGGAGCGCTCTGCTGCAAGTACCACGCGCCTCCGAACAGCAACAAAACGATCAAGGCGTGCGCCGCTAGTCGCAGTGGCGTTTTTCTGAATAAGTAAAATCCGTAAACGAGTCCGAAGCATACTGTGAGTCCGGCGTTGGCGAACTCTGTCATTGCGCGCGGATACTTTCGCGCGATCCAATCCATGAGTCCGAGTCCTTTCTTGCTGCGAAGCATCAGGAAGCCATAGTAACCCTCGAGGTCCGACACTTTCTTCAACAGCGTGCCGCTGATGACGAGGTCCGCGATCATCAGGACTATTTTGATGACGCTTTCGAGGCTGCTGAACGCTATCGAGAAGAAAACGATCGCGCTGGCTAGAATGATTAGTGCTGCTTGTCGCGGATTCTTCATTTTTTCAGGATCTCTTGATTTCGACCACGTCGGCGAGAGTGAATCCTCGCTGTCCGCCGGGTCTCTGGTTCTGTTGTTGTTTTTCTTCAGGTTCCTGCGCTTCGTCTCCCGTCGCGATCAGGCGAATTTTCAGGAAGCGCTCGATCTTGCGCGCGTCGCTCTCCGTGGGTTTCAGAGAGCCGCTCTCGAACCTGCCTAAGTCGTGTTCTCTCAAGAAAAGCTTTTGCGCGAGCTGTTCTACTGAAAGGTTGGCGCGTTGTCTCGCGTTGCGGATCGCGCTGCCGAAGTTCTGCACCAGCGACACTTCCACCGCGGGACGAGTCTGGATAGGCCTGTCGGTCTTGTGCGCCGGCCTCAGCTCTTTGCCGAGACGTGCGCATTCAATGCAAACGTTCATTCGCGCGCCTTCGATCACGGCGAGAGCTATCGCTTCCCTGCGTCCGCAAACGTCACAAGAACTCAAAAGTCGAAATCCACCGCAATGCATCAGGCTGGAACGGTTAAAAAACTTGCTAATCGACAAACACTTCCCGAATGGCCACCAAACTGTTCCTCGTTAGACACGGACAAAGCGAAGGCAACTTCAAACAAGTAGTGCAGGGCAGGAGCGAGTACGGCTTGACGACCAAAGGCAAACAGCAAGCGTTAGACGTTGCTCACTTTCTCGCCGAAGAAGGCTTTGACGTGGTTTACAGCAGCCCGCAACAACGCGCCTTCGAGACCGCATCCATAATTGCGAACCAGAAACACTTGCCCGTGAACGTTTCACGCGATCTTGTGGAACGCGATTACGGAAAGTACGAAGGAATCGGCTGGAACGAAGTCTCGCCACAACACGCTGACCGTTTCGAGTATTTCTATTCCGAAAACAACCCCGCGCTGGAACAAGCCGGTGTTGAAACGATTTCTCAAGTCAGAAACCGCGGACTTGCGGCGATAAAGCAAATCGTTCACGAAAACAACGAGAAAAAAATAGTCGTCGTCACGCACGGCGGACTACTGCGCTGCATCGCCATGACGCTATTTGGAATCTCTCACGCAGAGCTGAAGAACTTCCGCGTCACGAACTGTGGCGTATCAAGAATAGATTTCCTTGACGGCGAACCGCGAGCAGTATTCTTGAACGAACAAAAACACTTACAGGCATGAAAAAATGGGCGTAGGACTAGCTCCAATTTTGGTCAAGCACGAGCGCAGCCTCGATGAGCTCAAAGGAAAATACGCGGTCGACGCGTTCAACACGCTCTACCAATTCCTCACCACCATTCGCCAACGCGACGGCACGCCACTAATGGATTCACGCGGCCGCATCACGTCGCACCTCTCGGGACTTTTCTACAGAACTACCTCGCTGTTAGAGCGCGGCATTCAACCGATTTACGTTTTCGACGGAGAACCATTCGAACTCAAAAAGCGAACGCACGAAGAAAGACACGCGCGGAAAGTCGTCGCGGAAGAAAAACTATCGAAAGCACGCGAGGCCGGCATCGAAGAAGACGTTTTGAAATTCAGCAAACAAACCGTCCGCTTGACGGGAGAGCAGGTAGATGAAAGCAAGACGCTCTTGCACGCGATGGGCATACCTATAATCCAAGCTCCCTCGGAAGGAGAGGCGCAGTGCGCCGACATGTGCAAACAAGGACTCGTGCAAGCTGCCGCGTCACAAGACACGGACACGATCGTTTTCGGCACGCCGCGACTCATCAAAAACTTAACAATTGCGGGAAAGAAGCGCGGTCCGCGTGGCGGCGTGCAGGTAGAGGTCGTGCCTGAAGAAATAATTCTCGAGGAAAACCTGCGCGCGATGAACATCACGCATGAAAAACTCATCTGGCTCGCGATCCTCGTCGGCACGGATTTCAACGCGGGCATTCACGGCATCGGACCCAAAAAAGGACTCAAGCTAGTGCAGAAACATGACTCCATGCACGCAATCCTTAACGAGTTGGGACAGACGCTGGATCACGAAGCGATCGAGAAGTTCTTCAAACACCCGCCACTCGCAAAAGTAACAAAGGAAGACGTGCGCTTCCAACAGCCGCAGAAAGACAAGATTCTCGAGTTCATGTGCGACGAGCACGACTTCTCAAAAGAAAGAATCGAAAGCGCTTTAGAGCGAGCGTTCAAGATTCCGGTCGGCAGCGAGCAATCCGGATTGCAGAAGTGGTTCTAGGATTTCAGAGCCGCGCGCGCCATTGCGGGAAAGTTCGTCACGATTCCATCAACGCCAATTGATTTAGCTTTTTTCGCGTCGGGTTGTTTGTTGATCGTCCAAACAAAAACCTTCTTTCCCGCCGCGTGCAGCTTCTCCACGACGCTCTTGTTCGCGAGAATTGAAAGAAGCATTGCGTTCTCCGCTTTCAGGTCATTGAGCGTCGCGACGTAATCTATGGGAGTTGCAACAATCAGACCGGTTTCGATTTCTGGCTCTATTTTTTTCATCTCACGAACCAAGTGTTTGTGGAAAGAGGGCACGATGACGCGTTCTCGCGCCTTGAGTTTGCAGATCACGTCTACCACGGGCGCGGGAGAGCCGTCGGCCTTGAGTTCGATGAGCACGAGTTTTTTCTTGGAGACGACGAGCTTGAGGACTTCTTCGAGCGTGGGAATTTTTTCTCCTTTTCCTGCGTCGAGTTCGCGCAGTTCTTTCAACGTTTTCGAACGCACAAGACCCGTCGAGTTCGTTGTGCGCGCGAGGGTTTCGTCGTGAATCACTACAGGAACGCCATCTTTTGACAAGTGCACGTCGAGTTCCACGCCGTCGGCACCTTCGTCGAATGCTCGCTTGAACGCGGCCATCGTGTTTTCGGGTAGCTCGCCGCTCGCGCCACGGTGTCCTATAACGAGTGGCTTCATTTTTTCAGATCACTGCGTAGTATCCGAACGCGGCGAGGATCCCGAAGTGAATTATTCTCGCCAAGAGCATGACTGGTATGTATTTTTCGAGCGCCATTCCACTGAAACCCGCGACGATTGTTAGTGGGTCGACGACCGCGTTGACTGGAAGCACTCCGAACACGAGGATGGCCCAGGAGCCCCAAGCGTCGAACCACTCTTTCGCTTTGTGGAGCGCTTTCTTGTCAACGAAGCGCACCGCGACCCCCTTCCTCAAGAGAGTACCGATGCCGTAATTGATCAGTCCCGCGACGAACGCGGCCGCAATCGTCACGGTAACGAGCCCCATGACGTCGAACACGTGCAGCTTGACCATCGAAACGAAAAACAAGTCCGTAGGAAACGGTAGGAGAGTAGTGCCGAACAAGATGACGACGAAAACACCGGCGAGTCCGTAACCGGCGACGGCTTGGTCGGCTTGAAGCGCAAAGTTCGGAAAACGCAACGCGACCAGGTTCAACACGACCAAAGCAGCGATCAGGATCAAGGCGCTGATGGCGAGTTGTTTGGCGAGTTCTTTCGAGAGCTTTTTGGGCTTGTTTTTCATTCGTAGAAATGGCTTCTGCAGTATCATTATAAAACACGCGCGGCGGAGATTCTTGTCTAATGGTGGATAAGAGGGGGCAGCTCGAGCAGTTGCAACAACTGACGCCTCTACAGACGATCGCGTTACTCACACTAGCACTCGTGCTCATCGGAACCGTCGCCTACCTCTTCCGACCGCCAGTAACCGGTCCAGGCGGCGTCACGGTTTCACCAACGCCCACAACGACAGGTTTTCAGGCTTTTTCCCGCACTTTCTCCAGCCCTCCCGTCAGCGATGCGGAGAACGGCGTCACGATCGAGATCCAAAAAACAGTGAGCGTGACTCTCGACAAGTATTCCGACTCAGTGACTTTCAACAACAAAGGCAGCGCCACGACCTTCATAATGCTGGAAGTGATTCCGAAGAGCATCGCTTCAAGCGTCAGCCAGTTACGATTCACGACCACGGGTGTGGGTGACCAGAACGTGATTCAAGCAGACCCGATCATCGAGTACCGCTGGACAGTCGCTTCCGGAGGCAGCTTCACACACTCCGTCACCGGACCTTCTCCAGGCACTGACACTGCAATAATCCGCGTGCTAGTGTTGCGGGACTTGACGGAAGAGCAAGTGAACGACCTCGCGCGCTTGCTGCAGCCGTTGCAGACGCTGGATATCAACTCTTCGCTTGCGAACCAGATCGAGCTGGAACTCACGCGCTTGATGAACGAGCCGCCATCCAACGCGAACGCTGATTTCCAGACCAAACTATTGCGCATTTCCGATTACATGAAAACCGTGACTGCCACGGCGCCGTCAGCAACGATCACGCAACCCGCGGTTTCAAGGATCGCGCTCTATTCCGCTCTCGACTTCGAGAACGCTTCATCGCCGCGCGTGATTTTTGCGCAAATGCAAAGCGTAGAGTTCAACCCCGTCAAGCGCTTCTCCTTCACCACGCCGGCAAGCATGGGCGAGCCATTACTCAGACAAGCAAGCGGGGGTTTGAGTTCTTTCGTTACCGCGACGCGCGCGAAACAAGCGGACGGTTCATGGCTCGTGAACGTCACTATCGCTTATCCGCAAAGAATGACTGGCGGTGTTTTGTCCGCGACCGGAAACGCCACGCAGGTACAAGCCCTGACCGGCTCGCTGGACGTCGGTTTCGCTCGAGAACCGTCACGACCGAGAACAGTAAACATTACGATCATCGCGACTCACGAAAGGCCCGGCTTGTTTTTGTACGTCGTTCCAAAAACAGTCGAGCAAGAAATCGATGAGAACGGGAATGCGGGAAACATCCGCAAACCATTATTCCTAGTGAACAATTATCCGTTCAACGCGTTCGAGCTCGAGCTTGCCGGTTCAGGACTCACGGCAAACGCGGGCGAAGTGAAAGCTTTCTACGCGCCGAGAGAACCCGGATACTACACATTGTCGCAGAACGGACAAGCCGTGTTGTTCAACGACATCTTGGTCGATGGCGGCGTTTCGCTCGAACAAACAGGAGGACGCTTAGTGTCGGACTTGTCTTCGGAAAACAAGGCGGTCAATTACCGAATTTGCAGCAATTCCGCTTGCGACTGCCAACAAGTCAACGACGCGCTCGACTCCTTCCTGCAAGAATTCGACGAAAACCTCGGCAAAATACAAGACCTGGCCGAGTACAAACAGCAATTCGGCACGAACGAGTACTCGCAAAGAATCATCCTCTTCACGCAAACAATGGACCAGTGCTCGCTCTACCCGCCGTTCAACAACCTGCAACTACGCAACCGCGGCGTGCACGCAATCAAGCTCACCGCGAACATCGAGACAGCGCCATTCGTCTTCATCACTTCAAACGAGCAGTCAATAATCAGCAGCGACGCCGCTCTTCAAAGCGTGCTCAAACAACCCAACCTTGCAGCAAGCACTCAAGGCGTCAAGTCATTGCCATGAAAACAAAAATCGCTATCATAGCCATACTGCTTTTCCTGTCACTATTGCCGACCTCAGCACGCGCGATTTCTGAAGACCAATCCATCGCGATACTGGAAAACACGGCCAAGACCGACACGAGCCTCTCTACTACCGACCGCACAGCGATACTCAACGCGCTCACTAGCGTACGCATCAACCTTGCCGCGGCCAAGAAACTCGACGCCGAAGCGCAAGTGCTCGACGCGCTAGTCGCGGCAGAAAAAGCCGGCATCGGCACCAACCCCGTCTTCGCCACCGCACACCTAGTCAACGTGGCGCGCGGCAAGGAGTTCGACATCACCGAGCTCGAGAGAGAAAGCAAAGGCGCCGGCGCGATCGCTCGCTGCCTGCGCGCAGGAGTCTCATGGCAGGACCTGAAGAGCGTGATCAGGACGAGCAACGCGGAAGACTTTCTCAACATCGGCGACGGCTGCTTGCTCGAAGTCGCCGGTACTGCCGAAAACTTCAGAGCGGGCGTCATCAAGGTCAAAGCGCTTTATTCGAACACGAAGTCTCCCGACGTGCTTCCGCTTCCTCTCGGCGATTACGTTTTCGGAATGGATGCTTTCTTCAGGAACAACGCCATCGCGAGCGTGCTTGATGAAGAACAAACCAGTGGCAGGCTCATGAGCGATCGTGAATGGGCCGTACGCTTGTTCGCCGCGAGCGACGCTTACGCAAACCAGGGCGAATACGCGCTGGCTATGAGCGTGCTTCAACGCGTTCGCGACTGGTACGGTGATGACGCTACAACGACGTTCAGCGCGATGACCAATCACGACCGCGACGGCATAGAATTGTTGGCATTGTGCACGCAAGGCGTTGGAGGCGGTCCGGGCGCGACGCTAAACCAGATTCGAGACTTCACGGCGCGCTACAAGCTCGGCGACAAGCTCGATCAAGAAGCCACAGCGATCAAGAACTGCATGGAGCCTTCACAAACAGAAATAGTCAACGCGCCAGTTTCCGGTCAGGAAGGAATCACTCGCTACGACGTCGCGTTGCAGACGAAAGTCGACGCGCTCGGAAGAGCAATGTTCACCAACCCCGTATGGCTTGCACAGTTGCTTGATGCGAACGTGAAGGACAAGAACGCCGCGATCTTGAAAGTGCGTGACGCGGTGCGCGCGTTCGAAGCAAGAAAATCCATAGTGAAAGGTGCGGGCGGCTTGCCTGCAGACGCTACTAATTGGGACGTGATGGCGTTAGCGACCGTGAGGCAGCAGAAATACATCGGCTTCCAACAATCCACAAGAACCACGCCCATCACGCAACTGGGCGAAGTTGCCCACGGAACTTTTCTATGCGTCGGCAGTTTCCTCGACTTGCCATTCCTCGCTCTAGGACTGGTTTCCGGCGGTCTGGGATACGTAGGAAAACTCGCGATGTCTTCATACATAGCCGTCGAAGCCTCTATTTCCACGACGGAATCAGTGTCGCGTTGGACCACGCTCTCTCTCACTGAAAAAACCCAGACGGTCTGCGGAGCCACTGTTGGATTGATCGCTTCTACTCACGTTTTCAAAACAATTCCCAAAGCCGCCGAACAGCTATCGAAAACCGAGCCTGCAAGGTTCGCTGAAAAACGCGTCGTCGCGCGCGTCGCCGAAGCCGTAAAAACAGGATTCATCAAGGCAAGGCCTGCTCTCGAACGCGTGACACTCAAACTGCCTTCCGCACTTCGACCAAAATTCCAGACCTACCTCGCGAGACTCGACGCGCTCGACTCTGCAGTGCTGCAATGCTCCGGATGCGTGATCGTCAATGGACAGACGCGCATCGAAGCCAACAAAGTATTCGGAGACACCGTAGCAGAACAACTGGAAGCGATAAGGTCCGAAAAATACCTCCCAACGTTCAAAGAGCTCGAAGCATCTGCCAACGCGATAAGGTCCGTCGAGTTCAGAACGATAAGCACCGCGACCGACCTCGACGTCTACATCAAAGACGTCGCCAGCATCACCGAGCCTGACGTCGTAATTCCGAAAAGCTTGCTGCAAGCGTTCGCAGACCAACGCGTCCTCGTCGCGAAAGAGTTCTACTTCAGAAACGCACGACTCAAAGTATTGTATCCGGACGCGCAGGACCGCATCGACATCCGCTACTCGCGCTGGCTCGACCCCAACATCGATTATTTCAACAGTGAAGTGGGCGCGGTCGGAAAAGACGTCTCCGGATTCGCGTACGCCATAAACCAAATACCGGGACCAAAAATCTTCCTCTACAGAGGAGCGGCAGACCTGCAACTCATGACCGAAACCGCGGCGTTAGCGGCCGACATCAAGCCACAAACGAGCGGCTGGAGCTTCAACCGCAAAATGCTGCT
>DASYRB010000002.1:0-10626 GCA_036004805.1 Candidatus Norongarragalinales archaeon
TGAGAACGGACGTCCATTGATCAAAGTCAATGGTCCTGAAGGTTTCAGCGAGATCGCGCAATTGCTCGCAGCGCGTGGTCCTGGCGGATTCATCTCGTTCGACCCGAACACGGGCGCTTGGTACGCGTTCAACGGACAAGACATTCCATGGAACAATGACTTCACGCGCAAAGGATTGTCTTTCTTGGGCAGTCCGGACGGCGCGCGCGGCATTGCGGAAGACAACCGCTTCGCTCCCGTGCCAAGGCCATCATCACAACAAGGACTCTACGGACTCGGGCCCATCTCAGTGCCCTCATGGCCAGAACAAACGCCGCTTGCTGCACTGATGCTTCTCACGATTCTGGGCGGAGTGCTCGCAGTAAGGATGAGGAAGCATGCATGAAAAACCGCCACGAGTGCCCATGCATCTTGAACCACCGATAACGCTACCGTCCGGTCACACTGTCAGGTTGTTCGGAATAGTTCACGGCACGCGCAGAGGTCTGGGCCCGAAGACGTACGCAGAGTTGGAGGAGCGTTTGCATAATTTCAGGGGCTGCTTGTTTTCCGAACACGTTTCCGGCGCATTCCTTCCCGCGAGGCTTTTGGGAATCGCGCAAAAACTCAAGCCCGAACACGAAATACTCGACCACATTTTTTCAAACTTCCACGCCCGATCGACGCCGCTCGACAAGTTTTTCAACTCGGAGTTCTGGAGCGATTACGATAACAAGCGCTGGGAGGGAGAAACGGTAGAGGGGGCGGAACCGATGCCCGCGCCGGCCGATGAGCGCTATTACCGCAACTGGTTCAAGAAGCTCACGAAAAAACTATCTCCAGAAGCTGCGGAGACACTCTCGCCACTCAGCACTTTCCGAAGCCTGCTCATGACGAAGCACATCCTCAAGCACGCTGAAGAGCACGAAAACCCGCACGAGATCGCCGTCATCGCCGGCTCCGGTCACACCTCGATGATCGCGAAATTCCTCAAGAACCCGAAACTCTTGTATCGCTACGAACGTTTCGCGAGGAAAGTCATCGAGAAAAGCAAAGACAAAACGCTCCTAAAGTATTTGTAAAAAAAGAAGAGTGCAGGGGGCCGGATTCGAACCGACGAAACCTTAAAATAGCATGGTATACTTTGGGTATACTATGAATGTTACGACGGTCAAGGTAATGAAAAGAACGAAAGCCGCGCTGGATGAGGTGCGTAAGCAGCGTGAGAGTTATGATGATGTCATTTTCAAACTCGTTTCCCGCGTGAAGCACGAAAGTTTGAGCGCTAAGCTTGTCGAGGGCTACAAGCGCGTGGGTCGCGACGACTTGAGGATTCTGGCGGAATGGGAGAACGCTTCCAGAGAGGTCTAGTTTTTTATGGATGTGAAAAGGGGCGACGTTTGGCTAGTCAGTCTGGATCCGACGATTGGTCACGAGATAAAGAAATCCAGGCCGGCCGTCATTATACAGAACGATTTGGGAAACAAGTTCAGCCCGATCACTATAATCGCGCCAGTGACTTCGCAAAACATTGAAAACGTTTATCCTTTCGAAGTCTTCCTGTCCTCAAAAAGAACAGGTCTAGAAAAAGATTCAAAAGTCCTATTGAACCAGATTCGCGCAGTAGACAAGAGAAGGCTCGTAAAACGACTCGGACGACTAGACGACGAAGCACTGGAAAGAGTGGACGAGTCGATTCGCATAAGCTTGGGTCTCGAAAAGCTTTGAAAAAAGAGAGTGCAGGGGGCCGGATTCGAACCGACGAACGCCCTAAGGCGGGAGGCTCTTAAGACCTCTGCAATTGGCCGCTCTGCCACCCCTGCAAAGGGCACGGCGCCACTTCGTGGCTTGCGCCCTTTGAAACCCTGTAAGAAGCTTTACGCTGGTGTTGTTGAAAAACGTCAAGCAAAGAAAGCGTGAAAGGCTTACTTGCCTTTGATTTCTTTCTTCTTGGCGCGTTTGGGTCGTAAGTGTTTGTAGCCGCACTTTCTGCACATGTCGCTGTTTAGCGCGTTGCGTCCCTTGCAGCGTCTGCAAATGAGGACGCTGAGGATGTGTTTGTCGGCTATTGGAAACTTACCCATTGATGCGAATCACTAGTTAGAAAATTGTTACAAGAGTGTTGGGCGAGTATTCGTATTTAAACGCGCCGACACCAAAACAATTCTACCAATCGATTTACCAACTCGATACTAGTTTTCGCCCCAGTAGCTCAGTGGTAGAGTACGTCCTTGGTAAGGACGGGGTCGCGAGTTCAATTCTCGCCTGGGGCTCTACGTTTTAAAAGGCGTCTTTGTGTGGTTTGAATTATGTATCAACAATGGATTGACGTTCTAACCAAACCTTCCCAAACACTTGCGAGAGCACACCACGGAAAAACGACCGTTGAAGCAGCGCTCAAACAATGGGGCGCCGCGTACCTCGTAGCTGGCATTATTGCCGGACTTCTCGCAGGCACTTTCCTCAACCCGGTCGCAGGAGTTTCAGCACTCGTCACAGTTCTAATCGGCGGATTGATTTTAGCGTTTCTTGGCAGCATCATAGTCTACATCTTCGCCAAAGCCATGGGCGGAAGAGGCGACTTCATGACCCAATTCTATTTAGTAGGATTGGCCGTTGCGCCGATAATCATCCTGAAGTCAGTTGTTCTGCTCATTCCAATAATTGGAATCTTGCTGAACGTGCTGCTCGTGCTTTACGAGCTGGTTCTCTTGACGATCGCGATCAAGGAAGCACACCGGCTCGACACCGCGAAAGCGTTCCTTTCGTGGTTCCTGCCATTGATCATCGTCGGAGTAATCGTGGTCCTTGTCGCCGCGACGGTGTTCATTGCCGCGTTGACAGGCGCAATCTTCGGCGGCGCTGCCGGCGGACTTGCAGGCTGGCTCACCAACGTAATACCGAGCTAGAAAAAACTCCCCTCTTCTTACTTTTTCTCTTTTTCTTTTTTCTTTATTCCAGGTAGAGCGCGGGCTTTAGGGGCATTGCGCGTCCGGCCTTGCCTTTGGGGTCGTTCTGCGCGTTCGCATCTTCCGCTCGTATAACGAGTAGTTTCGTGTCTAGCGCTTTCTCGACTCGCTGCGCGTTGTCTGCCAGCGCGTCTTGCTCGTCAATCTTTTGCGCGTGGACGTAAAAGCTGAAGTTCTTGCTCACGTTCATGAGGAAAGCCTGCACCTCGACGGCCTTGCTTTTGAGTGCTTGTTGCTGCATGGCTTGCTTCATGAGCGTGTTGAAATCGATCTTTCCACCACTCGCTTTGCCCGACGCGATCGCGGTCTGCAATAATTCCCATTTCCATTCCGGCGTCACGTAGACCACGAGTGCTTTCGGCTTGGTCTTCATGAGCGCGGTGACGTTCTTCGCGTCCTCAATCACGCCATCGATGAACGATTGCTCTAGCTCGAGTGACGCGTCGATCTTGCTCTCGTCGATATTCGGGAATGGCGCGGTGCTCGCGAGGTCGGCGTGTCCGAGCGCGTGCCAGTTTTCTTCCGCAAAGTGCGGCGCGAAAGGCGCTATCGCGATGGTCGCGTTTTCGAGCGCGCGTTTCAGCACGGCCGCATTCGCGTTGTTGATGCCGTTGCGCGTTTCTAGGTATTGCTTTATCGCGCTCGTGGTTTCGTAGAGCGAGTTTTGTGACGCGGAGCGCAGCTCGAATTGTTCATAGGCTTGCGCGGCGTGGCGTAGCGCTTTGTTGATTCGGCTTTCGAGAATTTTTTCGGGCTTTTCGAGCGCGTGATAATCCTTCGGATTCGTTATTTTCGCCAGCGCTGTGCTCGTGTCATGCAAGTATTCCAACAGCTTGCGGTTCGTTTTCGTGTTTTCTTTGCGCCAGTCCGCATCGTTCAGGCCGTCCGCGCTCGCTGCAAGCGTCAAGCGCGTGACGTCGGCGCCGTAATCGCGCACCAGTTCTTCTGCTGGTATGATGTTGCCGAGGCTTTTCGACATTTTTTGTCCCTCGACGTTGACGTATCCGTTGATCGCGGCTCCCTGCGGCCAGAATTTTTGCGGAAAGAGCGCGACGTGATGGAAAATGTAGAAAGTCATGTGGTTCTGTACGAGGTCCTTGCCGCTCGAGCGCATGTCGCACGGATAGAAATATTCGAATTCCTGCTTCAGCTTCGCGATGAGCTCGGGCTTGAGCGTGGTCTTCTTCTTCACGTCATCCAATTTGCCTTCGTTCCTGAAGATGAAGTCGAAGATTTCGTCGGTGAGTTGTTCTGCTTTGATCTTGTTTTCAGTCACGACGCGCGCGAGCGTGTAGTACGCCATGTAGATGGTCGAGTCGCTGAGCGTTTCCACGAGCCATTCCTTGTCCCAGGGCAGCGGCGTGCCGAGTCCGGTTTTGCGCGCGCAGGCTTTGTCTTTGAGCCAGTCGACGGTGTTTTCGAGCTGTGCTCGCGCTTCTTCCGGATAGACCTTCATCGTTTTGATGTGTGCTTTGGCTTGAGCTTTCCATTTCTCGTCGCTGAATTTCAGGAACCACTGGTTCTCTAAAATTTTCACGTAGCATTTGTGTCCGCTGCGGCAGATGACGGGCGCGGTGGTTTCCCACATCGAGTCCGCGAGGTTTTTGTTTTTGAGTGATTGTGCGATGAGTTCTTTCGCTTCGCTGACATTTTTGCCCTTGTACTCGCCTGTTTTTTCGTTCAGCACGCCCTTGTGGAATTCTTCCTTGTAGACTTGCGACGTGGCCGCTTCGAGCGCTTCTTCGTCCTTTTGGTTCTTGACGCGCCTATTTTCGACTTCTTCCACTGCGGGCGCGCCGTTGTATGAATCGACGTTGATCATTTGAATGGGACGAATGGATTTCAGTGACGCGACGTCGAGCTTCCAGTGTCGCGCTTCGTCCTCATTTTCTTGCAGGTCACGAAGCGCCACGTAGTCGTATGGCGCGTGTGCGGGAACGCTCATCACGAGTCCCGTGGCGTGCGTTTGGTCGACGAATTCCGCCGGCAGAATCAGCACCTGCGAGTTGTTGACGGGGTTCGTGGCGTGTTGTCCGATCAACGCGTGTCCTTTGACGTGTTTTTTGATCGTGATCTTTTTTTTCTGGTCTTGCAGCTTGTGAACCGCGTCGGGAGAAACGAGCCAGAGCTCTTTGTTTTTTCCTTGCGTGACCTCACACAGCAAGTATTCGGTGTGCGGGTTGACCCATAGGTTGGTGACGGCGTAGACGGTTTCGGGTCGCAGCGTGGCGCACGGGATGATGAATTCGTCGCCGTCGATTTTCGTTTTGAACTTGATGAGTGTGTATTCGATTGGTGATTCGCCTTCGCCTTTGAGTCGGTCGTGGTCGCCGATGGGTGATTCTTCAAATCTGCAGTAGACGACGGGGTGCGTTCCTTGCACGACGTAGCCTTTCTTTCGGAGCGTGTTGTATTGCCATTCGATGAATCGCGAGAAAGTCGGGTTGAGCTGCGTGGTGGTGAATTCGCGCGTCCAGTCGATGCTGGATCCGAGCGAGTTGAGTCCTTTTTTCCATTTCGCGATGAAAAACTTCGCGACTTCTTCCGGACCTTTTTGTTTGAAGCGCTCGATGTCCGCGTCGCTCGCGCCGCTTATTTTTAGCGTGTTGATCTGCGTCTGGTCGTTCGCCTTGAGTCGGTCGACGACGCCGAGAATGGGTTGTCCGGTGATGTGGAAGCCTTGTGGGAAAAGCACGTTGAATCCTTGCGAGCGCTTGTAACGCGCGTAGACGTCGGTGCGCGCGAAGCTGAACGCGTGTCCTACGTGAGGAGAACCGTTCGCGTAAGGAATCGGAATCGTGATGAGGTATTTTTTCTTTGAAGCGTCCGCTGCGGGCTGGAACGTTTTCGCGTCCCGCCACGCTTTCTGCCATTTGGCTTCAATGATGGGAAAGTCTAGAGCCATGATTAAAGGGAAAATTTCTCGAGAATTTGAACAGCGCTTCGAGCTAATATAATATAGCCAACCAGCGACCTACCAATGTCGTGAAGATCGACAAGAACGCGTTTCTCGCGCTCGAATTCCTTGCGTACTTTTTGCTTTTCGCAGTTCCTGCCTACCTGATTCTTTCTTTCAGCCATTCGTCATTCCTCGCGCCTGTCGCAGCGACTTCTTCAGCCGCGTTGCTTGGCGCGCAAGTCGTTCAGGAGAACGGTGAATGGTTCGTGAGGAGTGACAAGTTCGACGCGTTGATCAGTGACCTTTGCAGCGGCGCGCTCGAGATTTCTGTTCTCGTGGGCGCGATCGTTGCTAGTCGCGATCGTTCTCGGCATGAGAGATTGAAGGGCGCGGCTGCAGGCGTTTTGGCGGTGTTGTTGTTGAACCCGGTGCGCATCGCTGTGACGCTTCAACAGGTCGGCAGTGTGAATTTTGCGTTGTTTCACGAAGTGTTGTTCCGCCTCGCGCTTGTGGTTTTCATCGTGTCGTTCTACGGATTGTGGTATTGGTTGAGTGCCACTCCTCCGTCGACAGCGTTTAAGAACGCAGAGCGCGTGAAGACGCGTTAATGGATCAATGGAAGCGCGCATTCATCGCCGCGCCACTCTTGGGCACTTTGATTTTTGCTGCCGCAGTGCTGTTCAGCGTGAATCTTTCGCGCACCGATAACACTGAAGTGTCGCAGGTAGTGGGTGACGCGTTTCACAACCGCATCGTTTCGTTGTTGGATATTTATCGCAGCGACCTCGGTTCGCTCTTTCGCACGGCACTCACTCGCAATATAGAGTTCTTTCTTGCCAGCCCTGGATGGATGAGCAACGCGTTCCAATTGCCATACACGGAAACAGGGTATGTGGGGTCGCAGCAACAACAGGGTGGCGTTTCGACGGCGTGCGCTCGCAACGACATCAAATGCCAACGCGTCGCGGGCTGCAAGGCTTTGAGTGACTTGATTCACCAGAGCGTTTGTCCTGCCGATTCGGAATACGGCGTCAACAAGTGGCTCACGATTGTCGGACGCAACCAGACCTTCGAGGGAATAACTTTCAGTGCCGCGAATCCCGAGAGCTTCGGTGAATTCATCAACCCGCAAACCGGCCTGCAGCTCTGCCAAATATTGATTCCGGGCAGCGTTTTCGACTGCGACGCTTTCGGAAATGGTGATCTCCAATGCCGCGATCCCGAAACGAGGCAAGTGTTGCCGCTCTGCGAAAAAGGAACTTTCTATGTGAAGATCAAAGCGACCGATCCCGAAATCTTTCCAAAACTTCCGCGCGTGCTCGCGACCGACAGCGCCGGCAACATTGTCCGCAGTGGCGCGATCAGCGACGAAGACTTCTATCTCCCGATCACTTATCCGTTCTTTTTGTACTTCAACATGTCGATGATTTTCTACGAAAAACTCAAAGTCCTCGAAACACCAGGAGGTTATTGCGTCGCGGTCGCCGGTCCGCCTCAAGGCAGTTGTGCGGCGAAAGGTTACAACGCGCAATTCGGCTTGGCGCAGGACGATGACAACGCGAGGGGCTTTTTGGCTCAAGTGGTTTACGACAATGCAGTGAAGCCCGCGTGCGAGAAAGCAATTTCAGTGCTGCCCGCGGGACAGTTGAGTGCCGAGATAGACGTGGGCAAGAACACGAACGATGGCTTCGTCGATTGTTTGAGCGATGGCGCGGAAGTGAGGCAGTGGATCGCGCAGAACGCGCTCGACCCGCAGATCAGCAAGCAGAGCGGATGCGGTGCGACGAATGATGCTTCTTGTTTCGTTTTCACGCGCTTCGGTGGACAAGGCGTGCGCGTTCGCTTTATCGACCACAGGCCCGAGTACCAAGTCGATCCTTCGCGGCTGAACCGTTACGTGTTCCACGCCGACCCCCGGTTCCCCGCGCCTTCTCAATAGCTTCTTTTTAAAAGCCAGGCCGCCAGAAATTGTTCCGTAGGTCAAAGGTTAAAAATGGCTCTAGAAGACATAGTGAACAAGATCGTCGAGTTCTACCACGACCTTCACGACAAGTACGAAGACTTCATCGTTCAACTAGAAGAGCGTGGCGTCCCCAACCCGCACGTCCTAGTGCCACTAGCAGCGCTCGTAATTCTCGTAGCAGCCGCCGTTCTCTTAGCACCGATTCTCGCACCATCAACCATCAAAGCCACTTACACGATCAAAGACCAGTCCACCCTCGCAGCCATCGAAGCCGCGACAGTTGTTCTGTTCAACAACGCCAACAACCAAACCATCGGCACGCAGCTCACGGACGCTTCCGGCAGCGCCGTCTTCCTCAACGTTCCCGAGCGAGCGGAACAACGCGTCGAGATCACCGCGCCCAACTACGTAACGCTCGTACAAACGCTTCCCGCAGGAACCACGCAAAAACAATTCCTTCTACAAACCAACCTCGCGTCACTCAAGAAAGTTCTTGTGAACGTTAACGACGAAAACAACCGTCCAGTGCCCAACGCTCTCGTCGAACTCGCAAGCGACACAGGTACAGTTAGCGGAGTTTCGGGAGCCGACGGACGCGCAGAAATACCCACAAGAACCATCCCACTCATCGCGACCATTCGCGTGAGCAGCGCGAGTTTCGCTAGCGAAGAACAATCGTTCCTCGGCGCAGACCTCTCGACCGGCGCCGTGACGATAATTCTCAAATCGAAAGACGCGGGCAAAGACCCCACGCTCGCCGAGAAGGGAACGTTGAGCGTCGTCGTTAGCGACTTCGCATCAGGACAACCCGTACGCGCACTAGTATCGATTCTCGCCGAGGGATCGCTTTCCGAAATCGCTAGCGCATACAGCGGCGCCTCCGACGGCATCGCAGCGTTCGACAAGATATCTTTCGGCACGAAGTTCATCATCAACGTCAAGGACCCGAGCGCGAAATACGCGGATTACTCTTCACAAGACGCAATCGAGTTTTCCAAAGACGCGACCACCGCACGCGTTCTGTTAAGACCGCGAAGCGCTGGCGGTCCGCAAGAAACCGTGATCAGCGTCAAGGACAAAGACGGCGCAGGAATCGTTGATGCGACCGTGAACGTTTTCGACCGCTCCAGCGGCAAACTCTTGAGCGGCAACTTGAAGACGGACGCGAGCGGCATCACGCGATTCAACGCCGCACAAGCACTTCCACTATACATCACTGCACAAAAGATTCCCGCAGGACCGGAAGAGAAATTGTTGCTGCCGGGATTCGTTTTTGCAGTAGCAGGCGAACCACGCACGATCACTCTGCAAGACGCGGTTGAGGGCGGAACTGCGAGCGTGAGAGTTGAAGTTACGGGTCCTGACGGGTTGCCAGCGAGCGACGCGGCAGTTTCGCTGTTCGCGCGCGGCGGCAGGCTGGATGGATTCTTCCTTGCAGGAGCGAGTACGGGCGCTGACGGCGTCATCATTTTCCCGATGCCGATCACGCTCGAGGGAGATTCTTACAACGTTTTCGCGAAAGCCACTCGCAAGGAACTCGCGGGAGAAAGCGACGCGGTAAGCGCCGCGCTCGAAACGCCGACGTTGAGCGTGTTGATCAAGCCGGTCGAGGTCGAGTTCAGCGTTAAGACGATCGATTTTGTTTCCAAGACCGCGGTCGCGGCACAAGTATCTGTCTTTGCAGGAAACACGCTCATCGGTTCTTGCAGCACCTCGAGCACGCCCGCGTGTAAAATTAAAGCGCCCGCGGGAGTCGCGTTCAACATCGTCGCGAACGCGCCAGGATTCCTCACTTACACCTCAGCACAAGAAACGCTGGCAGCTACTGATCACAAGGAATTCAACGCGCCTCTCTATCCACTGAGCGCCGCTACGCAAACGAGTATCACGTTCGAGGGATTGTTTAACGACAAGGGACTCGTGCGCGAAGTTTCGAACGCTGATAGGTACAAAGCGAAATTCCTCGTCACCACGCCAAGCGCTGACGTTTCAGGATTCTACATCCGCATCGGAAGCGCTGCGAACGTCAAGGATGACGTTGCCGGCATCAGTGACTTCGACCGCGCCGTCACACCGACCGTTTACACGTCGCTTTCATACACGCCCGAACAGCAATGCGCGGGCGACGTTCCGAAAGGCGAACTCGCGGGACTCGTCAAAGCAGTCGAGTTCCAATTCCCGAAGGGATACACGGGCACGCGCGAAGTCGCTGTGACCATTGAAACGAGCAAGAACATCACAGCGGGCAGCACGCTCGATATTTCCTACCGCGCATATTCACTCGCCGCACAAGCCGCTTCAATATTCCCAGCAGAACCGACCGCGCTGAACGTGCTCGTCGCCAAGCTCACTGCCGGACAGAAAATAGTGCAACAGGACTTCTGCAACACTCCAGTGAAAACTGAAAAGCTCGCGGTCTCGAAAATACCGATGCAATGCGACGCCGCGACCGGCATTTGTGCTCGCGTTTGGTTCCAAGACCCGCTCACGAACAAGATCTACAGCGACGCCGCGACAACCACGCTCGGCGGCACGCTCAACGCGAACATTGAAGTCATCAGCGAAAAGTCAAACGTCGACGTCGTCAAGCTCTCAACGAGCCACTTCACTCTCATCCGCAGCACCGAACTCTCGAGCGCATCACTGCAAGAACAAGCACCACTAGTAATACCGATCGCGGCCGCGCCAGGAAAGAAGACGGGCGTAACGTTGCAATTGCGCGCGTCGAAGACCGGCAGCGCTGCACCGCTCGCTTTCATATTCGAACCGCAAGCATCGCAGTCGAGCTTTACGGTCAACAAGCTCGCCAGCGTGAC
>DASYRB010000003.1:0-49194 GCA_036004805.1 Candidatus Norongarragalinales archaeon
TTGCAGTTGTTGCGCTTGTGATAGTATCTTTTCGATTGCGGCGATGCGGTTCTCCGCTTCTTCGATTTCTTGTTTAGGGTCGCAGTCTGCGAGTCGCGATTCGCACTTCGGGCACTTGAACTCGTTATCCCAAGCGCTATCAAGAGGCATTTTGCTGCAGCCTTTGTTGCACTTGTAGAACACGACGCCCTGCTCCATCGACTGCTTGTTCTTGAGGGCCTCGTATTCTCGCTTCTTCAACATCAAAAAGTTCGCAAGCGCGCGCGAAGCGTTCAACTTCCACGTGTAAGTGAACCAGCCGTTCTGCATGTTCTTCTCGCGCGTGTACTCGACGATGCCGAAAGAGTGTAAGTGGTTCAAAATCGAACGAACTTCCGCGATCTTCAAGCTCGTTCCCTTTTCGATTATTTCGTCAGTAACGCCCGTCTCGCCAATAGTGTTGACGATGCGCGCGCCGTCTCTGCCCGCGACTTCGCTCGCGAACGCCGCGAGCTGTCTCAGTTGTTGTGGATCGATGCGGATGGGTTCTGGTTGTAGCGCTGCCTTTGCTTCGAGCTTCTTTTTCGACTTTGAAGCTTTCGCTTCCAGCTTCTGTTTCTTTTTGCTTTCCTTTACGGGTCGCGCTTTGGTCTTGACAGAATGAGTCGTTTTTCGGGCGGTTTTTTTGGCTGCTTTTACTGAAGGTCTGCGTTTTGCGTTTTTAGCCATCATTACAACCCCCATCGTTGCGCCGCGTGCGCGTTGGTTAAAGACCGTTTAAAGAGTTTAAATACCTTTACCGAGGCTTGCGACGCACTTTTGACACTACAACTTTCCCGCGCAACGAAGGCATCACGACGATTTGAGCGCCCTTGAACTTGCGCGAGACCTCTTTCCCGCGCGCGACCTCGTGCAAAAAAACCGCCAAAGCCGCCACTTCCGAGTGCGGTTGATTGGTTACGCTCACGTTCCAATCACTTTCCGTGTAAACTTCAGGAGGCATCTTCTCCGCGCCCACCACGACGAGCAAGTTCTTCGCTTTGCGCGCAAAAACAACGCCTTCTGGCAGTTCCGCGCCATACATCGTCAAGTGCGCCACTTTCCAGCCTTTGCGTTTCGCGCTGCGAATCTCAGCCATCGGCTTTTCCGTGTAACGAATCGAGAACGGTCCGCCCCACTTCGCCGCAACCTTGCGCACGCTTTCTTCAAGACTCGCGTCTCGCTCGCCGGAATAAACAACAGAACTAGCGCCGAAAGCGCGTGAAACGAGGGCGACGTGCGTGGTGACTCTCTTGTCTCGTTCGCTGCGGTGTCCCCAGCGTAGTACAGAAATCGTCATTTACTCGTGTCCGCTAACTTTTTTGCGGATCGCGTGCCAGTGGTGAAGGCCCTCGCCCGTCAAGGGATGGAGGCGGAAAACTGGTCGGTCCTTGTCTTCGCTGAATGCGATGTGCTTGCCCAAGTGTTCCGCGCTAAGGTCTCGCGCGACCGCTTGTCGAACGAGACGCATCTTCGCTTCCGGAACCGAGAAGAAAGGAAAACGATCCATGCCCATGTGCATCTTGACACCAAAGCGTTTCAAAAGTTTCGCCAAACGCGTAGCGTGCTCGGCGTAATGCCCATGGCTTGGTTCTTCTCCTTCTCTCATGATGAACAAAGATTCCTGAACCAGCTTTATTTAAGAGATTGCTTTACCCAAAAAATTACGAAGAAAAAAGACGAACTTTTTCTGCGGGCCTGTAGCTCAGTCTGGTAGAGCATGTGGCTCTTAACTTGCCAGCAAGACAAACTGGCTGGCAAGGGTTTAACCACAGTGTCCAGGGTTCAAATCCCTGCAGGCCCGCTCTTCATCGTCAAAACCCCTCAGTTCCACAACTCTTTCATCGTCAATCGCACCTTCGCTTTTTTCGGAGACTGGTTTCAGAGGGAAAAGGCATTTATTGCCGAGCGAGTAATGTTTGGAGTGCGGATTCTGTGAAGGTGGGTTGAACGTGTCGCCGTTACCAGTCCGCAAGGATTGGAAAAAATTCCTCATTCTTCGGCGACCGTTCTTTTAACAAGACCTAAACCATAGTCCATCCCGAAATGGCCCTTGGAGAAACCGCGCCCTACGCAACCATAATCCTCGCACTGCTCGTCCTTGGCGTTTACTTTTACTACAGCAACGGCACCCTGTATCTGCCGGAGGGCTTCGTGTCGCAATACAGCGCAAGCCAAGCCGGACCCCTCGGCCTCGTAACACACCTGTTCGTACACGTAGGCATAATCCACCTCCTAGGAAACTTGCTGCCCTTGATCGCTTTTGCTTGGTTTTTCGAAAAACGCTCCAAAAGCCCGCAACACACGCTCGTCATCTTTCTCACCTCCGGCATCATCGCAGGACTTCTTTTCGTGCTGCTCAATCCCAACAGCTTTCTCGTCGGCGCTAGCGCGGGCGTCGCGGGACTCATCGGCGCGTGCATCGTCAGCAAACCACGCTCCACCATCGTGCTCCTGATCGTAGTGCCGCTCGCTACAACGCTCATCGCCTTTCCCATAGCTGACTCGGCGCGAGAAACACAACTCAACGCGTTCGTTCAGCAAACCAACGTGCTGCAATCGCAAGTCGAACAACTCACAGTACAGAACAAAACAGCCGAAGCAGCGGCCGCCAACCAAAGCTTGCAGGAAACGCGCGCGAAACTCGAACAAACAACCACGGGCGTCGAGCGCGAAAAAACCACGCCAAGCGACACGCTAGTACACGCGATAGGCGTCCTGTTCGGAATCGTTTACGTGCGCTACGCGCGTCGTGACTTGTGGCAGTACGGCAAACAAGACTTCCTCCTGTTAGGAATGCAGATGCGCGACGCGCTTGGCCTCGGAAAGCGCTAAATAAAACCCGCAAAAACCACAACAATTAGCAAGAAAGCTTTTTCTGGAGGGCTGGCAGATCGGCTATGCGTCCGCCTGCAGAGCGGAATAGTTGGGTTCAACTCCCAAGCCCTCCTCTACTCGGTTTTCAAAAAACTTATTTGCGTTTCTTTACGTCCTGCACGATGAACTGTCCCGCGCGCAAATCACCATAAAACAGTTTACCCTCAAGCGCAGGCTTGCCCTGTATTACGTTGAGCATTTCCGCGTTCTGAACCGTCGCCGCGAGCGAAACGGCCGCGGGAAGCACGCCCACCTGATTGCAAGGCAACTCGTACTCGGGCTTCGCTGCAAGGTCGCTGAACCTAGTCTTGCCGCCGGGCATGAAGGTCGTCACCATCGCTTCCGCACGCGCGGCTCCAGAATAGATCCAAGGAATCTTCGCCTTCGCACAAAAATCAGCGATCGTCTTTCGTGACTCGTAATTATCCGTACAATCCAACACGACCTGCGTCTTACCCAACAACTTTTCCGCGTTCGACGGCGTTAGTTTTTCCTGAGAAGCCTGCACGACCGCACCAACGTTCTGCAAGTGGTCCAACACCGCGAGCGACTTTTTCTTGCCGATGTCACTTTCCTCAAAAAAAGCGCAGCGCGAAATGTTACTATCCTCGAGCTTGTCGTGATCAATCAGCAAAATGTTGCCCAGGCCGCTTTGTATCGCGTGCAGCGCCGCGTGGCTCCCAATACCGCCAATGCCGACTATCGCGATGCGCGTATACTCAATCTTTTTCTGTGCTTCGATGCCGACGAGGAGTGTTTGGCAGAGGAAGCGATTGATCTCCATTTCTAGAGTTCGATGAAGACTTCCTCGCCTTTAATTTCTACCTTGTAAGACGCGACGCTCACATCGCTAAAAGAGTGTTTGCCGTCGGCGAGTCTGAACTGCCATGCGTGAAAAGGGCACGTGACCATTCCATCCGCCACGGGTCCTTCAGAGAGTGGCCCGCCGCGGTGCGGGCACTCGTTATCAATGGCAAAGAATTTTCCGTCATGTTTGAAGAGCGCGATGTCTCTTCCTTCGATGCTGACGAGTTTGCCTTGATTATCCGCGAGCTCGTTCGTGTTTGCTATTTTGAATTGCGTCATTTTTTTGGTGATCAACCTTGTTTGTTTGCTAGTGCTTTTTTGAGCGTTTCGAGTGAAAGGAAGGCGCACTTCAGGCGTGCGGGAGAGAGCTCGATGCCGCCCAGGAGCTGCATGATGTCTTGCGTCGACGTCTTCCCCGCCTCCTCAACGGTTTTGCCTTCCAAGAACTCCGTCAGCAGCGACGCGCTTGCTTGCGAGATCGCGCAGCCAGCGCCGTCAAAATAAACATCTCGAATTTTTCCATCCGCGAGGCGAACATAGAGGCGCAGCGTGTCGCCGCACAACGGGTTGGCTTCACTCGCGTAAAAATCAGGGTTCTCAAGACTGCCTTTGTGTCGCGGGTTGCGATAGTTTTCAAGAATGAGCTCTTGGAAGAGCTGGTAATCCATCATTGTTGATTTTTCACTTAATGCTGAACAACGGCTTGACCGCGCGCAAACCATCCGCGAGCGCGTCGATGTCTTGCTTGGTCGTGTAAACGTAAAAACTCGCCCGCGCGCTCGACGTGATTCCAAGACGTTCGTGCAAAGGCATGGTGCAGTGGTGTCCGCTCCTCACGCAAACGCCGGCCTTGTCGAACAACGCTTGAGCCAAGTCGTGAGAATGCGCGTCGCCGAAATTGAATGCGATGAGACCAGCGCGTTGTGTGGCGTTTTTCGGTCCGTAAATCTCGACGCCATTGATTTCTTGCAGTTTTTCCAGTGCATATCTCGTGATTTCTTGTTCGTGTTTCTGCACGTTCTCCATTCCAATGTTTTCCAAATAATCAATCGCCGCACTCAAACCCGCGGCGCCCTCGACGTTCTGCGTGCCCGCCTCGAACTTTGCGGGCGCGTCCGCGTAAGTCGCTCCGCTCAAGTGGACTTCACGAATCATGTCGCCGCCGCCGAGGAATGGCGGCATTGATTGCAACAGCTCTTCACGAGCCCAGAGCACGCCGATGTTCATCGGCGCTAGCATCTTGTGTCCACTGAAAGCGAGAAAGTCGCACTCGAGCTTCTTCACGTCCACCTTCGCATGCGGAACCAGCTGCGCAGCGTCAATCACGCACACGGCTTTCTTGTCGTGCGCTTGTCGCGCGATTTCGCGAACGTCATTGATCGTGCCGAGCACGTTGCTTGCCGCGGTAGCCGTGACTATTTTGGTGTTTTGAGTGATTCGAGAAAAGTCCGACGGTCTGAGTTGTCCGTTCGCATCGAAATCAAGAAACTCCATCTGCAATTGTTTCACGTCGCGCAACTGAAACCAAGGCACCAGGTTCGAATGATGCTCCATAGTGGTAGAAACGATGCGGTCGCCACGATTCACATTCGCCTGTCCATAACTTCTCGCGACGAGGTTGAGTGCTTCCGTCGTGTTTCGAACAAAAATGATCTCTTTCGCGCTATTGGCGCCAATGAATCGAGCAACTTTTTCACGAGCCTTTTCATAAACGTCGGTAGCGGCTTCGCTCAAGTCGTAAACTCCACGGTGCGGATTCGCATTCTCCGATTCGTAATAATTCGCGATGGATTGCAGGACTTGTTTCGGCTTCTGCGACGTCGCAGTGCTGTCCAAATAGACGCGCGTGCGTCCGTTCGCGTCCTTCTTCGCCAAGATCGGGAAGTCTTGCTTGATTTTTTGAGGATCGATCATTTTTGCCACTTGTTACGCATCCTTGCCTCGATGGATGCACGGGTGCCTTCTTCAAAAGCGTCAAGCGAGCTCTTGAGGAATCCTTGTGCTATTTCTTCTCTCGCTTGCTCGCGCGCGACGCCCCTAGACTGCACATAGAATAATTGTTGCGGGTCGATTTGCGAAACGCTGGCGCTGTGCGCGCACTTCACGTCATTATTCTCGATTTCCAGAGAAGGAATCGCGTCGCATTTTGCGCCCTTGTCGATCAAAAGCGCGTGTTCGGAGACGTAGGAATTGCTTCGTGCGGCGTTTTTCTCGATGCGCGCGAGTCCATCGGCGTAAACGCGTGAATTGTCCCTCATCACGCCCTTCATTCGCAGGCTGCTGTTGGTGTCGCCGGCGACGTGCAACAGGCGCGTGCTTATTTGAGCTTGTCGGTCGTGGTCGGCGTAAACCATGTCGGCCGCGTGCGCTTCTCCTCCCCTTCCAACGAGTTGGAATTCTCTTTGTGAAAGCGATCTCGACGCGCCGAGCAGCGCGCTCTTCCAAAACACTTTCGCGTCCTTGTCGATCTTCGCTCGCACGCTTGAGTAGAGCAGGTGCGAGTTGTGCAAATCTTGAATTTCAGTGACTTTTACGATGGAGTTCGGTTGTGCAATGACGTCGATCGTTTGTCCGAGGAATCCTGTGGCTTGCGACTCGTATCCTAGGACGAGTTCGAGCGTGCTGCCTTCTTCCGCGAGGATGAAGCATCGTTGGAACGCGCTTTCGCCTTTCGGCGCTTCGAGGTCAAGGAAGGCGCGGCTTTCAGTGTTGCGTGGCGCGCGCAGTAGCCAGCCGAAGTTCGCTTTCGCGATGGTCAGTGCTTCGATCTGCGAGCGCAATTCTGGAACGACAGATTGTTCGAGTGTTTTTCCATGTGTCTTCAAGGCTTCGGAGAGGTTGAAGACGTCGACTTTTTCGCCTTTCGGCATCGCGAGCGGTCCCGACTGGCTGAGTGGGAGTTCGGTGGGCGATATTTTTACGTCGAGCGAGAATTTTGAAGGCTCTTTCGATAGCTGTTCGAGTTTGGTGTGCGCGGCTAGTTGCTGGTTTTCGAGCCAGGTGGTTGTTTGCTGCATTGGAGAATCAGCCTACTGCTCCTTCCATTTCGAGCTGTACGAGGCGGTTGAGTTCGACGGCGTATTCCATCGGTAGTTCTTTAGTGAAGGGCGTCATGAATCCGAGAACGATCAGCGCGTAAGCCTCGCTTTCCTTCAAACCGCGAGACATGAGATAGAAAATCTGGTCTTCTCCGATCTTGCCGACGGTAGCTTCGTGCGCGATTGTTACGTCCTCTTCCGCGACCTGCATCGTGGGATAAGTGTCGCTGCGTGAAGTATCGTCAAGTAGCAATGCATCGCAACGCACGCTCGCCTTGACGCCGTGGCATCCTTTCGCGACTTTCAGCAGTCCGCGGTAGGTAGTGCGTCCGCCGTCTTTCGAAATTGATTTGCTCACGACGTTGCTCGTGGTGTTCGGTGCGAGGTGAACTGCCTTGCCGCCTGCGTCCTGGTGTTGTCCTTTTCCAGCAAAAGCGACGCTGACGATGTCTGCTTTCGCGCCCTCGCCGAGGAGATAGACGCTTGGATATTTCATCGTCAACTTGCTGCCAAGGTTTCCATCGATCCATTCCACGGTAGCGTTTTTGTGCGCGTGCGCGCGCTTCGTGACCAAGTTGTAAATGTTGTTCGCCCAATTCTGAATCGTCGTGTATCGAATGCGTGCGCCTTCGAGCGCAATAAGTTCGACGACCGCAGAGTGCAGAGATTTCGAGCTGTAGCTTGGCGCAGTGCAACCTTCGATGTAAGTGACGTCGCTTCCTTCGTCTGCAATGATTAGTGTGCGTTCGAATTGTCCCGCGCGTTGCGCGTTGATTCTGAAGTATGCTTGTAGGGGCATTTTGACGCTGACGCCTTTCGGAACGTAAATGAAACTGCCTCCGCTCCAGACCGCGCTGTTGAGTGCGGCGAACTTGTTGTCTTCGGGCGGAATGATCTTGCCGAAATATTTCTTGAAAATTTCCGGGTGTTCACGAAGCGCGGCGTCCGTGTCCATGAAAATGACTCCTTGCGCCACTAGGTCTTCTCGGACTTTGTGATAGACTGCTTGTGATTCGTACTGTGCAGTTACTCCGCCCAAGAATTTTTGTTCGGCTTCCGGAATTCCCAGTCTGTTGAAGGTGTTCTTGATGTCTGCCGGCACGTCTTCCCAATTCTTTTCCGTACCTTCAGTAGGCTTCAAGTAGTAGCGGATCGAGTCGAAGTCGATCTGTTCCAGGTCTCCTCCCCAGGTCGGCATCGGTTTTTTGAGGAAGATGTCGAAAGAGCGCAAGCGGAACTCGGTCATCCATTCCGGCTCGTTCTTGTCCTTGCTGATTTCACGAATAACGTCGCGCGAAACTCCAGAGTTAAGGTTCTTGACGAACTTTTCCGGATCGCGAAATCCGTATTTTTCTTCGTAGTCGTTGTTGAGAAACTTTAGCTCGGTGTTTTGACTCATTTTGAAAAACTATGCTCCTGCGGGCTGTGCCAGCCAGGCGTAGCCCTTCTTTTCAACCTCGTGAACCAAGTCTGCGCCACCACTCTTCACGACTTTGCCATCCATCAGCACGTGCACGTAGTCGGGTTTGAGGTATTCGAGAATTCTCTGATAGTGAGTAATCACGAGCGCGCCAAAGTTTGGCCCACGCAGAGTGCCGACCGCTTTCGCCACGAGTTTCAAGCTGTCGACGTCGAGTCCGCTGTCCGTTTCGTCGAGTATCGCGATCTTCGGATCAGCAAGCAAGAGCTGCAAAACTTCTGCACGCTTCTTTTCGCCACCGCTGAATCCTTCGTTGACACTTCTACGCAGGAAGGAATCGTCGAGCCCGAGGATTTCTCTTTTTTCTGCAACTAGTTTTCGGAACTCGAGCGGTTTGAGCACGGGCTTGCCTTGAGCCTGATTTAGAGTCCGGTATGAAAGGTGAAGCAAGTGTTCGAAATTCACGCCCGGTAGTTCTTGAGGATATTGCGGCGCTAGGAAAAGTCCGAGCTTGGCGCGTTCATCCACGCTCATCTCGACGACGTTCTTTCCATCGAGCAAGATCTCGCCCTTCGTGACTTTGTACTTCGGGTGTCCCATGATCACGCTCGCGAGGGTAGATTTGCCGCTACCGTTCGGCCCCATCACGGCGTGAATCTCGCCTTGCTTGAGGGTGAGGTTGACGCCTTTCAGGATTTCTTTGCCTTCCACGCTCGCGTGGAGGTCTTTGATTTCAAGCTTTGCCATTATTGATCAACGCAAAATTCTTGTTCGGCTCAAAACACTCGCGACAGTTCGAGGGACAGGTCTTGTCGAACTTCATGTGAATGTCGCACAACTCGCCGCTCTGCTTTATCGAATCACACAAAACCGAGAGCGCGTGGAATGCGTCAATGCGTCCCTGGACGATCGCGCGCGCCGACTTTTCCACTTGACCGACCGCTTTCTTGCTCAATTCCACTTGCTGCGCGCGCTTGTTGTGAACGTATTGAGAAACCGCCGCTTCCGTAAGCCCCAAAAGTTGAGCCACGTCGCGCTGCGACAATCCTTCTTCCACAAGTGCTCGGCACAACTCGCTCCTGAGCGCGGGCAGAAGGTAGAAAGTTTCGACTTCTTGCGGCTGAATCATAAAAAACCTTAACAGTGTTAAGGGGTCTTGGTGTTTAAATATCGTTTCTTTGGGGCTGCCCGGCACTATGCGGTCTTGCGGCGAAGGAGGTGGATTGTTTTTTGTTCCGGCTTGTGCAGCCATTCTAAGAATTTTGATTTGAGCAGGGCGTTGGCGTCATTGGCCTCGCTTCTTGCGCGGTCCTCGATTTGTGACGGGTTGTAATATTTGTGCTTGTCGGAGTACTTGACGATCCAGCCGGTGTGCCTGACGTGGTCGCCCGGCAGAAGTTCGCGGGCGCGTTTCTGGTCGATTTCACGAACGTTGGCGTCGATGTGTGCGACTCTCAAGCGGTTCAACAGTGCTTGGGCTATCTCTTTAGACATTTTCCGAGAACTAGAACGACGGTCGGGGTTTTTGTGTCTATCTGAAGACTTCTTCGATCTTCTTCACGACGACGCCTTTGTCCGTTATTTCGAACGGGTGCATTTCGAGCGAGTGCTTCGTTCCCCTCATTTTTCGTATGTAGATGGTGCGGGTGGCGCTTTCTCCGACCCCGAGAAAGTTGAGAAGAATAACGCCGTCCGCGACGTATTCTTCGACCTCGTGCTTGCTGAAACGCATCGGCGCGCTACCACCGATAGGTTGCGCGGGAACCTCGCTCGTGATGACTGCCGTGAGGCCGCTTTTCGTGATTATGTGTGACAATCGCAAAATGTTGCGCCTGATCTGCGTCTCGGTTTCCAACAGTTGTGCCATTGATGCGACGCTGTCAATCGCGATTCGCGTCGCGCCGATGCGTCTCGCGACGTTCAGAATTTCGAGAAGAACTTTTTCAAAATCAAGGCTGCCTGGCATGAGCGCGTTTTCTTCCTCGCTCGCCAATCCCGCGCGCGCCGCGGCGGCGTCAACGATGGCTATCTTGCCTTTCTTTTCGAGCTCGGAGATGTTCCAGCCGAAGTTGAGCATGTCCTGTCTGATTTTGTCGGGCGCTTCGTCGAACGTGACGTATACGCCGGGCTCGTTGTATTCAGCGGCGCCGCGATAGATCCATTGCAGTGAAAAGATGGATTTTCCGGTTCCCGTGCTTCCCGATACGAGGATGGTGCGTGACTTGATGAAGCCGCCTTGAATGAGGTCGTCGAGTCCGTAGATGCCGGTCGGTACTCTTTCCTTAGTTGTGGCTGAGGGCAATTTTTTCGTTTCTCCGGTTTGAAGTGAGTTGCGCTGGGTTTATAGAGCTTGTTTTTTGTATCCCGAGATTCGCTCCTTTTCCTTCTCCCTGCGAACGCGCACCGTGAAGGGCTGTACGACCTTTCTCGCGAACGCCTCCGACCTCAGCAATTCCTCGTTCGATATCTTGCCGCCAATGCCACGCAATGCGCCCTTTTTCCGCACCGAAAGCTCTTGCGCGATGATCGCGCCATGCTCCTCGAGCACGCGTTTGAGTTTCTCGCTCGCCTTCTTACCCAGACCTGCGTCTATGATTACGGGCGCGACGCTCTTGCCTTTCAGGACGCCGCTTTGCGCAAGCCTGAAAACATTGTCGTCGAGCTGGAGGAAGTCGTGCGTCGCTACCACGAACACGATGTCGCTTGGTTCTGCAGCAAAATTTTCAGCACTGAAGCTTTTGGATTCGATGTTGCTCTTCTCGAGGCCTTCTTGGAGCGCGCGGGCGATGCGTTCGCCGTCAGGATTGTTGCTGTGGATAATGAGTGCGAGCGTCATCTCGATGGGGGTTTAGCGATTCCGAGTCTTTAAAACCGTCCCTGCAGAAAAAACGCTACAAAGGAAACCCGCACAAATCATGGTAGTAACGATCAGCCTGGTACTGATATTGAGCTTCTTATCGTTCAGCGTCGCGGCTTGGCTCATGCCCCTCGCCAGCAGGAATTTCGCCAGCACGCTGCGACTCAACACCATACCGCTTGGTCACTTGTTTTACGACGCCGCAGCAGGACTTCCTTTACTGTTTTTGGTAGTCGGCGCGGCGATGGCCGGTGATGGTTTGTTGGCGCAGCGCATCGCTTTCGCCGGAGCCGCAGTCGCGTTGTTGTTGCCGGCAGCCATCGCGGCCCTGGTTTCGAAAGCGCCGCCGGGAGAAGTCGATGAAGTGAGTCTGCGCGTCGCGTTGAGCGCGTTTCTAGCATTCGTGCTTATCGCGATTCAGTTCAACTTTTTCGCGACGGGCGTGTTGTTGATTTACGCGTTCGCAGCGCAAGCGTATTACATGTTGAAGATGCGCGTGGACGTTCCGGAACAACGCGAAAAATCCGAACTCGGTCAAGTGTTCAGCGTCGCGATATTCGTTCTCGCGGTAATCGCGCTAGCCATATCCTCAGGACCGCTCGCGCACGAGTTGTCCATCACGTCAGAAATATTTCCGATAGGCGTGGCGACGTTCGTGCTCGCACTCATGGGCGTCGGCCTGCCCGGACTCACTGAAGGAACGAGTGAGAAATGGCTCAAAAGCTGGAATTCTCGTTCGGGCGGCGCGGCAGTCATGCTCCTGACTCTGGGCCTCGGCATCGCGTTCCTCACCTCGCCAGTCATCGATATTGGTAGCGCCGTGCTCGCGGCGCTGGTGCTTGCAGCGTCGATAGCTTTCTGGATCGTGCCTCGCTCGAGAAACAAGAAACTCGTCGGCGCCGCCCTCCTAGCCATTCTTCTCGCGTACTTCGTCCTCTCGCTCGTCTTCAGCTAAGCGCGAAACGCGTGGCCTAAAAAGCGGTAAAGACCGAGCAAACAGTGTAAAAAAATGGCGGAAAAAATCAAGCACGACGCAGTAATTCACAACATGATCGGCCGCATGGGTTCCGGCCTACCATATTTGGAGCAAGAGCTTAAATCCGGCTCGCGAACCGCGCTATCATCTTCGAAGCGCCGCGCTCTCGAAGCGGCTCTTGCGAATGAAAGACAAAAGATTGAAAGCTTGCGTCTGCGCGCGCAAAAAGGACGCTCCACAGCAAGCCTGCCTTATCACGAGAAGCGCTTGGAGCTTCTTGAACGCATGGCGCCATTCAAATCGGTCTACAGCGCGGTGGGTCTTGCAGCAGCGCTTGCCAGAGAGAACGGCATATCTTCGGAAAAACTTTCTCCATCGATAAACGCCATGAAGTCCTTAAACAAGGAAGGACCGACGAAAAAAGCGATCTATCTCGGCGCACTGACCGCGTTAGGCGTGGCGTTGCAGCCAGAACTCAACTATATCGAAAAGGCACACGACGCGCTTCACTCTTCTCCACGCGCGCTATCAATCAGCGACTTGTCCAGAGAACTCGGCGCGCCGAAAAAGCACGGCGAAATCATAGGCGCAGCGCTGGCTTTGCTTGCGCGTTTGGGTCTTGCTCAGAAATTGCCACGCGAAGGTGATTCTCCCAGATGGGTCCACGCGTGCTACAAAGAACATTCGGTAACGATTCCAGTTTGGAATGGCGCTTGGAAAATATTCCACCTTCTGGACGAAGGCCCGAAAAAAATGTCCGAACTCAAGCACGTCAAAGGCGCCAGGCAACAACTCTACCAGCTGGTCGCAGAGAAAATCGCGACCGGCTCTACAGGCGGACGGTTCGAATTGACGAAAACGGGACGCGAGCTCCTCCAAAAACAAAAACAAACAAGCTTTCTCTTGCCCGAGCTGCGGGAAATGTTGACTGAAAGCACGGTCGCTAAGGCTGCAGAGAGTGTTGAAGAAAGAATTCTTGCCAGAATGCGTCGATGGGCTCACATCAAACAAGCCCTCGAGACCGAAAGAACCGCCCAAACCACTTACAGCGACACCGTAAAAATCGCCAAAAAGCTAGGAGAAAAACGCGCTTACGTCGTGAGCGTGGTGCAAGGCAGACTGCCTTGGCGCGGCATTCCACAATCAAAACTAGTGGGCCATTACCTGCCTAAACTTCGAGAAACCGCGCCATCCCTGGCCGCCATGGTTGAAGAGGAAATCAAAAAAGAAAAAGAGAAAGAAGGGAAGTAAGTTTTTTTCTGTTTATTCGGCGTCGCCCAAGCCTACAGTGTCGACGGTGAAGATGCACTCGCCGTCAGGCATGTTCGGGCTGTCAACGAGTTTGCCGATCCTGCGGTTTTCTTTCGACTTGCGCAGATAGAGTCGGTAAGTGGCTTGGTGTGCTAGCACGTTTCCACCGACTGGCGCGGTTGGGTCGCCGAACAACATGTCCGGCCTGTCCATGACTTGGTTCGTCACGTACACTGCCAGGTTGTGCATGTCTGCAAGCTTCTGCAAAGCGTGCAAGTGCTTGTTCAGCTTCTGTTGCCTCACCGCGAGCTCTCCTCTTCCAGTGTAGTCGCTGCGGAACGAGCTCGTCAAGCTGTCTACGATGACGATCTTGATGTCGTTCGCCTTGATCATCTCGTCCGCCTTGTCGATTAGCAAACATTGGTGGTCGCTGTTGTAGCTCCTCGCGACGTGGACGCGCTTGAGGATGAAGTCCGGATCCAAACCCTTCGCTTTCGCCATTTGCACGACGCGTTCTGGCCTGAAAGTGTTTTCAGTGTCGACGAACAACACGCTTCCACCAAGACCGCCTTGTTCCGGAGGCAGTTGCGTATTGACGCAAAGCTGGAAAGCGAGTTGCGATTTTCCGCTTCCAAACTTTCCATAAGCCTCGGTGATGGCTTGTGTTTCGAGGCCGCCGCCGATAAGTTCGTCGAGCGCCTTGCTTCCCGTAGTGATTCGGCCGATGAGTTTGCGTCGTTCGAGTACTTTGTCGCCGGTCTCGAAGCCCATCTCGAGCGCTTCGCGCGCCGCGTTGATGGCTTTGATTGCAGTGCCTTCGCCGACGCCCGCGATCTCTACGAGCTCGGAGGGCATCGCGTAAGCGATTTGTTCTAGTGAATTGTACCCCGAGTCGGCGAGCTTGGCGCCGGTCGTTTCTCCTATTCCGGGGAGGTCTCCGACTGAAGTGATTTTTTTCTTCAAGCCAGTTTTCTTAGAAGTCGATTCTGCGGGAGTTTCGATAACCACGGGTTCGGTCTTAGCCATTTTTTCTCGTTTTTCTCCGGACAAACAGCCCTGCATTATCGCGAGGCATTTTCTCGTCCAATTTTCTCATTTCGAGAACGCGTCGAAAAGATTCAACGCGTTTCTCCACTTCAACCTTCCGACGATATAAAAACAAAAGCAGGGTTCGCCGCCGGTGGAAGTTAGTACTTGAGTAGTTTGAGGCCGGGTATTTTTGAATAGTCCGAATCTCGAGTGACCAGGGTTTCGTTTTTCGTTAGGGCGATTGCGGCGATCATCGCGTCAGTTGGCGAAATCACGATTCCTTTTCGCGCGGCGTTTGCGATGACTTCGCCCGCTGTTTTTGCGCTCGCGCTATCGAGTGGAAGGATTTCTACGGAGGCAGTGAAGAGGCCCACTGCGTTTTTTTCTCGCGAGCCCCCGCGTCGCGTGGCGCCGTCCCAGAGTTCCATAACGGTTGGCGCAGCGAGGAGTAGTTGTTCTTCTTCCTGAAGCCTTGCACGCAGCGCTATCGCTTCCGGTTTTCCTCTCAGGAAGTCTATTGCGAAAGTAGTTTCAAGAATCAAAGAAAAATTAATGCGCCCCCAGTTCTCGCGAGATTCTTTTTATTTTCGCTTCGTATGCCGCCGCGCTTTGTTTTCGTGACTGCATGATTGTGCGCTCGAACTTCTCGCCAGCAGGACCGGACATTATGCCGGCCAGTTCCCAGATTGAGGGCTTGCCGAACACTCTCAAAAACATCTCGCTAAAGCTCTCCCCGGGCTTTTTCGCGGCCCGCGCTGCGACGTAAGCTCTCTTGGTCACGGTCAAAGTTTTGAAAGGCATAACAAAAGAAGACATTTCATTGTATTAAACATAGTTATGTTTAAAATGCTTGACCGACCTCGCCGCCGGTGGAGCTTTAAACGAGTGATGAACTTGTTTTTCGTATGAGCAAGTTTGAGCGGTTCTTGACGACAGGCCATCCGAAGACCGTGATTGATCATTTAGGAAAAATGAATGATCACTCGAAGGTGGCGCTCGCGTTTGGACATATGGATCACGATGTTTTCATTGCCGCTCTTCTGCGGCTAAAACAATTAGGCGCGTTGCAGCAACACTCGGACGACTTGCTAAAAAGTTCGATCATTAGCAAGGTCTCGCATCCTGACAGACCGCTTATCGCGTCGCGCTTGTTTTTGGAAATGGGCGACAAAGAAACAGCGGCAATTCACTTGGAAAAAGCAGTCAATTTACTAGGGCAGACCGTTCGTGGCTCAACATTTGATAAAATACAATCCATCGCTTCTGATTTGGGACCGCACACTACGCCTGCAGTTTCGGCATTTCTTGAGAAATACAAGAAAACATTCAAGAAATGAGCAAGCTCGAGAGATTCATCGCCACTGCGCACCCAAAGGTGTTGTTGAAGCACGTGCGTAAGATGAAGAATCCGGAAATCGTTTTTCAAGTTGTTAAGCGCGCAGTGTCTACGCCCCCTGTGACTGGCGCGCCCACAGTTGCAAATCTTGATGCCGAGCTTTCGCTTCATAACGCGGCTTTCAGTAAAATGAGGCAGCTAGCTCCGGCCGCGAGCCACGTTGCGCCCCAAATGGCGATGCTGCTTGAACAAAGTCGTTCTGTTAGTGCAGAAATTGTGGAAATCCTCGCACGCATGGGAAATCCCGCAGTCATTCCGGTTCTGAAGAAAGTGTTAAGGTCTGAAACCGCAAGAAACGCTGACGCGATTAGAAAACGCAGGCACTGGACCTACCGATCTCTTCCTGGCTTGCGCGAAACCATAAGACAAGCAATCCACACGCTAGAAAAGCGAAAGGAAAAGAAATGAGCAAGCTAGAACGTTTTCTGCAGCACGGCAACACCGCGGTTGTTTTGCGACATCTAGATCGAATGAAAAAGCCAGAAAACATCGCGCAGGCAACTTTTCACGAGAGCCACCTCGTTAGTCATGCCGCTCTTGAAAAACTAGGCAAGATGGGTTCTCGCGCGCATCCGGCAATAAAGTCTTTGATAATCCAAGGGCTTTTCAGTCCCGTCGAAGGATATGCTCAGGATCGCTATGTGCGCATTCTCTACCTGTCGTTGATTGGGGATAACGCGCGCAAAATAGCAAGCCAAATGCTCAATCAAGAACGCCATCCCTTGAAACGAAAATTACTCAAACTTTATATCAAAGAGATAGAAAAACTGAAAATCATACGGCGCAGAGAAAAAAGTTACGAAAAACTCATCGCGAAAGAGCGTTCGCGAAGATGACGTTCTAGTTTTACCAGTATTTTTGTCCGGGTTTGCCGATGAAGCGGTTGATGAGGAATACGGCGAGTACGGCTACGAGCGTGACGACTAGTGCTGCGGCGATTTTGCCTTGCCAGCCGGCGAAAGGCATGAGAGAATTGAGCATTTCGACGATCGCGTTCTGCCAGAAGAGCGCGGCGCTGAATCCGAACGCGGTTATCAAGAGCGTCGAGAGTTGCTTGCGGTATTCTTCCTTGACCGCGTCGGCGCGTTCCATGTTTTGACGAATGCGCGCATCAACTTCCATCGGCGTAAGCGTAGTTTGTATCAATTTTTTGCGTCCAAGAATGCCGCTGCTCCACAAGTCGCTCGTCTCGGCCTCGATCTCGCGATCTTCCAACAACTGTTCAGTGCTCTTGCGCATAAGCAAAACTAGGCGGTTCGGGGTTTTATTCGCTCGCGATGACTCTGCGCACGCTCATCTCAAGGTCTCCCGACAATCCATTCTTCGCTTTCACTGACAAAGTGAAGATTTTTCCAATCAGGTATTCGCGCTTGAGCTCAAGAAGAGTGTCTATCTCTACGTCACTGTGCTTGATGCCCAAAAGCGCCATTGCGGCTTCGTCGAACAACACCCCGCGTAGTGATGCGCTCTCGTCACTGAAACCCGCAGTAATCATCAATAGCTTTCGTTCGGTCGTGCCGCCGCAACTGCTGCATGCCGAATCGCCTTGTTTGAGCGTGTTGTTGCAGTTCGCGCACTTGCGAATCACGCGACCCGTCATGAGCTTGTCCAGTCGTACTTTGATCGTTGCGAAATCGCCGTCACGCAACGCCGCAAGCGGCTTGATAGTTCCGGCCATTTCGCCGTGAGCTTCGATTTTGGGCGCTTCGTATTCTCGCGGATTGATCACGACGTGTCCACGCCATCCTGCGTGCAGTTCGAACTCGCCGTTCTGGTTCGCCTTGACGTAAGCGCCCTCGATCTTCACGGTGCCACCTTCAATGGATTTTTGGAGCGTGTCGCAATTACCATCCCAAGCCACCACTGCTCTCTCGCCGCTCTCGTCTTGAAGAATCACGCGCAGGAGGGTTCCGGGCGGTTTGCCTTCGGGTCGCTGGAAGGTTTTCAGGTCGAACTTGCGCTTGACTAGCGCGTAAACGTCAACATCTTGATCTTCGTCAGTGAGTTCCGCGAGCTTCTTCGCTTTCGCCTTGTTCACGGTAGAGGGTTGCCAAGCGATTTGTGTTCGCAATTGTGCGGTCGCTTCGAGGCGCGGCTCTGTGGTTTTGACGAGCGCGTTCTGTACTTGGACGTTCCAGCCGTTCTCAACAGCGTTGCTCTCGAGCGCGTCGACGTCTTTGTTCCACAAAACCAACACGAGCGCTTGTCCTTCGTCGGTTTTGAGTTCGACGTTTTGTACGCGTCCGTGTCTATTGTCTTTCGTGAAGCTCTTCGGAGCAAAAATGCGAACCACAGTGCCTTGGAAGGAAACCAGAGTGCTGGCTTGTGCGCCCGCGACTCCTGCCGGCGTGGGCATTGGTGGATTCGTGATTGGTTGTGGTGCTGCGCCGTGCTGTTTTGCGAGTATTTTGATCGCGGCTTGTTTCGACAAGAGTCCGCCGTACTGGTCCTGCAGTTTTTTAACTGCGGCTTCGAGTTTTTCGCCTTCGAGGCCGGCGTTTGTGAGTGCTTGTTCTGGAGTCATTTTTATTTTTCAGCGATTCTTCGCCAGTGCTTCGGGCTTGGCGTTTTGAGTTTTTGTTTTTGGAGGTGCGCGTTGGATAGTTCTGTGTCGTGCAGGAATTTTTTCGGATCGTCAATGAATCCGTTGGAGAGGTCGTAGTGTCCGCCCATCGTCGTGTGCAAGTGTTTCGCGAGCGGGTTGTCCTCTTCTCGCTGTGCCATGACTCTGCCGGTGCTGCCGACGCGCAGCTTGATGTGCATGTTCTCTATCGCCTCGAGCGCTTCCGCCGCGTCGTTCTCAAGAGCGAAACGCACTGAGTCTTCGCCGATCGCTTTGTCGCAGGCGCGCATCGCGTTCAACACCTCGTTCGTGTTCCGGAAGTGCTTGTTCTTGCCCACGCCAAGGAAAAAGAAAGCGAGCGCGTGCGCCGGCCTCGCGCGAATCATCTTTTCAAGCGTGTCGCGGCCCATACCGCCGAAAAGTCCCTGGTCCTTGAAAATAGAGATAACGGCGCGTGCTTGTTCATGCAAAGCCTGCGAGCCGCGTGGAATGTTGTAGGCCTTCGTGATTTCCCTCACGACCGCTTCGATCGCTCTTGCCTTCGTCGACGATTTGGGCTGGAGGCCGTGGCTGGCGAGAATGTCTTTCGTAGTCGTGGACGGGTTTTTAGCAATAGCCATTTTTGTTTGGTTCGTTGGAATGACTCGGCTCGCGCAGGGTAATTAAAATACCGCTTTTCCCAACAAGTTGTTACTGGTACTAACTAAATGATATTCGGCAAACCAATCGGAAAAGTCGAGAAATACCTCGGCGACCTCGTCGAAAAACAAGGCGCCTGTCTATTCTCGCTCATCGACCCAGACAAGCTCAGCGGACACGCCGGCGCAAAAGTAGCGAAAGAAAGCTACGAAGCCGGAGCCGACGTGATTCTCGTCGGTGGCAGTATCGGCGCACAAGGAACCATTTTGGACGAGACGGTGAAAATGATCAAAGAAAGCGTCAAAGTCCCCGTCGTGCTATTTCCAGGCAACATTTCCGGACTCACGCCATTCGCCGACGCGACTTACTTCATGCACATGCTCAACTCTCGCGACGTCTACTGGCTCTCAACGGCACAAATTCAAGGCGCGCCAACCGTCCAGAGAATGGGCATCGAAGCCATCCCCACAGGATACTTGGTGCTAGAGCCGGGACGCGCAGTGGGCTGGATCGGCAACGCTAACCTGATCCCACGCGACAGACCCGACCTAGCTTACGCGTGCGCGCTCGCGGCGAAACTCATGGGCGCACACGTCATCGTGAGTGACAGCGGAAGTGGCGCGGCAGAACCCGCACCAATCGAGCTCGTGGCGGGAATCGCCAAGGCGTGCAAGAACGAAGTTTTCTACTCTTACGCGGGCGGCGTGAAGAACGGCGAACAAGCCGGCGACGTCATCAAAGCAGGCGCGCACGCGATTCAGATCGGCACTGCTTTCGAAGCGGGCGACGTTAAGGAAAAGACGAAGAAAATGAAGGCCGCGATCCTGCAAGCCGCCAAAAAACGCGTCTAGAAAAAGGCATTAGGGAATGAAGCGCTCAAAAACCAAAAACCCACGCGCCCCCAAAACAAGTCGAGCCAAAAAATCTTCAAGAGTACTAGTCACAGGCGCGACCGGCGACATAGGACAACTCGTTGTTCCCGCACTCATGCACCGCGGCTACAAAGTCCGCGTACTCGCGCGCAACACTGAAATCATCAAGCAGCTATTTCCAAAACACTGGCGACAACTCGAAATCATCAAAGCCGACCTCTCCAACGCCCACCCGACAATCTTGCGCGAAGCCTGCAAGGACTGCACCTACGTAGTACACCTCGCGGGAGTGATTCGAGGCAGCGCGAAAGAAATGTTCGCCACCAACGCCATCGGCACCACCGAACTCGCTATTGCTGCTCAGCGTGAACGCGTCAAGAAATTCATACACATCTCCACAGTCGCTGTTTACGCCAACTCGCTCTCGCTACCGGTCGATGAGGCGCATCCTTACAGTTGGGGCGGCGCTTATGGAGAAAGCAAAGCGCAGGGGGAACGAAACGTGATGGACAGCGGCGTCCCCTACCTCGTCTTGAGGCCCGCGGCGGTTTACGGGCCCGGATTCTCTTACGGCTTTTCGACGATCATTGAGGAGATGAAGAGAGAAAAAATGCCGATCATCGGCAAAGGAAACAACCGCATTCCACTCATCTATCAAGACGACCTCGTCATCGCCATCCTTCAGGCGCTGGAGAGCAAAGCGACCAACAAAGTGCTCAACATCGTCAGCGATGAAACCATGACGCAGCAGGAATTGTTTCACGCGCTCGCGAAAGAACTCAACGTCACGCCGCCACGACAACACGTTCCAATACTCGTCGCCACAGCACTCGCGGCCGCGAGCGAAACCATGGCTCGCATGCACGGACACGAACCCAAACTCTCCGCAGAAGCCGTCACGTTCCTCTCAGGCGACCGCGTTTACAGCAACGCCGCAGCGAAAAAACTGTTGGGATGGAAGCCCAAAACGGGTATCAAGGAAGGATTGAAGAAAGCCGTCCAAGCTCTCGCGTGATTTTTGCTTATGCGCGTAACTGCTTTCCTTGAGTTGATGCGTCCTTTCAACTGCCTAATGGCCGCGCTCGCGGTCTTCCTCGGCTATTCCCTCTCGATCGGCAGCTTGCAAATCACCGCGCCAGTGCTGCTCGCGATGGTTAGCGCTTTCCTTATTTGCGGCGGCGGTCAGGCGGTGAACGATTATTACGATCGCGAGATCGACGCGCGCATCAAGCCACACCGCCCAGTGCCTTCCGGACGCGTCGGTGCCGTAGAGGCATTAATGTTCTCCATGTTTCTTTTCGCGGTCGGTGTCGCGTTGAGTTTTCTCATCAATCACGCCGCGCTCGCGATAGCGTCGCTCACCGCGTTCCTCTTGTTCGTTTACAGCGCTTCGCTCGCGCGCTTAAAGTTCCTGGGCAATTTTCTCGTCGCGGGCGGCACCGCGTTGACTTTCATCTATGGCGCTTCGATAAGCGACAACTACGCGCTCGCCTCTTTTCTTTTCACGAACTCGTTCTTCGCTAACCTCGCGCGCGAATGGAGCAAAGACCTGGAAGACCTGCACGGCGACATCGGTCGAAAAACGACGCTGCCAATGATAATCGGTCAAAACACGACCGCGCTCGCCGCAATCGTCGCACTCGCGGTCGCCGTGATCGCCGCTTTCCTGCCTTTCACGAACGGGTTATTGCACAAGCAAACCACTCTTGCGCTGCTCGCGGTTTCGGGCGCGTTGTTCGCTTGGATGGCGTTCCGCCTCGTCAAGAAAGATTATGCGGGCGCGAGCAAGTGGGCCAAGTACGCGATGCTTGTCGCGCTGGCTGCTTACGTCGCTGAGCTTGTCTGAGAAAAAACGGTCTTTTTATCTCCAAAACGAGTTCTCAAAATCTGAAAGAATGAGTGAGATTGACTTCCTGCTGAAACTCGTGCTCAGCGTAGCCATCGGCGGTTTGATTGGTCTTGAGCGCGAGAAAGCCATCGCGAAACCCATTCTCGGGCTGCGCACGTTCGCCCTTCTTTCATTTTTGGGAATGTTGAGCACATTCTTTACGAACGACTTCACGATCGCCGCTATCGGTTTGGTGGGTTGTTTTGCTTTCGCGCTTCTGTTTTACTATTACAAAATGACGCACCTGAAGGGCATCGAGAAAGCCCTCGGCCTTACGACCGCGTTGATGGTGCCTTTCGCTTTCTTCCTCGGCATGCTCGTCGGCACTGGAAGATTTTTTGAAGCCGGCGCGGCCGCAATCGTCGCATCCATCCTCTTGGTGCAGCGCGAGCGCGTGCACAAAATAATCAGAAAGCTATCGACGCAGGAAATCAGCGACCTCATAATTTTCGCCGTCATCGCGTTCGTCGTATACCCGCTCCTTCCCGCACAGCCGTTGAACGTAGGCGGCATTCCGATCGCGCTGCAACAGTTCTGGCTCGTCGTCATCCTCGCCAGCCTCATAAGTTTCAGCGCGCACATCCTCGTCAAGTTCTTCGGACCCAAGGCAGTCATTCCGTCGCTCTTTCTTGCAGGCGTGGTGAGCGCGCTCGCAACACTCGCTCTCTTGCTGAGGGACGAAAAGCACGCTAAGAAGGACGGCTTGGCGCAGCTGGGATTATTTGCGGCCAGCGCGGGCGCGATCCTGGGAGACTTCATCCTACTCATAGTCATCAACGCGCCACTGTTCGCGCTCGCATTCCTTCCACTGCTTGGCCTGATGATCGTCTACCTAGTAGAGACTTACAACCTCTCGAAAAAGACCAGGCTGGAAAAGATCGAGATCACGCGCGACCCGATATCGATGAAGTTCGTCATCGAGTTCGCCGCGGTGTTTTTCGCGGTCAGCCTGCTCGTCACCACAGCTGCGAAATACGGCGGCTTGTCGCTCGCAGTATCTTCAGCACTCAGCGGACTCGTCAGCGCTTCTTCGGTCGTCGCGAGCGTCGCGTTGCTCTCGCTGCAGGGCGGCATCGATGCGCAGAACGCGATTGCTGCAATAATCATTGCGCAAGTGGGTGCGATGATGAGCAAGATCGCGCTCTATTCGGCAAAAATGAAGGGCAAAAACGTTACGGGCATCGTTCTCGTGACGGGCGCCGCTTTCGCTTTGTCGCTTGCGGCTTTTGCAGCGATCTTTTTCTTAAAACTAGCCTAGGCGCCGAAGCCGCGTCCCATTAGTTTTTCGAAACGCACATCGGGCGAAGCCCTGTAATCTTGGTCTGTGAACACGCGGCTCCAAAGCTCCAGAGTGATCAAGCTCCAAGCCTGCCTGCCGACGTACGCCTTCGAGGTTTCGTAGTTGCTCAAGATTTTCGAAACGCCCGCGCTATCGAACCATCCGCGCTTCTTCAGCGTTTTCGCGTCGAGGACTTGTGACGCGAACTCTTTCAACTCGCCACCGAACCAGTAATCCAGAGGCACGTAAAAGCGCGCCTTGCCACGCTTACGCACTGAAGGAGGCAGCATTGGTTCTGCGGCTTTTCGCAACGCATACTTCTCCACGCCATTCCTGATCTTCAGTGAAGGGTGCAGCTTCAACGCGTACTCGGCGAGCAACTGGTCCAAGAGTGGCGCGCGTGCTTCAATGCTCCAAGCCATCGCGGTCTTGTCCACTTTCATGAGCAAGTCATCGGGCAGGCTCGTCTCGATCTCGAACAGCTGCGCGCGCATTATTGCACTTTTCGAGTTTTGGAATGCTGGCGTGATGGTTGCTTCTTCTGTGAATCCTTTCGCGAGCGGTCCGTTCTTTTTCGCGACGTCGCGCAACTCTTTCTCGGTAAAAATACTAACGAGGTCGAGGTATGCTTTTTGCGGTTCGTTCACGTCACGCGCGAACATCGTGGCGCGTTCGAGTCCCTTCTCGCCGAGTGCTGAAGCGTACTTGAACAGCTTGTCGAGCACGTCTTTCGGAACGTTTTTCGCAACGCTCGGCAAGAGTTTTTCGCGAACGAATCCCGGAATCCACTTGCCATACTTCTCGCCCTTCGCGAGAAACTTGTACTGCTCGTAACCCGCGAACAACTCGTCGCCACCTTCTCCCGTGAGTACGACGGTGACTTTGCGTTTCGCGCGCTGGCTCAACAAATAAGTCGGTATCGCGGTCGGGTCGGCCATCGGCTCATCCAAATGCCAAATTATCTTCGGCAGGTGCTTGATCTCGCGCGGCTCGACAACGACTTCCTCATGATCAGTACCAAAGAATTCTGCAGTTTCTCGCGCGAACGGCAACTCGTCATACTTCTCTACACCGAATCCCACGCTGAAAGTTTTCACAGGAGTTTCGCTTGAGCGCGCCATTATCGCGACCACGCTCGAACTGTCAACTCCTCCAGAGAGATAGGCGCCGAGGGACACTTCGCTTTCCAAACGCGAGCGCACCGCGTCGACGAGCAAGTGTCGGACTTCGTTTATCGCGACGCTCTTGCGACTCTCCTGTTCGGTCGCGTAATCAGCCGCGTTCCAGTACTTCTGGATCTTGATTCCGTTCTTGTCTGCGGTGAGAGTGCTTCCGGGAGGAAGTTTTTTGACCTGCTTGAAAATCGTCTGCGGTCCGGGAATGAAGCGGTAGCGCAGGAAGCGTCGCACCGCGTCGTTGTCGATTTCTCTCGAAACATCCTCGTGAAGCAGTAGCGTCTTGATTTCGCTGCCAAAAACAAGTCCACGCTTGGTCTTGGCGTAATAGAGGGGTTTTTTGCCGAAGCGGTCGCGCGCGAGCAACAACTTGTTTTTTTTGCGGTCGTGAATGGCGAATGCGAACATGCCGCGCAGGAATTTGGGCGTGTCTGCGCCGTGTTCTTCGTAAGAATGAATGATGGTTTCGGTGTCGCTGTGCGTTTTGAACTTGTGTCCCTGTCTTTCAAGCGCCGGGCGGAGGTCGCGGTGGTTGTAGATTTCGCCGTTGAACACTATCGCGGCGTCGCCGTCCTCGTTGAACTGCGGCTGCTTTCCTCTCTTCACGTCAATGATGGCGAGTCTGCGCATTCCGAGCGAGACGTTCTTGTCATTGTAGTAACCAGAACCGTCCGGTCCACGGTAGCGGATAGTGTCGCACATTCTGCGGACTAGTGCTTTGTCTTGCTCGCCCCAAACTCCAGCAATTCCACACATGAAAAAGTTTTCAAGCCCTCTCGGTCAGCATGTACGCTTTCTCGCCCGTCGCGGCGTAGTAAGAACGCACCTGAATCTCTCCCAGGAAGCCGAGAATCACGAACTGCACGCCCAAAATAATAAGCAACACTCCTGCCAGCAGCGCTGGTCCGACTACTAGTGGCTCGCCGAAAACCGCGAAATCGATGAACTTGATGAACGAAATCAACGCGCCCAAGAGAAACATGGCGCTGCCGAGAGTACCGAACAAGTGCAACGGGCGCGTCGAGTAATCGCTCCAGAACTTTATGAAAAGCAAGTCGAGCAGTCCGCGCAACAATCTTCCCAATCCATACTTTGTTTTGCCTGCGGTGCGTGGGTGGTGTTGAACTTTCACTTCCGAAATGCGCGCGCCTTTTGTAGAAAGAATTGCTGGAATGTAGCGGTGCATTTCGCCGTAGAGGCGTACGCTTTTGAGCATTTTCGCATCGTAGGCTTTGAGCGAGCATCCTGAGTCGTGAATCGGCACTCCCGTGAGGAGCCTGTTGAGCCAGTTCGCGAATTTCGACGCGATACCTTTCTCGGCGTTATCTTGCCGCGCGAACCTCCAACCACTAACGACATCGTAGCCTTTCTTCATTTCAGAGAGCAATGATGGAATGTCTTCGGGGTCGTTCTGCAAGTCCGCATCCATCGTGACGATGATTTTTCCTTTAGCCGCGTCGATGCCGGCCTGCATTGCTGCCGTTTGTCCAAAGTTGCGCGTGAGCTTCAGGCCGTGAAAGTGCTTGTTCTTCTTGCAGACCTGTTTGATGGCCTGCCATGAACCGTCGTTGCTGCCGTCGTCTACGAGAATGACTTCAACGCTGCCTTTGTCGATCTTTTTGAAGACTTTTTGCAGCGCGTGCGCTAGTCTCGGAACGTTCTCGACCTCGTTGAAAACGGGCACTACAATGCTGGTGTTCGCCAAGGCTAATCCTCTAAATTTTCTGAAACAGATTCTGGCGAGCGGGCTATTAAAAGAACTAAGAAACGGGCTTCATTTGGCTCGCGGAAGCCTGTCTCTCATGACCATCAGGACCGACTAGTTTCAACGGAATGGGCGCGTTCGCTTTCGGCGCGGCACTCATTGCAGGCAACGCGATTGGACCGGTCGGTGCGGGCTTGGCGTTGAGTAGCGTGTTCGTCTTGATCTCGAGCATTTTCTTTGCCGCGCGAGGCCATCCTTGCGTCGGGTTGTAAACCACGTTGATGTTTACGGCGCACTCGAACGTGCAGTGACAATCAGTGTCGTGGATGAATTTTCGCGTTTCCTCGGCCGGGTCTCCCAGCAAGATCTTCTTCATGTCGTAATTCGACTCGCGCACGTTACCCAACTTCTTCGGAAGAAGCTCGCATGGATAAACATCACCCGTTTCTCCAATAACGACTAGGCGGCTGCCAGCGACGCAAGGAAGCACCATCTTGTCTTCTTTCAGAGTTTCTTCGATGATGTCCCACGATGCTTGCGTCATGCCGCGCAACATGTTTGCTCCAGTTCTCGGGTCGACGCGTCGTGGCTTGTTTTGAATGTTGTGAATAAGTTTCGAGTATTTTTCGATCGAGGCGTTGCGCGCGGCCGGGTCCGGAATATTTCCTCGCGCGTAGGTGACGCTGATGTTGTCAATGTTCATGTTCTGGTAGACGAAGTCTACGACTTCCTCCGCATCGTCCTCGTTGAGGCCGCTGAAGGCGCAGTTGACGTCGATGACGAAGTTCTTGTAGCTCTTGCGCAGCTCGTTCAGCTTTTCGTAGGTCTCGATGAGTTTTTTGAATCCGCCCTTGACTTGTCGAATCTCGTCGTGCTTGTCGCCAATCGCGTCGATGCTGAGTGGCACGCGGAAGAACGTGTTCGGGTTCTCGCTAACCATGCGCGTGACGCTGGGAACGACGAGGTGTGGAAGGAACGCGTTCGTTGGAGTAGTGATGTAGTTGACGTGGTTGTTCTTCACGAAAGTGCGAACAATGTCCGGCAAGTCCTTTCGCAAGTAAGGCTCTCCGCCAGTGAGCGAGAGTTGTTGCAGCCTGTCGAGTGACAAAGAGACTTTTTCGATTTCTTCGAGCGTGAGGTCGTTCTTGTCAGGGTTCAAGATCTGCTCCATGTAGAAGCACATCTTGCAGCGCGCGTTGCAGAAGCTCGTGACGTAAAGAATTACGTACGTCGGCATGCCGTTGTTGAAAAAGTTGCGCGCAAGACGCGCGTAACTATCAAGACCCATTTTCACAAATCACTTTTTCCGCCGTTCGAAACGTGCGCAGCAAGCGCAGCCCCGGCACCGGCGGTTACGAATAATGACAATAGCAACGATGCAATAAAAGAGCGCGCAGCAAACCAAGAACCCGCTCGCTCATTGACGAATCCCAAAAACCCTGCATAACCCTTAGAATAGACCGCGAGCGAGACGATCGCGCCAACAATCGACAACGCTGGAACCAGCGTCACGTTGAACGCGGACGATAGTGCAAAAAGCGCTGTGAATCCCAAAGCCGAGCTGCCAGCAATCGTGCCTATCGCGTAATCACGAGTCGTCAACGCGCTTTCGAACTTCTTGTTCTTCGCGGAGAGGAAGAAGCGCGTCCACCAGTAACTCCTGCGATAATGAATCGCCTTTAGTTTTTCGAAATCGCCGAATTTGTGATCAACAACCACTTCCGGATTCAACACGATCCTGCATCCTGACTCGTTCAAACGCCTTCCCAATTCTTCATGCTCTACGTCGACGCCCCAAGCGAGTGGCTTGTAACCACCAGCTTTCTGGAAGAACGATTTCTTCACGGCGGCGCATTGTCCGGCAAAAGTTTCGTAGTTTTCGACGCGTCCGCTTTGCACGTGCGAATGATGTTTCAAGAGTGCGAAGTATTTCGGCCAGAATCCAGGATTCGTGGGTTGCGCGCTGTAAACACCAACCACCGCTCCGACTCCCGGTTCTTTGAGTGTTCGTACGGTTTTTTCGAGCGCGTCCCTCCAAGGACGAGTGTCGCTATCGAGAAAGAACAGTACGGGTGCTTTGGCTTTCTTCGCTCCGGCGTTTCGAGCGGCTGCGGGTCCTTGGTTCGTCTTGAAGCGGATGACTTTCGCGCCGTAAGCTTTCGCTATCTTGCTCGTGTTGTCAGTGCTGGCGTCGTCGACGATGATGGTTTCGAAGTTCTTGAAACTAGAACGCTTCAAGGCTTCCAGGCAGCTGCCGAGCGTGTCGCTGGCGTTGAAAGCGGGAATGATTACGCTCAAAGCGGGCCTTCGGCTCATAACGATTCTTATCTCGAAAACTCTGGGGTCGAGGTTCGTAATAAAAGCACCGCGCGCTCCACTATTTTCCGATATCGACCGCATGGATTTTAGCAAGAACCAAGAACTAGTCATAGCCGCGCTCCTGTTCCTCATCGGATTCGCGTTCGCCGCCTGGGCAGTCGGATTCGTCCAAGCACTATGGTGGGACGAAAGCATCTACGCGATCAACGCGCGCGACATCCGCACCACCGGCGCCTTCGGAGCCTCGGGCCAAGAAGACTTCCGCGCGCCGCTCTTGAGCGTGCTTCTCGCCGTTTCACAAAACATTGCCGGAAACGACGCGGGCTTGAAGTATCTCGCGCCGCTCTTTTCGGGACTCGCGCTCGCCACGATGTTCCTTTTAGCACGTAAATTCTACGGCACCATCACCGCAGTCATCGCCGCACTTTTGCTCTTGGTTTCTCCGTTGTTCTTGTTCTACAGCACGCGCGTGCTTCCTGAAGTTTTCATGTTCCCACTCACCGCCATCACGATGCTGCTAGCCTGGAAGGGTTTTGTTGACAACGACTTCAAACAAGCCGCGCTCTCCGTCGTCGTAGCGGCACTCGCGTTCCTCTTGAGCTACAGGTTCGCCGCAATCATCGCCGGAATCGCGATCGCCGTGATCGTTGCGAGATGGATGAAGAAAGAAAAACTCTGGAACTACTCGCTGCCAGAAACCGCCATCCTGATCCTGCTCGGAATCGTAGTCGTGTCGCCCGCGTTCCTCTACAGCCAAATCACGCGCGGCACTCTGTTCGACACGTTCGCGATGCAAAGCGGCGCGCCCGTCAACCAGCCATGGTATTTCTACTTCCAAGTACTGCCCGACATCGCCAACCCATGGGGCGTACTCATCATCACCGCGGGCCTCGCTGCGGCAGCCATGAAACGCGACACGCCCTCGGTCTACATCGCCCTCACATTCATAATCAGCTTCGCGGCACTGACCGCGTTCGGACACAAGTTCGACCGCTACCTCCTGCCCGTGCTGGTGCCGGGATTCGTGCTGGGTGCACGCGCGCTCGTCGGAGGAGTGAAAGCGGCTTGGCGCAGCGTCAACAAGACCAGCGAAGCGTTGACGAGCGATTCGAAGGCCAGCAACGTCGCGTTCTCAGTCATCGTCGCGCTCGTATTGATTTACGGTTTCGTACAAATGGTCGCCGCGACGCCCTCGACGATCCAGCAAGTGCAGGCGAAGGGAGACTCTTACGGCGAAGTGAAAGAAGCAGGACTCTATCTGATGGCGAACACCGCGCCGCAAGAATACGTGATGAGCGACTCGCCCCAAACACAGTACTATGCCGAACGCAGGCTCGCGCCATTCCCCGACGACCTTCCTGGCTTCCTCGCCGCGCTGCAGAAATACAACCCGCGCTACATCGAAATCTCGCTTTACGAAGGCAAGGCCGCGATGCTCGCGAACGCGCTCAACGACGCCCAATCACTGATCTCGGGACAAAAACAACCCACAAACCCGCCCGAATACGTAGTCGCGCACGACAAAGAATTCGAAATAGCACAGGTATTCTTCAGACCCGGACCCAGCGGCTCGAAACAACCACAAGTAATAATTTTCCGCCGCAAATCGTAAAAAACTCTTTTCAGCCGAGCGCGATAACGAACGCGAGCAAGTCGCCGAACAACAACGTCAAAACCAGCGCAACGAGCACGTATGGACCGAACCGTGGGAGTCCTTTGCAGACGGGAAACTTGTGCATCCCCTCTTTCTTTTCGACCTCTCGCAATCGTTTCATGACTTCCTTCGTCGCCACACGCTCTATTTTGAACTTTTCAACGATGCGCTTCGGAATCAAGTCCGTCACGATGACGTCCTCGTCCTCGAACTCCTTCAAAGGCACTTTCTGAATGATGATCTCTTCCATGATTTGTCGCTTGAACGCGCTCAAGAAAACCGCAGGAACCACTATCGCCAACAACACCAACGACTGAATAGCATTAGTTTTTTGTAAAAAGTTGAAAACGAACAACGCCACCAAGCCGATCACGAGCGCCACGGCGAGCGAGGGATAATCTGGCTTGAGCTTGACGCGCATCTCCTTCATCTTGATGCCGTACTGCACGGTGCTTCCCATCAAAGCGATCGCGGCGCTCGAAACGAAAATGCCCAAAACCAACGGATAGCCATACTGCGATAGCGAGGAAGCGAACAAGTGCGCGCTAGCAATCGTGGGCGAAGTATTCATCCAAAAGACCTGCAGCCACTGTCCCAACTCCTGAGGATAATACGGCAACAATAACGCGATACCGGCGAACAACCAGACATCGCCGCCACCGAACTGTCCGCTCTTGTAAGCAAAATAACCCGCCGCGAGAATCACGATCGCCAACCCAACGCTCCAAGAAATGAACGACCAGTCAAAAGTCAAAAGATTCAAAAGAAAACCTACGCCAGCCATCCCGTAAAGTAGCTTTTCATCGATAAAGCTCGTCTTTCCGTCCTGATATGCCGCGATTGCGGTTCCACCAATCGCGACAATCAGACGAATGATTTCGAGATTCATTTCAACGCAAACCCGGCAAGCCGCCGCTGAACTTTTTGCCTAGCTGTTTCAAGAGTCCGCGGTTGCCTCGCATTCCTTTCATCATTTTCTGCATCTTCTCAAAACTTGAAACGAGCTCTTTAACGTCACTCAAAGACAGTCCCGAACCTTTCGCCACGCGCTCTTGCCTTTTCTTTTCCTTCATCAGGTCAGGAGCTCTCCTCTCAGCGGGAGTCATGCTGTGCACTGCCGCTTCGAACTTCTTGAGGCGTGATTCGCTCTGACCCATGACTTCCTCGGGCACGTCGTAAGCACCCATCATTTGAAACACGCTCTTCAAAGGACCCATTTTCTTCATCGCTTTCATCTGCGCCAAGAAAGTTTCGTAGTTCAGTTTTCCTTCTTCCATCGCTTCCTGCAGTTTTTCCTCTTCAGTCGCTTCCTTCGCCTTCTCGAGCAATGTTTCGAGGTCGGGAAAGCCGAGCAGTCGCGCGACGAACTTCTTCGAATCGAACAGTTCGAGCGCGTCCATTTTTTCGCCAGTGCCAATAAACGCGACACGCGTGCCTGAGACTGCAACGCTGCTCAACGCGCCACCGCCCTTTCCACTACCATCCATCCTCGTGACGATGACTCCGGTGATGCCGATGGCGTTGTTGAACTGTTCCGCTTGCCTTCCAGCGACTTGTCCCTGATCCGCGCCCACGACCAGGTATTTTTCGTCCGGTTTGAAAATTTCATTCATCTTCTTGAGCTCGTTAACCAGCTCTTCGTCAAAACCACTGCGACCCGCGCTGTCCAAAATAATTATGTCATAATCCTTCAACGCCGCGAGTCCCTCGCGCGCGAGCTTCGGCGCGTCTTTGTCTCCCTTGATCCCGAAAAATCCACACTTCACGCCCTCCGCGACTTGCTTGAGCTGATCGAACGCAGCAGGCCTGTGCACGTCTGCCGCGATTACGCCAACTTTGTGTCCGCGCTTCATGTAGAACTTCGCCAACTTTCCGATGGTGGTGGTTTTGCCTTGTCCGAACAAACCAACCATTAGAATGCGGTGCGGGTCGTTGCGCGGCTCGAACTTTTCACCAAGCAGTTTCGCGAGCTCGTCGTAAACCACGCGCGTAACGTGCTCCTTGAGTGAAAAACCGGCAGGCGGCTTCTCTTCAATCGCTCGCTTCCCGATACGCTTCGACAGTTCCAAGACGAGCTTGACGTTCACGTCGTTCGAAATGAGCACGCGCTGCAGCTCCTTCACCAGTTCTTTGATCGCTTTGTCGTCGACTAGCGTGGCGCCAGTGAGTTTGGCGAGAGCTTTGCGAATTCCACTACCGAGATCCATTTTGTGTTTTCACGCTTTCGGGAACTTGTAATCGCTAACCATCAAGAACGCAAGAACCAGCATCGCGATGCCGGCAACGGTTCCACCATGGTGGCTCCAGACGTCGAGCATCACGAAAAACAACGCGATGAGTGCAGCGGCGGGCGCGGGCATTCCGACGAAAAACGCGCGAGTCGGGCTGACCGCGAAAAAACTCAACCTAACCACGGCCGCTAGTACGAAAAGCACGCCGCCAATCCAAAGCAGCCAGTTCGGGCCCAGGATCGTGAGCGCTGCAAAGAATGGCGCGACGCCGAAGCTGACCATGTCGGCCATGCTGTCAATCGAGTCGCCAAGCTTGTTTTGCGTCTTCGTTAAGCGTGCGAACTTGCCGTCGAGCGCGTCGAAAACGACAGCGAGCGGAATCAAGAGCCAGAACCACATCTGTCCTGCGAAAGCCGCGGCTATCGACAACGCGCCGCATGCGGCGTTCGCTAGCGTAAGGTAATCCTTGACTTGTAGTGCTGCAATCTTCTGCATGAGAAAAATCCGTTAGCTAAAATAGCCCGAAACAGCCAAATAATAACCAACCCCTTTTTCCGCAAACTGAAGGGCCCGTAGTCTCAGCCTGGTAGAGCACCAGTCTTATAACGACCACCAAGCGCACAGTCGCTTGGTCGGGCTGAGTAGGAAAACTGGTAGTCGAGGGTTCAAATCCCTCCGGGCCCACTCCCAATTCTTTAAACAACCAACGCGCTTTCAAAACTCTAAGAAAAAATGGACATCAAACAAATCGCGCTTTCACGAACGCAAAAACTCCTAGCACTCGCCCGCGAAACCTACAGCAAGGATAAGGCACTCGCGAAGCGCTACGTCGAACTCGCGCGAAAAATCGCGAGCAAGCACCGCATGCCTCTCGGCAGCAAAGACTTCTGTAGAAAATGCAGCACCATCTTCATACCAGGCGTAACTGTCGTCATTAGAACGAACGCAAAGGAAAAAATGGTGCGCTACATCTGCAAGAATTGCGGCACGGTCAGACGCTTCGGATACGCAAGAGAAAAAACCGCTGCAAGGAAATCGAGAAGAAATGAGAAAAATTGAGAAGTTTTTGAAAACTGGCCATCCGAAAAACGTAATTCCGCACTTGGCGAGAATCAAGAAGCCGGAGCTAGTTTTCATTGCCAGAACGCATGAAGACAAGAAGGTTCAGCTAGCCGCACTCAAGAGGCTCGTGGCTTTTGGTCCGGCAATAATTCCCCTCTGCAAGCAAATGTTTCAACAAAAGGAAGAACATCCAGGAGCGCCAGTTTGGCTGTTGCTAAGAATTGGCGAGCCTGGAAAACAGGTCTTGCACGAAATGCTCCGCGAAAAAGATCCTGAACTCTTGAAAAAAGTATTGCACGGCATTGGCGCAAATTTCAATGGGCCAAGTGAATTCCTGCCCGAAATCAGCCGTATTGGTGAAACCCACCCGGATCCCAGGGTGCGAGGTGAAGCAGCAGTAGCCGAAACAAGAATGCTAGGCCTAGCGTGGGTTTTCGGAGGAAAACGCCCTAAATCTTGAAACTTTCTCCCAGCTTGGGCGCGATGACTTCGACTTTGCCGTTGTAGAGCTCGTCAATCGTTTTCGCTAGCTCGACTGCGCAGGCTTCTTCGCCGTGAACCACGAAAATCTGCTTGAGACCCTTCACGGTGCGTGCGAGTTGCACGAGTTCTCTGTGGTCGCTGTGTGCAGAGAAGTTTGCGACTTCTACTTGCATTCTTAACTCGTGCTTTTTGCCTTTCCACTCGAGTTCGCGTTCTCCGTCTTGAATCGCGCGTCCACGAGTGCCTTCGGCTTGGTGTCCGACGATGATGAGCTTGTTGTTCTTGTCGCCGCACAACACCTCCAAGAACGCGAGTACGGGTCCTCCGTTGAGCATTCCTGAAGTAGTCACGATGATTGCGGGTCCGTTTTCGAAAACGTCTCCATAATCTTTGCGCTTCGGAATCTTGAAGAAAGGCGAATTGAAAGGATCATCCTCACTCGTCAAGATTCTGTGCTGCACTTCCTTCTTCAAGAAAATCGCGTTGTGCCTATAGATTTTGAGAATCTTTTTCACCATTCCTGCGATGTATATCGGCACGCGTGGAATTGCGCCATTCTTCATGTAGTTCTCCAGGACGAAGAGCAGCTCCTGTCCTCTTCCCGTCGCGAATGTGGGGATGATTACGAAACCGTTTTTCTTGATGGTCTCGTTCACGCTGTCGACGAGTTGCTTTTCTCTTTCTTTGCTGCCTGGGTGAATCTTTTCCTTGCAACCGTAAGTGCTCTCGATGATGAGCGCGTCTGCTGAGAGTCCTTGGACTTTCGCTCCTTCGAGCAAGCGTGAGGGCCGCAGGTTGACGTCTCCAGTGTAGAGAATCTTTTTGCCGCTGTCTTCCATTTCGACCATCGCGCTGCCGAGAATGTGTCCGGCTTCGTGCAGTCTTAGTCCGCCGTGTTCCGGAAGCTCTCGCTTCAGCGAGGCGTGCCCGTAGTTCACGTCATAATCCGCAAGAAAAGCGTGCTTGAGTAACGTGTTGACGTCCTTTTCCGAGTAAGGGTGTCGTTCTTTGCGCAGGCGCAAATAGTCCGCGCACAAGACCTGCACGATATCACGTGACGGTTTGGTCATGATGACCTTGCCATCGTAACCCGCCGCGTAGAGTGCTGGCAAGTAACCAGCGTGATCCAGGTGTGCGTGTGACAGGATGACGTTGTCTAGTTTGCGTGTTTCGTTCTTGTCGATGAGAGGAAAATCGTCCTCTTCTTGCGGCTTGATGCCGCAGTCGAGCAGCGTGCGTTTTTGTCCTTCGAAAAGGAAGGATGAGCGTCCGACTTCCCGTGCTGCGCCTAGGAAGCTTAGTGTCGTTTGCATTGTTTTCGTAAATTACCTCTGTAACTTTTTTTTGTTTTTCGATTCTTCGTTTTCTGGGGAGTTTGGTTGGGCGTCCAGCTCGCAATTCACAAAAAACACTGCGTTTTTCGGCAGTGGTGTTTCGTGTGCGGTCTGTTCGTCAATTCTCTCTTTATTTACGGAAAATCGTTTTCGTTCTTCAAATAGTGATGCTTTTCCAGCTCCTGTAGACGGTATAAATGCCCGCCGAGACTCAATTGTTCTTGGTAGAAAAAATGGGTCTGGAAGACGTTTTGCCGTTCCTCAAGCGACCGGCGCGACACGATGAAGAGTCGAAAACGCGCAAGAATGCCGAGGTTTCGGAACGAGAAGAACTCGCTACAGAAAGAATTAGATCATCCCTGTATAAGAAGGTTATCCAACGCTACAGCGACTACATCAACAAGAACGAAGAAAAAACCGTCCCCGAATTGAAACGCATGATTGACGCGAAACACCCGCGCGTCAAACAAATCAAAGACATCATATTGCTCGACTTGCAGCACGACGACAAACAAGAAGACCCGTTCGCGCGAGCCGAAAAAGCATACAATTTCTGTACCAACCTGCGACCACTGCACGGCGTGCTCGGCATATCGTTCTGGCTGACTTTCGACGACATCGTAGAACTCGGAGCGGCTGACCACTTCGACAAAAGCATCTTCCTCGCCAGCCTCATCAAAGCCCTGCAAGCTGGCGAAGCGAAAGTACGCCTCATGGAGCTCGAGGGTGGCTTGAAGCACAGCGTCGTCGTGTTCAAGAACGAGGACGTGTCACTGCTCCTCGACCCTTCGCAGGCTCATGACTTTCGCGCGTACGAAGCACCCACCGACGAGTCGTTGGAATCGTTCGAGTTCGACGGCAAAAAAGTCAAGCGCACCCTGTTCGAGTTCGACGAGGAAGACTTCACGGACTTCACGCAGGAACTCCGCGCCTGAAAACAGGCTTTTTATACGCCTTCGAGCAAAAGAATGATAACGAAGATTTTACCGCCTCTCTAGAAGGGTGTCTCTATCTTGGCCAAAACAATACAGCTAACCAAATACCAAAAAGCGCGACTAATCGGCGCGCGCTCGTTGCAGCTCGCACTCGGTGCCCCGCCGCTGATCAAGATTCCGAAGGGCAGCATCAACAGCGTAGAAATCGCCAAAAGCGAGTTCGAAAAGCAAGAAATGCCCCTCGAAGTAATCCACGAAGCCTAATTTTCCCCCTAAATTTTCTTTATTTCTGAGATCGAGTCGTATTTTTTCAACGCGAGCCATTGCCTCATTTGTTTATCTATTTTCGAAAACACTTGCGCGCCTTCAGTCATCGCCGCACTGCCAATTCCAACGAGTGATGCGCCCGCCATGAGCATCTCGATTGCTTGCTCGCCCGAAGAAACCCCGCCTGTTCCGATAATTGGAATAGTGACTGTTTGAGAGGCTTCATGAACCGCGCGAAGAGCCATCGGAAACAAGGCTTTGCCACTCACACCGCCAAACTTGTTCGACAACAACGGCTTGCCGGTTTCAATATCAATCCTCAAACCGCCGGCAGTGTTGACACAGTTCAACGCGTCCGCGCCAGCATCCTCGCAAGCCTGCGCCAGAACCGCAACGTGCGAACCAGGTGGCAGTTTTACGATCAACTGCGTCTGAACTTCACTCTTCACCTTAACGACTAATTCCTTGACTAGCTCAGGAGAAGACCAGTCTTCTTCGTAAGCGCCTCCTGCGTGCGGGCATGAAACGTCAAGTTCTACAAAGTCACTGCCAGCAATGCTCATGACTCGTGCGGCCCGCGAAAAATCTTCAATACTCGAACCAAAAACACTGGCGATAACTGGCGCGTCAAAATCCAGCTTTAAGCGCGTTACGACGCGGCCCATTTCTTCCACGCCAGGATTGTCCAAACCGACCGCGTTCAACACGTAATCATCAAGAACAGCTACAGTCGGTTCTGTAAAGCCCTTCCTGCCGCCAACATTGCAACTCTTAGTGGTTACACCACCCGCGCCACCAGCAATCGTGCCACTCAATCCTTCAAAACCGGCGCCAAGCACTCCGGCAGCAAGAACTAAAGGATTCTTGAAACGCTTGCCGCAAAACGAAACCTCCAAAGAAGACATCCCTCGATTCCTGCACTCACAGAATAAAATTACCTCGCATCCTACGAATTACGCAAAATGCAGTCAATGAGCAACCTCGACTACCACCACCTCGCCACAGAATTACAACGCGAGCTAACGGGAGGCAGGTTCAACAAAGCCTACGCCATCACGCCCACGCGCCTGCGTTTGCGCTTCAACAAAGAGGGCGAACGCAACCTCATCATCGACCTCGGCGTGCGCGCGCACCTCACCAAATACTTGGAAGAGGGAGTCGAACCGGCGGGCTTCATCAAATACTTGCGCGAACACCTCGACAACGCCCGCGTGCTTGAGGTCAAACAATTACAGTTTGACCGCGTGCTCGAAATCGTTATGGAAAAGAAGCAAAGATTCAGCCTCGTGCTCGAACAGTTCGCACAAGGCAACGCGCTCTTGCTGGACGAGAAAAACACGATCCTCTCAGTGCTGCGAAAGGAGGAATGGGCTTCACGAACACTCGCGCCAGGCAGGACTTACTCTCTACCGCCGAGCGGCAAGAAACTTCCAGAAAGCGTGACGCTCGAAGATTTCGAAGGACTGAAAGGCGGCGTGGTCGCTTCACTTTCAAAAGTAGTCAACATCGCGCCATACTACCTGGAAGAAGTATGCACTCGCGCTGGCATCGATTACAAGAAAGAAATCGGCAAACTTTCAAAAGAAGAAAAACGCGCCCTGCTCACTGCCATCGCTTCACTCTCGACGGGAATCAAGGCCACGCTTTACCATAAAGAGTTCAAACCGTTCGCTTTCGCGCCTTTCCACTTGAAGAAGCTGTCGGATCTTGAGGCGTTTTTTTACAATTCTTTCAGCGAGGCGCTTGATGAGTACTACAAAGAAAACTCGCCAGCCATCAAAATCGCGGGCACGTCCGGCAGGAAGCTCGAAAAACTCGAACACCAACTCGCACAACAAAAAGCGGCGTTGGAAGAGTTTGAACGCGAAGAAAAAGAAACACGCGCGGCCGGCGACGCGATCTACGAGAAATTCCAGCTCGTCGAAGGACTGCTGAAGTTCGTTAGGGAAAAGAAGGCCGCGAAAGCGACCGATGAAGAAATTTCTCGCGAGCTGGAAAAAGTTTCGAAGGACAAGGCAAAATTCTTGAAAGGAACGATTGAAGTCGAGCTCTAGTCCTTAGGCTCGGGCTCGAATATTTTGTGGAAAACTCTCCGCGGAGTACGGAATGCGGCACGAGTGCGCGCACCAATCATCTCGGGACCGAACCTCAACGCCTTTTCAAAATCCTGCATTTCTTTCCGCAGGCGGCCATTCGGTTCCTTCTGCATCGCCTCGTGCCAAAGCGGCAACACCTTGGGGTTTCCGAACTGTGGCAATGCCAAAACTGCTGCACTTCTAACCCAAACCTCAGGATGTCTCAGACCCACTTCGGCGATTTGCAAAGCGTTCTTTGGCCGGGGATAAATCGATAACGTGTCTATCGCTCCAGCAACTACCAGTGGATTTTTGCTGTGGAGAAGTTTCAGCGCCAGCGCTTCTCCTTTCGTGCCCATTCTTGCTATAAGTTTTTTGGCTCGAATTCTCGTCCAGGCGCTTTCATGCTCGAGTGCCATCGCGACGAGCTCTGGCTTCTTGAGCTTAAGCAAATGCCTCATGACCAGTTTTACGTTTCCGTGTTTCAGGAATTTTTCGAGCTTGCTCATTAGACTGTTTGCGGATTAACGTGTAGAAAAAGAGGATTGTTAAGGGGGAGTTTATTCGGATGCGCCGATGCCGCGGCGGTCCATCACCATGACGTCCTTGACGTCGAGGACGGCGCTGTACGGCAGGGCAACGAGTCCCGCTCCTTCCTTGCGCGCGCGCAGTGCGAGCGAGCTGTCAGGGTTGGGTTCTACGAGAACGCTCTCGAGCTTTCCAGTGAGCTCGTTCATGTAGAGGTCGATTACTCTTCCGATCTCTTCGCCGTCGGTCGTGATGATTCTCTTGCCAGCGAGTTGCTTGGCGATTGCGTATTTGACCATTTTTTGTTGTTCACCCGATGAATAGTGACCAACCTTAGCTCCTTCGGTATAAATACATTGCGACGCTCCAACGAGCCAAAAACACCTCCAAAATAATTGTGGAAGTGCGGTTTCAGGCGTAGGTTGTTTCAGAACGGCGCTCGATCTTCAAAATCTTAATGAGGCGTATGTCCTGGAAAACACGGTAAACCAAGCGCCAGCTTGATAACCGTACGCGATAATCTTCAAAATCGCCAGCCAGCTTGATGACGTCGTAATCATTCGCCGGAACTGGCGCGTACCGCAAGGTCGTCCATAACATTATCACTCTCTGGCGGATTTCTGGCTCTAGCCACTTGAATTGCTTTCGGGCTTTGTTTGTGAGTTCTACAGAATAAGTTTCATGCAAGTCCTAGCGCTTTCCGCCAGGGGGTTGTTTTTTGTCGCGCGAGCCTGTTCAGCTCTTTGCGTTCCTTTTCGCTGATCTGTTCTACTGGGATGAGCATTGTTTTTTTCAAAACCTCAATCTCGTGCTGAAGCTCTTTCTTCTCCCTCTTCACTTGCTTCAGCTGTTTTTGCAGCACGTTCAAAGAAACATTCGCCATTGCTAAACCCTAGAGGTAGCGCAAGGTTTTAAACACTCGGGCAGTTACGCTGTACAAAATGAAAGTAAAAGACGAAGTACTCGGCACCATCGCTGCTTTGCAGAAGGCCGGCTTTCAGCCAGTCGACGCGGTCTTCGAGGGTGCTGTGGGCGTCAAAGACGATGCAACACTTGCCGTGATGGATGGTTTGAACGACAAACAACTAGTCAGCGGAGTGGTGCGAATCATTTACACTTCTTCAGACCAAAACGTACGCTTCGTCGAAATACCCGTCGGCAAGCAATCGCCAGAAGACGAAGAAAAATAGACGTCTACTTGTTTTTCGCTTCCTGAATCTTTTTCAACAGTTGGCTGCAAGCTTTTACAACCTCTCCTTCTATAGTGTTTTGTTCCCGAATTTTTCGAATGACCGACTCATGCTTGGATGCAGTCTCAACCGCGTCAGTCGCGTTCAGAATGTGCACTGCAAACATCGGCGCGTACATGTCTTCAGAATACAGATATTTCGCGACGTGTTCTGCAACGCTTGGCCCGAGCTCTACCAGCCGGCCTGAAGCTTTTCTCGACAAGAAAAAGTTCTGGTGCTTCGACGAATCCAAAAGACCCGCAAGCAGTACTGGGTTCTTCATTCTCGCCACGTGTGGATAAACCACGCTCGGCTTGCCGCGACGCAAAAAGCGTTCTATCTTGCTCATTTTCAGGATGGCACTCCTTCTTTCTCTAGGTAATCGATGGTTTTCCGGATGTTTTCAGCGATGTATGGCTTTTTTTCTCGCTTCAGTTTTTCTCTCAAGGCGGGCAACGCAGCTTGGCTTCCGATTCTTGCTAGCGCGGTGATGTAGCGGTTCTTGCGCAGCTCGTCTTCTTCGTGCAGAAAGATTTTTCCGATCTTGCTCGCGTACTTGCGCGCGTGCGTCGTGTAATCACCGTGAGACAAGAGCATGATCGCGTAATAGCGCACGGAAGGGTCTTTGTGGTCTAGAAGCGAAGCCGCCGCTTCCGGCCTTATGGGATGCGGGTTTTGAATCAAGTAGTCAGTGACGCTGCTTTGCATCGACCCGCGCGAGTTAACCAAACCCGCCTTTATCAGCTCGGCGGGCGCGATTGGAGCAAGTATTTCCGCTACCGCACGCGCGTTTTGCGATACTGATATCCAGTCTTTCGTTTGAAAAACTTTCAAAAGCTCTTTTTTGAATGGCGAAAGGTCTGGAATAGGCTTCTTGAAAAACTTCCACCTCTCGATCAACAAACCGAACGCAGAACTAGTATTCGCCAGTCTTGCCAAAGCGAGTGGTAATTGTGAAGGATATTGCGAAGTGTCAAGCTCTTCAAGACGATTGATCGCCGCAATACCAACGTCGGCGCTCCCGTGACGCACCGCTTCAGCAACCAGTTTGCCTGAACGCATTCGCTGAAGATGCGCAATCACGTTCTTCGGATGACCAGTAGTAAGGAATTTTTCAATCTTGCTCATTTTGTTAGAGTTGTTTGGGCTGTGCGAGGACTAGTGCGTATTCTTTGGTTTTGTCTTGCAGCCAGAGTTTTTCGTTAAAGCCGGCATAGTTGAGCATTTTGCGTAGTTCCGGCGCTTCGAACTTATGACTCGTGCCCAAAAGCAGCTTGGAGCCTTTTTCGAAGCGCACTTGTTCGCCGTAGAGCTTGATCGCGACGTCTTGGTTGAACACGAAGCGCCACTCGAGCTGGTTGCGCTGTCTGTTCTTGAAAGCAACGAATTGTCCCGCTTCTCTAGAAACGCCGATGTTTTCCAACACGTGCGAGAAAAAGTCAGCCACCGGTCCTTCTTGGTGTTCTTGCAGCACGTTAATACGGCTCTTCCTGCCCACGATGTGAACTCCGAGCAAGAGGAAGTCTTCGCTCGTCATACTGTCGCGCAAATTGCCCAAGATGCGTGCCTTGTCGTGCTGCTGTCCGAGCATGTTGCCATCGAGCACGATGAGGTTGACTTCGCCCGCGTTCTTGCGTAGGTCGTTCGTCACGTGCGCAAAATTACCGTGCTCCAAATCAACGATGTCCGTGCGCAGTTTTACTCTTGTTTTGAGGCGTGAACGCATCTTCCGCTTCGCTATAGCAAGCATTTCGGGGCTGATGTCCAGCAGCGCGAAGTGTACGGGCGATTGTTTCTGCTTCGCAATAAGCTCTTTCATTAGTGGAAAGATTTTTTCTCCAGTACCACACGCAGGATAGACCACGTTGGCCGTCTTTCCGCGCAGTTTCGAGGCGATGAGTTTCGCGTGCTTGTTCAAGAGGCGCCTTTCGGCTTTGAATGGTGGATAATTGCTCTGCCTAATTTTTGAGAACAGCTTCGCTCCGCCGCCCAGGTATTGGAATTTTAGCGGTATTTCTTTGCGGCCTTGGAGCGCGGTCACGAATTCCGGAACGTGCTTCCTCGGCAAAAAGTCAAGCTGAGTAATGTCTCATCCACTGCCTCTGAATTATTTTTCAGTTATTTTTAGACGCCGGCCGCGAGACGCAAAACGTCACGCAAACCAGGCGCCAAGCCCATAATCGTTATGAGCAACAGAATAAAAGTGGATTCTTCCGCATCACGCGAATAACGCCTCACCAACTCTACAGCGACGATTCCGAACGCTATCTTTACGAGCAAGAAAAGAATCGGACCACCAGCGCCAATCAGCGCGTTGCCCAGCACGTGTTGTTCGAAGTAAGAAACACCAGGCACTGAATACTGAAAGGCCCAAAAGGATGCGGCGCCGTCGAAGCTCTGAGAAAAAATCGCCAAACGCTCCACGAGCTTGGCTCGCTTGTTGCGTAGTTCCTCGACCAGGCTCCAAACCAGCGTGGGGAAAAACGCCAGGAACGTCACGATGAGCAACACGTACCAATACTTCGCGAGCGACAAAGCGGCGAGAAAAGGAATTATTGCAAGCGCGATACCAACGTTTCTCAACTCTCGCGCAAAATCGCCGCCCTGCTTCTGCCTGAAACGGGCAAAAAGCAAGCTCGCCACCAAAAGCACCGCTACTAGGATGTAGATTCCTGGAGTTACGAACGGGTAGAGCGTCAATCCGGCGAGTTGCACGGCGCGCGGCAGGATTTGCGCATCGACAATCACGCGAACCGCGCTGCCAAGCACGACGAAGGGCAGTACCGCGAGTACGAATTTCTCATCAATCTTGACGTTCCAGCGCTTGAACAACTGGAATAACGCGTAAACCGCCACGATCGCGACCGCCGCGTAAACCAACGTGTTGAACGGGTTGTACGGTGGATAACTCTCAGGGTGTGCGAGTGGGTTGATGAAGTATTCCTGGATGAATTGCGCGACGTCCATTAGCTCATTTTTTAGGGTCGCCGGTGCTTCTTATAGGGAAACCAAAAATGAGCATCGTTATCGCGGTAGAGAAAAAGTTCGGCGAAAAAGCACGCCAACAATTACTGGCCAAGAAGGCTCTCGACTTCACTCAACGCATACAACACGATGACAAAAACGTCTACCTGCCCGTGTTGCGCAGCGAGAAACTGTCCGTGCCATTCAAAATAGTCAACAAGAAACTGCCCAAATCTGTACAGCGACCCTCGGGCTGGAACGAAGCACTAGCGCAAACCAAAGCCTTCACCGCAAAACAAACCGAGCAATTATCATTCGGACTCGACTTGCTGGGCGACATTGCGGTACTTGAACCGCCATCCGGAATGAGCGCGAAACAAAAAAACGCTCTAGCAACCGCGGTGCGAACACTGCATCCTCACGTCAAGGTCGTTGCTGCCAAAAAGGGCGCGTTGAAAGGAACATTCCGCACCCGAAGCCTAGAGTTCTTGTGGGGCGAAAAAAGAGCAAGCACCATCCACACCGAGAGCGGCGTGCGGATGAAGATCGACCTCGGAAAAGCCTACTTCTCACCACGCCTGGTGCATGATCGGGAGATCGTCGCCAACGACGTCAAGCCTGGCGAGAAAGTACTCGTCTTGTTTGCAGGTGTCGGTCCTTACGCGCTCGTGATCGCAAAGAGACAGCCGCGAGCGCAAATAATCGCGAACGAGCTCAACCCCTACGCCGTCAAGCTCATGCAAGAAAATGTTGCCATGAACCACGCGGAAAATGTCTCCATTCACGAGGGCGATGCGAAGCTCGCGATTGAAAAATTCGCGCCAAACAGCTCTCGAATAGTGATGCCGGCGCCTTGGGAGGCAGAAAAATTCCTGCCGCAAGTCTTGAAAGCAGCGCGCAAAGGAACCGTGGTGAACTATCGCGCGTTCGTTAAATACCCGAAAGAAGGCGGCGTGACCGAAATGCTCGAAGTGGCGCAGGCAAGGATTCAAGCGCTCGCGAAAAAACTAGGCAAAAAAGTTCAGATCCTTGAAGATCGTGTCGTGATGCGCTACTCTCCCTCGATAGTGCAAACGGCGATAGATTTCAAGATCGTCTAGAGCTTGCTTCGCGGCCTGCCGTGATGCCAGTGCGTCAGGAAGAAATAAAGACCGACGCCAGCGCCGATTGCTGCAAGCGCGTTGAGTGTTGCGAAGATCCAGTCTCCAAGATTGATCGCGTAAACAATGAGGAACAGAGAGCCTGCGAGATATAGGGCTTCGAAGCGCGGATCCATACGAGACTCTCGCGTCTCGATAGTTCGGTAAACAATCGGCGCCCAAGCGACCACGATTAGCGCCATGCCGATGAGTCCGTAAGTCAAAGTGTCAACCATTGAAAACTACCTTTTGCGGACGAGAGTCACGAGGCCCTCCATCCTTTTCTCGAGATAATCGCGATCAATCTTCTCATCAACGCTCTTGCGCGTGTTCTGGATTTCCTTGTGCAGGTTGTGCTGGTGTTTCTCAACCGAACTGACTCGTTTGTGCAGTTCTTCGCTCTTCCTGTCAGCGTGCTTCTTGAGCCTGTGAGCATGCCTGATCATGAGGATGAATGCGGCTACGCTGGCTGCGAGCAGCAACAAACTGGCGGGACTGATTTCTTCAAACATTTTGTATCTTCACTTTCCTCTGCGTACTGGCACGGGTTCTTCGTTTACTGTTTTGAGTAGTTGTCCGACGGCTTGCGCGATGCGCTTCTCAGCTTCACGCAGTGATGCTTTCTTTTCGCTGCGCGCCGCGACGTTCCACAACTCGTCATGGCTTCGCTTCAGCGCTTTTTCGAGTCCTTCGACGCGTTCCTCGACTATTTTGAAGTGCTTGTTGATCTTGGCTTCGATTCCTTTGTTTTTCCAGAAAATGCCGAGCGCGGCGGCGAGAACCAGCGTCGAGGCCATCGCGATTTCCGCTTCCAGACTCATTGTTTAGACAATCTTTCCAAGCGCGTCGTAGTTTTAAAATCCTTCCAACTTACTTCAATACAGCAAAATCATGTTGTTAGAACTCGGTCTCTCGTTCGCAGTCGCATTCGTCACCTGCTACCTCATGGTGCCCTTCTTCGTTCGTTTCTTCTCTGGCATAGGCGTCGTTGTAAAAGACCTTCAAAAACCACGCACCCCTCTCGTCCCTGTAGGCGGCGGCATTCCGGTGCTTTTTGCTTTTACTCTGGGCGTGTTAGTGTTTGTAGCACAGCAGACCTTCATTGCCAGATCCATGAGTGAGTTGGTTTTCTTATTTGCCGCATTGTTGTCAATATTTGCTATTGCCTTGGTGGGCCTTTTTGACGATTTGAACGTGCGTAAAGTTTTAGTGCCTGTTACTGGCGGTGGTTTGAAAGATTACAAGGTGGGTTTGAAACAGTGGCAGAAACCATTACTCACTTTCTTTGCAGCAATCCCCCTAATGGCCGTTAGCGCAGGAGTAAGCACGGTGCTCATTCCGTTTATTGGGCCCGTAAATTTTGGCTTGCTCTATCCACTACTTCTGGTTCCTCTCGCAGTGGTTTTCTGCAGCAATGCAACCAACATGCTTGCCGGAATGAATGGGCTTGAAGCAGGTACTACAAGCGTGGCTTTGGCGGCAGTAGGGCTATTTGCGCTTTCTCAAGGCCAGTTCGCTGGGGCCGTGATAGCTTTCTCGGCGCTCGGGGCACAATTCGCCTTCCTCTTCTACACGTGGAGTCCTGCCAAAATCTTGCCTGGCGACTCTTTGACTTACTTCAGCGGCGCTGCTATAGTCGCTGCAGTAATTCTGGCCAATATTGAAAAGTTTGGAGCAATAGTATTCATTCCTTGGATTATTGAGTACGTTTTGAAACTGCGAGCAAAATTCAAAGCAAGAAGTCTTGGCGACCTGCAAAAAGACGGGACGTTGAAGGCTCCGTATGAAAAAATATATAGTTTAACACACATAGCCATGAAGCTTCCTGAATGGATGCATTTGAAAAAACGCTTCACCGAGCCTCAGGTAGCCAGCTTGCTTATCGGTTTTGCAATTTTTGTTGCGGCGGCGGCGTACCTATTAGTTTCATTAAAAATTGTCTAGTGACCTTTTTTCTTGCAAAGATCATCGAGAAGAACCAGGCCAACGTACATTTCTAAAAGTTTTTGGGATTTGCTTTTCAGATTTTCTGATTTATTCAGAAACTTTTTATTGTGCCGACCTAACTTTTCTAACGTATCAATTAAGTCATCTAATGCCGCGTACGTGTAAATGAGGTTGGTTCTTAATCGTGATGCTGAGTCGGTCCAGCATGTTGCTGCGGCCAAATCCTCGCCGAGTTTTTCAATCCTGGTCAAATTAATGCGCAGTGCGTTGCCAAAGCCCACGTTTCTAACTCTACTTAAAACTCCTGCTGTAATAGAAATTTCTTTTGCATATGCTGCGGCTATTCTTAGTGTTGGAGTGCTTGGTGTTATAGAACCGTAATCAATATTTTGGAGATTTTTCTTTAATCGTCGGGCAGCTGCGCTTTCTAGATTTCTGTCCCTGTATTTCACGTATTGAATATCGCGGTCGACATCCGCATCTCCGGGTCTTACTGGCAGGTCCAAATCAGAACCAAAATCCATGTTAGCATTTCTTGAAATGAAGCTTCTGAAGGATTCTTTAAAGTTGAATCTGGGTTTCAATTGGTCGAAAGTGGGAGTCGCCTCAAATTCTTTTATGAGGCGGAGTTTTCCATTGCCCTCGAGGTCTTGTTCTTTTTTTATTATAGTTGTTCTTACAATCGAGTTTTTTACTTCTTGAGCAATATTCGATATTTTTTTCAGATCGTTTGTTAGTGTTGACTTTGCTTTAGGCCAGTGTAACAGCCCGCTCGCTCGTTTCCTTAGGACTTCTGGATGTAGTGATTTTATTGGAAAAACAGAACCGCCACCGCTGGCTGGAGTGTAATTGAATGAGAGAACATTTCTTGCCTCATGCAAGCTCCTTTTTCCAGAATGCACTCCATTTGTGTCGAAAATTATTGCCGTCCCCGCGGGCCCAAAGCATTCGACAATGGCGTGTCCCAGTTTATTTGCGGTCAGCATTGAATATTTCGAATCAGCTTGCGTCCGCAATTTCCATCGGTGTTTTTGAGAGCCTTTGACGTATAACATTGGTTGGCCTTTTGATGAGACTGGCGTCAATAGCATCATAAGTTTGATTTCTTTTCGTTTCTGGTCATTATGCCAGTCCCACGCGCGATACCTGATAGGAGAACTTTTTTCCGTACGGTAGCCGCGCCAATTTGACAGCACTACTGGGCCGCCTAAATAGTGTGCGATAAGTGCTAAAATTGTAGGATCCGTTGCCGCTTTACTTGCGGGCTTGCTTGTGCTAAGTGCAGCATCGTCAACGGCTCCGTTAAAACTTGCTTGTTTGAGGAACGGATCGATTTTCTTTTTCCTTAGTTGATTGTTAAAAAACTTTTGAACTCCTGAAAGAACATCTGACTTGAAATATTGTGGGAGAATTAGGATGCCGTCTCGGCCAAGTTGTTTGGTAGCAATTTTGAATGATGGGCCAAAAAGCGACTCAAGATCTTTTCGGAACTTGTTTACTTTGACGCCATGGTATCCATTTTTTCCAAAGTTACTAGATTTCATGCAGTCGTACCTTTGGGGGGTTTAGAATGAAAGGTGTGGCAGCACCGCGCGTTCCCGGTTGAGACCAGTATTTCGCGTCGTGCTGAGCTTTTTCTGCCGAGATCGAAACGGGATCGGGAAGGACACTCAGCCTGTGACCGCCACGAATAATCTGGGCTAGTGGTAGAATAAAAGGAGTCCGTTCGCAGGATGGCGTAGCTAGTACGCGTCTAGGTTCGGTACTTGATGTACGGTCGCAGGAGTTCGACTGCGCGCTTTATCGACTTGCCGATCTGTGCCTCGCTCTTTGCGCCGCTGCAGATGACTTTGCCGTTCTTGAAAAGCAGAAGAGTCGTGCCGATCTCCTTCAAGCGCATGATGGCGCCGGGGAACTGTTCCGGTTCGTACTCGACGTTGTCGACTTCCATCGCGATGTTGAACAAGTCCAGCTCGACCTCGAGGTTGGCACTAGCGACTATGTTCTCGACCTTGAAGCCCATGTTTACTCGCTTTTTCGAGGATGCTTTGGCCATTATACAAAAAAGGTTACGATAGGTGCTTTTTAAACCCTTACTTTTAAAGGCCCGCGATAATCACGAAAAAGAACGCCACGATCGCGAACTGCACCAGTTGCTTCTCCGAAAACTGGCTGCGGCCCCATTTTGCGAGCGAAACCAACGCCCACAACGCACCACCACCGACCAACAAGAGCGAGGGGCTTCCTTGCGACAAGCCGCTCGCAGCCATGCCCAGAGAGCCGGTGATGGCTGTGAGGAAGATGTTGGGCGCGAACGCGGCTCCCGCGAGGAAGCCAGTGCCGTAGAAGTGGTATAGTATAAAAACTAGGGTCGCGAAAAGAAATATCACGGCTGCAAAGTCGTCCTTCTCCATAACTGAAAAAATCTTTTTGGTTACTGGCGAGAGTCGGTTATAAGTTTTTAGGTCAAAAACATGGTCAAGCGAAGTCACGGGTTTTCACAAGGACACACACGCAACCTGCGAAGCAAAGGCAAAGTGCCGATCACGAAACACCTACGCGAGTTCGCTCCAGGAACGAAGCTGCGCATCGACATCGACCCACGCTTTCCACGCGCCGGCATTCCACTCACTTTCAACAAACGCGTAGTCACAATCCTGGCGAAGCGCGGCAGGAGCTACGAGTGCGAGTTCATGGACGGCAACAAGCGCAAAACTATTTCACTTATTCCGGCGCACTTGGAGGAAATGAAATGAAAAGCGTAGAAGAGAAGTTCCTCACGTTAACCGAAGTCAAAGAACTCCTAGAGAAGCGCAAGAAAGAAAGCGACGCCAGCCTCGGTTACGAACAAACGAACACTCTTGAATACGTCGAGACTTTCGCAAAGCTCGAACCCAAAGACGCTTCGGCGCTGAAGAAGGAACTCGAGAAAGCGGGCATTCCCGAAAAAGCTGCAGTGAGTGTCGTTAACGTTCTTCCAAAGAAAGACGACGAAGCGCGCAGCGTCCTCGTGGGCGCTGGCGCAGAGCCCTCTCCAGAACACGTCAAGAACGTTGTTCAGCTCGTCAAGGAATACGCGAAAAAAGCTTGAAGCCCGAAACAAAGGCTAAAGAGCGAAAAAGAGCTGAACAATCCTAATGTTGCAACCAAGACCTGGAGGAAGAAGAGAAGACTACGGAATCGCACTAGACTACCTACCGCAAGGCCGCAGCGGCGAAGCACGCAAAGAACCAACCG
>DASYRB010000004.1:0-16955 GCA_036004805.1 Candidatus Norongarragalinales archaeon
GTTTGCGGCGGCAAAACGCTCAAAAAGAAAGTACTCGAAGGATGCGGACACAAAGCCGAAGGACAACCGTGGAGCGAAGGCAAACTGCAATGGCGCTTCGAATGGCCAGCGCAATGGGCAATCTTCGAAACCATCTTCGAACCCTTCGGCAAAGACCACTACGAAGGACCATGGAAGAGCGGACAAGTCATCGCTCGCGAAATTTACGGCATCGAGCCGCCCATTCCCATGCTTTACGAGTTCTTCCTCGTGAACGGCGAAAAAATGAGCGCCAGCAAAGGCAACGTCTACACAGTGCAGGACATGATGAAAGTCATCGAACCAGAACCATTCAAATATTTCTACACAAAACGACCAGAAGCCCAGAGAGAAATGGACCTCGCACACTTGTCCATCATGGCCGACGAGTACGACTCCGCCGAACGCGTCTATTTTGGTGTAGAGGAAGCACGCACGGAAGCGAAAGACGAAAACATCAAACGCATGTACCAACTCGTCACCGAAAAAACCCCGCTCAAGCTGCCACAACGCGTTCCATACAGCTTCGCCTCGCAACTCATCCAACTCGTGGATGAGGATGAAGCGATAAAGAAACTCGAAGAACTCGGACACTTGAAAACGCCATCGAAGGAAGAAGTCGAGGACGCGCGCAAACGCCTGCGACTCGCGAAACACTGGATCGCTCATTACGCCGCGCCCGAATTCAAAATCGCGCTATCGCCGAAAGAACAAATCCAAGAAGCATACGTACTATTGCCTGAAAACGCGAAGCGCGTACTCCACGAATTTGCTGACTATTACGAAGCGCACTACGGTTCGCAAGAAGAACAGATGAACGCCATCAAAAGATTGTGCACTAGCCACAAGGTAGAGCTGCAAGAATTCTTCAAAAGCGCCTACACTGTTCTACTGGGACGCGCGCGGGGGCCCAAGTTCGTCACGCTCATCAACGTCATGGACAAACACGCGGTAGCCAACCGCTTGCGCGGCACTGGCTGACGGGTTAAAAACCGCCCCTCGACCTAATCATTTCACAAAACCTAGCTCCCAATTCTATTTGGTTATGAAATCAAGATGTCGCAACCAGAACTAAACATAGGAACAATCGGCCACGTCGACCACGGCAAATCTACTCTAACGTGGGCGCTCACGGGACACTTTCCAGACACTCACTCTGAAGAAATCAAGCGCGGCATCACCATCAAGCTCGGCTATGCAGATTTCTCCATCAAAGAGTGCGACTGCCCGCAAGGCAAAAGCTTCACGACCGAAAAAGAGTGCAAAACCTGCAAAGCCACGCCAAAGGAAGTGCGAAAAATCAGCATCGTCGACGCGCCCGGACACGAAACACTCATGGCCACAGTCATCGCCGCCTCCTCAATCATGGATGGAGCGCTGTTCGTCATCGCGGCGAATGAAAAGTGTCCACAACCACAAACACAAGAACACTTGATGGTTCTCGAAGCTTCAGGAATCAAGAACGTCGTAGTGATACAGAACAAGATCGACCTCGTGACGAAGGAACAATCGCTCGAACACTACAAACAAATCAAAGCATTCCTCAAAGGCACCATTTACGAAAACGCGCCCATCGTACCAATGGTCGCGAACTCGAAAGTCAACATTTCTGCACTACTGCAAGCTATTCAGGACTACATTCCGACGCCGAAGCGAGAAAACGACGCCGACCCAGTCATGTATGTCGCGCGCAGCTTCGACGTCAACAAGCCCGGCACTGCCATTGAGAAACTCGCTGGTGGCGTGCTCGGTGGATCGATCGTGAAAGGACAACTCAAGATCGGCGACGAAATAGAAGTGCTTCCTGGCGCGCTGCAGAAACGCAAAGACAAAGAAATCTACGTACCAATACGCTCCAAAATCGTCTCCCTGCACTCGGGAGGAGACAAGCTGGAAACCGCGGGAGCAGGCGGACTGTTGGGCGTCGCGACACAACTCGACCCCGCCTTGTCACGCGCGGACTCGCTCGCAGGAAGCATCGTCGGAAAACCGGGCAAGCTGCCGCCGGTAGTTTCTGAAGTGATTCTAGACGTTTCTCCGCTTCCGAGACAGATTGAAAAGTTTCAGCCAGGATACCTGCAGGCCGAACCACTCGTTCTAGGAATCGGCACCACCACGACCGTCGGCTTCGTCGCCAGCGCAAAGAAAAACACGGTCAATCTCAAGCTCAAGAAACCCATCGCTGCCGCGAAAGGACAAAAAATCGCGGTCATGCGACGCGCGGGAAACAGGTGGCATTTGTTCGCCACAGCCAAGCTCGCCTAGTTTACTCAGGTTCTTTCGCCGGGCTGAAGATGTGCAGCAAGTGTTCTTCGGTAGCGGTGCCTTTTTTCTTTGCAAGATCGACGCGTATTCGAAGCATTACACCCAGGTCGTTGTTTCGGTTGACGTGCTTCATTACTCGTTCTCTCGCATCGCTGTTCTCTATCAGCTGGCCAATGCCCTTGTGCGCGTCGTTCAGCGCGGCTCCAATCGTGGGCGTCCATTCCGGAATGCCGAATTTTGACTTGAAAGGGTTTTCCTTTTTGTAACGAGTTTCGAACTCTCCACGCAATCGCCTCGCAATGTATTCAAGATTGGTCGCGATGTGTTCAGTGCGATTGTAAGCAGCTATCGGGCGTTTCGCTTCGCGACGCTTCTTCGCGATCCACCTCGCGATCGCGGCAGTGCTCAACAACGCTCCCGCCGCCGCGCCACCGGCCAACAAGAACTCTCTGCGGGAGAGCTTCTCGCCACGCTTGATTTTCTTGATTGCCGGAATCGTTGCCGCAATACCCGCCGGCGCTAAGATCCACTTGATTCTTGGAAAGTTTCTTCGAACGAAAGACTCGGCCATTTCCGGATCATCAAACCACAACTCGGCACCGGTCTCGAGAGCTGCAGCACTGGCGTCTCCCTGCTTTTCTTCATCGCCGCCGCGTTCTACGAAAAGCGCATCAATGCCGCGCTTCCTGATCTCAGAAGTAGTAACGACTTGTCCGGGCCTTTTCGTCTCGACGCTTTTGGAAAGCTCGAAAGACTTCTCTCTGGCCGGCGAGAGCTCGACGTGGTAAACGCCATGCTCGCCTTCTATCCTTGAAATGCGCCCCATGATTTTTTCTAAAAACAAAGAGCCCGTGCGAGGTAAATAAACGCTTCACAAGACGAACTCTGCAATGCGACTCAAGTCGGCGCGCGGGTCTCCCTGCTTGAACAACTTCACTCCCGCGAACCTCTCTATTCCCGGACGATAATTGAACGCGATGCTGCGCTCTTTGCCCACGGCTTTGAACAATCCCTTGTCAGCAACACTGTCTCCCACGGCCCAGGCTTCCTTCTTGCTGATCTTGTTATGTTTCAAAAAACGCTCCACCAATTCTTGCTTGTTGCCGCCGCCCACCACGAAAGTGATCGGCCCCAGAGTCTTTTCGCCCGCGGTCTGCGTCGCGATCACGTCATCCACCTCGACGCTCCAGTGCTTGAGCGCGCTGCGAACAAAAAACTCGAAAGTACCACTCACTACCAGCGTGCGAACTTTTTCGGCGCTCAAGATGTCCAGAATTTCCTTAATGCCTTTGTTAGGCTTGATTTTTTCACAAGCCTGAGACAACTCCCAACGACCAAAACCCTTCAACAACGCGTGCACGCGCGTCACGGTGTTGTTCGCGATGTCCTCGCGCTCCTTCTTCGTCTTCGCCCTCGCAAGACCACCATAATACTCCTCAACGATCTCTGCGACGGCGGGTCCTTGCCCCAGCTCTTTCGCTACAATGAACAAAGAGTCTTCAGTAGACAGCACTCCGTCAAAGTCAAAAACAACCAGCCGCGTCATGAAAAACTACCTTTTCGCGGCGACCGCTTCAAAAGTCTGCGCCAATTCCAAAAACTGTTGCCTGTTCTTTGCTACCGGCAATGTGTGATCAAAAACCTTGAGGGGAACGCCGAATTTTTGCGCCAAGTGAATGCCCACGTGCCTCTCGGCATCAAGATTCACCTTGACGTCGTTCAAACTGCCTACTTCGCGCGCGCGAACGCCGCTTTTCAAATCCATTTTCCTGCGACGCAGAATTTCCTCGGGCTTCGCTTCCACGAGCAAGACGAGGTCCGGCGGCAAGATTTCAACGAGCGCGTCATGACTGCCCGGCAAGAGCATGTGGTGTGGCTGTTCGTAAAAGAATCCGTGATTGTTCAGAAAAACAATTTGCGAAGGCTTCTCCAAAAGCATTGAGCGTATTTTGGCCGCGGCCTTCATCTGCATATCACGAACCTGCTTCGCGCCCATTTTCGAAAGCGCTTCACGATCCTTCACGCCTTTTTCGCGCTGCGCGATCTCCAGCATGAAGTCACCAAAAGTGAGCTCGATGACCTTGAGACCGGTTTGGCGCTTGAACTCTGCAATCAAAGTAGACTTACCGACCGCCTTCACACCCAAAACATGAACGAGAACGCCTTGAACCATGACGCAATTCCTCACACTAGCTTTCTATTAAAACCTTGAACAACCAAAAAACTACATAGCAAAAAACCAGTCACCGAAGGGCCTGTAGCTCAGTCTGGTAGAGCATGTGGCTTTTAACCACAGTGTCCAGGGTTCAAATCCCTGCAGGCCCGCTTGATACTTTCCGGCGTATGGAAAATTTTCGAAGACAAAGTGTTCAGCGAGCGCTCCACGCAAGAACTGTTCAACATGTACCGCGACAACGACTCTCGCTACGACAAAACCAACGGCGTCGCGATACGCAAGAAAAACCTGCACTCCTACCTAGCGTCTTTTTCAAAGAAACCAGAAATCTTGCTCGTGGGCGAGGCGCCGGGGCCGAACGGCTGCCGCTTTTCAGGCGTGCCATTCACAGGCGAAAACGAGCTATCGACCGGACAGCTCCCATTCGGTGGCGAGGTTTCCAGTACTTTCGCAAAACCGAAGAGCGAGATGAGCGGCAAGCTCTTTTGGAAGACGCTCGCGCCACTACACGGCAAAATGCTCGTCTGGAACTGCGTGCCCTTCCACCCATTCAAACAAGGCAAGCCACTATCGATACGCACTCCGCGCAAAACCGAAGTCGCGCAATACGCTCCAATCCTGCAAGAAATGATTCAAGAAATAAAACCGAAGAAAGTTGTTGCGATCGGCAGAAACGCGCAAGCATCAATCACGAGTTTGGGCCTAAATCCTCTTTACGTGCGGCACCCGTCAATGGGCGGCGCGACAAGGTTCGTTGAAGGCATGAAGGCAATACAAAAATGAAAATCTTACTAGACACCAACTTCATCTTGGCGCCAATACAGCTCAAGATCGACGTCTTCAAACAAGCCGAAAACGTTGCTCGCGGCGAAGCCGAATTTATAATCCTCACGCCAGTACTGGCCGAGCTCGAAGCATTGTCCAAAGGAAAAACCAAAACAGCGCACGCCGCACGCACCATGCTAGGCTACGTGAAAAAACAAAACTGGCAAGTAATGGAAGCAACAGGCACAGCCGACTCGGCGTTGTTGCAAACGGCGAAAAAACTCGGAGCCGCCATCGCGACAGGCGACGCGGTGCTGCGAAAACGCGCCAAACAAGCACAAGTGCGTGTACTCGTTCTCAAGGGCGGGTATTCGCTCACGCTCTACTGATAGTATTTAAACCCGGGACGCCAAATAGTGTTGCTAATTCTCTAGAGACTAATCGTTAGGCCTTTAGGGAAAACTCCTTGGTGAAAAACAGTTTTGTACAAGCTCGTAACTTTTGAAGAAACAGTACGCATTCCGCCAAACTTGTTCGGCGAAAAACCATCAGCCGCAGCCCTCTCAATACTCCGCGAAACGTACGAACGCACCGTGCAGAAAGGAGAAGGCATCATCATTTCACTACACAACGCGAAAATCAAGAGCCCCGGACGCGTCATCACGGGCGACGGCGGCGCTTATTTCGACGTACAATTCGACGCCCTCACGTTCGCACCGGAAGTCAACGAAATCGTCGAAGGACCTGTTAGCGAAATCGTCGAGTTCGGCGCGTTCGTTCGACTCGGACCCATAGATGGATTGGTTCACGTTTCTCAGGTCACGAACGACTTCATGACGTTCGACAAAAAGACAGGCGTGCTCGTTGGAAAGCAGACGAAGAAGGTCGTGAAGAAGGGAGACCAGGTACGTGCCAAGATTGCCACGATTTCTTGGAAGGACACGATTCCAGCAAGCAAGATCGCGCTAACGATGCGCCCTGAAGGCCTTGGAAGACGCGGCGAGAAAGAAGGACGCGAAGAAAAGAAAAAGTGAAAAACTAGATGGAGAAAGCTTGCCGCAAAGACCGCTTCATCACGACTGGAGACACTTGTCCGATTGACGGCGGCACCGACCTGACGAAGAACTGGGAAGGATACATACTACTCATAGACCCTGAGAAGAGCGAGATCGCGAAAGTACTCGGCGCAAGCGCGCCCGGAAAATACGCTCTCAAACTGAAGTAAAAACAAAAGTGAAACAAGAAAACAATGAAACTCAATGTAACAAACAAACAGCAAAACCAACTATTCAAGCGCTGGGAAGTACAAGCCCTCGCGAACGACTTCCAAGCCGTACCCTCACGCAAAGAAGTCGCGGCAGAGCTCGCGAAAGCACTCAACTGCCCAGCCGAATGCGTAGTCGTCGGACGCGTGCAGGGAAGACAAGGCGCGCGCGAAGCCAGCGTCACCGCGCACATCTACGACACCGCAGAAGCCGCGCAAAAGAGCGAGCCCGCGTGGAAGCACGAAAGAACCGCCGGAAAGAAGAAAGCGGAAAAGAAACAGTAGAAAAATTGATTGATCATGGCTGACAAGAAGAAATCAAGAGAAACGAAAAACTACAAAGCACACCGATCATGCCCGCGCGACGGCCCGGGCTTCTGGCTCGCTGAGCACGCCAACCGCTTCACGTGCGGCCGATGCGGCTACACGGAAATGAAGCAGAAAGCGTAAAACCCAGCAATGGAACTAGTCCTGGTACTTGCCGCGGTCTACGCGCTATTCTCCTTCTCTCCAGTCATCCAAGACAAGGAATACCTGCAAAAAATATTCCGAAGCTCCTTCTCGCAATCCGCACTCCTCGTAACCATTGTTTGCGCGCTGGGCTATTATTTCGCGCGCGGATTCATCCACGCATCCTTCAACACGTCATGGCTGCCCTCGGAATACTTGCTCTTCGCGGCCTTCTTCGCGCTCGAAGAGTTCTTCTTCCGCGGATTCCTCGTACAAAAAATCGGTCCACTTCCTTCGGCCGTCGCTTTCGTCGCTACCGCCGCGCTCGTTTACGAAGCCAACCCGCCAGGCATCCTCGCGCTCATATTCCTCGCCGCGCTCTCGACTTTCCTCGCGCGACGCTTCGGCATCGCTTACAGCATCGTCTTCCGCGCGATCATTCCAGCGCTCGGTTTACTGTCACTACTCGCGCCATCGATGGCACTAGAGCTTCTGGTGTTGCTGCTTCCTTTCGCCATCATAAAACTGCAAAAACCGGGATGGCGGCTCTCAACAGTGCTGCGCGATTTGGAGTGGCCGCGCATCAAGACTTTGCCGCTCGCCATGGTGGAAGTTTTCGAAGGCATCAAGCTCTTCTTCACGATACTCGTCTTGGTCATCATTCTCGGATTTATCATGAGAGCGTTGGGAGTGCTGGACACGCAGAACGTCGCCGACGTCATCGAAAAACAATCCGTGCTCGCGCTGTTCTTCGCGATCACGCTCGCGCCGCTCGCTGAAGAAATATTTTTCCGCGGCTTCCTGCAAAAACGCGCCGGCCTCGTGCTCACCAGCGCGCTGTTCGCGCTCCTGCACTACGGTTACGGATCGGTTTCGGAAATCGTCGCCGCGTTCGGCGCTTCACTCATCCTCGGCGACCACGTGCGCAGGCGCGCGCTCAAGGGACAAAAAGGACTCGTTGCAGTAATCATCGCGCACGCGCTGTACAACTTATTCGCAATAGTAATGATTGCGAACGCGTTGTGACAAAAAATGCTGGCTCTTGGTATTGAAAGCACCGCACACACGCTCGGAATAGCGGTCGCTGAAAAGAACAAGGGCAAGATCGTAGTCAAGAGCAACGTCATTTCGAAATACCCTTCCTCTCTCGAGGGTTTCATTCCGCGAAAACTCGCAGACCACCACGTTGCTAACTACGAAGCGACCTTGCGCAGTGCACTCGAAAAAGCGAAAGTAAAGCCTTCAGAAATAGACCTCGTCGCGTTCAGCCAAGGACCCGGCATCGGACACTGCCTGCACGTCGGTTATGTCGCTGGCGCGAGCCTTGCGGAAAACCTTGATGTGCCGCTCGTGGGAGTGAACCACACCGTCGCGCACATGGATGTCGGACGCGCACTTCTTGACGCGCCTAATCCGCTCGTCGTTTACGTTTCTGGTGGCAACACGCAAATCGGCGCCATCGAGGACGGACGCTTTCACGTTTATGGCGAAACACTCGACATCGGACTTGGCAATTTAGTGGACAATGTTGGACGTTTGTTGAAACTCGAGCCGCCCGACGCGGTGGGCGTGTTGAAGGCCGCTCCTCTTGCGAAGAAATACATCGCGCTGCCCTACACGATCAAGGGGATGAGCATGACTTTCTCGGGATTGCTGACCGCGGTAGAGAAGCTTGTTGGAAGGGAGAGTAATGAGGATTTGAGTTACAGCGTGCAAGAAACGGCTTTCTCGATGCTTGTGGAAGCTTCGGAACGCGCACTCACGCACACGCGTCTCAAGGACGTTCTGCTTTGCGGCGGCAACGCGAGAAACAAAAGGCTGCAGGAAATGCTGCGCCTGATGTGCGAAGAACAAGGCGTGCGGTTCCTTTCCACGCCGGACGAGCACTCGGGGGACGCGGGCGGAATGATCGCGGTCACTGGAATTCGGATGCGCGAGGCGAAAGTAAAGCAGAACGATTTGTTGCCGAGGCAGCGAATGCGTATCGATAGCGCGCCGATCTCTTGGTGAATTTTTTCTTCGGGATAAAGCTTTTAAGCGAACTCGACCGAGTTGAGTTAGGCAATTCGTAAAAAACCCCAACTCCTAGTTTACGCAATTCGAAATCCTTTACGCATAAAGGAGGCAGTGGAAATACAATGAGCAAAACGGCTACAATGACTAAGGTGCAGTCGAAAGTCTCGACCAAGATTCTACAACTTCCGCGCGAGCGCGAAAAACTCTACAAACTCATCGACACCGTAGTCTCGACGCTCGAGAAGGGAGGAATCGCCTGCCTGCCCACGGAAACTTGCTACATTGTTGCGGGTGACGCGACGCGCGAAGACGTCGTTTCACGAATCATTGAGATGAAAGGGCCCAAAGAACGCGAAGGCTTCGGCATCGTGGTTGCGGACGTGCGCATGGCGAAAGAATACGCACAACTCGACGAAGTCGCCGAACACTTGTGCCACTCGTTCATGCCCGGACCCCTCACGCTGATCGCGAAAGGCAAGACCGGACTCGCCAAAAACTTGCTCATGACGCCCACTGCGGGAGTTTCTTTCAAGATAAGCGGCAACGCCGTGCTGCGCGAAATAAGCAACGCGCTCGGCAAACCCATCACCAGCACCAGCGCCAACTACGCAGACCAGCCAACGATATCAAAATCCGCCGAGCTCAAGACCGCTTTCGAAGGCAAAGCAGACCTCATCATCGACGCCGGCGACCTGCCGCGAGTACAGCAATCCACGATCGTCGACCTACGCACGAGCCCGCCGAGCGTCAAGAGAGAAGGAACCATACCACTCAAAGACATACTGAAAGAAATCGAGGCCTTCAAGAACCCGAAAGAAGACGAGTCCTAACACAACGATGCACTACTTCGCGAAAGGCGCAGAAGCACAACTCTCCAACACAGAACTACTAGGCGCCAACGTTGTTTGCAAAACACGCACAGCGAAAGCCTACCGACCCAAAGCGCTCGACGACAAAATTCGAGCAGAAAGAACGAAAACGGAAGCACGCGTCCTCACCGCGGCCAAGAACGCCGGCTGCGCCACACCACTGGTACTTCACGTCGACCTCCAAAACCACGAGATCTTCTTATCGAAAATCGAAGGTGAGCTCGCGCGCATCAAGCTCGACAAGACCTCGAAAAACGAACAATCGAAAGTGCTGCAGGAAGCAGGCAAACAACTCGCCGCGCTGCACAACGCGGGAATGTATCACGGCGACTCGACAACGTCCAACTTTATGATTGACTCGAAGAATCGCGTTTGGTGGATCGACTTCGGACTCGCCGACTACAGCACCAACGTAGAAGAATACGGACTTGACATCCTGCTCATGAAAAAAAGCCTCTCGCCTGCACAATTTTTAGAGTTTTGGAAAGGATATTCGAAACAAAAAACACGCGCCGATATTGTGAAGAAACAACTTGCAGAAATCGAGCTTCGCGGCAGGTATGTAGAAAGAGGATTCTTGGAAGGCAGTAAAGGAAAGTAGTAAGGGAGTTAGTTTTTTCTAGCGTTTTCAGTGGGCATTAGAGCTCGCCTGCGCGTCGCTTGAGTCTGCGCTTCATGCGCTTGCGTCGCTTCTTGACCCACTTCCAACGCATCCTCCCGCTCGTAAAGTCTTCTCCTGCACTACAGGTGCAGAAGCTGAATTCTTCCATTTGCGTGGACGCGATCCCATTAGGTCAATCCTCCTGTTAACAGTTTTTTCGATTTCGTCAACAACCCTAGCCACATTTTCGTTTATATCGGTTTCCCAAAAACGCAAAACAAACTTACTTGCGTTCAAGCTCTTCCTTTGGAATAACCACTTTAAGCATTAGAAAATCAGAAATTCCGCTCGTGAAAAGCATAAAAAGCTGAGCCGACCTACTTGCCGATGATGTTGATACGCAAGAAGGTCTGGACCGACAATTTTGACGTGATGCAAAGCGGCAAGCGCAAGTTCACCATACGTCTAGGGGATTTCGTGTGCAGACCTGGCGACACGCTAGTCCTGGAAGAGTGGGATCCGAAGACGAAAAAGTTCACAGGACGCACGATGGAAAAGAAAGTCGCTGACGTAGTTTCAACAAAGAAAATGCCTTCGTACTGGCCGGCGGAAGAGATCGAAAAATACGGCTACCAATTCATCCTTTTCGAATAGCACTCATTCTTGGACGGGTTCTGGAAGCGTTTTGATTACGTCTTTTATTTTTTCTTTCGGCGCGGCTTTGTAGTCGTCGATCGTTTTGATGCCCGCGTTGAATAGTTTGCGCGCGCGCACTCTGCCGATTCCACGAATCTTGCAGAGTTCTAAGAGTTCTTCTTTGATGCCGTGCTTGATGCGTCGGCGCGTGTTCTTCACGAGCTGGCAAGTGGTGGTTTCGTTCAGCATGAAAGCGATTTCTTGCAGTGAGTAAGCGAGCCACTCCGCGATCTTCACTCTACCGTGCAGCTCTCCCGGTGCGACGTCGAACTGTTCCATCACGGCGTTCTCGTTGTCTTCGTTTATCCATGCATTGAAGACTTTCGCGGTCTTGTAGCGCTGCAACCCATACTCGTCCGTATCGATCTCACTGTCAAAGGGCGCGTCGAGCGCTGCTTGTGCTTCTTCGTAGAGGCGAACTTCTTCGTCTCTCTTTACGCGAATCAATGGTCGCGCCTCGCTCGCCTTCGTCAGTAATATCAGCGTGTCGAACGGTTTCTTGAGCGACTTCGCTTTGATCGCCTGGACGAACGCGTAAGCGCTCAACGGGTCCAAGTATAGCTCCGCGACGCGTTTTCCGACTGGCGTGCTCGAGAGCGTCGCGTTCTTTTCGCGCACGAAATCCATATCCTTCAGCTCGTTCACGGCGCGCTCGACTTTGCCGAGTAGTTGTTCGGTTTTGCCGAACTGGTGCGCGTGGAAAGTTTTTTCGAAGAACGCGTTCAGCTCTGCAAAACTGTTGCAATAATTACTCGCTATCAGTGCCAGAGTGTGGACGCGCAGCGCCGGCTCGCTGGATAGTTTGCTGTAAAGGTTCTCGAGTTCGCCGTAGACGTATTGGTCTTTGACCGCGTCCTTTTCGCGCGGACTGCACATGAGGACCGCGATGCCTTCCTTGTCGTAACGAGGCCTTCCCGCTCTTCCGACCATTTGCGCGACCTCGATGCCGGGTATCCATTCGCTGAACGCGCCCGTAAAACGCTTCAAATCCTTGACGATGACGTGGCTTGCTGGATAATCGATGCCCATCGCGAGCGTCGTCGTGCATGAAATGGCTTTGATGCAGCGGTCGTGCTTGAATCCTTTCTCGATGATTTTGCGCTGTCCACTGGCGAGTCCTGCGTGGTGGAACGCGATGCCCTGCCTCACCAAATTGGCGAGGAGTGCGCATTGCGGCGTGGGAATAGGTAGTGCTTTGAGTATTTTGTCGGAGAGCTCGTTGAGCACGATTTTTTCTTGTTCACTGAGAAATGCGTTCGTGACCTTTGCGAGGTTTGTCGCGGTGTTTTCGGCGTTCTTGCGCGTGTTGCTGAACACGAGTGCTTGACCAGTGCCGTTGTTCGTCTTGAGCGCGCGTGCGAGTAATTGTTCGGATGCTTTTTCTGCGTCGATCTGTTCAACCGTGGAAGGAAACTCCAAGCGCGAGCCGGCCGCTACTCCGATGACGAGTCGAGTGGGTCTGTAATCGCTCTTGACGAGTTTGGCGTCGAGCCATTCCGCGATATCGCGAGCATTTGGTATGGTTGCCGAGAGGCAGAGCATTTTCGTGTCTAGCTGTTTCAACTTCGTCAAGACTATTTCGAGGGTTGCGCCTCTGCCTTCGTCGCCGATCAGGTGTGCTTCGTCCGTTATTGCCAAGCCGATTTGTTTCATCCACGCACTGCGATGCCGCAGTAAAGAGTCCATTTTTTCGCTCGTCGCTACAACAACGTCGTATTGTGCGAGGTCAGTGTCGTCGTCATCGAGGTCGCCGGTGCTGACGCCGACTTTCAAGCCCCATGGCGCTAGCACGTTGGAGAGTTCGTGGTGTTTTTCGGAAGCGAGCGCTCGCAGCGGCACGATGTAGACGGCTTTGGAAGAAGCGTATTCGAGGTGGTTTTGGATGAGTCGCGAGGTGGCGAGGAGCGTTTTTCCTGAAGCGGTGGGCGCGCTGACCACTACCTTGTCTTGTTCGAGAAGGCCTTCGGCTAGTGCTTTTTCTTGCATCGGGTTCAGCGCGGAAAGGCCCATTTGTTCGAGCAGTTTCGGCATGAATGCTGGAAGCTGTGCTTGCGGCGCGTTTTTTGGTTTGGAGGGTTCCATGTAGTAGAATCGGGTTGAGAATGGGCTATAAAATGGCGAGTGAGGTTAGTTGCCGTTGTTATGCGCGTCGAAGTGAAAGTGGTTCCGGGAGCTTCCAAAAGCGCGGTTGTTGAGGAAGCGGGTGGTTTGAAGGTTCGCGTAGCCGCGCCGCCGGAGAAGGGCAAGGCGAATGAAGAGCTGCTTTCAATCCTCGCGGAACACTTTGGCGTGAAGAAGAGACAGTTGCGCATCGTTTCGGGTGCTTCCTCGCGCAAGAAAATAATCGAGATTTCTTAGCGTGGTTTGCTCTGCCGTTGCTGTTCGTAGTTGAAGAAAAAAAGGCGCGGGAAGGTTTTTTCAGGATTTCTTTTTGGCGGGCGCGGCGTATTCGTTTCTGCGGCTGAACATTGGTTTGCCGCTTGGTGGCATTCCGAGGAGTTCTCTGCCTAGTTCTATTCCGGCCATCATTTCCGGCAGCACGATGAGTTCCACGCCGGCGCGGTGTAGCTTGCTGACGGCTTCTTCAGTGTAGGCGCGAGTGGCTACGCGGACTGCGGGGTTGAGGTCTTTCGCCGTTAGTGCGAGGAAGACGTTGTTGGAGTCGGTTCCTACGGCGGATACGAGCATTCTGGCTTTCATGATTCCTGCGCTCTTGAGCGTTTCGGAATCCAACGCGTCTCCAATGATGTAAGGATATCCTAGGTCTTCGAACTTGGCCGCGAGCGAAGTGTCCTTTTCCACAATGACGAATTCTTGGTCTTTTTGTGCGAGGGTGTCGCAGAGCCAGCGTCCGACGTTGCCATAACCAGCCACAATTATGTGGTCTTTCATTCCGGCGATGCGTCGCTTCATGTTCTGCACGCCGATCTTGCTGAGTCCTTCGACAGCGCTTTGCATGAGTACTGCCAACACGCTCCAGGTAGTAAAAGCTAACAGTATGCTCATCGCTTTGCCGGGCGGGCTGTAGTTCGGGTCGCAGTGCGCCCACATCACCGTGCATAACGCGTTGTACGAAGCGCCGGAGATGCTGTAACGGTCGAAGAGCATGAACACGCCCACCGCGAGGGCGGTGATGGTGATGAAGGCGATGGCGAACACTCGACGCCGTTTGGGAACTTGAGGATAGGAAACGAAGCCCATTTTGAAAAATGAATACCCGTGACGAGTTTTTTAGGACTTGTTTATCGTGCGCGCGACCTTGGAGATGCTTTGCGCTTTCTCGACGATCTCGCCCGCGTTCTCATAACCTTCCGCCCTGAGCGCTTCTTTCACCATGTTCGGCGGCATGCCGGCCTGCAGCAACTGCAAGCTCCAAAGCACGACGTCGCTTTTGATGTATTCGTGCATCACGTTGCGCAAGTCGCGCACCTCGCCGTACAAGTCTTCCTTGATGCTGTTCAAGCGCTTCAGTTGTATAGTGAGAATTATGAGGAAAACGAAGAGGATGACGTTGAAGAAGAGCAACAGCTCGGTTACTGGGAAATCGATGATGCCGAAAATCTGGACCATGGGTTAAAACTCTGTTTGTTCGAGAGCGATTAACTCCGCGGCCTTTTTTAAAGGTTGTTCGATACGCGCAGCCAAGTCTCTTCGAAAGAAACCTTCACGCCCTTCCTCCTGAAGTAATCCAGCAGGTTGCGCACGTCACGCTGCAAATACTCCACGGCGCGTGGGTGTTTGACGCTGACTCCTTGAGAAAAATCGATGAACCACGGATGGCCGCCGCACGCGATGATGTTGAACTCGCTCAAATCACAGTGAACTATGCCGCTCTTCGTCACGCGCTCGAGATTAATGAGGCACAACTCGAGCCATTCTTCCGGCTTGTCGAGCAAGACGTCCTTCAGCAATGGACAAGCGATGCCGCGTTCGCCGATGAACTGCATGATGACGATGTTCTCGCGACGCGCTAGTGGCTTTGGAACCCAAGCGCCGCCCTCGTTCGCCGTCTTCAAGTTCGCGAATTCTTTGCGCGCCCAAAGCCTCACGAGCGGGCGCAGTCGTGTTTCGATCTTGTCGAAGCGCGGGTCTCCTTGAAGGTAAGGCTGGACATTTCGAAAAGCAGTGGTTTCGTACTTGTAAACCTTGACCGCTGCGTATCCTTGCTTCGGCAGAGTGGCGCGGAAAACGACTGCCTCTTTTCCTGTTGATACGGGGTAGTCGACGCTCTTGATTTTCTTGTTGTTGATAAAATGCACAAGGTTCAGGAGCGTTTTTTCGTCGAGAACTTGACCGGCAATCTTGTTGCGTTCTTTGACCGGCTTGTCTTCGCGCAAGGGAGCCTTGCGTTTGGCCAGTCTCCTAGACATGAAAAAAATCAGGGCTCTCTAGACTTGAGGAATCTTCAACAAGCCGCGGCTGGCAAGGTTGTTGGCTTGTGCGGCGGTGTAGCGGTAGACGATGTCGCATTTCGTGTCGGGCTCGACGTCCCATGGTTCGCAGATGACGACGTCGTTCGTCTTGACCCAGATGAAGCGCTTGATTTTTCCAGGCACTCGCGCCATGCGTTCCTTGCCGTCGCTGCATTGCACTTTCATGCGCGCGCCGCCGTGCAGCTCCGTAACGAGTCCGATGATTTCGCCCGGCTTCGGAATGCGTAGCCTGAAGCCTTCGTCACCTGGTCTGCTGTGGAATGGCATTTTTATGAGATCACTTTCTTACGGGCGCTTTCGCTCCGCACGCTTCACAAATTAGAATACGAACGGCGCGGTCGCCGTGGCTCTCGAGGTGTGTGTCTGGTTTTTTGCATTCTTTGCAGATGACTTGCGATTCGACGAAGGCCTGTATTTTTTCGTTGATCTGTTTGCTTGAGAACTTGCCGTTGAGCGTCAACCTTCCGCCGGCGTACGAGGAGGGCGCGGCGAGTTCTTTGCCGAGGTGTTTCGCGACGTCTTCGGGTTCGCGTCTGATTTTTTGGCAGAGCTGGTCGAAGTTTTGGACGATCGTCTTTTGTCCTTGAATGAGCGTGATGGCGACTGGTGTTTCGAAACGCTCGCCGCTACTTTTGCGCTCCGGGAGCGCTTTGTAAGCGTCATCGAGCAATTGCTCGTAGGCATTCGTGATGGTTCAAACTCACCTAAAATTTTAACGAAAAACTCGTCTGTAGACTATTGGGTTTTGCGTCGTAATTAAACCCCTACTCCCAGCATCCTTAACACCAAAAAGCCACCCAAGAAAACCAGCGAACTTCCAGCAAGCGGTGGCAGCGCGGGCCAATATCCCCTGCGCATTTCGAGCAAGTAGAATAGTACAAGTACTCCGACGAGCGAGCCGGCGAACGCTGCAACCGCGGCGTGTAGTGAGATCTTCAGGGCGCTGACGGTGATCATTGCCGGAATCACGATGTCGCCCGTGCCGAGCTCGAGGGTTTCTTTGTCCTGCTGCATCGTCACACTGAAACCAGCGTTGCGTTTCGACAACTGTTTGGCCATGGTGATCATGTGTTTGCTGATGAACACGGCGTAATAGTCGTAACCCGCGAGAAGCAACGCGAGAACGACCGCGGGCAGCGGGTCGAGGGAAGCGCCGAGTAGCGCGCCGACGGTGGCGCTAGAGAAGAACAGGAATAAGCTCTTCGTCTGTGGCAGCAGGAGGCGTAGAGCGACTGCTGCGACTCCTACGCCGACAGCGTTAAGGTCGCCAATGAAGAGCGCCGCGAATAGTTGTACGGTGAAGAAGGCGAGCAATAGTTCGAGCGCATAGAACAAGTTCCTTCCCTTGTAATACTTGAGCACGGCGAGAATCACTACCGCGCTGACGACGATGTAAGCAAAA
>DASYRB010000005.1:0-7706 GCA_036004805.1 Candidatus Norongarragalinales archaeon
GCGTTGTTCGCGAAGAGCTTGAACGCGCCGAGGTCTTGGAACGCGGGCGCGCTGATCCTGCCGTCCTTGATGTATTTCTTCGGTCTGCACGCGTTAGTGCTGGGTTGGCTTTTCTGAAAAACAAAAAAAAGGAGGCCGCAAGTCGGGGAGTGTTTATATATTCCCGATAGTCGCGTTATTACCAGAAATGAAGGTCTTGTTGTACGTTATCGTTCTGGGCGTTGTCCTGCTATCCGCGAGCTTGCTCTTACAACCGCAAGCCAACGGCTTCGACAAGAGCGCCGCATGGAACGCCGTGCTGAAAGACGTGCAAGAATCGTACCCACAAAGCGACAAGACCGTCACTCCCATCAAGATCGAACAAAGCCCCTCGAGCGAGTGGAAAATAGACGCGAAAGTGTCACTACAGCCGCACAGCGCCTGCCCTACCGTGTTCGTTAGGCATTACAACCTCAACCCCATACGCTACCGCGAAGAACAAGTCACGCGCAACTGCGAAGTCGGCGGCGCGATCACATTCGAAGAAGAAGCCATCATCGCGAGCGGCAAGTCGCCGGAAGCCAAGGCCGCGGCAGCCAAGGGAGGCGAAGCTTACGCCACGTTCGTCGCGAGCGACAAGTTCCAATCAAGCGCGTTCAGCGGCTTCCTCATCGCCGCGCCAGCAGTTTCACAACAGAACGTCTGGATCGTCGAGTGGAAAGTGCCGAACGAAGCATCAGTTCTTGTAGCGATCGACGGCAACGCCAACATCATAAAAAGCGGCTAGCGCGAAAAACTACTTCTGATCACAAACACATGGCTAGCGTAAAGAACGGCAGCGTGCTCTTGTACTACAGCTTCGACGTCGCGTACGAGATCGAACTCTCAAAACTAGAAAAGATCTTCGGGAAAGCGCCCAAAGAAGCACAACTCAAGACCGAGAGACTCGCGCCGCCCTACATCCAATACAGCTCACCACCACTACTAGTGAACCTTGGACAATCCACTCTCACGGTAACGGGCAGCAAGCTCGCGTGCAACGTCCGCGCCAAGATCTACGACTTCGGCGTCGTCACCATCGTCTACCAAGCAGCTATCGAAAACAAAGAGCTGAAGGAACTTGCCGCGCTGAGCGACGCGCTTTACGATGATGACAACGTCGACCAGCAAGCCATCGCGCAAATGGAAAAACTCGCGAAAGAAACCAGCGAAGCGTTCGTCAAGCCGCACGCCGAAATCAAGACGTTCGAAAACTACGTCATCTTCCACGCGCGCACCCTCGACAAAAAAACCACCGCCGAAGAACTCCTCAAAAAACAAGGCAACGAGATCGCACACATCGTCTCGGCCGAATCACAAAACCTCTCACAACAAGAAGCACGCGACGCCCTGCGCAGCGCTTACAGTTATTACGAGAACGACCTGGCAGTAATCGATTGGCCCGCCGCGTTCATCTACGACGACAGCGACTCCTGGGAAGCGTTCGACGTGCTCGAATACGCAAACATCGAGTTGTTGGAACTTCGCACTTATGACGCGATTCTCGACAAGGAACTCGACGAGATCTACGACGAGATGCAAAAACCACCACGCGTCCACACGATCCTCGGAGAGTACGGCGCCGTGCTGAAACGAGTCGGCGCGCTGCGAGTCGACACGGTCAGCGTGATCGAGAAAGTCGAAAACTCGCTCAAACTCATCGGAGACGCTTATCTCGCCAAGCTCTACGACGCGGCGAGCGATCGTTTCAAGCTTCGACAGTGGAAACAAAGCGTCGACAAGAAGTTGGACGTGGCGGAAGACATGTACACCATCCTCAGCGACCGCATCAACAACCAAAACATGCTCGTCCTCGAAATAGCCGTCGTAGCGCTGTTCATACTCGACATCGTGCTCTACGTATTCAAAATAATCTAAAAGAAAATCCGTTCCCGCCGCCCTCACGCCCCTTTTTTCTAGAGCCAGAGAATGATCGCGCCCAGCACGATGAGAAAGATCGCCAGAAACACTAACCCGCCGATGAACGCGGTCGTGACGAGCGAAACGAGCGCGGCTAGCCAGTCTCCCTTGTAGAAACCGAAGAAAAGAATCAAGGCTAACAGGACGAGTCCGGACAGGAGCGTGCCCACGCCGAGAGCTACAGACTTGTTATCAACCATTTTTGATATTGTCGCGCGCGTCGCTTAAAAAACCTCACTAATAATAGACACGCTTTTCGAAATCTCTTAGTCATGAAACTGGTCCGCATGGATAAGCGCGAGCTCGAGTGCAAGCTCGAACCGCAAACCATTGAAGACTTATGGTACCTCACGCGACTCATCGAGGAAGGAGACATAGCCGGAGGCCGTTCCTGGAGAAGGTTCAAGTCGCAAGGCGGCGAGGGACGTGCAGAGAGCGGCGAAAAAAAGCCCGTCTACGTCGAAGTGAAAGTGGAAAACACCGAGTTCGCGCAAGCGGTCAACAAGCTGCGCATCACGGGCAAGATCGTCGCGGGCAGTCCCGAAGAGTTCGTGTCGAAAGGAGAACACCACACGCTCGACATCGAACCAGGCGACGCCGTGAAACTGCGCAAGAAAGAGTTTTCGCCATACTTCATGCGCACGCTGGAAGAGTCGCGCAAGCGTGGCGCGCGCGTCGACGCGTTGATAGTCGCGATGGACGAAGAAAAAGCTCTTTTCGCCAGGCTCACGAACATCGGACTGACTTTTGGCGCGGAGTTTCACACGGAAGCGAGCAAGCGCGACCCGAAAACCTTCGACGACCTGCAGAAAAAGTATTACAGCGACATCCTGAAAGCAATACAGATCACGGGCGCGCAAAAAACGATCATTGCAGGACCGGGTTTCGCGCCGGACGCGCTGCGCAAGTACGCAAGAGACAAATATTCAGATCTAATGGCGAAGATCGAGTTCGAGCACGCCGACAGCGCAGAACGCACCGCCATCACTTCCATGCTGAAGGCCGGCGTGTTGGAAAAAATCTTGGGCGAGCAAAAGCTGCAGGACGAGTTCCGCGCGCTCGAAGCCTTGAAGAAGAGCTTGGGCAGGAGCGATGGTTTGAGTTGTTACGGTCTCGAGAAAGTGGAGATAGCGATCAATGCTGGCGCGACGAGCGATGTTTTCGTGCTGGACGAGCTCTTGCGCAAGGGTCCGCTCGCGAAGAAAGTGAATGACCTGATAGAGAAGGCGAACCAGATGGGCGCGAAGCTGTTGATTTTCAATGCGGATGATGATGCGGGCAGCGAGTTCAAAGCGTTCAAAATAGCCGCGATGCTGCGTTACAAGTTCCAAACGGAATAAGCAACAACAACAACAACAAAAAACGGAAGACGAATTTTTTTAGTCGGTTACGATGAGCGTGCCGGACATTCCGCCGTGTCCCGTGCCGCAGAAAACGCTGCAGCGGAAAACGAACGAGCCGGTCTGCATCGGCGTGAACTCTACAACTCCCGGAGAGCCGGGCGATTCGGTAGTGCTTGCGTCGATGCCTCCGCTTGAAAGCTGGAAGCCGTGCGTCACGTCTATGCTGGTTATCGTTAACTTGACCGGTATTCCTTTCTTCACAGTGATGGTGTCGGGCGTGTAGTGCCACTGCTGCGCCGTCATGGATCTTTCTTGAACACTAACGGTCGCTGTCGGCGAGGGCGTGGCTGTCGGTGTTGTTGTCGGTTGTTGTGAAACGGTCGGCGATACAGTATCGGTGGGTATCGGTGATTGTCCGGGCGAGATCGGAGAACCGGGTCCTGAAAACGTTGGCGTGGGCGCTTGCGACGGCTGTGGAGTGGGTGTTTGCGAACATCCCGCGATCAAGAGCGAGAAAACCGCAAGGCCAAGCAGTAAACGGTTCATCTAGGACTCACTCAAGAATTCGCATTATTTAAAACCCATTCCAAACCCACCACAAAGCTTTTCAAGCAATGTAAAGCTTCATTCTCTTCTGATGGTAAGGAAGCAATTACTCAATGACCCAATCAACATGCTGAGCCCTCTGGAGCGCGAAGTCTGCAGCGCGTTGTGGTGCAGCTGCGGCCCATGCACGTGCGGGCCCGACTGCAAGTGCGGAGTAAAGGTGCGAGACGTTTTCAAACGTCTGAAGAACAAGGGTGTGCAAACCACGGTCAGCAGCGTCGCGGTCGTGCTCGACCGCCTGCATTCTTTGGGCCTTTTGAAGCGGAGAAGCGCGAAAGGCAAGGGCGGCACGCACTATTTCTATTCATTGAAAAAATCGCGAAGCGAGTTCGAACAAGAAATGCTAGAGCGAGCGATCGACAACTTGTTGAAAACGTTCGGACCCAAAGCCCGCGCCCACCTCGCCGCGCGACTAGCAAGGAGCTGAATAAAAAAAACATGAGTAAAGTGAGTTTCAACGTGAAAGGCATGGATTGCGACGGCTGCGCACGCACGATCACGAACGTCCTGTCGAAAATGATGGGAATCAAGAGCGCAAAGGTCGATTATTCATCGGGCAGGGCTGAAGTCGAGTACAACGAGAAAGACGTCAAAGAAAGCGACATCGAGAAAAAAATCCAACAACTAGGATACAAAACGAGCAAGGCATGAAACACCCACACACGGCAAAGCACCCGCAACCAGCAAAAAACGCGCAAGTCTGCACCATCGGAGTCGGAGGCATGGACTGCGCCAGCTGCGCGCGCACGATAGAGAACGTGTTGAAAACCACGCCGGGCGTTAGCGAAGCGCACGTCAACTACGCCACCGAGAAAGCCACGGTCACCTTCAACCCTTCCAAAATACAACAATCACAACTCGAGAAAGCCATCGAAAACACTGGCTACAGGGTCGTGAAGAAGACCCAGTTCTTGCGCTTGTTCATCAAAGGAATGGACAGCGAACACCACGCCGGAATGGTGCGCGGCGAACTCGAATCGCTCAAAGGAATCTCAAAGCTGAGTTTCAACTACAACATCCAAGAAGCCTCACTAGAGTACGACCCGGAAATCGTGACGAAGCACGAGATCTTCGAAGCCATAAAGAGCGCCGGGCACGACTCGGTCGAGCGCGGTGAAGAATCCTACGAAGACCGCGAAAAACTCGCGCGACAAGCAGAACTCTCTGAACTGAAGAACAAGCTAGCGATCAGTGTCACTCTCTCGCTCGCGATACTCACACTCACTTACGCGCCCTCGCTCACGAACGCTCTCGCGACGATTCCCGTTTTCTGGATCAACGTCGCGATGTTCCTGCTGTCTCTGCCAGTGCAGTTCTGGGCCGGCGCACAATTCCACCGCGGCGCGATAGCCGCCACGCAGCACGGAACGGCGGACATGAACACGCTCATCAGCGTCGGCACGAACGCCGCTTTCCTCTACAGCACGGCCGCGACATTCTTCCCACAATTCTTCATGCAGGCGGGGGTCGCGCCGGACATTTATTTCGACACCGCGGCCGTCATCATTACTCTCATCTTGCTGGGTCGTTATTTCGAGGCCGTCGCGAAAGGACAAACTTCAGAAGCGATACGCAGACTCATCGGCCTGCAACCCAAAACCGCAAGAGTATTGCGTAAAGGAAAAGAGATCGACGTGCCCGTAGAACAAGTCGAAGTGGGAGATGTTTTGCGCGTGCGTCCCGGAGAAAAAATCGCTGTCGACGGCGTGATCACTGAAGGCTCGAGCGCGATCGACGAGAGCATGATCACGGGCGAAAGCTTGCCCGTCGACAAACAGAAGGGAGACGTCGTGATCGGCGCGACGATCAACAAGACCGGATCGTTCCTCATGCGCGCGACGAAAGTCGGCAAAGACACTGCGCTTGCACAAATCATTCGCTTGGTCGAAGAGGCACAGGGCAGCAAGGCGCCCGTGCAAATGCTCGCGGACAAGGTCAGCGCGGTATTCGTTCCCATCGTGATAGTCATCGCGATCGCCACGTTCCTGGTCTGGTTCTTTTTCGGTCCGCAACCATCATTCACTCGCGCGCTCGTCAACTTCGTCGCTGTTCTGATAATCGCTTGCCCTTGCGCGATGGGCCTCGCCACGCCGACCGCCATCATGGTAGGCACGGGCAAGGGCGCGGAGAACGGAGTACTCATACGCGGCGGCGAAGCGCTCGAGACGCTGCAAAAGATCGACACGATCGTGCTAGACAAGACAGGCACGCTCACGAAAGGCAAGCCCAGCGTCACTGATGTCATCGCGATTAACGGTTTTTCAGAAAACCAAGTGCTCTCTTTGGCGGCGAGCGCTGAGCAAGCGAGCGAACACCCCATCGCTCAAGCGATCGTCGAAATGGCGAAGGCTAAAAAGTTGAGGTTGCTGGAGCCGAAAAAGTTTCAAGCGGTTCCAGGAAAGGGCCTTGAAGCCATTGTTGACGGTAAAAGAATCGCTGTCGGCAACGAGAAGCTGATGCTGAAAGAAAAAGCCAGCATTTCCGTTCTCGCGGAAGAAGCCGCGCGCCTCGCCGACAATGGGAAAACAGCGTTCTTCGTCGCAGTCAACGGAAAAACTGCGGGAGTCTTGGCGATTGCGGACACGCTCAAGCCTTACTCTCGTGAAGCCGTCGCGGCCTTGGAGAAAATGGGCATCGACGTGATAATGATAACTGGCGACAACGCGCGTACCGCGAAAGCCATCGCCAAACAAGCAGGCATAACCCGCGTGCTTGCCGAAGTGCTTCCCGAACAAAAAGAAAAAGAAATACAACGCCTTCGCAAGCAAGGCAAGATCGTGGCGATGGTCGGTGACGGCATCAACGACGCGCCAGCGCTCGCAGCGGCGGACGTCGGTATAGCGATTGGTAGCGGCACGGACGTGGCGATGGAAGCGGCCGACGTCACGCTCATCAGTGGAGACTTGCGCAACATCATCACCGCCATCGACCTGAGCAAACGCACGATGCGCACAATAAAAGAGAACCTGTTTTGGGCTTTCGCTTACAACGTCGCGCTCATACCGGTCGCTGCAGGCGTGCTTTATCCTTTCTACGGAATACTGCTCAACCCGATTCTTGCTGGTGGCGCGATGGCGTTCAGCAGCGTCAGCGTCGTAGGTAACAGTTTGCGGCTGAACTCGTTCAAACCAAAAACGTTCACCGGCAAGTAGAAAAGTAGAGAAAAACAAAAAAAATAGTAGGGGAGAAAAAATGGCGGAAGAAAAAAACCACATGGCGCCCGAAACGTGCGACGCTTGCGAAGAACACGAATCCTTCATCACCGCTAACGGCGGTCTGCTCGCGCTGCTCGGCATCGGCATCGGCTTCCTCGCGCTAGTCTACGTCATCGCGTTCACGCCTACTTTTGCGGCAGCAACCTCTCCGCAAAGCGCGGCACAACTCGCAGCCGCCCAAGCGGCCAACCAACCCGCACAACAAGCGGGCGAAGTGCAAGTGATACAGTTGAAAGCGACGAACTCGCTCACTTACACTCCCAACAAAATACAGGTCCGCGCGGGCACTCCCGTGCGCGTAGAGTTCAGCGCTGAAGCCAATTCCGGATGCGGCCGTTACGTGGTGTTTCCTGACTTCAACCTGCAACTACAAGCCCCAGCCGATGGAAGCGTGGTTTCTGGCGAATTCACGCCCACCAAGCCAGGCACTTACGCATTCAGGTGCCCGATGAACATGGTGCGCGGAACCCTCACCGTTTTGTGAAAAAAATGAGTAACGCGCTCACCGGAATCCGAGAAGTACTCCACTGCCCGCCATACCTTTTCGCTTTCCTAGTATTGTCTCCAGGGCTCGTCGCGGCTTACTTCGTGCTGACGAGCGTTT
>DASYRB010000006.1:0-18567 GCA_036004805.1 Candidatus Norongarragalinales archaeon
TGACGCGGAATTGTCGCACTGGATCGCCGGAATCATCAAGCGCAACGCCGACAAGCTGAAAGGCAAAAAGTTCGCAGAATTCGCGAACACTCTCACGGGATTGCGCATCAGCGAAACCATGCTGCGCACGACCGTCACCGAGAACGGCCTGCATGAAGAGTTCTGGAAATGGACCAGCGCCGAACTCTACCGACTCGCGACCATCTTGCGCCAGCGAGCGAAACCGATCTTGATCGTTGCGAACAAGTGCGACTCGCCGCACGCGAAAAAGAACGTCGAAGAACTCAAGAAAGCATACCCGCACTACATCGTGATACCATGCAGCACCGACAGCGAATTGGCATTGAAACGAGCGAAGGAAAAAGGATTCATCGATTACGACGGCGTTGATTTCACCATCAAAGGCGAACAGCCTCAAGCTATCGTGGACGCGCTACACAAAATCAGAGACCACGTGCTCAAGCCATGGGGCTCGACGGGAGTGCAGCAAGCCATCAACACAGCCGTGTTCGACTTGACGAAAAACATCGCGATCTATCCAGGAAAAGAAGAATACAACATCAAAGAAGACAAAGGCAAAATCCTACTGGACGTCTTCCTACTGCCACAAGGCAGCACCGCCATCGATTTCGCGGGCAAGATTCACAGCGACTTCGCGAAAAACTTCATACGCGCCATCGACTGCAGAACTAAGAGAACCATCGGAAGGGATCACGTGCTGAAGAACGGCGACGTGCTCAACATTGTTGCCGGACGCTAGCGTTTCTTCTTCTTCGGTAGTACGCAGCCTGCTTTTCTTGCTTCGGAATAAGCCACGGCCACTGCTTGCGGCTGTTTCATTCCCTCGTTCATGTGCGTCTTTATGTGTTCCGACATGAACGAGCGGCACGCTTTGACGGAGTGTTTATGTTTGGCAGCCATCTTTTTCAAAATCACCTGAATGGTCTCGAGTCCCTACGCAGAGAAAGCAGTGCGGAATTAAAACCCGCGCTGGAAGCGAGCGCCTGGCTCACGTGATCCACCTCTTCGGGACGAATCGCCGCACGCAAGTCCGCCTCTATCAGCACTGCCGGGTGTGCGTGTGTCGCGTTCGCGCTGCAAAGCGATTGCACCATCGACGCAACACCATCAATCGAGTTGTGCTTGGATGAGAGAAAATCTATTCGCAGCGGGCGGTCGAGAGAAGCAGGACGCAAGTACGTGGTGGCGATGTTTTCATTGTGCCTCGAAAAGTCACGCAGCACGGAGTGCTGGCTCGCGGCGTGAGTGTATTTGAAAGCGAACGTGCGCTCGCCGTGGCGCAAGAGCGAGTCGAGAAAGACGGTGTCGTTGCTTTTCTCGAGCAACGCGTTCTCTCCAGCGTCAAGATGGCCGCTTTCTTCGAGTAGTTGCAGGAATCTTTTGCCGCGACTGTCCTTGATCACGCCCACGAGCGTGGTTTCCGAGGAAGCGCTCTTGTCGAACAGTTCGCAATAGAGCGCGACGAGTTTCTCGTATTGCTCGCTCAGCGCGTTTTCCTTTGGCGGCTTGTCACTGACTTGCGGCACGATGCTGCCGTCGAGCATCAGGACGTCGGGCTTGAATTTTTCCAGACACTTCAACGCACAGGAGACCTCTTGCGTCAATCGCGAAATCGCTTTCAGGTACGAGAGTTCGGAGGAGTCGAGGCTGTGCTCGACGAAAACACTGAGCGGCTCTTGTGGAAGTTGCGCGCTCTTCGTGAGTGAAGAGTTGTTGTAGGTGAACGAGACGCCGCTGGCGCGCGTGATCACGATGTCGGCGCCCGCGAGCGATTGTGCCGCGAGGCCACCGTCAACGCCGCAGACGGTGCCGTTGAATCGAGCGTTCGCTATTTTGTGTAAGAGTTTTGGTTCGAGCACGTCCTGACGCTCGATGACCGGTGGTTGGTCGCGTGTTTTTTGGCACAGCGCGCGTACGCTTTGCGAGTGTTCGCGTATTGCTCGCGCGGCTCGCGTGACGTTTTCCATCATTTTTTTGTTGCAGCGGAATTGGTCTGTCGAGCTATGTTTAAGAAGGCTGGGAAAGTGTAGCTGTGTAGAGGTGTTTTCGAGTTAATGACGGGAAAAATGAATCCGGCAGTTAAACTAGCGCGCAAGGAATGGCGAGTCGGCGGCAGAGTCGTGAGCAAGACCGGCAAGGCAATCAAGAAGACGATCATTCGTCCGCGCAAGCGCAAGAACCAGATCAAGGGAGTAGTCAAGGGCGCGAAGCGAGCGGTGTCGAGAGCCAAGCGCGTCGCGAAAGCCGCGGCTGGTTGGAAAAAAAAATAAAAGGGTTCCGCCGCTACGAGCTGGTAAGGAACCGCCCGAGGTAGTCGCGCGTTCGTGCGACTTTAAGAAGTCCGAATCGTTTCTGAATTACGAGGTGCATTTTGGTTATGAAACAAATCGTTAGAAGAGCCGCAAGCTGGGGCAAGAAAGGATTGTCCGCCGGCGGCAGAGCCGTAAAAGGCGGCGCGAGGAAAGGAGGAAGACTCGTCAAGGGCGGAGCGAAGGCCGGATGGAAAGCGGGAAGCAAGGCCGTCTGGATCGCGAAGCAAAAGTTGCACGTGCGAAAAGCCGGCAACATCGCCAAAAAAACTACTAAAGGCGCGGTCAGGACAGGCAAGAAACTCGTCAGGCCTTACGCGCACAGCAGACTAATCAGGTGAAATAAAGAAAAAATGTTACCAATGCCTTACGTGAACTATATCGCCGTCGCTGTTTCAGCGATCGCTGCGATGGTTGTGGGATACATCTTCTACAGCCCCTATCTTTTCGGAAACATGTGGCAGAAGCTCAGCAAGATGAAGCCGGGCGCGATGACGAAGAGCTACATGCCCATGGTCGTTGCCTACATCGGCGCGGTCGTGACGGCGTACGTGCTCTCCGCAATACTGTCTTACTCGCAATCGCGAGGAGTGATAGAAGCGGCGACGACGGCTTTCATCGTGTGGCTGGGATTCATCGCGACTACGGTCGTGATTGATGACCAGTTCACGGACAAGCCCATGCAGCTCACGCTGTTGAACGCGGCGCACCACCTCGTGTCCATCGTGACAATCGCGGTCGTGCTCGCATACATGGCGTAGAACGCGAAAAGTTTCTAACTCCCCTTTTCTCTTTCTCGCTGTTTTTCTCTTCATTTGCCTTCCGTCTTGTTTATAAAACGAGTCAAGACTACTAACTCTGAAACAAATCGTGGCGAAAAAACACGCGCAAAAGAAAAACGCGCTCGCAAGAACTTTCGACAAGTTGAACGACCTCGTGATTCACCAGAAAATGGGAGAATTCAAACAAGCCATCGTGCTGCGCAACGATCTCGACATGGGCAAGGGCAAAATGGTCGTCCAAGGCTCGCACGCGTCACAACACGGCCTCCAGAAGGCAGTGGAACTCGACAAACGCGTGGCCTATGCTTGGGAAGAAGAGGGCTGCCGCAAAATCGTGCTCAAAGCCACCTCGCAAAAAGAACTGGAACAGCTCGCAGCGAGAGCCAACAAGTTGAATATTCCTTGGGCGTTGATTCGCGACGCTGGATTGACGCAACTCCCACCCGGAACCATTACGGCGCTCGCGGTTGGTCCTTGGAAGGCGGAAGATGTTGACAAAGTGACTGGAGAACTGAAATTACTATGAGCGAAGCACTTCACAAGTTGTTCGACGAAAACGCGCACAAGTCAAAGTTTCCCGCAGGTCACGGCTTGAGCGAGGAACAAATCAAGCTCGGACACGCGCTGATTGCCGAGCACGCGGTCAAGATTTGGGAAGACGAGGTGCCTTTGTTCGAAGAAGTAGCTCGAGTCAAGCGCAAGGTCGCTCAGCTGCGTGAAGCGATGGAACAAGAAAGGCCCAAGCACACGCGCGGCACCGCGCTGGATAAAGTGTTGAACGATTACTCCGCAATACACGCCGTGCTCGAAAGGTTGCAGCAACGCGAAACCGTACGAGCCTGAAAACCGTTTCTTATCGCGATCTAGTTTTTCGTTTTTAGCAGGTCGTCCAGCGACAACCCCAAACGAGCGGTTTCTCGCGGCACGCTGTAGCTTGACTTGTTCTCGTGAAAAAGCATCAACGGAATGAAGCGGTACTCGCCGCGCGCGTATTTCCAAGCGACGTAGAAAGGCAGCCCAGCGCGTTTTTCCCAGTCCTGCATTATCCTCATTTTCGCCGCGTCAATGAATAGTGAAGATTGCTGTATGGATTTGCACTCGAGCGCGAACTTTTTCGTCGTGTGCAGGCAGACGAGGTCGGGTGACTCGCCATCGACACCGCTTTTGCCCGTTCGCAACACGCAGAATCCCTTCTCGAGAAAAAGGTTCTTGAGTTCGTACTCGAAACGCGCGCCCTTTTGATAACTACCGCGACCCATTCCAGATTTTTTTGTGCGGGTAAAGTTATTAAACAGCGAGAGAGTGCAAGCGTCACGGAAAAATAAAAATGCAGACTGGTTTTCGCGTCGGTGACGCGATGAAGAGAAGGCTCGTGACTATCGGAGACACGGCCAACGTTTTCGGCGCGGCCGCAAAGATGAAAACCAACAACGTCTCGAGCCTGCTCGTCACTGGAAAGGGCGGCAAGATCGAATCCATCATCACTGCGAAAGATCTGGTTTACAAGTCTCTCGCCAGGAAAAACACGCGCCTCAAAGTACGCGACCTCGCCAGCAAGCCGCTCAAGGGCATCGAGAGCAGCGCCGACCTTACCGACGCGGCGAAGACGTTCCGCAACGTCGGCGTCAAGCACCTAGTGGTTTATGACAATGGCAAGATCGTGGGAATGATCAGCGAGCGCGACGTCGTCTCCTTGTCACCGTCACTTTACGATCTTATTGCTGAGGAGCAGAAGGCCGGTTTCTTTCCGGAGTTTCGCGCGAAGATTAAAGAAGCGAAGAACAAGCTATTACTCAGATAGAAAATGACTGAACGCAGCAATCGCGCAATTTGGGACGCAAAAGACTATCTAAAAAAAACTACGCACCCCGAAGTCCGCAGACTAGTCAACTCCCTGGTATGGGAACAAATGGATCCAGACACGCTAGGACTGATTGCCACAAGTTTGGTGAAAGAGCCGCACTCGGCGGCCAAGCTCGCTGGCCTCCACGCACTAGCTTTAATGGAACAACACGGCGCGCCACACCACGAACTAGTGATCAAGCACCTTGCTCACAGCAACGAGTCGGTCGCGAGCGCCGCTGCTCAGACCCTCTCCAAGTTCGAACCATACCTCAAAAACGATCACAGAAGGGACGCCAAGAACGCGCTCGACTCTGCATACAAGATAACCACTAGCAAGCTCGCCAGGCACGCGATGTTGTCCGCCCTCTCAAAATACACCAAAAAACACCAGTAGTTCGTCTCTTGTCGTAGGGCTTTTCGTCGCTTTTCGATAGTTATTTAATAGTAGAATCGCCATCTAGATATCAAGGTCGCTGTGGTAGGATGGCGCGCAGACCTGCTTTTGCTCCTGCAAAATTGGCGGGGTTGAAAGCGCGTCAACAACCCAGCACCTTAACGAAAAACAAAAAAAATCACGTAATATTTGAAAAAAAATTAAGAAAGAGAGCCGAAAAAACAACAGCTCTCGAGAAAAAAACAGTAGGGTAGAATCGTCAGAATGAACTTGTCACGCTTCTTTTCAACTTCGACCAAAAAGGCGAAAAGCGCTCTCGCGCGACTAGCGCGCAGCACTAGAACCTCCAGGCCAAGATAAGAAACACAGCGTAGCGACAAGCAATCTCTGCCGAACGACCTCTGTTTTTTTTCCGAGTCACAAGAAAAATAGCTGTTTCAGTCTTTTCTCGGCACTCTCGAACACAACAGGTGAAAATTTCACAATGGGTAAAACGTACATAGACACGGTCAAGTACATGATCAAAGCGCGCTTCGAGATCGACGGAATAATCGAAAAGCCGGACATCGTCGGCGCCATTTTCGGACAAACTGAAGGACTCCTGGGCGAAGAACTCGACCTGCGCGAACTCCAAAAGAACGGAAGAATCGGAAGAATCGAGGTCGAGATGCAAGTACGCAACGGCAGAACGAACGGCGTCATTCTCGTACCGAGCTCGCTCGACATGGTGGAAACTTCTATTCTAGCCGCTGCTCTCGAAACGGTGGACCGCGTGGGTCCTTGCGAAGCACGCATCAACACCGAAAAAATCGAAGACAGCCGCAACACCAAACGCAAACAAGTGCTCGACCGCGCAAAAAACCTTCTAGGCTCGCTCATGACGGACGAAATGCCGGAAAGCAAAGAGCTTTCGGAAATGGTCAGGGAAAGCGTCAAGGTCGCCGAGATCACTTCTTACGGCGAAGACAAGCTTCCAGCAGGACCGGACATCACGCGCAACAACGAAATCATTTTCGTCGAGGGACGCGCTGACGTCATCAACCTGCTCAAGAACGGCATCAAGAACTCGGTCGCGATCGGCGGCGCAAACGTTGGACAAACAATTGCACGCCTGGGACGCGAGAAAGAAGTCACCGTGTTCTTGGACGGCGACCGTGGTGGAGACATCATCCTTCGCGAGCTGCAAGCCGCGACGGACATTGATTTCGTCGCACGCGCACCTCCAGGACGAGAGGTCGAGGAACTTACGCGCAAAGAGTTGATCAAGTGCTTGCGCGCGCGAGTACCGATCGAGGAAGCTCACAGCAGTGGAATGAGCCAAGGCTACGAACAAAGACCGCCACGCGACACAGGCGCATCGCGCGAACGCTTCCCGCAAAGGCCAGCGCCGCACTCGATGCCGCCAAGACCTTCCTCAATGCCGATGCGACCCGCAGTGCGAGCAGTGAGCGAAGTCAGCGTCGGCAACGTGACGTTGACGCCGGACGCGCCCATGAACGCGCCAGCCGAACCGATCGCGGTCACCGCCGCGGATTATCCGCGCGAAGTTCCAGCGCTGCGCTCGATGCTGAAAGAGCTCGAAGGAACACTGAAAGCCAGACTGCTCAGCGATTCCGGAAGCACGGTAGCCGAAGTGCCGATCCGCGAGGTCATGAAAGCGCTCAGCGAAAGCAACGGCGTGAGCAGCGTCGCGCTCGACGGCATCGTCACACAGCGACTCGTGGACATGGCTGAACAGAAAGGCGTCACGTTCGTCGCGGGCATCCGCGCCGGAAACATCGCGCACAAGCCAGCCAAGACGAAAATCGTGCTCGCCGAGTAAACTTCCCTTCCTCCTTCTTCTTTTTATTTTTCGAACAACGCTACGCTAGCGTCATGAAAAGAGAGAACGACGTGGAAGTGCTCGACTTGCTTGCCGGCAAGGGGAGAGTAAGACGCGATCTGCTCAGGCGATTTCCGGGAAGAAGAATTTTTTACCACGGAATAGACCTTGATCTTTTTTCCAAGTCTCTGCAAAAGCGACCACTGTTGAAGGAAAAATGGATCGTGACTGAACTCGATCTGGCGCATCCAGCCAATCTAGAGCGTCAACTGAAAAAGCATCTTGGAAAAAAGCGCTTTGACGAGATACACATGCACTCGCCCAGTTTTCACGCCGCAGTAACGGGCGCAGGACAACCCTTGCTGAAAATCGTTGCAAAACTCTTGAAGCCCGGCGCCAGGTTTTATCACGTTTTCAGATGGAGCCCCATCGTATCCGGAATAGTATGGAGTGGAGACTTCACAAGAAACCGCGCAGTAGCACAAGAACTCGCAAAAAAAGCCGGACTCATCCTAGACCGTTACGGCGAGAAACACGTCAGGGACACGGAATGGCGCGCCTCACAAGAAACCGGCACCAGCGAACAACAAAAAGTCAACAAAGCAATGAGCGATGCCGTCATGCGCAACACGATGTTCCCGGACGCGCAGCACTTCTTCATCATGCGAAAGCCCAAGTGACTTTTTATTCCGACTTTCCGTTTTACTGAATCGTGAAAAGACAGCACCACGAGCTCCACGCGCTCTTCCTCGACCGATTATACAAGCTCAGCCGCATCTACGGCGCGAAGCGTTTTCCGCGCGTGCTGTTCACTACGAGCAAGAACACGCTGCGCGAAGAAATGCTCGAACGCTTGGAAGAAAAGGGTTTGTTGAACAAGACGCTCGAAAAACAGACGCAAAAATTCGTCGCCGGGCTGCGGCGAGCACACAGCTTCAGCAGGGACGTCGAACACGTCGTCTGGGTCAACCCGAAATCCGACGACTACGCTATCACGGCCGAAGCGAGCCACGTCGCTTTCGAACACGCCGCAAGCGAGAGAGCCATCGAAGTGGGCAGCGGCCTCAGTGAAACCGCTGACTTCTTGGCGCAATACTTGTTCGCGCTCGAACAAAAAGACAAAAAACAGTTGAAAAAACTCAACAGCTTAGCGAGAGCCGCGACGCGCTGCTTCGAACACGCCGAAACACCATTCCACCCCGCACTCAAGGCGGTCGGCATTCAGGCCGCAGTCAACCAGTTATACGGAACGTGCGTCGCGTTCGAAGCTATCCGCGAAGGATTCAACAATTCAAGCAAGATCAAGAAACTCCTGCACGCGCTATCCACTCGAGACTTCTACCACAGGATCGGCAGGCCGCCAAAAATGCTCAACGCCTTCATGAAAGCAGCGATGCATCAGAAAGAATGGCGAAACGCCCAGGGCAGAGCGCGCCTGGAACACGTGCTGGAAGACCGTCTCGCGGAAACGCGCGCGATACGCTTCATTCACTCGCTCGCTCGAAAGTATTGATCTGCGGATTATAGAGCGACACGCTGTTGCGCGTCACTTTCGCATCATACAACGCTTTGTCGGCCCACGTCAAAAGTTCCTCGGCCACTTTCTCGCTTTGAGAAACGTCACGCACCATTCCCGGCTGTAATTCGAACACGCCAGTGCTAAGCGTGAGCGGTGTCTCGTTCTGCTCGATCGTCTTGCGAATGCGATCCACCGCGTTCACGGCCGCGTCAGCTTTTGTTTCCGGCATGATGGCTACGAACTCGTCGCCACCACACCTGCCTAGAATGTCGAGCGAGCGCAGGTTGTTCTTGATAGTAGCACAAATGCGCTTGAGACGCCTGTCGCCTTCGAGGTGTCCTTGCGTGTCGTTCAACATCTTGAAATGGTCCAAGTCGAATGCAGCGATCGCGAGGGGACGATTATACCGAATGGCTTTCTCGACTTCTTCCTTCAAGCGCTCCATGAAGAAGTGACGGTTCAACGCGCCCGTGAGCTGGTCGGTTCGCGCCAAGTCGTACATTTTTCCATAAACTTGAGCGTTCTCTATCGCGATGGCGGCGAGTTCCGCTACGTGCTTGTAAAAACCCAGGTCGTCGTCGCGAAGGCTGCGTGAAGCTTGCGCGTCGTACTCGGCCGTAATCACTCCCAGAATCTCATTCTTCACTAGGATCGGAACGGAAAGTATCGCGTGCACGTTCTCGTCTCCCTGCAGCGGAACGTATCGCGGGTCGAGACGCGCGTTGCGAACGAGCGCGGGTTTGCCGTTGGCAGCGACCCATCCTGAAATGCCGCCGCCGCTCGCGATCCTGAAGTGCAAGTTCTCGATGCTCGCCGGCACCGCCGCGACGATCTCGAGAGAGTTGTCGGCGTTGCGCAGTAGTACGAAGCATCGCGTGGCGTGGAAGTCGGTCTGCATGATGCGCGCGACGATCTCGACGATGGTTTGGAATGAGAGCGTCGAGTTGATGGTTTGTCCGATGCGGTATAACGCGTCGATGCGTGAATCGTTCTGGAACGCGACCGCGTGCGGACAGTTCCTACCGCCAGCCATGGTTTCCGAGCATGCTTTCGCGCAGCATTCGCAATGCACTGGGCCCGCGTGATGCGCGCATAGGGCGATGTTGGGCGTGTCTTGTGTGAATTCTTGTTTGCAAAGCTCGCAATGGCTCATGTTTGGTTTCTTCCTGCGCGTTTTTTTTCTCGTTTTCTTACTCGTAAAAATCGCTGTGGGTTGTTGGGATTAGTATTTATACGAGTATAAAACAGTAACTGTGCAAATGCCCCAAAGCGCTGCCGCAGCGGTCGCGTCTCTCGAATCTTTCGAGCAGACGTCACAAATCTCGATTCCGAAAGATCTTTTCCAACAAGTCATCGGTCAGGAAGAAGCCGTACACATTTCCAAGATCTGCGCCATGCAGCGACGCAACTTATTGCTCGTCGGTCCTCCGGGCACCGGAAAAAGCATGATCGCGAGCGCGATCTCGACGCACTTGCCCAAACCCAACCAGGAAGTCTCCATTCTACACAACCCCGAAAACCCCGAGCGTCCCGTCGTCGAGGTCAAGACGCGAGTACAGATCGAGAAAGAACAGAACGTCATGAAACAATTGCAAGGCAAGCTCGTCGAACCGACCGAAGTGGAAGAGATGGTGGCGGAAAAACTCGGCTTCCGCTGTAGGCGCTGCGGCAAAATGTCCAGCGCGAAAGAAACGTTCTGTCCCGAGTGCGGCACGGACAAGTTCACGCGCTCGACCGCCGGCTACAACGACCTGCTCAACAACATTCTCGACGAACAGAAACGCTCGAAACGCATGACCACCACCATCCCTACCGATGATGGTCGGGAAGAGATTATCGTTTACGAACGCAGCGGCGAAAAAATCCGCGTGTTCAACCAGAAACTTCTCGAAAAAATGGACGAGCTCAAGAAACGACAACCGCGCAAGATCATCGTGCCCATGGAGCGGAAGAACTTCATCGTCGCCACCGGCGCGAGCGAAACCGAGCTCTTGGGCGACGTGCGTCACGATCCTTACGGTGGACACGCGCAAGTCGGCACACAACCCTATCTGCGAGTCGTGCCGGGCGCGATTCACGAAGCACACGAAGGCGTGCTGTTCATCGACGAGCTGTCCACGCTCAACTACATCCAGCGATACCTGCTCACCGCGATGCAGGAGCGCCGCTACGCGATCGTGGGCAAGAACCCGCAAAGCGCCGGTGCCTCGGTGCGCGTCGAGGACGTTCCCGCTGACTTCGTGATGGTCGCGGCAAGCAACATCAATGACCTGCCCGGCATCCTCCCTCCCCTCCGCTCACGCATCATCGGCAACGGCTACGAAGTGCTCCTGGACACTTTCATGCCGGACACGCGCGAGAACCGCTTCAAGCTTTCCCAATTCATCGCGCAAGAAATAACGAAAGACAAAAAGATTCCACACGCGACGCACACGGCAGTCAACGCGATCATCGAAGAGGGACGCAGACGCGCGCTCAAGTACGACGACGCCGAAAACTCGCTAACACTGCGACTGCGAGAACTGGGCGGCATTGTTCGACTCGCGGGAGACATCGCGGTCGGCGAAGACGCTGAATTTATTGACAAGACGCACGTCGCGCGAGCAATCACCCGCGGCATCTCTGCCGAAGAACAATTACAACAACGCTACGGCTCGCTATGGAAAGCTTCTCAAAGCGACAACACCAACACTAAAGACTCGAAAGTCAAACAGAAAGAAATACAGTAAAAGGACTTGAAGTTCGGAAGAAAAACAGGTTCGTTTTCTACGAAGGAATAAGGCGCTAGCGTCTCTTGTGGCTGCGTACTACTTTCTCGATTAGTCTTCGGTGGTGTTCTGCGATGCGTTGTTCGTGTTCTTCGACGGGAAAGATGACGCCACCTGCGCGGTAAATCATTATCGCGACGAAGCTCGTGCCCACCCAGAACAGAACTGATGCGAGCGGACCCATTAGAACGCCGACTATGTCGTCGACGCCGAATCCGTATGGCGCGCCGATTGCCCAGCCGAACAATTGCGCAATCGAGTCAGGATTGAGCTGCACCCACGTGATCTTTGAAAGCACTACCCAGAGCGCGTAGACGCTTTGAGCCAGCATTAAGAGTGCGGCGAGTACGAAAAATCCTCCTGCGAGTCGCAGCAGGTGTACGCGTCTGCCGCCGAGTTCTACTTGGAAAATGCGCTGAACCATTGACAAGGGCACCGAACCGTCGAATAAAAAGCTTACAATCGCCATAAACAATTCTATAGAAACTCTTTGCGAGCGGTCGCCGTAGGTTGCGAATGACCGCGCAGGGGGTCCTTCGGGCCCTTGGTCGAGTGGCATAGACGCTAGCTTTACACGCTGGAATCACCGGTTCGATTCCGGTAGGGCCCACTCAGGATTAAAACCAGAGTCGTCCACAATTTTGTTAACGACTTTTGGTGCCGCGGTAGCTCAACGGGAGAGCAAAAGACTCAACAGCTGTAGCGGTTGTTTCTGCTCAGTCGCCTGAAGAGCGGTATGTTGGGAGTTCAAATCTCCCCCGCGGCACTTCCCTATTTTTATTCTGTCTCTGCCGCGTTTTGTTTGAACATGTCTCTCGAGAAGACCCGCAGGCTCTTGCGCAAGACCGGCAAAGCAATAGTGGGCGGTGCGTTGGTTGGCGCGATGGTTTTGGGCGCGGCGGGCAAAGGAAAGGCCGGCGAGCCGAAGGGACAAGAACGCACGATTTCTTCCGCGGCAGCTGCACCATTTGAGCTCAGTTCTGAGGACGGCAAGGTACGCCTGCATGTTCACCACTATCAAGGGAGCGTCGCACCGTTGAAGGAGATCGCTCGCGAGCTCTCCACCCTGCGCGGGCCTATGGGCGTGCAGCATGCTCACATCGTTTTTTACGACGATGCAGGAGACAAGCTTCCCGTTAGCTATGCTATGGATTCGGAAAAGTCTGAAGTTATTCATCTCAACATCCCAAAGCGTTTCCTTGCCAGCAAACACCTGATACCCTCGGTGATGCAGTCGGCGGTGGATTGGTGGAAGAGCAAGCACTTGTCCGAAACGATCGACCTATGGCCATATGCACAGCTCATAAGTTTGCGCGATTCTTGGGGAAAAGGCCCTCACAGAATTTTCATCCCGAACTCTTACGATCCCGAACTCAAGAACACGCCGTCTGACAACAACATCGCTTATTTCTCCGGCGGAGCAATGGTGATGAGACACTTCCCGAAAGAATTCATCAAGAAAATGAGAACGCTTGCCGGCTCGGAACCCAAACAACACAAAGCCGCACTTGCTTACGCGCAGGAAATCGTTAGACACTTCGGCGATTCCAAAAAGCACGTTTTCCCGAAGGAAGTGTTGACCTATCTGCGCTCGATGGGCAAAAAATGATGCACAATAACGCCACGCTTGTTTTTTTCGCGCTGCTCTTTTTCTCTAGCTTCGCGAGCGCCGAAGACGGTTACACGATCACAAATCCCGTGCTGGGCCAGTACACGCCGTCGCAGGACGTGGGCGACCCGAAACTGGTGGGCAGTCTTGATGCGGAGATCACGCAGAACTGGCGCATCGAGATCGGCAGCCAGCAATTCAGTGACTTGACGTTCATCACTTACGCGTTCGCGAACGCGCCTTACCAGCAAGCGGGCGACGCGTCTTGCACTTGTTCTCCATCGGCATGCACGCAGGGCACGGACATGGATAATTACGGCAACAAGCGTTTGCGTTTTAGCTTCACGCCCTCAGGCGACGAGTATTTGACGTGCGTCACGCGAGTCAGGACGAATTATTTGAGCGTTTCGAGCGCGGACGTTTCAGATCCTTCAAAGTTTTCGGCATATTCGAGCAACACCGATCCTTCTCCGGAAATAAAGAGCAATTCCATTTCGATGGTTGGCAGCGATCCCGACAAGACCGACGCCGCGGTGCGCTTGACGGGTTGGGTGAATAATCTCGTCACGTACGACATCGCGTACCTCGGACGCACGACGCCCGCGTCGCAGGTTTATGTCGAGAGGCGTGGCGTTTGCAACGAGTACTCGCACTTGCTCATGGCGAGCTTGAAAGCGATCAACGTGCCCGTGCGCTTCGCAGCGGGACTCGTTTACAGCGGCAAGGAGTGGGGTCCGCACGCTTGGAGCGAAGCTTTCATGGATGGAAAATGGAGGCCGCTCGACGGCACTTATGACGAGGCGTTGATTCTTGACGCGACGCACATCAAGCTCGCGCACGGCATCGACCAAACAGACATTCGTGAAGAATTGCAGGGTCGCGGCATCAACATCGACCTGAGCACTGTCAAGATTCACAAGCTCGTTACGAACATGCGCATCATCGACCGCCAGTCGTTTCCGAAAATGTATTCATACACGCTCACGGGACCCAAAAAGACGCTCGGAGAAGGAAGCATTGCTGAAGTCAACGTCACGGCGACTTGCGAGATTGAAGAGTGCCCGTTGCCGTTCCTTGCAAACGTGCCTGCAGAGATCCGCATCACCACGCCGCCGAGCGTAATTGTTTATCTCAAGAAGGGACAGGTTTCGACGTCGCAGTGGAAAATGTTGATGCCTGAAAACCTCGAGCGCGGATTCGTCTACATCTATCCATTCGAACTCCTCGGACTAGGAATCAAGGACCAAGTCAACATCACCGCAAGAAAGGGAGGCGAAGTACAGACGCTCGCCGAGGTTTCGATTGATGAAGTGGCGCCTACGATTCTTGACAACAAGTTGCGCGTGAGAGTCGTGCTGCGAAACGCGGGCAACCGCGACGTCAACGACGTGCTCGTCGTGGCTACGCTCGAGAACTTTTCACAAAGCGCAATGATCAACGTACCCTTCGGCGGCACCGGCGCGGCAGAGTTCTTGTTCAACAAGCCCGCAGCGCCACAAACACCAATGCGAATCTATGTACAGACGGCTTTCGGAACGCTCGAACGCGAATACCTCATCGACACCACCAGAACGCAAGTGCCGCAAACGCCCATGATTCCCGAAATACCGGGCATCACGAACATCTCTGCCGCAAACCTCGACTTCAAGACACTCGGACTACTCGCCTTCGCGCTCGTGGTGGTGATCGCGGGCATCGCCTTCCTACTGCATTTGCGCTCTAGCGAGTAGGGCTTTAAATCTCTGCGACCAAGATTTTCTTACTGTTTTTTTATTCGAGCGGCCGTAGTCTAGACTGGTAGGACGTTGCCTTGCCAAGGCAGAGACCCGGGTTCAAATCCCGGCGGCCGCACTTGAAGAACCCTCCAGCGGTGTTCCTTCAATCCCTCCCAGCAACCACCTCATGAAAAACTTGATTTCAGCAATCGTCATTCTCGCCGCGCTCGTTCTCGCGGGCTGTTCACAACCAACAACCACGCCCGCGCCCATCGCGTCACAACAAGCCACGCTTCACGTGAAGGGCGTCGAAGCCATCGTCACCCAAGCCGGATTCATTCCTGACGTGCTCACGATTAGCGAAAACACGTCGGTAGTTTGGCGCAATACCGGACAAACCGAAGAAACGCTCTACGCGCCCGGAATGTTCGAAGTGCGCGTCACGCCCGGCTTGAGCACCGAGTACAGATTCACGCAGACCGGCACCTATCACGTGTCTTCCAGAAACTCTTCCATCAACCAAACAATAATTGTCGTTGCGAAATGACGAACGAGCACAAGCCCACAATCGCATACGAAGATTTTTCAAAGCTCGAGTTACGCGTCGCCACCATCACGAAAGCCGAACGAGTGCCAGGCGCGGACAAGTTGTTGAAACTCACGGTGCGTGTCGGTGACGAAGAACGCGTGATCGGAAGCGCTATTGCAGAATGGCGCGCACCCGAGGACCTTGAAGGCAAAAAGATCGTTATCGTTTACAACCTCGCTCCGCGAAAAATCCGCGGAATCGAAAGCCAAGGCATGCTTCTGGCGGCGGAAAAAGACGGACAACTCTCCATCCTAACGCCCGATGAGGATATTGAAGACGGCGCAGAAGTCCACTAAGAACTAGTGCACGCACACTGGCGCGACGCAACCACCGGCGTATTCCGGTTGTGCTTCTACCGCTTTCTCACCGACACCACCAATTGTTAGGACCTGGTCGGGCTTGCTCCCGTAACGATAAACCGTGATTCCCTTGCACTTCAACTTGAAAGCCAGCAAGTACGCTTTCTCCACGTCGGCCGGCGAACTGTTAGCCGGCAAATTTATCGTTTTCGACACCGCGTTGTCGACATGCTTCTGCCACACCGACTGCATCTTTACATGTTGTTCTACGGGAATCTCGAGCGCTGTGACGAAAAGCTTCTGCACATCACGCGGCACCTCGCGCATTCCGTGAACGCTCCCCGTTTTCGCTATTTTCTCCATCAGCGCGTCGCTGTGAAAACCACGCTCGCGCGCGATCTTTTCAAAAACAGGATTCACTTCCAACAGTTTAGTACCTTCCATCACGTTCCTCACGAAGCTCACCGCGAAAAGCGGCTCGATGCCACTCGAACAACCGGCAATAATGCTGATAGTTCCAGTGGGCGCGATTGTGAGCACGGTAGCGTTGCGCATCGCTTTCATTCCGCTCTTTTGCCAGAGCGATCCCTTGAAGTTCGGAAAACTGCCCCTCTTTTCTGCAAGTTTTTGTGAAGCCTGGACCGCGTTGTCGCGCAAATACTTCGCGATCTGTTCCGCGAGCGCGAGAGCTTTCGGAGAGTCGTAAGGAATTCCAAGAAGAACTAACATTTCGGCAAAGCCCATCACGCCCAAACCGATGCGCCTATTAGCGCGAGTAATTTTCGTAATTTCTTCGAGCGGAAACTTGTTGACTTCTATCACGTTGTCGAGAAAATGCACCGCGCGGAAAATCGCGACGCCCAAACGAACCCAGTCAACATCACTTCTGTCTTTGCGAATCATTTTCGCAAGATTGATGCTGCCCAAGTTGCAAGATTCCCATGGATGTAAAATTTGTTCACCACATGGGTTAGTGCTTTCAATTTCTCCAATGTGATTTGTGGGGTTCCGCCTGTTCATTTCATCAAGCCAGATCATTCCCGGATCGCCCGTCTTCCAAGCTTGCGACGCGATCAGCTTGAACACTTGCCTCGCGTTGAGTTTCTTGACGCGTTGCTTGTTGCGCGGGTTCACGAGCCAGTAATCTTCGTTCTTCGCGACGGCCTGCATGAACGCGTCTGTCGCGCCCACGCTGATGTTGAAGTTCGTCAACACGTCCGGCGAGCTCTTGAGCGTGATGAATTCCAAAATGTCCGGATGATCCACGCGCAAGATTCCCATGTTCGCGCCACGACGCGCGCTGCCTTGCTTGATGACGTTCGTCGCCATGTCGTAAATCGTCATGAAAGACACGGGACCACTAGCAACGCCATGCGTCGAGCCGACAATGTCGCCCTTCGGTCGCAAACGTGAGAAACTGAATCCGGTTCCTCCACCGCTTTGTTGTATTAGCGCGGCGGCTTTCATGCCGTCAAAAATGCCCCGCAAATCATCAGGCACTGGAATCACGAAACAAGCGCTCAACATTCCGCTGCGAGCGCCCGCGTTCATGAGCGTTGGCGTGTTGGGCATGAACTCACGGCGAGCCATCATTTCGAAAAAAGTTTCCGTCGATTCGCCTACTTGTTTTTGTGACGCGCCAAACTTTTTGTCCGCAGCCGCGACCGCTCGCGCGACTCGTTGGAATAATTGTTTGGGCGTCTCGTTGATGCGACCGTTCCTGTCCCGCAAGAGATAGCGTCGTTCGAGGACGCGTATCGCGTTCGCGGAGAGCTTGAGCTCGTCTGCTTCAGGAAGGCCGAGTTTTTTCCGCACGGCGCGTGCTTCGGCGCGGTGTTTTCGGTAGAGCTTGTATGCCTTCGCGACGTCGCTCAAGCCGGCACGGATCATGGCCGCTTCTACTATGTCTTGTACTTGTTCGACGCGTGGCGGTTTTTTGGTGGAGAAGCGCGAGTTGATGATTTCGACGACGTCGCGCGTGATGCGTTTCGCTTCCTCTCGAGAACCCGTTTGGAGGGCCGCCATTGCTTTGTAGATGGCGTTCTCGATCTTTGACGCCTCGAACTTGACGGTGCGGCCGTCGCGTTTGACTATTTTCGCTACAGTCATGATGTTTGCTATTTGTCGAGCGAATAAAACTCGCTATCTTGCGAAAAAATTGTTCGTTCTTGCGCGGTAGTGTCAGCAAGTTTTTATTTAACGCGAGAATGTTGAGAGAGCTCTCCCCAGAGCGCTTCGATTCGGTGGGTTTAGGCCTCTAGAACGGTCATTTTGTTTGTGGAAGTAACCACGGCAGAGTGGTCGCGCAATGCTTAAAAACGAATCTGCATTTTGGGGTAGGCAATGCTCGGAAACCACTACAGCTTGTGTCTGTCAGTAGGTGCAGTTCGGGTATTCGAAGGTGGGTTTGCGCGATGAAGTGTCCTTTCTGTAACAAGTCCGACGTGCGTGTTGTTGATACTCGTGAGAGCGAGGAGACGCGCGTGCGCAGACGTCGGGAGTGTATGGATTGTGGCAAGCGTTTCACTACTTACGAGCATGTAGAGCTCGATGACCTGGTGGTCGTGAAGAAGGATGGCAGGCGCGCGAGTTTCGACCGCCAAAAGATCGTCAACGGCTTGCTGAAGGCTTGCGAGAAGCGTCCAGTGAGTCGCGACCAGGTCGAGGCGACGGTTGACGAGATCGAGAGGAAGCTGCGCAGCGAGCAGTTGACTGAAGTGAGCAGCGCGCGCATCGGTGAGCTCGTGATGGATAAGTTGCGCGAGCTCGACAAGGTGGCGTTCATTCGTTTTGCCAGCGTGTACCAGGACTTCAAGTCCGCGAGGGACTTCGAGGAACAGGCGCGCGTTGTTCTGCAACAGGAAATGATTCAACCCAAAACTCCATGATTCGCGA
>DASYRB010000007.1:0-22395 GCA_036004805.1 Candidatus Norongarragalinales archaeon
TCCTGCTCGAAAAAGGACAACTCGTGGAAATCACGAGCGGTCCGTTCAAGGGCGAGAAAGCGAAAGTCAAGAGCATCGACCAAGAAAAAGGCGAAATCGTCGTCGAACTAGTGGAAGTCGCCGTACCAATTCCAGTCACGATAAAGATCGGAACCGTCAAAGCAATACCACAGTAAAAAACAAACAACGCAAACACGCAACAAAAAAACGGTGAATTCAGAACAAATGGCCAAGCTCAATATTTCAGCACTAGTCGAAGGAGGCAAAGCCTCTCCAGCACCACCACTCGGACCCGCGCTCGGACCGACGGGACTCACGGGCGTCATCATTCCCGCGATCAACGAAAAAACGAAAGCTTTTGCAGGAATGCAAGTGCCGGTAAAAATCAGCGTTGACACTTCAAGCAAGACTTTCGAAATTGAAGTCGGCACTCCACCCACGAGCGGCCTGATCAAAAGCGAATTGGGCATCAAGGAACCCGTCAAGGAAGAAGCCGGCGTCAAGGGCAAAAAAGCCATCGGCAACCTTACAATACCACAACTGCTTCACGTAATAGAGATGAAGCACGAATCAATGCTCTCCAGAACCAAAAAGTCCGCCGCACTCATGGTGATCGGCACCTGCCAATCCCTCGGCGTAACCGTCGAAGGAAAGATTGCGAAGGACTTCGCGAAAGAAGTCACTGCAGGAAAGTTCGACAAACAGCTCAAAGACTAACTCCTTTAAACACTCAATTCACTCTTTTTCTTCGAAACAATGGGCAAGGTAGACGTCGCGTTCATCAAACACCGCGTAGAAAAAATCCAAGACGCTTTTCCAACTGAAGCCCCGCGCATCGAACGAATAATGGCGCGCCTGCGACAAGCATCCATCGACGCTCCCGAAGGATTGTTGGAAACCGATCACGAAAAAGTCGAAAAACTCGCCGGACGCATCGCCGGACTGAGGAAAATGCTCGCGAAAAGGCCCGACCGTACGACTCTCGCCAAACACATCAACGTCGTCCTCGACCACTTGCAACACGGATTCCCCGAGGAAGAACAGAAAAAAGAGAGGCCGTTCGCGAGATCAACTCGCAGGGAACACCACGAACACCGCGAAATATCGTACTGAAACGCGCAAGTCGTAAACCCCTCGTTATATAGTAGATTCAGCAGTAATACTGTATGGTTCTGGCTCTAAAAAAAATTCGCGACCACGTCGACAACGCGAAGACAGGACTACCGCCTCATTTTGGACAAAGACTACAACTCGCCCTCAACTCAATGGAGCGCGCCAAGAACGAAAAAGAAGCCCTTCGAGCCAGGGGCACGCTCGTAATGGAAGCAAAGCGAATACGGGACCTCTACACGCTCAAGCGACCATCGTGGGAACCCAAACCGCCCGCAGTCGCGCAAAACCTAGACCCGCTCATCGCCATTCTCGAAAAGAAGGCCGCGTGAAACCAGACGCTATAAATACGTCCTCCGACCTCTAAATCTTTACATAAACTTCCTCGTTATCCCGCAAAACTGATTTCGATCAGGAGGGGATTTCGTACAATTTGGCATTAGACAGAAAATCTGTACAAAAAGCAGTCCAAACTGCATTATCCGAAAGCAAGGGTAAACGAAAGTTTAAACAAAGCGTAGACCTGGCCATCAACTTCAAAGACGTCGACTTCAAAAAACCAGAAAACCGCCTCAACCTCGACATTCCACTACCACACGCGCCCAAGAACGCCAAGATCGCTATTTTTGCCGACGGACAACTCGCCGTAGACGCGAAAAAACACGCCGACCACGTCTACAGCGGCGCCGACATCGCATCCATCGCACAGGACCCGAAGAAGCAAGCAGAACTATTGCAATACAATTTGCTAGCGCAGCCGCAACTAATGGCGCAAATTGGAAAATCGCTCGGACAATTCCTCGGCGCTAAAGGCAAACTGCCCAAGCCAATCATGCCAGCCACGCCACTCGCCAACCTCGTCGACGCCACCAAACGCACTATCTCGATCCGCACTAAAGGAAAGTACTTGCCGAGCGTCCACTGCATTATTGGAAAAGAAGACATGACGGAAGACCAGCTCGTCGAAAACATCCTCACGATCCTTGAAAACGTCGAAAGAAAGATTCCGGAACCCAACATCGGCGCAGTCTACGTCAAGACCACGATGGGCAAGCCCGCGCGAGTGCAATAAAAGAAATGCCAATTTCCAAACAGCAAAAAAGCGAAGTAGTCAAGCACGTCCAGTCACTCTGCAAAAAATACCCAGTCGTAGCAGCCGTCTCGCTGCAAAACCTGCCGTCGAAGCACTTCAACGCGATCAAAAAGAAACTCAGAGGACAGGCGGAAATCGTCGTCGCACGCGCAACCCTCCTCGAACGCGCCGTTAAAGCGGCAGCGCCGGAGAAAATGCCGCTCATCGAAAAATTCCAAGGCAGCGCCGCGCTCATCTTCACGAACCTCGACCCGTTCAAGCTCAGCAAGCTCATCAGGCAAAACCGCGCCAAAGCACCAGCAAAACCCGGCGCAATAGCACCCATGGACATCACAGTGCCTGCGGGAGAAACTTCACTAGCGCCCGGTCCAGTACTCACGGAACTCAAACAAGCAAAAATTGATGCGAAGATTCAGGGCACGAAGGTCGTCATCAACAAAGACAGTACCGTCGCAAAGAAAGGCGAACCCATTTCAGAGCCAGTTGCTCGCATTCTCACAAAGCTCGGCATCGAGCCATTCGAGATCGGACTCACGATAACCGCCGCGTTCGCGGACGGCATGGTTTACGGACAAGAATCGCTCGAAATCGACGAAGCACAACTCATCCTCGACATGATCTCGAGCCACCAAAAGGCAGTCAACCTCGCAGTAAGCGCCGAAATTTACAACGCGTTCACCACACCACTCATACTAGTCAAAGCGGTTCGCAACGCGATGGCGGTCACGCACGTAGCGAAGCTCGACACCGCGCCCGAAACTCCAGTCGAAGGCACTGGTCCTCCGGCAGAACCGACCGCGTAAAAAAACGAAAAAACTAACTCCCAAACAAAATCATGATTCAAAAACTAGGTGAAATCGAAAAATGCAATACACTTACGCCGCTCTTCTCTTGCACGAGAACAAGCAACCAATCAACGCTGAAAACCTCAAGAAGGTCCTTCACGCAGCCGGAGCTACCGCGGACGACGCGAAGCTCAAAGCAGTCGCTGCCGCACTCGAAGGAGTGAACATCGAAGAAGCAGTGAAACAGGCAGCAGTCGTCGCCGCAGCGCCAGCCGCAGGAGGCGCCGCAGCCAAGCCAGCAGCGGACGAGAAAACTGAAGAAAAGAAGGAAGAAGAAGCCGCAGCCGGACTCGCAAGCCTCTTCGGCTAAAAACTTCTTTCCATCCCAACTCCCCTCCTATTTCTTTTTATTCGACACTCCACGTCTAGTTCTGCTAAACAATGAGCAAGTTGGAAAAATTCCTGACGAAAGGAAACGCGGAAAACGTCGCCCGACACATCGCGGTCATGAGAAAACCCGAAGTGATCTTGAAAGCGTTAGAGCACGCAGATCCCGCGGTTCATTATGCGGTAATACAACGCATACAGGCGGACCGAAAAAAGTTCGAACCGCACCTCAAACAAGTGCTTCCAAAAATGCTAGAAATTGCGAAAAATAAACTTACTCCTAACAGGTACTACGCAATCCAGCTCATCAAGTCAATAGGAGACCCGCACGCGCTGCCTGGACTTTTAGAAATTTACGAAGACGAAAACAGGCATGCCACGTCAATGACTGGACACTTGCTCGAACCACTCAAAGACGCTATCAAGTGGCTCGTGTGGAAAAAAGCAGGCGCAAAACCAAGCGAACATGTGAGAATCAAATATCCGTACTCAGAAATGCCGGCGCGTCCGCGTCTGAAAAGAGAACGCCTTAAGGAATTAGTCGCGACGGTTGCGAACAAGGAACTGGGCACTGGCTATCGATCTGGCGCGCTCAAACTTATTCGAGAGGATGGGAACACGAAAATGATTCCCAAACTCGTAGAAATCATGGATCCTATGGAAAAGAATTCCTCGTTCGGAAAAGAACTCAGCGAAACAATCGAGTGGCTGTTGTGGAAGAAACAGTTGCAAATAAGAAAGAAGTAAGAAAAGAGGAGTTTAGGACGCCGGGTTTGCAGCGGTTCCTGGCGTTACTTTCGCTCGCGGAATCGTTAACGGCGCTTGTAGGCCGATCGCGAACGCTGCGAGGGTACCGACGGCTTGTCCCGCGTAGTTGACTCCGGTTAGGAGGTCTTCGGTGAATTGCGGGCTGACTTGCTTGTTCTTCTTGTAGCCCTCGGCGATTTCTTTCGCGTTCTTCTCATTCGCGTGCAACTCGCCCTCGATCACGATTTCGGCGACGTTCGGCTCGTAATCGACCTTGAAAGTATACTTGACTCGAAGCGAGTCCTTGTCGCCGCTTATCTCGTTGATGGCGACGTTCATGTTCATGTTTCCAACGGGCGCGTCGCTCTTGCGAGTCGCCGTGATTCTTGTGATTTTTCCGCCAGTAATCATTTCTTCAAAAAACACCTCTAAGCTGTTAGGCAAAAATCATGGCCGAAGGTCTTTATAGGCCTTTTCAAAAGTTCAGCGCCTGACCCGGCTGCAGCACGACAGGCACCGTTTTCGACTCTTTCCTTGCCCGCGCTTCGAAGTCCCTCGTGTTCGCCTTGATGCGCGGATAAGTATCGAAATGCATGGGCACGACGAATTTGGAACGAATCATCTTCAAACTCTTGACGGCAGAAAGCACGTCCATCGTCGCACCACCACCAATAGGAAGGATGGAGAGGTCGACGTCGATGCTGCTCATTCCAGGCCACTCCCACGTCGGACCCGCGAAGTACACGCTCTTGCCGCCGCCGCGAAGCACGAAACCCCAACTCTCGCTGCGCGGGTTGCGCGCCTCTACCACGCTCACGTCCACGCCCATCGCGTCGAACGAGTCGCCGGGAGCTGAATTCAAGCGGCATCGCGTCGGAATTTGCAGTTGTGCGAGCACGCTGTCAGGCGCCACGACTTGTGCAGCGGTGCGTTGTACGATTTCTTCGACTACGCTTTTTTGGAAGTGATCGAACTGGTCCGTACTGATCAAGACGAGATCCGCCTTGCGCACTTCCTCGGGCCGCAGTGCAGAGGGCACGAGCCGCTGCGTTTCGCGAGGCGAGGCATCGATCCAAGGATCCGTATACACGAGCCTGCCGCCCAGCTCTATCCTGAAACCACAGTGCCCATAGAAAGTCACGTTCGCCATTTTGTTTTGCGGGAATACCGTTTTCTGGTTTAAATAAAAACCCCCCTATCGAAATTTCCTCACCGCAAATGACCAAGATATTGTTCGGACCAGCAGGCATCCCGATAGAAACACCCAAGCCACGCGACACCGCGGCAGGCATCGCTTACGCCAAAACACTCGGCCTCAACGCCTTCGAACTAGAATTCGTGCGCAGCGTCAACCTTACGGTCGAGAAGGCGCGCATCGTGGGCGAGGGAGCGAAAAAGTTGGGAATGTCGCTCAGCACGCACGCTCCATACTACATCAACCTGTTATCGAAAGACCCGGAAAAACTCAAAGCGAGCAAGGAACGCATATTGAACAGCGCGCGCAGCCTCCACGCCGCCGGCGGGAGCAGAGTCGTTTTCCACTCGGGATACTTCGGCGATTATTCGAACGAGGAATCGATGAAGCTGATGAAGATCGAGTTCAAGGAACTCCTGCACAAAATAAAGGAAGAGAAATTGTCGAACATCGTTCTCGCTCCGGAAGTGACTGGAGGACAAAGCGAGTGGGCCGGCATCACGGAGCTTTACGAGCTGGCGAACGAGTTCGGCCTCGACCGCGTCAACCCTTGCATTGATTGGAGCCACCAACACTGCCGCACCGGCGTCCCGACGCTCAAACACCGCGAAGACTTTCAGAAAGTGCTTGACCAGGTCGAAAAGCTCTCCGGGAAAAAGGCCGTCGAGACGTTGCATTGCCACGCTCAATGCGTACGTTATGGACCGAAGGGAGAAATCGCGCACTTGCCCGTCGCTGCGAAAGAACCCGACCTCAAGCCCCTCATGGAAATCTTGGCGCACGGCGGTTACGGTGGCACGATCATTTGCGAATCGCCCGAAATAGAGAAGGACGCGCTCGTTTTGAAGAAATGGTTCGACTCGGCCAAATAGCGCTCTTAAAATCCCCGCACGCAGTAAGCCAATTCTCAAATGCCCAGCAAAAATAACGCAAGTTCTTACGACATGATAGCCGTCGGAGCAGGGCCGGCCGCATGCAGTGCCGCGATTTATGCTTCTCGCGCAAAAATCAAGACGCTCATCATCGGCACGCCGCAAAAAAGCGGCCTTTGGACGTCGGCGCACGTCGAGAACTACGCCGGAATACTCAACCCGCTGCCCGGTCCCGACTTGTTGCAGAACATGGCCAAGCAAGCGAAAAAGTTCGGCACGGAATTCATTGAAGAAAACGTGATCCACGCTTACCGGAAAAAGGACGGCTCGTTCGGCGTGAAAATTGATAGCGGCAAAGAGTTTTCCTGCAAGTATTTACTGATCGCTACTGGTAAAGCGTACAAAGGATCCGGCATTACTGGAGAAGAACAGTTCGCCGGAAAAGGAGTCCACTATTGCGTCGCGTGCGACGGGCCCATTTTCAAGAACCGCAAAGTCGCCGTGATCGGTAACGGTAATTACGCCGCGGAAGAAGCGATCGAGATGCTCACATACACGAAAGACGTCACCATTTACAGCAACGGCAAAGAGTTTGAATTCTCACCAGCGCTGAAAACAATGCTGCAAAAAGGCGGCGTTAAGCTGCAAACGGACGTGATCGACGCGTTCAAGGGACAAAAATTCATCGAAAGCATCGTCACGCTCGACGGAAAAACCATTCCTTTCAACGGCGTTTTCGTCGCGATCGGAACGGCCAACGCGTTAAGCTTCGCGAACAAAATAGGTCTCATCATGGAGGGCGAAGACCTGGTCATCGATCGCGATGGCAAGACCAACATGGAGAACGTGTATGCCGCCGGTCTCTGCACTGGTGGCAACAACCAGATATCCAAAAGCGTGGGTGAGGGCTGTAACGCGGCAATCGCAATAATTAGAAAGGAGAAGAACCTAGAATCCTACATCGACCACACCTAATTAGAACCCGTCTAGAGTGAACCATCAAAAGTGTTAGTCAGAAAAGCATGGGACGACCGCCTGCGAGCAGTCGCAAAAAGCACGACGATAGCGAACGCGCGCGTCTTAACTGCCTACAACGCGGTCATAGACCACGTCGAGAGCGTGAACGTGGAAAGCATTCAACAACTCGTCACCGCTACCGGCCGTGACAGCGAGATCTTGCTGCGCTCGAGCTTCGAACCGAAAGCCGTACGCACGCCGGAAGAATTCCTCGCCGCGCTACTGCACTCGTTCCGCGAAGGACGCGCGCTGCACATAGTTACCGAAAGCGAATCCTTGCTCGATTGGCTGAATCACGCGTTCAAAGGACAGGAAAGGAAGCAAATGGGAGGACAAGCAGGCATCATCGCTAACCACCTCTCGAGCCTCGGGGCAAGTGTGACTACTTACACGCCGTTGTTGAGCGCGAAGCAAGCGCAAGTTTTTCAACGCAACGTCAAGATCGCCACGATGCAAAAAGGCAAGCTCGCATTGCTGTCTCCGTCGCAGGCCGCGCGCAAGCTCGACAAGACGAAAATCAATTGGATCTTCGAATACAAACACGGCGACCGCATCACCATCGCCGGACAACACCTGGTAGCGCCTCGCGCGAACCGCTTCATCCTCGCCACCGACGCTCCCGTTCTCTACCAATTCGACAAAGAAATCACCAAACAACTACCCAACCTCGGTCAAAAGTTCGACAAAGCCATTTTCTCCGGGTACAGCTACCTCGACAACGTCTGGCAGGGCGTGAAAGCGCAGGACTACATCGCGCAGGAAGTCAAGAACCTGCGAGCACTGCGCTCGAAGAACAAGCAAATGCGCATCCACGCCGAATTCGTCCCCTCAAAAAACCCAGCGCTCGAGAAGAAGGCTTGGAGCGCGTTGACGCAGGAAATAAAGAGCATCGGCTGCAACGAAGTCGAACTGCAAAAACTGTTGGAACATTTCAAGTTCCAAAAAGAACAGAAAAGCATCGAAAAAATCGAAAGCGCCTTGACCATTTACAAGGGCGCGAAGAAACTAATGGGCGCGCTCAAGCTAGACCGCATCCACGTCCACAACCTCGGCTATTTCGTCATCGTGCTGTCCAAGGACTATCCCGTCGAGCTCGAGAAAGTGCGTGACGCGGCGTTGTACGCGAGCGCGGTCGCACAAGCAAGAGCGCTCTCGGGAGAAACGGTAGGAAAGAACGACGTCGCGAAAGGCGCGGAAGTGCCTGTTTCAGAGACGGGTCTCAACCAGGTGCGCATCATTGCTGGCGAGCTAGCGCACGAGTTGCCGAAAGGCGCGTTCGACCAGAAGCGTTTCACGTTCGAAGGCGTATGGCGCTTCAAGGACCACTCGCTCATCGTCGTTCCCGGACAGATCATCGTCAGGCCTAAGACGACCGTGGGTCTGGGCGACGTCATTTCAAGCGTCAGCTTCGTTGCCGAAGGCTGAAAAGAGGTTTTTTTCTTACTCATGGCGTTGCGCATCTACAACACTTTGTCGAAAAAAGTCGAAGAGTTCAAAACCATCAAGCCCCGCGAGGTCAAGATGTACACGTGCGGCCCCACTGTTTACAATCACGCGCACATCGGCAACCTTCGCGCATACATCGTTAGCGACCTGTTGCGACGCTTTCTCAAGTACGAAGGATTCAAGGTCACGCACGTAATGAACCTCACGGACGTTGACGACAAGACGATCAAGGGCGCGAAGAACGCTGAAATTCCGTTGCGTGAATTCACGGAACAATACGCCAAACTCTTTTTCGAAGACCTGCAAGCATTGAACATCGAGCTGGTTGAGAAGTATCCGCGCGCGACTGATCACGTGGCTGAAATGGCGCAGATCATTGACGCGTTGTCGGAAAAAGGATTCGCGTACGAAGGCAAGGACGGCTCGGTTTATTTCGCGATCTCGAAGTTCAAGAACTACGGACAGCTCGCCGGTCTCGACAAGCAATCGCTGCAAGCGGGCGCGAGTGGGCGCGTCGCGAAGGACGAGTATGGACGCGAAAACATCAGTGATTTCGCGTTGTGGAAGAAGTGGGACGAGGACGATGGCGAGGTTTTTTGGGAAACGAGCTCGGGCAAGGGCAGGCCTGGCTGGCATATTGAGTGCAGCGCGATGTCGACGAAATACCTGGGCGCGAGTTTCGACGTGCACCTTGGCGGCGTTGACTTGATTTTTCCGCACCACACGAACGAGATCGCGCAAAGCGAAGCCGCGTTCGGCAAAAAATTCGTGAACTACTGGGTTCACAACGAGCACTTGCTTGTCGATGGCCGAAAGATGAGTAAGAGTCTTGGCAATTTCTACACGCTGCGCGACCTCGTCGCGAAAGATGTGGACCCCATCGCTTTCCGTTATCTCATGTTGGCGTCGCATTACAGGAAGCAGACGAACTTTACGTGGAGCGCGATGCATTCCGCGCAGAACACTGTCGAGAAGTTGAGGCAGTTCGTCGAGTTTCTCGAGGGCGTGAAGACGAAAGGCAAAACGAACAAGGACGTCGCGCGAGCTTGCGCGGATTTCTTGAAGGCGTTTGAGAAAGCGCTCGAGAACGACCTCGACACGTCAAGCGCGCTCGCGGCCCTTCATGAACTCGTGCACGCGGTGAACAAGCACGCCGACGACCTAGGTGAGAGTGACGCGCGCGACGTGCTGACGGTTTTGAGGCGTGCTGATAGCGTGTTGGGCGTGCTTTCGAAGCGCGAGAAAAAGTCTTCATTATCGAAGTCGCGAATTGAAGAGTTGCTTGCGCAGCGTGAAAAATTGAAGATGGAGAAGCGTTTTGTGGAGGCGGACGCGATTCGCAGCGAGCTGCGTGCTAAAGGTATTGTTGTTGAGGACACGCGTTCGGGTCCGCGTTGGCACGTGTCTTAGGATCCTTTGAGTCTTTCGAGTCTGCGTTTGATTTCTCTGAGTTTGCTTTCGTCGTTGTCGACGTCTTGGCGCGTAGAGCCGGTGTTTTCGTTTTGTTTTAGTTGTTCGAGTCTGTGCTTCGTGTCTCTTTGCTTGATGTCGAGGCTTCTGGTGGCTGGCTCTTTTCTGGCTGGCGTGCCTTGCACTTCGTCAAGCTTGTACCGGGCGCGCTTCATGCGTTCTTCGTAGTCGCGAATGTTGTAAGCGCCTTCGAGTGGCGGTTTGGCTGGTGGTTGTTGTCTGAGTCTTCTTGCGGCCGCGAGCGGGTCGAAGCCGGAAGCTACTGCGAGCGCGAACGCGAGGAACAGCAAGATGACTGCGAGTGGCAGCGCTGCCGCGGTGGCTGCGGCGGTTATTTGCGCGCCTGGTTGTTGTGGCAGTGGCAGTGGTGGTAGTGGTACGGCGGGCGCTGGCGCCGTGAATACTCTCATGCGTGCGCGGGCGTCGTAATCGATCGCTTCGATCGTGTAAATTCCGCTTTCTTCAGCAAGGAATCGTATCGAGCCTTTCTCGTCAGTCGTGACGTTGAATGCTCTGCCGCTCGGGAACGTTATTTGCAGGTTGGCGAATTTGATGGGCGCGCCGTCGAGCGTCTTGAGGAATATCTCGACGAATTCTCCTGCGAACGCTTCCGTCGGTAGAATGATTACCGCTTTGGGCTTGACGATGGGTCCTGCGCCTGGTGTTGGCGGCGGCTCTTGTGGCGGTACGGGCGCTGCTGGCGTTATCGGTGGCGTGTATCCGCCTCCACCGCCCGCGGCGCCTCCACCTCCTCCTCCACCGCCGCCTCCTCCGGTCGCGGCTGTGGTGAAGCTGTGTGGTCCGGTGGTGTTGCAGTTGCCGCTCGGGTCGCACGAGGAAACGTTGAAGAAATACGTAGTCGACGCGCTCAATCCTGATATGGATACAGAGTGTGAGGTGACTAGTGTAGAGTCGCTGGCGTTCGACGTGAGTGAAGAACTGTTGAGCCCATAGCGCACCGTAGAGTTGGATGCTTCGTCCGTCGTCCACGTAATCGTCGCGCTGGAAGTGGTGATCGAGCCGGCTGCTTCGTTCGTGATTATTGGCGCGGCGTTGTCCGGCGTCACGTTGAGTAATGAAGAAGCGTTGGCGCTCGAGTTGAACGCGTTCACGAGCGTGACGTTAGCGAGTCCCGCGGCCGCTGTTTGTACTGTGACGTTCGTCGTCGTGTTCGCGACAATAGTTCCTACGGTGGTGTTGGAGATGTTGAAGATGAAACCTGCGCTGTTGTTCGTGTTTCCTTGAGGGTCCGTAGCGGTTCCGACGAAAGTCACGTTCGTGAACGGAGACGCGGTCACGTTAGGTGGCGCTATCGAAACGCTCACGGGGTTTCCTGCGACCACCGTAAGGTTGCTCGTAGCGCTGATGTTCGTGTTGCTGGCGAGCGCGGCCGTGATGTTGGAAAAGCCGCTGCGGTTCGAGAATACCGTGACGTTCGTGGTGGTGTTGGTCGCGATCGTTGCGACGCTGCTGTTGGAGACGTTGAAAATGAATCCTGCCGAGTTGTTCGTGTTGCCTTGCGCGTCTCGCGCGTTCGCTGAAAAAGTAGTGTTGGTGCCGGACGTCGTCGTGTTGCTTGCAGGCGTGAGCGTGACTGTCGAGGGGCTGCCTGCAACGACGGTCATGTTCGCGGAAGCGTTTGCCGAGTTGTTCAAGTTGTTCGTAAAGTTGAGGAACGCGGTTCCTGACTGGTTGGCGCTGAAAGTGAAAGTGTTCGTGTTGTTGCTCGACAATGAAGCGATGCTGCTGTTCGAGATGTTGACGAAAAAGCCGCCCGTGTTGTTCACGTTTCCGAACGCGTCGCGCGCCGTGACCGTGTAAGTAATGCTTACTCCGGAAGTCGTGGTGTTCGCGGTCGGAGAAACCGTGACAGTGACCGCGTTGCCCGCGATCACGATCAGCGTGCTGTTCGCGCTCGCCGACGTGTTAAGCGCGCTCGCGGCCGTGATGTTTGCTGTTCCGGTCTGGTTCGCAAAAACAGTCACTGTCGTGGATGTGTTGCTGACGATGAGTCCTATCGACGAGTTGCTCGTGCTGAAGATGAATCCGTTCGTGTTGTTCGCGTTTCCGTTCAAATCGAAGCCGGCTGCTGTGTAGGTAGTGTTGATTCCCGATCGCGACGTGTTGGTTGACGGCGTTAGCGTGACGGTTGTTGGAGTGCTGGCGGTTACGGTGAGCGTTGCGGTCGTGGTGGCGCTCGAGTTGAAAGCGTTAGTGATCGTTAGCGTCGCTGTGCCAGTCTGGTTGGCGAGAAGAGTCGCCACAGTTGTGGTGTTGCTTTGGATGCTCGCGATGCTGGAGTTGTCGACGCTGAACAAGTGTCCGGCCGTGTTGTTGACGTTGCCTTGCGCGTCGCGGGACGTTGCGGTGAATGGCGCAGTGACTCCAGAGCGTGACGTGTTGGAAGTGGGCGAGACGGTGATGTTGGAGGGCGTGTTGGCGACGACCGTGAGTGTGCTGTTTGCGATCGCGGTGGAGTTGAACGCGCTTCTTGCCGAAACGTTCGTCGTTCCCGACTGGTTCGCAAAAACAGTAACGATGGTGCTCGTGTTGCTGACGATTAGGCCGATGCTCGAGTTCGTCGTGTTGAAAATGAATCCGCTAGTGTTGTTGATGTTTCCATTCAAGTCGCGCGCGGTAGCGGTGTAAGTGGCGTTCGTGCCTGACGTGGACGTGTTGCTTGTGGGAATTAGCGTTACTGTTGCTGGCGTGTTGGCGACGATAGTGATGTTCGCGGTGCTGTTGGCGCTGCTGTTGAACGCGTTGAGAACTGTGAGCACTGCGGTGCCGGTCTGGTTGCCCGTGAGCGTTACCGTGGTCGTTGTGTTGCTGGTGATGCTCGCGATCGTCGAGTTGCTTATGCTGAAAATGTGTCCTCCTGTGTTGTTTACGGCGTTGTTGTCGTCGCGAGACTCGGCCGTGAACGTGATGGGCACGCCTGATGCGGACGTGTTGCTTCCCGGTGTTATCGTGACGTTGATCGCCGGTCCTATTACGAGCACGACGGTGATGTTGCTGGTCGCGTTGGCGCTCGAGTTGAAAGCGTTGACCGCGCGGATGGTCGTGTTGCCGCTCAGGTTTCCGGTTACGGTCACGACGGTGGTGGTGTTTGTGGCGATGAACGCGACGCTCGTGTTAGCGACCGTGAAGATGTGTCCTGCAGAGTTGTTCGTGTTTCCTTGTGCGTCGCGCGACGTAGCGGTGTAGCTCATGTTGCGGTCTTGCAGTGTCGAGTTGGCGGCCGGTGTGAGTGTCGTCGTTATGGGCGCGTTCGCGTTGACCGTCAGGTTGCTGGTGGCGTTGGCGCTCGTGTTGAGCGAGCTCGCGGCCGTGATGTTCGCGGTGCCGGTCTGGTTTGCGAAAACCGTGACTGTCGTGCTGGTGTTGCTGACGATGAGCGCGATGCTGGAATTGCTTGATGTGAAGATGAACCCGCTGCTGCTGTTCGCGTTTCCGTTCAAATCGAAGCCGGCTGCCGTGTAGGTGGAGTTTCCGCCTGAGGTCGTGGTGTTGCTGGCGGGCGTGAGCGTGACGCGTGATGGCGTGTTCGCGGTGACTGTGAGGTTGGCTGTGCTGTTGGCGCTTGTGTTGAACGCGTTTCTTATCGTGAGCACGACGGTTCCTGTCTGGTTCGCGAGGAGAGTCACGTTGGTGGTGCTGTTGCCGACGATGCTCGCGATGGAGGAGTTGCTTACTGAGAAGATGTGTCCTGCGGAGTTGTTGATGAGTCCGTTGATGTCGGTGCTGTTCGCGTAGAAAGTGGTGTTGAATCCGGATTGCGTAGTGTTGCTTCCTGGCGTTATGGTGACGTTGACGGGGTTTGCGGGGTTTCGCACGTCGAGCGAGATCGTCGTTGTAACGTTCCTGCCTGCCAGGTCTGTCGCGTTGAGCGTGACGTTCAGGCTTTGCGTCGAAGTGCCGTTGGGCACGGAGGCGTTGAACTCTACGAAACGCGTCTCTCCACCAGCAAGATTGAAGCCGGTGGCGTTGAACGCGCACGTGAACGGCGCTACGCACGTATGGTTGAGGACTATGTTCGTGGCGCTGGCGTCTCCGTTGTTGGTAATGTTGATGATCGTCATGTTGGTGCCGCCCACTGGCACGGTGAGGTTGGAAATGGTCGCGATTGCCACTTCTGGTTGTCCGATGGAAATGGTAAGATTCCAGTCGGCGAAGTTTGAGGCGGAAGAGTTCGCCCTGATGACGAGCACTCGTGAAGCGGACGTTTCATTGTAAGGTATGAACAGCGTGAGTGTCGTGTTTTGCGTCGAGCCGTTGGTGAAGTTGATGATGCTTGATGGAGTCGTGTTGCACGACCAGCCAGTGAAACAGTTGGTGGCGTTTATCGTGACGTTTAACCCGTTAACGGTGGTGATTGAAAGATTGTTCGTAAAGTTTACCGTCGTGTTGACGTCCATCGTTTCGCTGGTCGCGTTGAAAAGCCAAGAGAGAACTGGTTGTGACAGCGTGGCATTAATGGTCGCGTTCTGTGAGATTTCGGTTCCAGACGTGCTTGAGGAAGCGTTTATCTCGACCAGGAAGTCGGTCGTCTGGTTGGCGGGCGGAGTACAGGTCACGTTGAACGTGGTGTTGTCGAACAGGTTGGTGAAAGTCGACTGACTAAGCGTGCAGAAGGAAGGAGTGATGTTGAGAGTGACGTTCGCGACTCCCAGAGAGACGGACAAGTTGAGAGAAGCGTTCTTGCTCTCCAGCACGGAAATGTTCATCGACTGGTTAGCCGGAATAAGAGTGATGATGCTGCCCCACTGTATAACTTCAAAACTACTGATCACGGCTCCGACCGTCCAGTTCCTAGTGCCGTTCACCAGCGTCGAGTTCGTAATGTTAAGAAATTGATGAGCAGACACGATGGCATCGGCGGCGAGCGAGTCGCTTTCCAAGCGACCATCAACAATGCCCCAAGCCATCGAACGGTTAATATCGACCCTGGGAATAGCGGCGCTCGACCTGTTGATTCCCGCCGCGTACCTCAAAGTGCCGCGATGCACCTGCTCTGCACCGGTCAAGGTAATCACGAAGGTGGTCGCGTTGACAGTGTTGCCGGTGGTCAGCGCGACGCCGTTTCCTCTAGTCACGTTAACGAGCGTGCTGTTCTGCAGCGTGGCACGAATCGATCCTTCGCCAGAGTCGTCAGAATTCTCGCCCGTCGTGTAAGAAGTGATCATGAACGTCTGGTTCATGTCCACCGACGTGATAGCGGTCGTGTTGACCTGCGTGGTTCCAGTAATGATCGTGGAAACGTTCTGCACCGTGAACGCGCCGTCCAAAGACTCGAAAACATACCACTGTCCAGAAATCGTTCCAGAACTGCCCTGCCTGTCGAACGTGAGCTGCGTGCCACCAGTAATGCGTCCACGCACCGAGCTGGCGAAATAGTCGTCCGTAGCATCGGTCGTCAACGCAGAGAAAACCAACGCAGACCTGCTGAAGTTGATGCCTGTAGGAATCGTTGACGTGTTGGAAAGAGTCGCGGCCGCCAGCGTGAAAGCACCGCTCTGCACCCTGACAGAATCGCTCTCGAATTCAACCACGGTCACTGCCGCCTCCATAACTCCCGCCGCAGTATTCCTATCAACCACGACGCGCGTAGGGCCGGTCGCGAGAGAAGCCCTCGCGAGAATGCTTTGCCAAAAGTCGCTTCCGCCCTGGTTGCGCATCATCGACATGAAAACTATCGAGTTACTGATGTTCTGTCCGTGAGTCAAGTTGGCAGAAGCAGAAGTCGCCGTGGTGTTTAGAGTCACCTTCACGGTCTCGACGGACTTGACCTTGACGCTCGCCGCAGAAACGCCCGGCGCGAAAGCAACCAAGAACGCTAACGCTAAAACAAACGCTAACAGTAACCCACGGTTTCTAGACGCGGCCATCGGGAAAAAACTTTACCGCGCGACGCTTTTAAACACCCTTTTTTAACCAAAAAAACCGCTTTTCAACGAAAACGCGAAGGCAAGTTCCTCGACCACACCGACAACTCCGGAACCAAAGAGCCGGGCGTAACGCGCGAAAGGAGTTTCGTGATTCCCTTCTCGCCCAACACCTTCAACTGAACAGGCAAGCTCACGCCATCAACCGTCAACGCGTCGCGCATGTGCAAACTTCCAAGCGGCACGCGACATAACTTCCCACTCGGCGTCTGCGAAGGATCAACCACTATCGCGTCGGGAATTTTTTGATGACCGCCAGCGATTTTGAATTTGACGGCCTTTTCAACAACAGCAGCCCATCTGCCTGTAAAGTTCGCCAGCGGATTGTGAATCGAGTACTGAAAATGCTTGCTGTAATACGAAGAAGGCATGGGCTTCTTGAAAAACAAGTAAACGTGAAAACTGCTGCCCGTCCAAGCCACGAAAGGCGCTTTGTCCATTTCTTTCCCGACGCTGCTCCAAAAATCCGCATCGTCTCGAATCGCATCAACAAAAACCCTCGCGGCCTCGCGCGCGTCCTCAAAACTCCTCTCCCTTCCACGGTCGAGGTCGAAAAACACGCGATCGATAGGCCTGCCCGGTTTTTCACCATTCGTCGCGTAAAAAAAGTCGCTCAACTTGCGAGGCAAAAAATAGCTCCAAATCTTGCGCTGCAACACAGAAATCCTTCCCTCGGCGTCGCGCAAATGCTCGATTTCCGCTCTAGTTTTGAGGAATTTTTCATCAACACCCCTCACGATGTCCTTACAGCTCAACGGCTCCAGGTCACTGCCTCGTTTGATGAGCGATGGCATGGGTCCTTTCGGCATCAAGTTCTTCGCCGCCAGCTCCCGACCTTTAGTGAATTTCGCGACGAAAGGCGCCACCAATGCATAGTATAGTGAGACGTCGAGCGTGCCGAAAGGCCGCAAAGGATCTTTCGACTTTTTCGCGATCTCGAGCAATGAAGCCATGAAAAAAGCTAACCCAAGCGCCTTAAAGAAAACGACTGGGGTGGGGGTAGGGTGGGGGGTATATATTTCACTTTCTTCCGGAACAATGCTAATGGAGAAACTCAAGCACGTTTTTTACGTTCCAACGAGCGATCTCGAAACCAACGACCCTATAGTCGGCAAGGTCGAGTCTCTGCTCGAAGAAGCTGAAGAAAAGCTCGACGTACCTTTCGACGTGAAACAGTTCGAACGCGGCAAGGACGAAGAAAAACTCAAACAAAGACTACTCCCGATCAGCGTGACGCAGCGCGTCGGCTTCAAAAAAACGCGCAAAGGCAAAGCACTCTATCAACAACTAGTGGTTTTCAAGCACAACATGCCCCTAACGTTCTACTCGCAAGTTTACGGCGAAAAGCAAGTCGCCATCGAGGACTACTTGAAGGCATTAATGCAGCACAAGTTCATCGGCTTCCACCAAGTGCCCGAAATAATGAAGCGCTTCGAACTCGAATAAAAATTTCTTTTTTACAATTAATTCCCTCTAACAAAATTCTATTAAAATCAACATCTAAGGTGGAAAACTAAAAATGGCAAATCAACAACTACAAGGAAATGTACTCCCAGAAGGCTCGATGCGCATTCTCGGAAGAGACGCGCAACGTGCAAACATCACCGTCGGCTACGCCGTAGCACAAGCCGTCAAGACCACGCTCGGACCCCGCGGCATGGACAAAATGCTCGTCGACGAGATGGGCGACATCACGATCACGAACGACGGCAAAACCATCCTGGAAGAGATGCACGTCGAACACCCGGCCGCCAAAATGATGCTCGAAATCGCCAAGACACAAGACGAGGAAGTCGGCGACGGCACCACGACCGCAGTCGTCATCGCAGGAGAACTCTTGAAGAAAAGCCTCGAGCTCCTCGACCAAGACATCCACGCCAGCACAATTATTTCGGGATACAACAGCGCCGCGAACAAAGCACTCAAACTATTGAGCGACGTGGGCGAAGATGTCGAACTGACCGATACGAAAACGCTCGAAAAGATCGCTTCCATCTCGATGGGCTCGAAAACCACCGGCACCGGAACCGCAAAGGACGTTCTAGCCAAGATCGTCGTCAACGCGGTCACGCAAGTCGCTGAAAAACGCGACGGCAAAGTGATAATTGATAAGGACTACATCAAGGTCGAAAAGAAACAAGGCGGAAGCACGCTCGATACCACGCTCATCAGTGGAGTGCTGATTGACAAAGAAGTCGTGCACCCAGGAATGCCCAAAAGCATTACAAACGCAAAAATCGCTCTCCTGGACGCGGCTCTCGAAATCGAGAAAACCGAAACAGACGCGCGCATTAGCATCACGAGCCCAGACCAGATGAGCGCCTTCCTCGCACAAGAAGAAAAAATGCTCAAGGACATGGTCGAGAAAGTCACGAAGAGCGGATGCAGCGTCCTATTCTGCCAGAAAGGACTCGACGACGTCGCACAACACTACCTATCAAAGAAAGGAATCATGGTCGCGCGACGTGTAAAGAAGAGCGACATGGAAAAACTCGCAAAAGCCACCGGCGCGCGCATCGTCACGACCCTCGACGACTTGTCAACCAAAGACTTGGGGGTCGCGGGACTCGTTGAAGAACGCAAGGTCGCCGGCGAACAAATGATTTTCGTCGAAAAATGCAAAGTACCCAAAAGCGTAACCATCTTCGTGCGTGGAGGTACGCAGCACGTCGTCGACGAAGCCGACCGTGCAATCATTGACGCGATCGGCGCAACCACGAGCGCGCTCGAAGACGGAAAATACGTCACGGGCGGCGGCTCAATCGAAATGGAGTTGTCGGCGCGATTGCGCAAGTACGCGATTGAAGTGGGTGGAAGGGAACAACTCGCCATCACGGCTTTCGCGGAAGCATTGGAAGTGATTCCAAAAACCCTCGCCGAAAGCTGTGGACTCGACGTCATCGACACGCTCGTAGACTTGCGCGCGAAGCACGAGAAAGCCGGCAAACACTTCGGCGTCGACGTCTACGAAGCCAAGATCAGCGACATGAAAACGCTGAACGTCATCGAGCCAGCCAAAACAAAGCGCCAAGCGATACAGTCAGCGAGCGAAGTCACGAAAATGATTCTGCGCATCGATGACATGATCGCCAGCCGAGGCAAACCCGCAGGCGGCGGCAAAATGCCCGGCGAAGGCGAACTCGACTAGAAAGACTGAAAATTAACTCCCCCCAATTCTTCTTCTGTTTTTTCTTTGCTAATTACTTTCAGAGTTTAAAGAATAGTTTTAAGAAGCAGGGGGGGGGGAGATGGTTATCGCGACCTACAAAAATGAACCGAGGCTTTTCACAAATCGCGATTGCTTTCGCAATAATCGCCTTGCTCGCTCTTGCTGCCATTATCTATATAGGACAGCACCCGAACCAAAGCACTCAAGACTACTTGGCGAGAGGCATCGTATCCGCCCCGAAGACGGGAATCGCCGCGCCCGTGACGGGCATTGCTCCAAGCCCTACTCCAACGCCATCACCAACACCTGTTCCTACGTCAACACCAACCCCCACGCCAACACCGACACCGGTACCAGCATACCCGCCGTTGTGGATCTCGAGCCAATTAACTGGTAACGCGAAGTACTGGGCAGGCGGAAGCCTTTCGCCAACCATTTCAGTTCAGACAGGTTCTTCTGGAACAAACGCCAATCCAAACCCGACCGGTATTGTAGCTACGCCGAACAAGGTTTGGGTCGCGTCTGCAATAACTAACCAGATTAGAGTTATTGACACTTCTACGAACAATGTTATTCAGACCATATCGACGTCGCAAGCTCCTTTCGAGCTGACGGCGGGTTGTAACAACAAAATATACGTCTTGATGAGAGATTCTTCAGGCAACGCGCGTTTTGGCGTTATTGACGCTAGCACCGGCAATTTCTTGAGCGATATAGCGCTGCCTAACTTAGTCCCTGCTCCGGCGCCAATGGTCCAGGCTCCGAATGGCGATGTTTGGCTATCGGACGATGCTGGTTTCATTGTCATTAATCCGAACACGGGACAGTACACGTCCTACCCAACCACGGGCGACGCTGGCGAACCGCGCTCCATAGGCCTCAGCTCCAACGGCCAAAAAGCATACATTGCGCTTACAGGCGGAATTAATGGCCCAGAACTGGCAGTAGTAAACGCCTGGACTAAGGTAATCACTAACACAATACCACTAAGCATCAACTCCCCCTACGGAGTAGCCCTCGACCCAGCAAATTCCAAAGTATACGTCGGAGACAGAGAGGGAACTAGTGCTCAAAGAATTTCAGTTATCGACACAAGCACCGATACAGAAACGGGAGTCATAACCGCACCTTCTCAAGCAGTGCACATGGAACAACTTGATCTGGTTTCATCCGGCGGAAACAACTATCTCGCCGTTGGTACGAAAGATGGACGCGTACTGGTAATACAAAACCCAGCGACCAGCAACAGCATCCTTTCCATAAATATGCCAAACGACTATCCCCGCCGCGTTTCCTGGGTCAAGCCATTCCCAACCTGCAACGTCAACGCATATAACTGCACCGAGACCGACGGCGGCAACAACCAGTACCAACAAGGAACCACGACCGGATTCTTTACCAGCACCAACTTTGGATCATTCACGGATTACTGCACCGGTAACTATCTGACCGAGTATCTATGCAACAACGGCGGCAACGTAACTGTAGGAACCACGCTGTACAACTGCCAAAACTATGGAATGACGTGCTCGGCTGGCAAGTGCCAGTAAGCAGTCGAACGCATTTCGTTTCTTTTTTTGGTCTTGTTTTTATTCGCTGCGCGCCAAGTCTCAATTCAGAATGCGAAAACTGTTACTAGCGGTAATCTTTGCACTCCTACTGCCGCACTTTGCTAGCGCGTCGAACCAGACCAACTTCACAGTAGTGGGTTCTTCAGCTCCATTCTCTATCGCTCACGAAGATGACGAGATCGTGATCGAGCCGCTGCAAGCACTGATCAACCACCCGCAGGGCATCTTGAGCGAGAAGAGTTTCACGGTCAGGATAAGCGCGCCGCAGGCGCTGCTGGCTTTCGATGTTGAAGGTGGCGTCATAACTTATTCTTCCAAAGGAATTTCTATCGAAGTAAAGCACGGGCCAATAACGCTTCAAGACCCGCACATACGCATCAAGCTGCACAAGCCGGTCATCAACTTCGTATCGACCGAAAGTCTCCAAGGAATACATGATGCTTACAGCGCGATACCGGCCGGTGGACACTGGATCGTGGCGGCGGATTATTGCGGCAAGAACTTCGGAATCAACATCGAACTCCTGGGCGAGAAGAACAGCTATGGCTCGTCGACAACCAAGTACGACGTCGAATGCGCCGCAGACATGGTGGTGCGTATCGCTCCCGACGCGCTCGCTCCGGTGGAAAATGGGCAGATCGCGTTCCTCGACAGGACTTTATTGACGGGTTATTTGTACGCGCTGCGCAGCGAGGGAATAAACGCACGCGTCGAAGTGTCTGAACCACAAATCGACCATACTGAGAAACCCAAAAAGAACGCGCTCCTTAAGCAAAGCGGAGCAAAATACTTGCTCTTACTTGGAGATGGCACAGCTACAGGATTTCGCGATCTGCCGGGTTACAGCCAGCGCGCGATGCTTACTCCCGCGTTGAGAGCACAGGCAAAGTGGGACGAGGTGGGTGATTTCATTTTTGTTGATGATGCAATGCTGGACGCGGGTCCAAAGCCAGCTATCGCGGTCGGAAGAATACCGGGCGGCAGGAAAGAAATAGAAGCGTACTTGTCAAGACCAAGAACTGTTATCCGTTCCGGAGCTACGCCCACGATTTTTTACGACTCCTGCGGAACTCCGGATCCGAACGAGTGCTTCCTGAAAGACAATGCGGACAAGCTCTCGAAAACATACACGGGCAAAAACTGTGACGAGAGCGGCATTTGCAAAAAAGCGCCAGAAATATGCGTATCGGTTTACGATCCATCAGTCGGTCTAAGGCGTGCCTGCAAAGAACAAGACCAGCTGCAAACAACAAGCCCCGTCATTTATTTCGTTACGCACGGAACGCCAGACGTGTTCAGTGGCAGGAGTCCAATCATGCTTAGTAATGGCACGAATGGCTCGCTAGAATACACTATCGCAGGCAAGACTGCGAGCGGCGAGTATTTTCCAAAAATTCCTCAAGGCTCCATAGTGTTCGCAGGAGGTTGCGGAAACGGAAAAACGGGTGGCGCAATAGGACGCTTGGCGATAAGTCGGGGAGCAAGCAACTTCATCGGCGCCACGCGCATAATATGGACACTCGAAATAGGAGGCGCACCACCTCTAGAAACAACACAGCTCATCGCGCTACGCACGCTCCAAGAATGC
>DASYRB010000008.1:0-72480 GCA_036004805.1 Candidatus Norongarragalinales archaeon
GTGAAAAACACTGGAATGTGGGTGTTGAAGCATTTCAGAAAACTTCCTCAAGGAATTGTTCAAACGATTGCAGAACAACTCAACCACCGGGATGAAAAAGTCAGGAGGGAAGCAGCCATCGCTCTCTGGGACATGAAAGCAAGGGAACAATTGCCTGCATTAGAGAAGGCAATCAAACGCGAACAATCAAGCTCTCTAACTCAAAGCACGATTGCAAACGCGATCATACATATCGAAAACTCTGCACGAACACACGCATTCCTTAAAGCGAACGGAATCAATCCAGAACGCTTCAAAGGCACCGGACCACTACCGCTTCCGCGATTCGTGAAAAAATAAATGACAAAGCTCGAAAAATTCCTAACAACTGGTCATCCCGAAGTCGTTTCTAGACATTTGAAACACATTTCGAAGCCTGACTTGTTGATTCACGCTTTAAGGAGTGAACACAGGTGGGTTCAGAATGTCGCGTATGAACAACTTAAGAAGCAAGCGGATGCGCTTTCGAACGAGCAAGTCGTAAAGCTTTTGCAGTCAGGCTCTGAGGCAGGATCTATACTAGGTATAAATCAAGCACTCGCGCGCAAGGAACATGCAAATTTCTTTGTCGGACCAGTAGCAAAAAGTCTTCCCTTCCTGCCGGGAGACTACGGCCACATTCAAGAAGCCGCCGGGTTTTTGGCAAAGCATCCACAACGCTTGGCGCCATATGTGCACGAGCTCATTGTCGGAGGCTTGCAGCGAAACCCCCGGCCTTACACCAGAATCTTTGTTGACTTGTTACGAAGGCACACTGACCAAATTAAAGACGATGATGTTCGTTTGCTTGCCAAGTTCATGGAGGATACGCCTGAACAAGGCAGAATGAGTTATGCATACGAAATATTGACGGCGATTGGTGCGCGTTCAATACCCCACTTGCGACGATTGCTTGTGAAAAATAGTTATTACGGAAGCGCCAACGCGCTCCATGCTCTCGTTGAGATCGGAAAACCCGAATACGCAATCCTCGGATTAGGAAGCAAAGAGCCAGGCGTAAAGTATGTCGCGCGCGAAACTCTTGAAAAAAATCCCGTACTTGCAGAAAAATTCAAAAAACACGTATTCAAAGCCTTCCTGCACACGAAAAACATTGAAGATTTCAGACTCAACCTCTACTTGCTGATACATCTACAACTCAGCGACAAAAAATTCATTCAAGCACTCAGAGCCAAGCTCAAGAACAAAAAATACGCGGAATACCGCAACGACATCGACTACGCCGTACGATATTTGCAAAGGAAAAAGAAATGAGCAAGCTCGAACGCTTTTTTAGACAAGGCAATCCCGAAAACGTGATGGCGCACCTCGCGAAAATCAGGAAGCCGGAAATCGTTGCTATGGGTCTCGAGCATGATTCATTTCAAGTGAAAAGTTATGCACAAGTACTTCTTAACGTAATCAACACCCCGGAAGCTGCTGCTGCAGTTTTGAAGCGCTTGAGCCATCGTGACGTATACGTCAGGCGTGCAGCGCTTAGTGCGTTGAATGGCATGAGTCGTCAAGTAGTGGCGCGTTCTGCAAAAATTATTGCGCGAAAAATGTTTACGCCATTCACCAGAGAGTCTGAAAAAGAAGATACTGCAGAGCTTCTCAGAAAATTAGGAAACCCTGAAGTGCTTCCTGAACTGCGCGAAGCGGAAAGAGAAATGGAAAGAATACCATTCAGAAGAGGCGCACAGGACGTTGTTCTTCTCAGAATACAGAAAACGATACGTGCACTGGAAGAAGTGGAGCGTAGTCAAAGTGGTTGAAAACCTTGTTTTTATAGCTCTCTCGCTTCGATTTTTCCGAACAACTAATGGCACAGCTTGACGCGATCGCGATACAACCCGTACTCACTCCAGAGTCAGCGATCGATCTTGTGCAGAAGGAGGTGAAGAAGAAGGGTTGGACGAAGTTCGACTTGGGCGACATCAAGCTCGTCTATACGCCGTTTTACGTTTTCAATTACGATGTTTCTGCAGAAGGACAAGAACCACAAAGCGGACGCGCGGCGATCAATGCTTACACTGGCGACTTGGACGAGTTCGTTCCCGTGCTGCTCGAAAGGAGCCTGAAGAAATCAAAGACGTCAGAACCGGGCGCCGAAATTGAAAGCACTGCCGTAAAGGAAGACGAGGTGCGTTCGGTCGCACAGCGAAAGATCGCGGGAATGTCTAGCGCGAAGCGGGACGATGTGACTGTGAGCGCGATTTCGAAGATTTACGTTCCATTCTTCCGCGTCTTCGTCGACGTGGCTGATGACACTTTCAAGATCGACGTCGACGCAGCTCTCGGATCGCCGGAAGGCGTTGAAGCGATTCCCGCAAAGACGAAAACCACTGCGGAAGTCGCGAGTGCGACGATCAAGAAAATGACCACGCCGCAAGGATTCCTAGACCTCCTCAAGCAGTCAGTGAGCGCGATAGTTCAAACGATTTCAGGTAAAGGCAAGGGACTGAACCTGAAGGATAGGAACACGCAAGTCGCGCTGCTCTTGCTAGCTGCAGTTGTGCTTTTGGCGTTGTATCTCGCAATTCCTCGCGGCATGACTATCAACTGCGCTCCCGACGACGACCAGGTGGAGAAAACTATTCTTGGAACATCAATCACGCCGCGCGCGATCAACGAGGGACAAAAACTGCAACTCACAGGTAGCTGCACGTTCGAAAACAGGGGTGGCAGTGTTGATACCGCGTGCGCGACGATTTCGATAATGGAAGACGGACAACCCGCAGGCGGCCTCATGTTAAGCGTAGATGGCAAAACCTCTACCCTCGTATGCAGCGGCCCGGTCGAAGGTGGACGAAAGACGGGAATCGTTTGGATAACGACTTGGAACTACAAACAAGGCGTCAACAGCTACACGCTTTCGTACTCGAGAGTGTGAACGATCAAAATGCGTAAAGCAATTTTTGTCTTTTTTCTCGCGATGCTCGCAACACCCCTGCTCGCGCTTTCTCCGGCAGAAGCCGACGCCAAAGCACAACCCTTACTCAATGATCAAGCGAGAGACGCGATAAGACTCGGTCAAAACCAGCCGCTAGGCTACGCGAACGACCGCTACTGGGTCTACTATCTCGACATCACCACGCCAACACAGCTCGTGGTGGCGATCAGGGATGATGATGGCGCGGTATTGACGGACAACTTCACGCTTTCAGCGCTCGCGAAACTGGCGTATCACAACGACCAGTTGCGCCTCGCGGGCGTGCGCAGAGCTTCGGCGAGCGATTACTCTTCATTCCTCGAAGCCTTACAACCGACCGCGCAGGACTTGCCGCAGCGCGTCGATTCCGCAATGCGTCCGCTCGACAACAAGTATCCCGAAATGCTGCTCAGCGTCACCCTAGTGCCGCTAGCGCAGGTCGTTCATGATGACTGGCTTGACGCGACCGACCGCACACGCGACGCTTTGACACTGCAGGAACAATTCGACCGCAGCGTCGACAGCGCCGACCTCGAGCTTTCTTACAACCAGCACGTCGCGAGCATGGATCGCGTCGACGCGCTGCTGAAAGCGATGGTCTCTTACCAACAAAACGTTACTGCGAAAGCCAACAACGCCACTGCGCGCTATTCAGGCACCAACCGCACCGAGATCGTGCAAGCGTTACAGAGCATTTACAACCTTGGCGACTTCGCTAACGCAAAGCTGCGTTTCGATTCGGCGCGCGCAGAGTTCCAATCACGCGCCGGCGCCGAGGACGCTTGGAGCGCGAGGGCCGTCGAAAACTTGTTTTTCAGGAACACGCGCGCGAAAGCCATCGCGCAATACGATGCGCTCAAGCCCAGAGTGGAAGCATTGTTCGCGAGCGAGTCGACGCTTGCGAGCGCGGGCGTCGATCTTCAAGCGCTGCGCGCTTTGTGGACGAGGATCGATGTGACGATGAAACAACCCGCAGCCACTCTCTCGGAATACGAGGTCGCGATCAGCAACATGGAGAGCGCGCAAGAACAAGTCAACGAGGCTAACGCGAAATACCAATCCTATCTGCGCTCGCAACAACAACCAACCACCACTACACCGCAAGCTGATTATTCTTTGATCGCGATCGGTGTCGTGGTGCTCGCGATCGCTGGATACTTCGCTTACCAATACTGGAAGAAGCGTCAAGAAGGCGGCGGTAGTGCAGAGCCCGTGGTCGAGCGAAAGAGCGGTGGCGGTCTTTACGGCTAGGATTGTTTCGGTTCGCGCATGTGCAGCTCCAACACGTCGCCGTCTTGCAGGTCGTGGTCGGCGCTGACTCTCATTCCCGGAAACCTCGCGCTCGGACCCCAAACTCTTCCATATTCCAGGTTGCGGTAGAGGTCTTTGTGAATTTCTTTAGCCGCTTCAGCCACGGTCCGGTTGTCGTTGTGCAGCACGATGGGTCTTGAAAAATCGGCTTCGCCGCGCGGCGACTTCGTATAAACGCGCACGAGACCGAGCTGTTTGTAGAGGCGTTCTTTCAGCGGCTGTAAGCATTCCTTCTTCCAGGAAGGGCATTCTTGTTTTACGTCGATGAAGATTGCGGGTCGCTGTTTGAGGAATATGGGGTTGTTGTATTCGAAGAACTTTTTCTGTTCCTCGAGTTTTTGTGAAGAGTCGAGCACGATGATGACGAGGTCGGCTGTTTGCGAGTAGGCAAAAATTCGCGACTTGACCTGCTCGTTGATGGAAGGCGTGTCGAGCACTTGCACTTGTACGTTGTTGTGCAGCCACATGCCCGGTTCCAGTTTTGTGGTTTCGAAAGGCGAGCTGGTAGAAGGCATTTTCAGCCCGCACAACGCGTTGAACAACGCTGTTTTCCCTGAGTTTGGGAAGCCGACGAGCGCGATTTGTGCGCCGCCTTGTTTTTTGACGAACTCGCCCTTGCCGCCCTTTTGGAGTTTCTTCCTTATTTCTTCTTTTGCGTGTTCTCGGATGAGTTGCGCGCGCTTGCTTCGAATGACGCGGAGGATGCTTTCTGCCGATTTGTGTTTGGGGCAGTAGCGCTCCATTTCCTGCAAGGCTTCCAGCTTTTCTTCGAAAGCCTTTGCGTTGCGGAAGCGCTCTTCGGCCGCGTAGTATTCTGGTCCCGCGTTCAGTGAAGCCATTAGTCTAGACTATTGATTGGGTCTTGGTTGAAAATAAAGACTGTTTGAGTTTTTCGGACGCGTTTTTTCTTAGAGCGCGTGTCCGGTGAGCATCGAGTAGACGACTCTCACGGTGACGGTGCCGTTCAAGAGCGTGGTGCCTCTTTGCGCGGGCGTCATGTAGTACGAATACATGAGATAGACGACGATGAGTACGAGCAGAACGATTGCGGCGTAGACTAGTTTTTCTTTGGTCCAATCCATTTGTCAGATTTTACCTCTGTGAGGTGTTACAGCAGGAGTCTATTATTGGGAGTTTAAAAAGTCTCGTTTTCTCGCTCGCGTCTCACTTTCCATACCTCGACGCGTTCGAAAAAGAAGCTTGCGGAACCGACGAGCTCTATCACGAATCCTTTTTCCTGAAGCGTTTTGCGCGTTTTTTCTAGATCGTTCAGCGAAGACTGTACCAAGAGCAGTTTTCCGTTTGGCGCGAGATGGTTGTTGAAGGATTGTAGGAAGCGGTCGATGGTTTCGCGTCCGTCCAGTCCTCCGTCGTAAGCGAGGTTCTCTTCGTCGTTCAGCTTTTCATCGTTCGCGGTGGGCAGGTATGGCGGGTTGAACAAGATCGTGTCGAACTTGCCTTTCAGGTTTTCAAAAATGTCGGTCTTGACGAAGTCGCAAGGCGTCGCGAGCGTTGAAGAATTGTCTTTCGCGGCGTGTACCGCGGCGTCGTTGAGATCGGCAAAAACGACGCGTTCAACATTGCCGTTCATGGTTGCAGTGATCCCAGCGATTCCCGTGCCGCATCCGAGGTCGAGGATTTTGCCTCGCGCGTTGTGGAAAGCCGCGCGAGCGAGCAATAGCGAGTCTTCTTGGGGTGGATAGACGGTGCGTGGCACGGAGACGTGTGGAAAGGAGAAAGAGCGGTCAGTCATTGTGTTTTGTTTCAACTATAGCGGTCTTGCGTCGATGTGCACGCCGAGTTTCTTTTCGAGCACTTGTATCGTTTTGCCTTTGTGTCCGACTAGTTTGCCGATGTCGCGTTCTGGAGCGTAGACGGTGAGGTTGTCGCCTTCCAGCTTGATCTCGTACCTGTCAAGAAAACGAGAAAGCAGTCCGCGGATCTTGCCCTCGTTGATCTGTATCGCGGGTCCGGCGAGTCTTTCCTGTCCTTTGGCTTTGGCGTTCTTCACTGGGAAAACGACGGTTTCTTCGCCGAACTTGTAGATTTCGTACTCTATTTGTTGCGTCTCGAAATCCCTGACTTCTATCACGGGTCGGGCGAGGTCGGCTTCGCGCATTCCGTATGGTACTTTCACGACGAATGAAAGGTCGAGGACTTTCGCGACGTGTCCGGCGTGTATGAAGGTGATCGTGTCGATGACTTGCGGAATAACTCCCAAATCGATCTTTCCGATGAAGCGTTGAATCGCGTCGATGGCTCCGGACGCGTGCACTACGCCGACGAGGCCTATGCCTGCTAGGCGGAGGTCCGTGAAGATCTTGAAGTCTTCGGGTTTGCGTACCTCGTCGTAGATCGTGTAGTCGGGTCTTACTAGGAGGAGAATGTCGGCGGTGTTGTAGAAGCTGCCTTCTAGTGGCGCGTATTGGGTGATGAGCTTGCTGACTTGAAGGTCGCGTGGCTGTTCGAGTGTTTTCACTATCTTGTGTTGTTCTGCATAGTGGTCGGCGAGCGCGGTGGCGAACGTGCTTTTGCCGCTTCCCGGTCTTCCCGCGATGAGAATTCCTTCCGCCTTGCGCGCGATGCGGTCGTAGAGTTTGGGTGATAGTTTGTAGTCGCTTAGCGTGAGTTTGGCGATGGGTCGCACTATCGTGAGTTCCATTGCTTCGCTCAGGGGTGGCTTGGTGAACGTGACTCGATAGTTTCCTATTTGCAGAACTGTTGCGCCGCGTTTGTCGAGCTCGATGAAGCTTCTCGGGTTGCGTTTGCTGTACTCGATGGCTTCTTTCGTCATTTGCTCGATTTCTTCAGCATTGCTTTCCCTGTCTTCGATTTCTTTGAGCTCGAAGGCTCCTGGCATTCCGATCTTGGCGCGCGGCTTGAGGCCGTCCTTCAAGTGGACGCTGAGCGTTTGTGGCGTGAAGTATTTCGCGAAAGAGAGCTTGGGTTGCGTGACGATGGGTTCGAGGTATTCGACGCGCATTCCTTCTGCTTGAGCCACTTTTTGCTGAACCTTATCCGTCGTGAGCAGTTCGGCGTCGAACTTTTTAGCGATGGCGCGAATGTTGGCGTCGAGCGCGCCGTGCTTAGCTCGTTCGATTTCTTGGCTGGTTGGTCTCTCGCCGGCGAACTCGAGTGAGATCTTTTTTTCCTTGCTCATGTCGGCGAGTTTCTTGAGCTCGTCCAGGCCAGTAAAGCCCGTTTCCCTGCCAATGTTGGCTTGGTACTCGAGCTCCGCCACTACGACTTGTGGCACGATGACGCGTACTTTTTCTTTTTCGCGCGCGAGCCTTTCAGTGATCCTGCCATCGATAAGCACGCCTGTGTCTGGAACTATGACTAGCTCTTTCATCGCTAAGAATTAGGTCGAAGGAGGGTTTTATTGGTGCGGTGAAGCCTTCGCGTCGAGCGCTTTCATTGCCTGTTCTATTTCGCCTTCGGCCAGCAGATCGAATATCTGTTCCGCGTTGATGTCGAGGTTGGCTGCTTTGAGCTTGGTTTTGAGGATGTCGAGGCCCAATTCGCGCGAGCTTCTCGATTCTTCGCGCTGCCGACGCACTTTTTCGATCTGTTCTTTGAGCTCATCGCTCTCGAACTCCTTATCGATCGACGCTAACAGCTTGTCGCTGAACTCTTCACGCAGCTTTGAGACGTCGATGTGGCTCGAGCGCGTGCCTTTCGACAGCGTGCCGCGCAGCTTGATCTTGACGAGCGGCTTTTTCGCGTCCTTTTTCGACGCTACTTCCGCAAGCTTTTCGCGTGCTTTTGCCAAGACGTCGGTAGCGTTGGCTTGGTCGAGCTCGATGTCGATGTAGTAGAATGGCCGCGAGTCGATCTCGTTGAATTCCGCTTTGCGCGTGTTGGTGTCGAAGATCCAGAAGCCTTTGCGTTCTTGTTCGATCTCTTTCATTTGCGTGATGACGGTGCTTCCCGGAATGAGTACGCGTTTGCCTCCGCTGTTGATGTCGCGGCGCCAGTGAATGTGCCCATTCACGTAGAGATCGAAGCCTTCGGGAAGGTCGCTGATCGCGAGACAATCGTCTACGGGAATGAGTTCTTTGAGGGACTGGTGGAACGCGAAAATGCTGAAACAGCCTGGCAGGGGTTTTGGTTCCAGGGCTTTGACGGCTTGTGTTGCGAACTCTTCCGGCACGCCGCCCATTCCGTAAACCGCAACTTTCTCGCCGTTCTTTTCCACCACGACGTGTGAGGCGTGAATGTTGACGAAAACGCCGGCCGCGTCGAGCACTTGCACGATGTTCGTCATGCCCTTCGAACGCCTCTCGTGCGTGCCGTAGGTGACTAGGAGCGGGTTAGTTTCGAGCGTCGTGACGCTTCCGTCGCTGTTGACGCGCGTCATCGCTAGGTCGTTGGTTTTTTCTCGCATGAGGCCGCGTGCGTAATTGAAGAGCTGTATGGCTTCGTGCACGGTTTCCTGCCTTGGCACGCGGATGTCGAACAAGTCTCCCGGGAGTAACATGACGTCGCAGTCGCGCGCGGCTTTGCTGAGTGCTTCGCGTGCTTGTGGCAGCGCGTCGTCGTTGTAGCCGAGGTGAAAATCAGAAGCTATGGCGATCTTCATTTGCTGAAAAAATCCCTTCGTCGAGAAATAGATATCAGCATGTTCTTATACGCGCGCCGACCAAAACACCTATGGGGAAAATGGCTCTAGAACAATGGCTACTGTACGCAGTGGCAGCGATGCTTCTTTTCAGCGTCACTAACGTAGTCCTAAAGATTCTCGTCACTGATTACGCGATCCACGACTTTTCCAACCTGACGAACGCGCTTTCCGAAATCAAGGGCGCCGCGCTCTTGCTTCTCGTCGTAGCTTTTTCTCTTGCGGGCATTTGGTTCATGCTCTCGGCACTCAGCATCGGCAAGGTCGCGATCGTTTCCGGCGTGCTCGCGATGGGAGTCGTTTTAGTCGCGGTCTTCTCTTACTTCTTGCTTGGCGACAGGTTCGCGTTGAAAGAACTCGGCGCGCTCGGACTCGCTCTTATCAGCATCTTGTTGCTGTTATTCTAATTCGAGGAGCGCTTCGTTCGCGATGAATTCTGAAAAAAGTCTAGCGTAAGCGGGCCTGAACTGCGCGCCACCCACGTGCTGGTGTCCGCCGCCGCTTCCGGAATACTTTCTCGCACCGCGTTCCATGAGTTGCCCCACGTTAGGCTTTGAGAGCGTTTCTCGCTTTACCGCGCTCGCCTTTCCTTCAAGAGGGTTTATGGCGATGCCGACATCAGCGCCGCACTGCACAAGCGCGCTCGCGACCTGAATCGTGAAAGCCCTGCAGTTCGTCCAAGCGACCACCATGTGATTCTTGCTCGTGAGCATTCGCGCGTTCTTCACCGCGTCAAGCACGGCCATTTTCTGTCCATAGTCCGGCTCTCCTTCCGCGATCGCTAGGATTTGCGAGTACTGCTTTTTCGCGAGCTTCATGAGTTCGCTCACCGCGATGAAGGTCGAGGGCTTGGCGCTCTTGAAGTTGGCGCTGTCACGGAAGACTCCCGCAAGCAACAGCGTCGCGAGCCTGTCGCCAGGTTTCTTTTGGGCCATTTTCAGAAGTTCGAAAACTATTTCGCACGTGCTCGCGCTCTCTTCATCCACGTAACGCGTGCTTGCCTGTAAGTAATCGCTGTGGTAGTGGTGGTCGATGACAACGATTTTGCCTTTGACTTGTTTCAGCTCGTCGAGCCTTTCGCTGATGAGCGCGGGCGTGCTGACGTCAACGAAAACCACGTTGTCGTAATTGAACAAGGGTCGCGCGATGGGCATCGCGAACTTGGTGGCTTTGAGTGCGCGTTTCGCGTCGCTGGCTATCGCGTCGATGCTGGCTGCTTCGCTGTTGGGAATAAGTTGTTCGAGCGCAATGGCGCTGGCGACCGCGTCCACGTCTCCGAGAGAGTGGAAGGTGATGAGTGTGCGTCCTTTGAGTTGTTTGAGCGCGTGAAAGGTTTCGGATAGCGTTGAGAAGAGCTTCATTTAGCGGGCCATTTTTTGGCTGGCGTTCTCGATCTTGGCTTTGAGTTGTTCTAGTCTTTCTCTGATTTTTTGTTCTTGTTTGTCGAGCGTGCCTTGTCTGAGTTCGAGCGTTTCCTTCTCTTCCAGCAATTCCTTCTTCAACACGTCTTTGGGTTTGGGAACGAGGATGGGTCCGGCGGCGCGGTAGACGGTGCCTTGTGCGTGTTCTATTTCTTCGAGCGCTTTGTCGAGATCTGCGATCTGTAGCTGTGTTTGTTGTTTTTGGTAGTCGATTATTTGCGCTTGTTGTTGCATGGCCTGGAAGCTGGTTATGTCTGCTCGCAGGTCTTCAGAAATTTCTGGCATTTTAGAGAAACACTTTCTACTTGTTTTGCTTTATAATAGCCATCGAATCCGTGACGATCTTGAAGTCCCTCAACACGCTCGTCGACCGCGCCCGCAAAGCCGCATAATCCCTCGCCTCGATCAAAGCGATAACGTTCCTTCCTTTCTTTTCCCATGATACTCGTGCGCGTTCGCCTTCTTCCTTGTCGATGAATTCGTCGTCCTCGTTTTTCGCCTTGCGCGCGGTAGAGGTGCTTGCGCTTTTCAGCACGATGAGAGCCTTTTCGGCTTGTGCGTCGTTCGCGAAGTCTACTTCAATTGTCGCTTTCATTTTTCTTTCCCTCAAAAAATCCTGCAATGGTGAGCTCGAGGCCTGAAGCTTTGCCGTCAATCATGAATTCGATCTTGTTCTTGCTCGCGATCATTTCCACGTCGGGCTCGCTTTCCTTTTCGAGAAGGAATAGTTGCGCGATTTCTTCGCTTTTCTTGTCCAGCGCGTTGAAAGAGATCGTTGCCGGCCTGCTTCTGGATGGCTTTGCTTGTGGCATCTTGACGTTTTTCAGCACGATCTCGGGCCAGATCCACTCGTCCTCGAAGAATGACAGTGTGGAGGGGTTGCCGTTCTTTTCTCCGATGAACAACAGCCTGCGTCTGCCTTTCTTGTTTGCTAACTGTTCCATTTCGGGCAGGGAACGCTTGCCGCGGTTTTCGCACTCTGCCTTGAGGACGAACGCGAGCCACCTGCACAGTTTTCTTGTGAGGACTGAGGGCTTGCGGCTGGTTGTTATGAGTAAGCTTGACACGATAATCGTAAAAGGCGACGCGTGTTATTAATTACCGATGAACTGGCGCGTCCTTGCACCGATCGTTGCTGATGGTTATTGGCAGATGGCTTGCGACAAGGCGTTATTGGAGAGAGTTGCTGCTGGAACCTCTCCGCCTACGGTTCGTACTTATTTTTGGAAACCGAGCGCGCTCACGATCGGCATGGCCCAAAATGCAGGAGCTTTTGCGGCGGCTTGCAGTCGTGAAAAAGTAGATCTCGTGATGCGGCCGACGGGTGGTGGCGCGTTGTTGCACGACGAAAAAACCTTAACGTACAGCGTGATTGGCACTGAGAAAGAGTTGGGAACGATTGCTGAAAGTTATTACCGTATCTGTAATCCCGTGCTGCGCGCGATTCGCGATTGCGGCGTTGATGCAAAATTTAGTGAGGAGCGCACTGCGGAAGAGGATAAGTGGGACGCGTGTGTTGCGCGGCGTTCGCCGCTCAATGATATCGTGGTCAATGCGAGGAAGGTTTCGGGCAATGCGCAGTCGCGTCGAAGTGGCGCGGTGTTGCAGCACGGCAGCGTTTTCTTCGACACTGACTTGAGGCTAATGGCAGAACTCGTTGGTGACGAGAGCGCGGTGAAGAAAGCTACGACGATGAAGGTGCATGGCGCGAAGAGTTTCAAAACTGCGAACGAAAAGCTCGAGGCAGAATTGTCGAAAGAGTTCAAAGCGGTACCAGACGTGCTTTCCGGGGAAGAATTGAGAGAGATTGATGCGTTCGTTCAGTCCATCAAGAGCTCGTCAGGGTCCTCGAGAACTTCCTTCAGGTCGTTGAGGAATCTTGAGGCTTCCGCGCCGTCGAAAACCTTGTGATCGAAAGTTAGCGACAATGGCATGAATTTGCGCGCCACGATCTTTCCGTCCACGAAGACGGGCTTTTCTTGAATCTTTCCAACACCAAGGATCGCGCTTTCTGGATAGTTGGGAATTGGAGTCGCGTAAGTGCCGCCGATGCCGCCGAAGCTCGTCACGGTGAACGTGCCGCCTTGCAAATCTGCGAGGTCGATGGTTCGTTTTTTGGCTTTGTCGATGAGGTCTTGCAGTTCTTTGATGGTCACGTTCATCGTTTTTTCATCCGCGCGCTTCAGGATCGGGACGAGGAGTCCTTCGGGGGTGTCGACCGCGATGCCGATGTTGTAATACTTCTTGATGAGAATTTCTTGCGTCTGGTCGTCGAGGGACGCGTTGACGTACTTGTGCTCGGGCATTTTCAACACGTGAACGCACGCGCGCAGCACGAACGGCAGGAACGTCAAGTGCATGCCTTTCTTCTTCAATTTTGGAGCCTCTTTCTCCTTGAGAGCCACAAGGTCGGTCACGTCGACATCATCGAAAGTGGTGACGAGTACTTGGTGCTTGGCCGATTCTTCCATGTGTCTCGCGGTCGCTCTGCGAATTCCTGCCAGCGGTACGCGTTCGATGTATCCGTACAAGTCGTAGCGGGGGGAAACTTTCACGCCGCCCGGTGGAACTTCCGTTTTTGCCACCGGCAGAGTTTTTGTTGAAGCGTTGACGTCTTGTTCCGTGATGCGGCCGCCGGGTCCGGAACCTTTGATGCCGTGAATGTCCACGTCTTTCTTTTTCGCGAGCGCGCGCACCGCGGGAGTGGCGAGGACTTCGCGCATGATCGTGATCTTCGAGGGCGTTGCGGGTTTGGCTTCTTCCTCTTCTTCAGGAGCTTCCTCGAGTTCGCCTACTACGCCGTAGAACTTTTTGGGAGCAGTTTTTGCTGGTTGCGCGACTGTGGTTTTTGCGGAGACTTTTTCGCCCGCGCCTCCAATTACTGCGAGTACTTCGCCGACTTTCACGACTTCGCCTTCTTTTTTGCGGATTTCGAGCAAGGTTCCGCTGGCGGGTGATGGTATTTGAACGATGGCCTTGTCGGTTTCCACGTCGCAGATGGTTTCGTGTTCTTTGACTTTGTCGCCGGTCTTGAAGCGCCATTTGACGATCGTGCCTTCAGTGATGCCTTCACCGACGTCCGGAAACTTGAACTCTATAGCCATGGTTATCAGTAATTCTTGGATTCTAAAATAGCCTTTCTCAAGCGCGACGCGTTCGGTATGTAGTTGTTTTCAAGCTTGAATCCCGGATAAGGCGTGTCCCAGCCCGTGACGCGGGCGATGGGTGCTTCGAGGTGGTCGAATGCTTTTTGTTGCACTCGCGCCGCGACTTCCGCTCCGACGCCGCCTGTTTTCGTCGCTTCGTGAAGAACGATGCATCTGCCGGTTTTTTCGACGCTCTTCACGATTGTTTCTTCATCCATCGGCGAGATTGTTCGAAGGTCGATCACTTCTACGTCTGCTTCTTTCGCTTCGGTCATTGCGTTCGCGGTGTCGGTGGCGAGTTTGGCCATCGCGCCCCAACTCACTACAGTGACGTCGCTTCCTTCGCGCGTGACTTTCGCTTTGCCAAGCGGAACGGAATATTCTGCGTCAGGTACCTCTTCGCGGAAAGAGCGGTAGATCTTTTTCGGCTCCATGAAAACTACTGGATTGTTGTCGCGAATACAGCTGATCATGAGTCCTTTCGCATCGTAGGGCGTCGAGGGCACGACGACCTTCAATCCGGGCACATGCGCGAAGTAGGCTTCTGGCGATTCGCTGTGGTGCTCAAGCGCCCTGATTCCGCCGCCGTAGGGAAAACGCATCACCATTGGAACAGTGTAGCGGCCGCGCGACCTGTTGCGGAGCTTCGAGGCATGGCAGATGAGTTGTTCGAACGTGCTGTAAGAAAAACCATCGAACTGAATTTCGACAACGGGACGCATTCCCATGACTGCGAGCCCGATGGAAGCGCCGATGAATCCGCTCTCGCCGAGCGGCATGTCCACTACGCGATCGCCACCGTAGAGATCAAAAAGTCCTTCGGTGGCACGGAAAACGCCTCCATCTTTTCCAACGTCTTCACCGAGCACTAGCACGCGTTGGTCTTTCGCCATTTCTTGACGCAGCGCGAGATTGATCGCTTGAATGATGGTGAGTTTGGCCATGAGTTTATTCTTCCTCGAGTCCCGCGAGCAGCTCTTTGCGCTGTTCTTCAAGGTTAGGGTTTGTCTTGTCGAAAACGTAATCAAAAAGCTCGTCGGGCTTCGGCGCTGGGTATGACTCCATTTTTGCGACTGCCGCATCGACGCGCTTGCGGGCGTCTTCTGTGGTTTTCTTTTCGAACCCGTCACTCCAAGCTTTCTTCTTCACGAAAAACTTCTTGACGCGTTCGATTGGGTCGCGTTTCTTCCACGTTTCCAGTTCGGAAGGGTTGCGGTATCTCGCGGCGTCGTCGGCGGTCGTGTGGTCGCTCATTCGGTAAGTGAAAAGCTCCAACAACGTCGGACCTCCTCCGTTCCTCGCTTTTTCGAGCGCCTCGCTAACGGCCTTGTAGACCGCGACGCAGTCATTTCCATCGACTTGCATTCCTGGAATTCCTGCCGCGATCGCCTTCTGCGCTAATGTTTGCGCGGCCGTTTGCCTCGAGCGCGGCATCGAGATTGCCCATTGGTTGTTCTGAGTGATCGCGACGAGCGGCAATTGCAATACTCCCGCGAGGTTGAGTGCTTCGGCGAAGTCTCCCTTCGACGTTCCACCATCACCTGTGACGCCGATTGCGGCAGCTTTTTTCTTTTGTAGTTTGAGAGCCCATGCGACGCCCGCCGCGTGAGGAATGTGAGTACCGACCGGAATCGATATTGGAAAAGTGTTGAGTCCTTCTGGAAACTTTTGTCCACGCTCATCACCATTCCAAGCAAGATAATGATTTTCGGGCAGCAGTCCGAGAGTGAAAAGCACGCCCTGCTCGCGGAAAGAGGGTAGGAACCAGTCTTCTTTCTTCATCGCGAAACCGATGCCGACATGAGCTTCTTGTCCTCGCGCTGGAGCGTAAGTGCCCATTCTTCCCTCGCGCTGCAAAGCCACTGCGGTTTCATCTACGGTGCGCGTGAACACCATCACTTCATACATTCGTTTGAGCGTCGCGTCGTCGAGAGACTTAGGCCATTGCGAAGCGTCAGCATTGCCTTCTTCGTCAACGACTTGCAAATAATCGACGCTTGCTTGGAAAATTGTTTTGCGAGGCATTTCTACGAACGCTCCTTAACGATGTTTTGAATAAAAAGCTCTCCCACCCGCAGACAACTCCACAAAGCCTTAAATATGTCATGTATGTCAAATATGTCTTTAGATAGTATGGGACACATAACTTTGAGCGTTTCTGACGACGTGCTTGCAGAGATGAGGAAGCACCGAAAAATCAAGTGGAGCGAAGTAGTGCGAATAAGCATCGCGCACGAGCTGGAACAATTGCACTATTCAGAAGGCGGCATTATATCCGGTGAAGAACTATACGGCAGTCTTAAGCCCGAAGTTCGCGAAATGTTGGATAGAATTCCCGAAAGGAAAATGGTCATGCTTCAAAAAGAGGTGTTGAGACGAGAGAAGAAAAGATTGAAGTACTTGACACGAACGTCCTGATCGAAGGTAAGCGAGGACTCACGACCATTTTTAGTATTCTTGAATTTCCTCAGGCGGAACGCGGTTGCGAGATAATTTATCCGAATCGCGAAGATTACAAAAAAGCAATGGAGCTTTCAGTCAGGCTTTTCGATGCAGGAATGCCATTAGCTGTTGCAGACCTGATGATTGCGAGCATCTGCATTAATCGCGGACTTCCTCTAGCCACTAAAGACCGTGACTTTGAACGCATTAGTAAAATAGACCGACTGCGTCTTAGGACCGTTTGAATTCAATGTTTTTAACGAACAATTCCCCAGCGCGATAAGAACTGCGCACGAATGGACCGGCAGCGACGAAAGCGAATCCGCGTTTCAATCCTTCTTTTTCGTAATCTTTGAACTCTGCAGGCGTCACGTAGCGCGCGACGAGCAAGTGATTCTGCGAGGGGCGCAAGTATTGTCCGAGCGTGAGAATGTCCACGCCTGCATTGCGGAGGTCTTCCATTGCTTGCAACACTTCTTCGCGCTCTTCGCCGAGTCCGAGCATCAAGCTGCTCTTCGTGAAACGCGCGCCGGCTTGCTTTGCAAACTTCAAAACGCCGAGTGATTGTTCGTATCCTGCGCGAAAATCACGAACACTAGATTGCAATCTCTTCACGGTTTCCAAGTTGTGAGCAAAAACAGTCGGCTTCGCTTCAAGCACGGTTTGAATGCATTTTTCGTTGCCGCGAAAATCAGGAGTCAAGACTTCGATTAGTGTTTTCGGGTTTTGCTTCCTGATTTCTGAAATGCACTCGGCAAAATGCGCTGCGCCCTGATCCGGCAACTCGTCACGATCAACACTAGTCACGACGACGTAGTCTAGGTTCATTCGCTTGACCGCTTCCGCGAGCCTTTGCGGTTCTGTTGTGTCGAGTGGTGCGGGTTTGAATGCGGTTTTCACGTGGCAAAATCTGCAGCCGCGCGTGCAGGTGTCGCCCATTACCATGAATGTCGCGGTGCCGCCACTCCAGCACTCGTTCAGGTTGGGGCAGTGCGCTTCTTCGCAAACAGTAACCATTCCCAACTCTTTGACGGTTTCTTTGGTTTGTTGGAACTGCTGGTTGAGAACTAGCGGTATGGAGAGCCATTCGGGCTTTGGCATGTCAAAAGCAAGGTCTTTTAGTTTAAAACACGCTCGAAAAACTCGTAGACAGAAATGAGCAAGCTTGAAAAATTCTTGACGATCGGCAACAGGCAGGTCGTGATTAATCATTTGAAAAAGATGAGGAATCCGGCAAAGATCGTGCATGCTTTGCGTCATGAAGATTGGCAAGTTCAGACGACAGCCATGCGCGCGTTGGCGAGGCAAGGCAGGGCGAGTGCTCCTTTTGCGCCAAAAATTCGAGACGCAATTACTGAAAACTTATTTACTGAAAACATACCCGTTGCGTTTTCTGCCTTGAGCCAAATGGGTCCTGAAGCTGCGCCGAGCGCGGTGAAAATAATTGAAGAAACTCTGCGAAAAAGGCGTTCAGTAATAACGCACTGGGAAGGATTTTCTCATACCGAGATAGGAGAATTGTTCTCGCAATTCGGACCTAAGGCCGCTCCGCACTTCGCATTGTTACTCAACGGCAGCGACTTGGACGCGGTAGAACTTGCCGCGAAAGTGCTGGCAAAAATCGGAACGCCTATAGAGAAGGAAAAGCTTTGGGAAAAGATTCAAGAGCTGAGAAAGAGCAAAAAAGACACGTTGGAGACTAAAGTGGCGTTGAAGATGGCTATTGACGAGATCGACAAGCGATATCCTAGCGCTTCTTCTTGACGAGCTTGTTTTTCGCTTTCAATATCCACAACAGCCAGCTGCGTGCTTTTGGTCGCGGGTCGCGCGCGGGAGCTGGCGGGTGTAATGGATCTGGTCTTCGGATCGGTTCCGGGGCGGGTGGTTCGCGTAACGGTCGTGGTTCTGGTTCTTTGACTGGTCGTGGTCGTGGTTTTTCGGGCAGTGGTTGTCTCTTTGGCTCCATTTTTTTTCACGCGGGGAAAGACGCATCAATATCTTTCAGGTCGTCTGACAAGTCTTTGAATTTTTCGTCTTCTTTATCGCTATCCCTCGCTTCACTAATCGCTTTCAGGCGAGCGTGGAGCATTTTGGGAGACATGAGTGCTAAGATGGACATGTTGTAGAGCAACGCGCTCGTTCCTTTCGGCGGCTCGACGAGGAGTTTTCTTGAAGAAAGCCCGGTGAGCAGGTGTTTTGTGAATTGCGGTCCGCTCATGAAGTACCATCGCTCGTGCTCCATTTTTCCCGTCTCTTCATCGAACTTGTCGTGTTCTGGGCCGGTAAGATCTCCGGGTTTCGGCAGGCCGAACGCTAGGGCGCTTTCCGAGATCGCTTTGCTGATTTCTTGCAGCAGCACGTTGAAAGTGACTGCGCGCGACTCTGCTCTGGGAATTTTGCCCGTGAAGTGAATTTCAGTGTGCCCCGCAACGAATGGCGGGTGCTCCAAGATTCCAGCGGCCGGACCTTCCATGTGTGGCGGCTCTGTGAATTGTATGAGTTGCGCGAGGTTCGAGTGCAAGCGGTAGAGGTTGTAGAGTCTTGGGTCGATGTGGTCAAGTTCTTCCTTCGCGAGCAGGAGCGCGTCAGTCATGTGCGAGATCGAGCTGCCTTGAATGATGGCGTTGTGCGTCTGTCTTTTCTGGATCATGTCGCGCAAGCGTTTTTCGAGGTGTTCCTCTTCTCTTTCTTCGGGCGGCCTTTCTTTCGGTTCTTCGGGAGGCTCGCCGCCGAGATGCATGACTTCGTCGATCGGTATCGGCTTTCCAGTGATTTCTGTTTTTTTCACGAGTCCCTCGACATCTTTCTTTTCTAGACCGTAGGCTTCGGCGATTGATTGTTTGGCGATCTCTTGCAACCGTGCTTTGTGGTGGGCTTCGAGCGAAATGACCTTTTTTTCCGTGTCTAGCAGGGCTTGAATTATCTTCATGAAGTTGCCCGCATGACCGGGCTGCAGGTCAGTGGGATCGTGTTCGCCGAGCGCTCGCTTGGCGGAAAAGACTTGCCCGATTGCTCTTGTGCGTTCTTCTTCCGCGAACTCGGCAATGTGCGGTCCGCTGAGTACTGGGTGTTTGCCGAATGGCGTTTCGCCTTTTGCAAAGCGCTCTTTGAAACCCATTATTGTATGAAGAGTCGCTTGCGTGCGGAATAAAAAGGTGATTGCGCGCTAACCGTTCCAGAAGAAAAAAGTTTCAACAAAACAACCAAAAAAAAAAATGGCGGATAAACAGCGGCGCTTGGAATACGACGAGATTCTCGAGATATTGCTAGAGAAGGGCATCCACGCGCCCGACACTGGCTGGGTCAAGGAGATAGAGAAAGCGAAGGACCAGCAAGCCGCGTTGAACAAGCTGCTTGATGAAGCGAAGCACTCGAGGCCCGAAGACATCAAGGAAGGCGCGAGCGACCGCACAGTCAAGCTCGCGGTAGCGCAGTTGTCAATGACGCTCAATCCCGACAAAGCGGTCAAAGAAGTGAAACAACATGGTGGAAAAGTTACCGACCAGCCCTTCCCGAAAGGATTCGAACCATTCGACATCCGCGTCGGCATTCAAGAACAAGAAGAAAAACTCACCGCAGAAGAGGAAGAGGAATTATGGAAGGCGCAGCAAGCGCTCGGCAAGAACGCCGAAGAAAACTTGCTCTCAGCGATTATTGACGCGGCGCGTTTTAAGGAAATTCGTGATCCGTTGTTCGAGCTCTTGAAAAAAGAGAAACTGCCTACGGAAAAAGAAAAACTTGCAGGCGCCGTCGACAAGCTGAAGGACAAGAGCGAGCTGGCTTTCGACGTTGCGCGCATCATTCGCATCGCTGTTGATTGTGATCCGAAGCCTGAGTTTCGCGGACCTCTTGGAAAAGCGATTCTTGCGCATACGGAGTTGACGAACGAAGATGTTGCAAAGCGCGCTCGCGGCAGCGGTCCTAGCGCGAGAAGCGCGTTCAACGAACTAGTTAGCGACCGCGCTATGGACGTTCACCGCACGTTGATGTCCGATGAGGATCGCGTCAAGGCCTTGAGTGCTTATCACGCAGAGCAATACCCGCAGTACGCGCTCGATGCGTCTGGTTTTCCTAAAGTTTCTCAAACATCGATCGACAGCGACTTGAGCAACATGTTGCGCAACGTGCACAAAGCACTCGAGGCTAGACAGAAAGAAATCACTGAAGAAATTACGGGATTGCAGAAGGAAGGCAAGCCAGTGCCTGAAAAACTGCAGGAGCAGCTTGCGGAAGTCAAGAAAAAATTCGCTTCATTCAGCCAGATGCGCGCCAAGGGGGCCGCCAAGCCTGAACTGCCTGCAGCGGTTGGCATTGCGGAACAAGCGCAGGGCGGTGGTCATTTGGCGCACGAGAAAGTGCAGCTGGTTCCTTCGCGAGACAAGCTTACTTTGTTTTATGGTCACGTTAGTGGCGATTGCGTTGGTTCTTGCAGTGCCGAACAGCGACTCAAAGCCATCAACGACCCCGAATTCGTAAACTGGCGTATTTTGCACGAGGGAAACTGGGCCGGAAACGTCTATACGAAAATGGGCAGGATGGCTGATGGTACGAAGGCGTTGCTTGTTGACGCCGTACAGCCCGAGAGCGGTTATACGTTGAATCCGAAGGACCTGGCTACTGGAATTTTGAAGGGATTGCGCGACCTTGCTGACCGCACGGGTCACACGTTGTTGTTTTCTGAGAACGCGCACGCTTGGAGCAATCGCGACACGATGCAGAAAGCGCTGGGAGAACATTTGCGCGGCAAACCCACAACCACGAAAGCAGCGTTCTCTACTCCTGTTGCTTATCAGAGCGTTGGTCGCGGCTATCTTATTTACCACAAGCCGAAAAGCCCTGAGAAATATGAACCGCCGGAAGAGTGGATGGCGAGGCACAGGAAGTAAGGCTTTTTATATCGCGAACGGCAAGGATTCTACATCGGTGGACAGGCCTGAAAGTCTTTTCGGGTTCTGGCTGCTTTTTCGGTTAAAAATAAGGAACTATTGGGAGAATTTTTCTCATCAAACAAGAGGTTGATTCGTAAAAAATGGCTGACAAGAAACCACACTTGAACTTGATCTTCACTGGTCACGTCGACCACGGAAAGTCCACGCTAGTCGGACGCACCCTCTACGACACCGGTGCGTTGTCGGAACAGGACTTGCGCAAGCTCAAGGAAGAAGCAGCCAAGCTCGGCAAAGCGACTTTCGAGTTCGCCTTCGCAATGGACCAACTCAAGGAAGAGCGTGAACGCGGAGTCACCATCGACATCTCTCACAAGGACTTCCAAACCCAGAAATACTACTTCACGATCATCGACGCGCCAGGACACAAGGACTTCATCAAGAACATGATCATGGGAGCATCGCAAGCCGATGCAGCCGTGCTCGTCGTTTCCGCGAAGGAAGGAATCCAGGCACAAACCATCGAACACGCCTTCTTGCTCAAGGTTTTGGGAGTTGGTCAGTTCGTCGTCGCCATCAACAAGATGGACGCCGTCAACTATGACCGCCTCAAATACGAAGAGACGAAACAAGCCGTCATCGCCAAACTCAAGCCCATGGGTTACCAAACGGACAAGATCCCGTTCGTACCCACCTCTGCATACCAGGGCGACAACATCAACAAGCGCAGCCCGAACATGTCGTGGTACAGCGGACCAACGCTCGTCGAAAGCTTTGACGCGCTCGTTGAGCCGAAGAAGCCCACGGACAAGCCACTGCGCCTCCCAATCCAAGAAGTCTTCACGATCACTGGACAGGGAACCGTTCCGGTCGGTCGTGTCGAAGCGGGAATCTTGAGGCCGAACATGCCCGTCATCGTCGAACCCGAACACCTCACTGGTGAAGTGAAGAGCATCGAGATGCACCACCAGCAACTCTCGGAAGCGATTCCAGGAGACAACGTCGGCTTCGCTCTCAAAGGCATCGACAAGAAAGCCATCAAGAGAGGCAGCGTTATCGGAGACCCCAAGTCGCCGCCAACCGTTGCTGAAGAGTTCACTGCACAAATCGTCGTGCTGAACCACCCGACCGCGATCGGCAAGAACTACACGCCAGTGTTCCACTTGCACACCGCGCAACTAGCTTGCACGATTACGGAGATCGTGGAGCAGAAAGACCCGAAGACCGGACAAACCATGAAGAAGAACCCGGACTTCATCAAGACGGGAGACATCGCCATCATCAAAGTCAAGCCCACCAAGCCTGTAGTCGCCGAGAAATACGGTGACTTTCCGGGACTGGGACGCTTTGCGATCCGCGACATGGGACAAACCGTCGCCGCGGGAGTCATTCTCGAAGTCGTTGCACGCAAGAACGTCTAGAGAAAGCAACCGACAACTCAAGCTTTCGTCTCTTTACAACTCCTTTTATTTCCCAACTCCCCAAAAAACTAAGGCCAGTCGCCAAACAATCGGCAGCGAGAGTTGACGATGGCTGAAAAACGGACGATCTCGGAGAACGATTGCAGAAATGGCCAACAAAGCAAGAATCAAGCTCGAAAGCCAGAGTTGCAACGACCTCGACGAAGTAGCTCTACAAATCAAAGACATCGCCGGAAAAACCGGCACGGAAATGAAGGGCCCCATACCGCTGCCCACGAAGAAGCTTCAACTCACTACTCGCAAGACTCCCTGTGGAGACGGAAGCGACACCTACGAAAAATGGGAATTGCGCATCCACAAACGCTTGATTGAAGTGAATGCTGACGATCGCGTGTTGCGCGAGATCATGCGCATCCGAATCCCGTCGAACGTCCACGTCGAAATGACCCTCGGCTGAAAACCTCCACCCGCAAACGCTGCCCCGCTTGATTGCTGAAAAATTTTTTCTTCAACTCCTAGCCCGCGGCCCTCGCAGGGAGCGTTCGTCCGTCCATTAAAAAACTCGGCGTGATTCACTTTTCTTGGCAACTAAACCATGAAGGGTTACTTTAGCGACTGGTTCGAAGACAAGCTCGAATACTTGCTTTACGCCGCGATAATCCTGGGAGCGATTTATTTCGCTTCGACGGCTTTCTCTAACATCCAGCAAGCAGCACAACAAGTACAGCTCCCGACCGCCGTCACGCCCTCGCAGCCGTCCTCGCCGCCAAAGACACTGATACGCGTGGGCTTCATGCCGCGCAGCAGGGCGGCCGTGTTTTTCGTCGCGAGAGAAAAAGGCTTTTTTGAAGGCGAAGGACTCGACGTTCAAGCAGTGCGTTACGACCTGCCGTCGCAGAACAAGATGTACACCGCGCTCAACGCCGGCGACCTCGACTTCATATCGCCCGGAAACTTTGTGAACGTGCTTGAAAACGAGTACGATGCACCGGGAGCGATGAAGATCGACGGACTCGTGGGCGAGTCGAAAGAACACCCCACATCGTTCCTCATCAAGAGAACCGAAGACAGCGACCTGCTCACACCTACCGACGTCGAGAACAGCACGATAGGCGTCATGTCACGCTCCGAAATAGTGTTCGCCAAGAAGTATTTCGAAAGCAAAAACATCAACATTTCCAGCCTGACGTTCATCATCATGCCCGCCGAAGAACTCTCGACATCGCTGTCCTCGCATGAATCGAGACTCGTTTTCACCAGCGAGCCATACGCGACACAACTACTCGCGACGAAGAACTTCAGCGTGTTCGTCAGCTGCCCGCAATGCGAGTTCAACAACCCATTCACCGACGGACCACTGCTCGTAGTGCGACCCGGCTTCTATCAAAACAATCCCAACGCGGTCGACGCGTTCAGACGCGCGATGAACAAAGCACTCATCGAGTCAAGACGCGACCCCGAATACACCAAGCGCCTGATCGCGAAATACACGGATGTTCCGGTAGAGTTCACGCTCAAGAGCAATCTTTACTCGTTCTACACGTCGCAAGAAACTTACGCGCTGATCCCGAACGCTCAAAAAACCATCGACGTTCTTGAGGAAGACACCGGAAACCACACGAATTTCATGAACCTGCTGCTGCCACGGCCGTCTTGAAATGAACAAGACACAGAACGATTACTGGACGAAAACCGACGAACAATTGTTCAGAGAACTGCGCACCACGACGCACGGACTCACTCACTCCGAAGCCGAAAAACGCCTCTTAGAACACGGAAGAAACCTCGCGTTCGAACGCAAAAAACGCTCCCGCCTCGACGTTCTCGCCGCACAATTCACCAGCCCACTAATCTGGATCCTAATCGTAGCGGCAGTCATCGCGCTAGCGCTCGACGACGCGGTCAACGCTGGAATAATCATCACGATAGTCGCGCTCAACACCCTCCTAGCATATTCTCAAGAATACAAAAGCGAGAGAGCCTTGGAAGAACTGCAAGAATTCCTCGCGCCAACTTGCCACGTCGTGCGCGGAAACGAAACCATCGAGATCGACGCGAGAAACCTCGTGCCCGGCGATATTGTTTCGCTCAAGAACGGCGACCTCATACCAGCAGACCTCCGTTTATTCAGTGTTACGAGCTTCTCGACCAACGAATCCACACTCACGGGCGAAAGCATGCCCGTCCCGAAAAACACGGAAGCGATACGCGCAACGCGACCCATACCGCAAGACCTGTACAACACCGCATTCATGGGAACGAGCGTCGCGAGCGGCAAAGCCCTCGGCATCGTCGTGGCTACCGGAAAGGATACGGAGTTCGGACGCATCGCGAAACTCGTCGAAAAACCCTACGATTCCGAGTTCAAGCGCAACATCACGCGATTCGGCGGACTGTTGTTGAAAATCACGGTCTTGCTCACTGTCTTCATTTTCGCGGCCAACGCGCTGCTCGGAAGAGACGTCTTCCAATCCCTCCTGTTCGCGCTTGCGCTCGCTGTCGGAATAACTCCAGAAGTGCTGCCGACGATAATCACGCTCAACCTCTCACGCGGCGCCGTGCGACTCTCGAAAAAGAAGGTCGTCGTTAGAAAACTAGACTCGATTGAAGACCTCGGCAACATCGACGTGTTATGCACGGACAAGACCGGAACGCTGACCGAAAACGCCATCATTTTGGAACAATCTCTCGACGCGACAGGCAAGCCCACTGAAGAAATCCTGGAGGCAGGATTGCTGTGCAACGCGATCTCTCGAGAAGAAAGCCGCCACCACCAAGTGCAAGGCATTGACGAAGCCATCTGGCACCACGCGCGAACGCAAGGCTACAACGACTCTTCACTGCGCGCCTGGAAGAAAATCGTCGAGATTCCTTTCGACTTCGAACGCAGACGCTTGAGCGTCGTGGTCGAACGCGCGGCATCGAGAAAAATGATCGTCAAGGGCGCTCCGGAAAACATCCTTCCACTCTGCAACGCCCTCGGAAGAAAGAAAATCGAAGAACGCGTCGCGGGTTGGGAAAACGAAGGATTGCGCGTGATCGCGATCGCCCAAAAAAGCGTGACCAAGAAAAACAACTATTCGATCGCCGACGAAAAAGGATTGGAACTGCTTGGGTTTTTCACGTTCCAAGACCCGCCCAAGAAGGGAATGCGCGCAGCGCTCGACTCCTTCAAGAAACTCAAAGTCGATCTCGTCGTGCTCACGGGAGACAGTCCCCGCATCACTCAAGCCGTCTGCCAAGAGGTCGGCCTCGAGATACGCGACCGAATATACACCGGCGAAGAGATCGAGAGCTACGATGACGACTACCTATCAAGGATTCTTGACCGCGCTAACGTGTTCGCGCGCGTTTCACCGGAACAAAAACTGCGCGTGGTGAACGCGTTCGTCTCGAAAGGCAAGGTAGTAGGCTTTCTGGGTGACGGCGCGAACGACGCGCCAGCGCTCAAGGCCGCGGACGTCGGAATCAGTGTGAGGGAAGCGGTAGGCGTGGCGCGCGAGGCTGCCGACATGGTGTTGTTGAACAAGAGCTTGCACGTAATCGCCGACGGCATCGAAGAAGGCAGAGTGACTTTTCAGAACACTACGAAATACGTCGATTACACGGTCAGCGCGAACTTCGGCAACATCATCTCGATCGCGATATCATCACTCTTCCTGCCCTTCTTCCCGCTCCTTCCCGCACAGGTGCTCTTGACCAACTTGGTCACGGACGGTCCCACGATTGCGATAAGCAGCGATAACGTGGACAAGGACGCGCTGCGTCGTCCTCGTCACTGGAATTTTGACTTCATCGTGCGCTTCATGATATTCTTCGGGCTCGTCTCGACCGTGTTCGACCTCGTAACGATATTTCTCTTGTCGAACGTTTTGAGGGTTGAAGCGGTGCTTTTCCGCACTGCGTGGTTTCTTGAGAGCGTGCTTTCCGAGATCGTCATTCTTTATTCGCTGCGTACGCGCAAGCCGTTCTACCAAAGCCACCCCAGCAACATGCTCGTCATTGCCAGCATCGCCACGGTAGCGCTGACTTTCTTCATACTCACTTACCCACCGATCGCGTCAGCGTTCCAATTCGTACCCATGCCGACATGGCTTCTCGCGACCATTCTTGCAATAGTCGGTGTTTACTTCGCTGCGAGCGAGTTGTTGAAACCCGTTTTCTACGCGCGCTATCCGCCCGAGTGAAGCGCTGTTTATTACTGACGAAACACAAAAACCTATAAGCTATCTAAATGAAAGCCGGGGTGGCAGAACGGCAATGCGCTCGTCTTGAAAACGAGTGCCCGTAAGGGCTCGAGAGTTCGAATCTCTCCCCCGGCGCTCTCAATCAAAAAATGAAAAGCTTTCTTGACGCGAACAAGTTCTACTCCTATGAACTGGCAAAGGTAGCCGTGCTTCCAGTTCCGTTCGAAGGCACTGTTTCCTACGGCCACGGCACCGCAAAAGGTCCAGACGCAATCATCGAAGCCAGCAATGCATTGGAATGGTTCGACGAGGAACTCAAGCAAAACGTTGCCGAAAAAATCGGCGTGCACACGCTTCCAGAACTGAAACCAGCAAAAACCGCGAAGGCGATGGTTGAATCGACCGAGAAGGCTATCGGAAAGGTCCTGGCTGATGGCAAGTGGCCACTGGTCTTGGGTGGCGAGCACAGCGTTTCGGCTGGCGCGATTTTTGCCGCGAAAAAGAAGTATCCCGACTTGTCGGTTTTGTGGCTTGATGCTCACTTAGATTTTCGTGACGAGTTCGATGGCGACAAATGGAGCCACGCCTGCCCACTGCGCCGCGTTTGGGAGAAAGGAGTAAACTTTGTGCACGTCGGAGCGCGCAGCTACAGCGAAGAAGAGTGGAAAACCGTTGAAAAGAACAAGCTGCAAAACCGAATTGTTTCTGTTGAACAACTGCGAAAAGATCCGAAAGCAATCCAGAAAGCACTCCCTCTTCTATCGAAGCACGTTTACATCAGTGTCGACATCGACGTTCTCGATTCAAAAGAAATGCCCGCAACCGGCACGCCCGAACCAGGCGGCCTCTCGTGGCACGAATTGCTTTCCGTAATCAAGGTTGTTTGCGAAAAGAAGAACGTAGTCGGAGCGGACGTGATGGAACTAGCACCCATCAAAGGACAAAGCGCATGGAATTACACTGCGGCAAGGCTTGCGTACAAGTTGCTTACTTGTTCTGCCATTCTTCGCGGCTGATTCCTGCTTGTCGCAGTATTTTGACGAGCAGGTCTGTACTGATTTCTGAACTATGCGGGTTTGGGATTGTTAGCACCAGGTCTTTCTTCACCATGTATGGGTGGCGGCCGCCAGTGATTGGTCCTTCAAAGCCAAGTTCTCTCAGTCTTGCGACTAGCTCTCGCCACTTGACTGGTAATAACCTAGACAAACTAAGCTCTGACTGCCTGGGGGATTGTCAAACGTTTACCGTGGATACTGGGAAGAGGCAATCCACGCTTAACGCGAACCAAAATCCATCCTTCCAGAACTTCTCTTAGCCGCTTGCGACAGGCCTCGAGCGATTTGCCAGAAGCCCAAACGCCACGAAGAGCAGGAATCTCTCCGTAATAAGGTTGCGCATCTTTCAGGCGCTCGAACTTTGCAGAAGCCATCGCGGCCTCGATATATTCCAAAAGCATTGTTGTAACAATAACACGCACGATTAATAACAGTTCAGGAAGACGCGCAGTAACTGAACTCGGATATATTCCTTAAGTGTTTTTTTCCAAAATCGCGAGATCGTCCTTTTTGGAATTTAGTACTAGCGTGACTTGTTCGCCTTGATCATTTCTGAACACGGCGTATTTCGAGCCGTTCGTCTCGCCGGTTTCTTTTTTCCTGTGGAACAAATATTTACGCGCGATTGGGTGTTGTTCTACTTCAATGATTGAATACAAAGCTTCGATGGTCGATTCTGCACCAGAATTAAAATTGACGCTGGACGAATCCAAGCCATCAAAACAACGACCGTTCTCGCGTTCATACATCTGCTTCCCTGCGGGATTGTTGCCGAAAAACCAGCTCGCAATAAGCCCGGCCATTTTTTCGTAGTCCTGATTGCCGGTCGCTTCTGCCAAGCGCAAAGCACCAACGATCATTGGTCGGAAGCCGTATGCGGTTTGTGAAAAGTTGCTGATCGAGTTTGCATCATTGATCTCGAACTCGCGCCGAAAATCTTCCACGAGCAGGCGAGAATAGAACGATTGAACTTCCTTTTCGGCAGCTTGGATCCAGTCTTTTCTGTCGAGAAGCCTTCCAGCCGTAACCAAGGCTTGCGTTTGGCAGTTCGCCCACGCGTGCCAGTGCGCGCCTTCCGAAAGAAACACTCCGTCCACCTGCATCGCGATGAGTGCTTCGGCAAATTTTTCGACGTATGCTTTCACTTTAGCGTTCGGTTCTGCCGCGTAGTACTCACACAGACCTATCAACAATTCGGAGGTCGCTGAAGCTGAGTATTCGCCGTATTGATGGATAATCCACTTCGGAATTCTTTGCGAGCCGCGCTGTTCGAAAGAATCGTACGATTCAAGCAAAGAATCGATCCAGCGGAACGAGCGCTGAAGTTTTGCGTTAAGCTCTGTTGCGAATGCGGGGTCTTCGTTCTTGAGAATTCGATAGCCAGCACTCATGGCCCAGAAGGCTCGTTCTCCCCACCATCCGAACGATTTGTAGCTCGTTCGGCCGTCGCGATTGATCGAGTGGTCTGCAAAAATAAAATTGTAGAACTGTCCATCGTCGCTCTGCATTTTCGTCACGAATCGCAATAGCGATTTTGCTTTCTCGAGGCTCTCGCTAGTCTTTGTTAGTTCATAGTGCCGCAGATAGAATATCGCGGCTCGCGCGGCATCATCGACACACGCGACACCTTCGGGACTGGAATCGTTCGCTTCCGTCCATTCATAACTCGGCGCGTTAGCATAAACATGAACAATGCCAACACGCACTCCCTGAAAAACAGTCGTTTCAGTCAGGTGCTCAAGATGTTCAAGATTGACGAGCGTTGCTTCTTGGTTGGCCATCGAAACAGTAGGCGAGCACAAGTGGATAAATAGCGCCCAGTGACGGACTCGAACCGTCAACCACCTGATTAACAGTCAGGTGCTCTACCATTGAGCTAACTGGGCTCGAAAGAATTCGTCTAAAAAATCTTGGTTTTTGCGTTATTAATACGTGACGCGCTGCATCGCTTCAATAGCTTCTCTCAGTTCTGAATGCGTCTTTGCGTACTCGTCAGGCGTGACTCCTTTCTCTATCGCTTCGCAGGTTTGTCTAAAAGCACGCGCGCCAGCCGACGGACCCGAGGGATGCGTGAACACGCGCCTGCCGATGATGATCGTGAAGTCCGTAGTACCGAGATTCTTGTACGTGTCGTAGAAGCTCTTCACCCAGTCGCCTGCTCCAAAAGCCGGCATGGTTGGCGCGATGTTGCTCATCGGCATTGTGCATGCTTGTGCGTTCTTGCGCACGTCTTCGGGAGTAGCGGGCATTCTTCCGCCCGCGTTTTCGTTAATTATCAGATCTGCGCCAGCGATGCGTTGCAGCTTGGTCCAGCAGGTGGGCGCAATTCCGAAATCGTTCGAGCGCGTCATTGCTGCACCTCCTGCGAAGTGCGCAAAAATCGGCACTCTTCCATCTTTCGCTAGCATTCTCATCGCAGAGAGGCCAGTCCATGCTGGAACAACCATGACACCAGCGCTGTCGCCGTATGAAGCTACCAGATCGTAGAGCTCCAGCATCTTGTCCGTTTCGTCTGTGATGTTGCAAACGTACATTTTCTTCTCGCCAGTCGCGTCCTCCGCCTTGTGCAATGAGTCCATGACGAGTTCCAAGCGTTTTGCTGTTGGTGAGTATGCAGTATCGCTTACGGTTTCGTCATCTTTGCCGATATCGAGGCCTCCCATGAACGCTTTCAACGCCTGATCTGCAGCAACCTCTGGTTTTGCACCCACGCCGGGCTTGAGCACGCTGCAAATAATCGGTCGGTGGTGGATGTTGAGTATTTTTCTCCAACCATCTTTTCCGAAGCGAGGGCCTGTGAAGTGCTTGAGGAATTCGTGTGGAAATTCGAGGTCGAGCAGTCGAATTTTTTGGAACACGCCGTGATCGTAAACTCCTTCGCCAGCGACTTCCGTCAAAAGGTTGGGGAGACGGGAACCGAAATTGATCACTGGGTGGGCGATTTTGCAGGCGGCGATGTTTCCTTTGTGCTCAAATTCGACCAGCTTTGCACCATGCTTTTCTGGGAAGTTCTCATCAACACCCATTCTTCCCTTGAGCGAGGTGGATGATTCTTTGCACAACTCGATAACAGCCTTTTCCGGATCTGCGCTTTCGAAATAGTAAGTAGCAATAACGTGCTGTGAAGGGTCGATGTCTTTGCGGAGAAAATTCTCCGCCGGATTCATGTCAATCATTCGCCGATCACTTTCACGATGACGTCTCGCGCGCGTGGACCGTCCATTTCAAAGAGGAAGACGGATTGGTAGGTGCCGAACTTGAGCTTGCCGCCTTCGAGCGGAATATTTTCCGAAACACCAATCATCATTGTCGCAATGTGTGAGTGAGCGTTGGGCGCGTGGCGCTTGTCGTGCCTATACTCGCCAACCGGTGGCACGAGTTTTTTGAAGAAGTCGGCAGCGTCATCCGAGAGTCCTGCTTCGTGTTCGTTAATCACGATGCCCGCGGTAGAGTGAGTGCTGTAGACGACGCAGAAGCCTTCCTTGATTTGGCTCTCTTTTACCGCTTCTTTTACTTTTTCGGTGATGTCGACGAGCTCGAATTGTTTAGTGGTCTTGAGAGGTAGCGTTTCCGTAAAGGTCTTCATGGTAGAAAGTCTTCGTTCTTGATCTTTTCAGGAATGTATGTCTGCGAGATGTACTGCAAGTTCTTCGAGCTCAACGCTTGCAATTCCGCTTTGTATTTCTTTTCGAGGAATAGCTTGATCTGTTCCTGCCAGCGCTTGTCCTTGAACCATTCATAGCCCTGGATTTCCTGCGCGCGCTTGATGTCGACGTCCTTCGCTTTGATCGTGACTTTTTGCAGGTTGTAGTGCTCAATGTCACTCATCGACATGCCCATGAAGTGCATGTCCGGAACTCCGAGACGCGTAGACTCGTGCGCAAGCGCCATTGAGCCATACTTGATCGTGGAGTAGATGTACCATCCGTAAGGGTCCGCGTCAGTGAGCGAATAGATTGGCAGTTTGAGTTCTTGCGAGAAGCGCGAAAGCAATCTGCGCGTTCCGCGTGCGGCTTGTCCTTCGGTCGTCATGAGTAGGCATTTGTGTTTTTTCCAGAACTTGTCCTCGTTCAAGCGTTCCCAGATAGCGACCTTCTCGACGTGGAGGACGAAGTCGACGTTGACTTTCTTGAATTCGAGTTGTTCCACGATGGAAGGAATGCCGAGGCCGCCCGTGCCGAGTTGCGAGAGATCGATTGTTGATTTTTCGCCACGTAGTTCGTCGGTGATCACCATGTCGCCCACCATGCGTCCTCTCGGGTTGGCCTTGAGGTGCATCGCTTCTCTGAACGTGTCGAGAGCGACTTCCATGTCGACGATGGCCGCGTTGCTTTCTTCCTGTTCTTCGATCGTGTCTTCTTTCGTGCCTGGAATCGTGCGTTTTTTGGCGTAGTACAAGTCACGAATCGTCGCGGTCAAGTTGTTCTCGAGCAAATCTTTTTTGACGAACGCGAGCACGAGCATGCTTTGCATGAATTTGCGCGCGTGACCGACGTTGAACATGTATCTGTGCGCGACTTTTTCGCCGAGCACGATCTTTTTGAGTTTCGCGTCGAACTTGACGTTGGCCGATCCTCGTACTGGAATCGACATGTTGAGGTTTTCGCCGGCTTTCGCTTCCTTGACGAGCTTTTCGCCCATCGCGATTATTTTTTTGAGTACTTCTTTGTCGCGTGGCGTGAGCTTGACTTCTTCTTTCTCTTCTTTTTCTTCTTTCTTGGCCATGATTCAGTTTTTTCTCCGTTTTAGTCTTGTTCCTCGATTTCAGCTTCTGCCGCTTCTTCGACTTCTTCCAGCGCCTCTTCCATGGCCGCGTCCTTGGCTTCGAGCGCGGCGGTGCGTTCGGCAGCGATCTTCTTGAGTTTTTCAGCGATCTCTGTCTTGGGGATGCCGGTCATGATGTTGAGCGCTTCAGCGACTTCGTCGACGTAGCGCAGGAAGATGGTTCGGCGTTCTTCTTGTTCGGCTGCGTGAGCGAGCTTGTGCAAGTACGTGCTCGTTTCTCGAGCTGCTTCCATGAGCGCCATTCGGATTTCTTCTACGATGTCTTCTTCCGGCGAGATGGACATTTTGCCGGCGCCGGTGTATGGAACGTAAACGGATACGAAGTTGACGAAAATGCTGACTGGCTGTGTTTCCCAGTCCTTGAGGTCGTAACGGTTCCAGTCAATGTTCTTGACGGCTTCCGAGATCGCGTCGTTGCCCGCGTCGAACAACAGTGGCGTGCGGTTTGCGAATCGCAAGAGTTCCCCCTTGCGTCCCTCGTTCGTCGTGACTCCCGCTTCTCCGCCGTAAGCGATCGCGGCCTCTACGAGAAATGGAATTCCGCCTCGAAACACCTTGGGTTTGCGTTCACGCACGGAGAGTTGTTCGGGTTTTAGTAGGTTCTTGAGAGATTTTGTGATTTGTTCTTCGCCGATCGGGATCATAGCGCTCGTTTCAGGAGCTATCCATTTGATCTGCTGGAACGCTTTCACGAGTGCCTCTGCCTCGGGCCATTGCAGGTTCTTGGGCGCGCGGTCGAGGTCGATGTTTCCAATGAGTGCTTGTACTTCTTTCAATTTGTCGCTAGAGAAGCGCTGGAACTCGCCCGTGAGGAAAGATGATATCTTGCGGGCGGAGGTTTGGTGGGCCATGTCGATCAAGTCGCTCGTCGTAATTCCCAACGGGTGCGGCAATACTTTCGGCGGCTTCTTTGGCACTTCTTTTGATGCGCGGGGGAATACCGTGATCTCTTTGTTAGGCTCTACGAGCGTGATTTGCGCGTGCGGATTGGCTAGCGCGGTGCGTCGCAAGTATTCGTAAACACTGTACTCCGAACGGTTGTAAGTGACTTCGCTGAACTCTCCCTCGACGTGAAGTCCGCGGAACTTGCCGCGCAAGTCCTTGTGGTCCGTGATTTTCGGCGCGTTTGTTTTGACGTCGATGGTCATGTCGCCTTCGAAGATGCTGCCGTCGCCCGTGCCGGTCTTGAAATGAGTGGCTTTGCCGGTGGTGATTTGTGCGAATAGTGTTGCGTATGAGGCGCCGATTCCTTGCTGTCCTCTCTTTTGCGCTCTTTGTCCGAACTTCGTTCCCGCCAAGAGTTGTCCGAGCGCGAGTCCTATCTTGCTTTTCGGTACTCCGGTTCCGTTGTCTTCAACGATGACTTTTAGGTGGTCGCCGCCTTCGACGTTCTGTATTTCCACATTGATTTCCGGCAGGATGCCTGCTTCTTCGCAAGAGTCGAGGCTGTTGGTGACGTATTCGTGAACGATGGTGGTGAGAGAGCGAACCTTGCCGCTGTAACCCAACATCTGCCTGTTGCGTTTGAAAAATTCAGCTACGCTGTATTCTTTGAATTCTTTCTCGAGCTGTTCGTTGGTTGCTATTGGTTCTGGTGCTGCTTTGGCCATTTTTTCGAAAAACCTTTGTTTTTTTATAGGAGTGCTCTTCGTTTCTTTTGTTCTTTTTCTAGGAACGCGAACACGGTGTTGTGATTAATACCTTCCAGCAGGCGCGTTATCGCTTCCTTCGCGAGCTTGAGGTCTTCAAACCTTCCCAAGAGGTAAACGTTATCGCCATCGACAGCGATCGCACAGTCGCTCAAATCTTCCAGCTTCGCTTTCGCCAGGCCTTGCGCGCCGATGATTCTTCCTTTTTGTCGCGTGATGGCTTTCTCTTTGCGGCGCATTATCTGTCCGAGATCCATTGTTTCCATGTAGAACTCGTCGTTGAACAACTTCCAGGCCTTGGCGGGCGGAAAGCCGTGGATCAGCGCGAGCGCGACTTGTTCCGCGACCCACTCGTTCTCGGGCTTCTCGTCGTTCTCGATCTCGAGCTGGTCGGCGTCGAACATCGTTTTGACGTCGGCGCGTTTTGCGAGGTCCTTGAGGACTTGTGGCTTGAGTCGCGAGCGACGTTCTCTGGGCACTTGCAAAACACGCATCAAAAACTCACGAACTCGCAGCTAGACTCTAGCTGTTATACACTATAATTTTCCCTCTGAACCTTTAAAAAGCCTTGCCCGATTTTACGAGGGAAAACTGGTTTCGGAGATTTTCTCTATTTGCAGGCCGAGTTTCCTACGGGTACGCCGTAAATCGCTACCCTTCGTATGAATGGCGAGATTATGGTAAGCGTGTTCTCGCGTGAGAAAGAACTGAATGATGCTTTGAGCTGGTTGCCGTAGTTCAAAGTAAAGTCCGACGGATGGCCATTCATGATTGGATGGATAGATTTAGCGCAAGAAGCAGTGCCGCATTCACCTTCCATGAATAACTTGCAATAATTCTGTGGCGCGTCAATCGTGAAATTGACCACCTTGGGAATGCTTTCGCCTAGAGACTGGTTCAGAATTAGAACAGATCCCTCCGGCACACTCGCAATACATCCGGCAAACAACGCCGCCAACAACAGAACTAACAGAATTTTCGATTTCATCAAAAAATCTTCAGTGCGAGAAATAAAAAGGATAGCCCCGGGCAGATTCGAACTGCCGTTTACAGGTTCAGAGCCTGTCGTGCTAAACCACTACACCACGGGGCTGTCGTATCAGTTCTTGGCGTTGGTTTGTTTTATAGCGTTCGTGCAGAAAGCCCAAAGACTCAGGACTGCGAAGGCGTCCACTATCCAGAGTGCGAGGTGTAGTGCTTGCATGCCGGTTTCGCCGAAAACTTGGCCGGAAGAGATCGTGAGCAAGAGCCTTGCGAAGTTGAACGAGAGGATGAAGGGCGCGAACTCGAGGAAGCTTTTGGCTCTTTTCTTGCGTGGAACGTGCGGCGTCGCGTAAAGCAATGCGGCGAAGAGCCCCAGCATTGCGAGGCCAGTGCATTCTTTCACTATTTCGAACGAGGCGTTAGGTAACTGGATGGTGCTTGCTTCTACGTTGTTCGTGATTCCGAGTGCTGTGAGCGCTTGTCCTTCTCCCGCCGCGAGGATGTTTTGGAGCGTCGAGACGTCGATGGCGTAGAGCGCGGCGTAAGCGATCGCGATCGCAGGGAAGAAGCGTAGGAGGAATTGTTTCTGTTCTTCGTGCAACAAACCTTCACCAGGGTACGCGTTTGAGGCCGATGAGGTTGGCGGCGCGGTTGAGTCCCGCGTGAAGCAAGTACGTGAGCACGAGCAGAAAGAGGAATTCTTCCACTGTCGGCGTGTAGAAGGGCGAGGCGAAAATCAACGCGACGATGAGGAAGAGGAGCTTGTCCCAGAGGAACTTGCCGCCTTGCGCGATGTTGAGTCTGCGTTTGACGAAGCTGCCGAAAACGTCTCCCGCCATCGTGCCCACCGCGAGGAGAAATCCGGCGATGATTTTCGAAGCGAGTGATAATTGCGGCAAGAAAAGGTCGGGAATGAGTAGGGCTTCGATGATTCCCATCGCCGTTCCGCCTATGAGCGCGATGGTGGTGCCGCGTACTGTTTTCCCGGGTCCGAATAACGGCCTTCCGTCGGTGAATTTCATGCCGAGGTCGAGTGGCGTTCTTCCTTGTACGACGACGGGCAGGGCGTTGGCCACGTAGGCCGGAAAAATGAGCGCGACTAGTCGTACGAAATCCATGTGTTTTTGTGTTTCGGGAGTGTTGGAATATTAACCAGTGCGGCCCCAGACTCTTGCGGGTGTTTTTTGTATCAATGACAGTGAATGGTCACGACTTCATCCTGCAATGCCGCGCGTGCTACAACGACCGAACCAAGGTCGTCAGGCTCGAAAGCGGAACACAATTCCACACGTGCCCCGATTGCCGCGCTTCTTACAAAGTAGGCAATGACGGGTTCTTGGAGCGAGTCAAGTAAAAATTTTACGGTTTCATTTTCATGGATGACGCGCAGAAAGAGTTCGAAAAACTAGTCGAAGAAGCAGTACACAGAAAGGGAGCGGTACTGGCCAGTTTGTTTTTTGATGCTCACGGCAAAGACAAGGAAAACGTCCAGAACGCGCTCATCGAGTTCGTTTCGCAGATCACGCGCGAGAAGGGCGTGTTGTGGTGCAAAGGCGAGATCCAGGACGCGATCGAGAGCGGCGGCCTTTACTCCAGCTATACTGAAGTCAAACTATTGTGTGATTCTTTCCTCACGCTTCACAACCTCGCGCTACGCTACGGACCGATCTCGGTCGACGTGTTGAAGCCCGCGCACCTGACTCTCGAAAGCGACCAGCTGCACAGCTTGCTGATGGACGCGGCGCAATCGACGCAGACTTACGCTCAATACATTCGCGAAAAAGTCCTGACGTCCGCAGAGAGAGAACAGTTCGACGAGCAGATGCGCAGGCGCACAGCGTTCGGCAAGCAGCTCAAGGAAAAGAAGTCCTAGATTTTTCGTCCGAACAATTCCTCGACGAGCACTCCGTAAGCCGGCCTCGTGATGAGCACTCCGATCAGTACTCCCAGGATTGTCGCGATTCCGAAGCCCTGTACTTCAACGATTCCACTCAGAACTAGCGGCAGCATGGTGACGATGGCGATTCCTGCGCCCGTGAATACTATCTCGAATGCGCGCTTCAATCTTTCGGCGGTGCTGGTGATTTGTCCGGTTTCTGCCTCGCCGGGCTTTCTGCGAAGCATTTCGTCAGTAATGATGAGCTGGTCGTCTACGCCGGTACCGATGAGTGCGATGATTCCTGCCATCGCTGCCAAGTCGACGGTTCCGACCGCGCCAAGAATTGCGAGCAGGACCGTGATCTCGATCACGTCCGTGAGGATTATCGGCACGATCAGTCCTAGGTTGCGGTAGCGGATCACGATGATTATTGAAACGACGAGCAGCGCGAGGATCGCGCCGATGAAGCTGTAGGTGAGGAATTGCGAGCCGAGAGAAGGCGATACGGTGTAAGCGCTGCCGATGGTGGTCGCGACTGGAAGCTTGCCGCCCGTGAGTACTGTTTTGAGTTCTTTCAGGTCTTTCGAAGCTTCCCTGTCGGCTTCCTCGAAACCGCCCGTGGAAGTCACGCTTCCGGAGATGGAGTAACGAGGACTCACTACTTCTCCCTGTGCTAGGTCTGGTGATAGTTGCGGCGCTGACAAGAGTCCGATGACGCGCCAGCGCGAGACTCCGCCAACGTCGCTTCCTGGAGTCACGAGCGGCATGAATTCTTCATCGGGTCGTTGCGTGATGCATCGCGTGCAGCCCGTGCCATTAAGGTATCCCAGCGCTCTCAATTGCTGGAACATTGCGGGGTGTTCTTTTTCGAAAGAGTCTGGAACTATGACGCGTGTCTTGTTGAGCTTGTCGAACTCGGTAGAGTTGAAGTCTTCAGTGAAAACGAGCGCGATATCGTCTCCTTCTTTGCGCAGCGCATCGTTCAACGCGTCGAGCACTGGTCCGCTCTCGCCCTCGGTCAGACCGAGCTTGTTCCTGCCGGCGAGCAGCGCGGCGTTTTCGGGACGATCGAGGAACATGTAGACGGGATAGTGCGGCTTGCCTTTCGCGACTTGGGCGAATTTCTCGTTGGCCGAGGGCCTTATTGCGAAGTCGATTTCCCAGCCGTTGCGTTGCAATTGTGACGGTAAGCGTTCGGCACCCGGACCGCCGACGCCTAAGATGTCGTCGCCCGTGAGCGCGACTTGTCCGTCAATGATGGCGGTGAAAGTGCCTTGTTCGCGAAGAATCTTTTCGACGCTGTGGATGACGTCCGGCGAGGAACGCGGAATTTCCACAATGACTTCCTTGTCTCCCAGTGGACGCACGACGGCTTGCGAGAGGCCGAACTTGTTGACGCGTTGCTTGATCGTATCGACGATCGTGCTCATCGTGGTGGGGTCGACGCTTTTTTCGAGAGAAACGGGTATGCGTACTCCGCCGACGAACTCGATTCCGAGGTTCACGTCGAGAGTGTTCGGGTTGAAGTCGCGCAGGAACAATAGGAAGAGCGCGATCGCTACGACTAGCACGATGAATTGTATGCGTCTGTTTCCTGCGAGTCTTGCAAAATCAACCATTTTTCCAGTTTCAGCTCGTTGCTTGCGCTTTGCGTTGTTTCTTTTCCGTGTGCCAGACGATGAGTGGCGCGTTGAACGCCCACGTCGCGGCGAAGTCTACTACGCTTCCGATGACCGCGACGGCTCCGATCTCTGCAAAGGTCTGTATGGAGAGGAAGTTGGCGACGATGACGAGCACGCCGAACGCGGCGATGCTGGTGAAGTTCATCATGAAACCAGTGATCATTGCTTGGTGCGCGCGTTCGGCCGCGGTGCCTTCGGTGCGCCTGAAGACGCGGATGGTGAGCATGTTGTCAGTGTTGAGCGAGAAGCCGACGAGCATCAGGAGCGCGGCTACGCTCGCGAGCGTTAGGGGTATTTGGAAGAGGCCCATCGCGCCCAGCGTGACGATGATGTCAGTGATCGCTCCGAATAGCACGGCGATGCTCGGCACGACGCTGCGGAAAATGATGAAGACGGCGATTGCTGAGAGCGCGAAGCTGACTAGCATTATTTGTCGGGTTTTTTCGAGGAAGAACTTCGACAAGCTGCTGCCTATCTCTTTGAATGAATAGCTTTCGATCGTGACTTGCGATGCGACGGTGCGTACGATGTTGTCGCGTTGCGCGTTGCGGGCGTTCTCGAACTCGGATTGCGCGAGTCTTGCCGCGTCGTGGCCGTCTTGCGGCACTTGTTTGTTGATCTTGAGGAGCGTGAACACTTGCGCGACCTTTTCTTTCAGTTGCGCCGCGATTTGTGGCGAGTTTTTCGCAATGACGCCGGTGGTGGTGGCATTGTTGAATTGCGCGTCGGCCTCGTCGATCTCGGCGGCTGCTAGTTGCGAGTCGAGAGTCCTGATTTCTTTCACGAGCGCGTCGGCTTTCTCAAGGTCGGGATTGAGTGATAGTTCTATTTCCAGGCCTTGGCCGTTTGGTGTTTGGAATTGTCTGACTTGCACGTTTTCGCTGTACTGCGATAGTGAGGCTTTCAGCGCGGCCACGTTCACCTGGCCTTGTGTTTGTATGGTGAGTAGTTGTCCTCCTCTCAGGTCGACGCCGGTGGGTACGCTCTGGATGAAGAAAGCGCTCGCTATGAGCAGAACGATTGGTATGGCTACGAGGTATTTGTAGTTCTTGTTCTCGTACGGGTTGGGAATCTTCACTAGCTTGTTTTCAATCCACCGTAAAATAGGAGTTTTTAGGACGCAAGAATTAAGGGGTCGGGGGCTTCTTATTAATGCTTACAATCACCAAAAGAAACTAGCAAACGAATTCTTCGAAATTCTTCGGATTTTCGCGCGCAGGGGTGGCAGAGCCTGGACAAATGCGCCGCGTTCAGGGCGCGGTCTCTTAGGAGTGCGAGGGTTCAAATCCCTCCCCCTGCACTCTAGTTTTCGAAAAAAATGGCTAGCTTGTATCATTGGCTCGCGAAGAAAAAAGCGCAGCGAATAGCTTCCGAGACCGTCAAGGACTTGTTGGAAAAAGGCAGGGCGGCGACGGGCTTCGAGTTCGGTTCCTTCACTAAAAGCTGGAAACCCATTCTCACAAAAAAACACCAAGGATTCACGCGCGTATCTACCATGCGCGTATTGGAAAAAGGCATCATTGCGGGAGCCAAAGACCTCGCGTCTTTTCGCCTCGCGTACTACCCGAAAAATATTGATGAAGCGAGAGCTTTCGCCGCGGGCGCGCTGCGCGTAGCTGGCGGCGGACCGGCACAAGCTTATCCGGGCGCGGTGGGTTCGCTTTACGGGGCGGAAAAGAACGATCACACTTACGCGATCGGTTACGTGCAGGGACACTTCTTGTTGCAACGCACGCCAGAACTTTCCAGGAAGATCGTGACGAAGCACGGCGGCTGGCGTCACCACTTGCTCAATCACGCTTTCAAATTGATTCAAGAAAATAAATCCATAAGCAGAATACAACTATCAATGTCACAAACCACTCCCGAGACGATGAAAATTTTCAAACAAGTCGCGGCAAAGCACGGCTTCAACAAGTTCGTACACAGGAAAAGCGAATGGAGAGAACACGTCTTCGCAGAAAAAACCTAGATCGAGAAATTTGAAAAATGACAAAAGTACATTTCATTGACGACATCCCTGCAGAAACCATGAACGGGTTGCGCGAGAGGATTCGCAGCGCTAACGGCAAGGTCGTGTTGTTGGTGCATCCTTTCTATCTGCAGGGTCATCCGGATTTCGTAACGCAGGCCGCCGCTTATTGGAGGACGGTTCATAAGTTGTTGCGGCAAAGAAAAACGCCCTTGATAGTTTTGCAAACGAAAAGCGGCACGCGAAAACTATACAACATTTTGCAGAAAATCAAGGCGCTCCGGGATACGATTGTCATTCCTACTCTTGATGGCGCCCCGCAAGCATTGCTTCACGAAAAGCGAGGATACTTCGACGAAGAACACGCGTTACTCATAGACACGCTAGCAAAAGCTGGCGCGCGAACTGTTCACCTGGGCGGTTCGCATGCTTGGAACTTTCGAACATCCACCGCGCAAGAAGTTTTAGAACACGAAAAAGAATGGCTCTCGCCGGAAGCGGCCAAAAAAGCGACCAAAGGCACCGCACACCTCGGCTGCATGGGCGAAACCTACCTCGCGCTCGTGAGATCTAAAAAGTTCAAAGTTCGACCCATACCTGAAGCAATGCTGCCGCACAAGCCAAGCTGGTTCCCAGCAACAGAAAAAAGGACTTCTTAATAACCGAGAAACGCGGAATTTATTCATCATGGGAATTTCAAAAGCGGACTACACGAAACGCAAAAACACTCTCAAAGCGAAACTTGAGGAATTGGAGAAGAAGGCTCGCAATGACCCTCTCAAAAAGGACCGCGTGCTTCACGAGGAGATCGCTGACGTGAAGAAGAAGCTCGCGGAACTAGATTACTAAAAACAAAACAAAAACAAAGGTGCTGATTGGATTGAAGAACTCTGGAACCGTTGCCGGCGTTTTGTTGATGCTTGCCGCCATCGTTTTTTCGGCAGGCATGTTTGTTTCAGAGTCTATGCATACCGGCTACAACCCGTCTCGCGATTTGATCAGCGAACTTGGCGTCGGCCCAGGCGCGGTTTTTTTCAATTACGGCGCGATCCTGGCCGGATTGTTGGTGATTGCTAGCTCTTTCTCCGCTTCGTTCAAGAACATTTTCGTCTTTCTCTTGACGGTTGCCGCGTTCGGATTGTTGGGCGTCGGCATCTTCCCTGAAACGATGGCCGGACAACACTTCGTTGCCGCAAGCGTGACGTTCATTTTTGCCGGCCTCGCGGCGGTCGCTTCTTACTCTTTTTCGGAACCGCCTTTGAACAAGGTGTTCCTGGCATTGGGAGCGTTGTCGCTTTGCGCGCTCGCGCTGTTTTCTCTGCAAATATTCTTGGGCCTCGGCCCGGGCGGCATGGAGCGGTTAATGGCGTACCCGATCTTGATCTGGTCGTTGTTGTTTGGCTATTCCTTGGTGGAAAAGCGAGACCTTTGGTAGAAAGAAGCGTCTTTAAAACTGTCAGGCGACCAAAACACGTTCGATCAAAAAAATGAAACAACTAGCACTCTTGCTCGTGGCGTCGTTGTTGCTTTTCGGATGCGTTTCTCCAGAACAACAGCAATCGAACGCGCCCGTGAATTCTCAAGCGAACCTAACTACACAATCAAGCGCTAACGCTTCAGGAGGAGTCTCAATGCAAAACACCGCCCAAAAAGGCGACAACGTAGCCGTCGATTACGTGGGGTCTTTGGATAACGGAACGGTTTTCGACACGTCGATAAAAGAAGAAGCGGAGAAGGCCGGCTTGCCGCTTCGTGACGCTTACGCGCCACTCGAGTTCACGGTCGGCGCGGGACAAATGATCAAAGGATTCGACGCGGCCGTGGTCGGTATGAAGGTGGGCGAAGAAAAAACAGTGCACCTCGCGCCCGCGGATGCTTACGGAGAGATCGATCCGCAATACATCATGACCGTGCCTATCGCGAACGTGCCGGAAGGCGTCAAGGTCGGCTCGAGGCTTTCCACCCAAACGGGAATTCCTGGCGTCGTTACTTCAGTGACGGACGTGAACGTGACTGTCGATTTCAACAACCCGCTCGCCGGCAAAGCGCTGAACTTCAGGATCATCATGCGCAAAATAACAAAGGCATGAGGCAATAAGTTTTGGCCGTTTTCACTTACGAAGAGGTCAAGAAGGAAGGCGCGCTCACTACGAGCCAATTGCAACGCCACCACATTGCGGTGATTGGCGAAACTGAAAGAGACGTGCACTTCGTACGCAACACTAGTCATGGTTTGATAGCGGAGTACTCGCACGACAATGATCACGAGTTGATGTATTTTCCGCAAGACCCAAAACACGCGTCACAGTTTGCGGCCAGTGGTTACGTGATGAAGGCGCTCGGGCCCGGCGACATCTATCCGGGAAGCGTGGGCGTGCTGCATTACGAGTTCCACAAGAAAACGATGCTCGTGCAATGGGTCCAGGGAAGTTTCAAGACGGGCGAGCCGAAAGAACTCACGCGCGCCATTGTTTCGAAGCACGGAGGCTGGCGGCTGCACCTGTTCGACGAAGCACTCAAGAGAGCGAAACGTTTCAACATCAAGAAAGTAGTTTTCGCGCCAGAACCGCCGCTCGAAATCGAAAAAGTACGACAAGCCAGAGAAGCACACCACGGCAACGCGATAGCCGATTTCCGCAAAGTCGCTGAAAGGCCCGAACACGGTTTTCACGTCGAAGAAAAAATCTTGGAAGACCTTGAACTGCAGAGAGCGAGAAGAGAAGATGGCGGCGGAGGCAAGCACCGTGTTGAAGCGACGAGAACCTAAAATCGACCGCGCGGCCGAAGCTGAACGCGTCGTACACGAACTGCTAACGAGAGGAACGACGGTGGTTCGAGCCCCGCCCTCGGGCGCGAAGAGGCGCGAAAGCATCATCCTCAAGAACGTAAACCGAAGCGGTAAAGGCATCGTTGCTGAAGTCATCAATCCAGGAGGCATTCGCTCCGTGACCGGCGCCGCGAGTAACGCGAAAGTACTCGTGTTTTTTCCGACCAACAAGGAACACGCGCGCTTGTTCGCGCTCAACCAGAACATCCTTTTTCCGGGAGGTCCGAGCTCGCTTTTTCCCGGAAGCGTCGGCAGCCTGAAGTACTCAAGACAACAATTCCCGAAGACTTCTGCTTATGACGTTCACTGGATCCAGGGTCACTTCAAGACGAGCAGCGCGTTTCAAATTCCTCGCAAGATCGCCACGCTGTACGGCGGTTGGAGCACGCACTTGTTGAACGTGTTGTTCGAGAGAGCCGCGAACGCTTTCCCTGGGAAGCACAAGCTGGTCGAGATGCGGTTCATGGGCGACGAGGAAGCGCTTCGAAAATTGCAACCGAAAGGCGTGCTGTTCGAAAAAATAGCGAAGAGCAAAAAGTTCGACGTTTCGAAAGACCGTTCCGCTAGCGGTTTGCCTTACGCGTTCATGGCGAGACGAAAACCGCAATAAAAAATTCTTGGACGCTTTCTCCGCATCTTTTTATTCGAAGCGGGCCGCAAACAATTCGCTATGAACAATGACTACACGCCGCTCTACATTGCCGGATGGATAATGATGATTACGGGACTCGTTTACGCAGTGCTTCCGCACGACCTTCACGCGGTCTTGCCGTTTTTCAGCGAGGAAGCGCACGAGCTGCACGAAGTGTTAGGCATGGGCGTCGTTGTTCTCGGCGTAGTGGTCTTGGCTATCGACAGGAGGATGAAGAACCGTTAGAGCAATGACAAAGCTTCCACGCGCAGAGCCCAAGTTCGACTTCGAAGGAGAAGCGGAACGCGTCATCGAACAACTCAAGAGCAAGGGAGAAGTGATCACGGGTCCGAGCAATCGCAAACTTTACGTCGTCGGAGCGAGAGGAAAGGGTTTGGTTGCGGAAAGCGAACGCACCCTGCAAAAGCCTCGCGCGACAGAGCTCGTTTTCTATCCCGAACCACAACACGTCAAGCTTTTTGCGAGAAGCAACGCGATCGGAAAGGTACGCACCGGCGGTCCCGGATACCATTTTCCCGGAAGCGTGGGCTCGCTTTATTACCAGAACCACGAGGGCGAGCTGCACGTCGCTTGGATCCAGGGCAGCTTTGCGCAAAAAACCACTCCCGGCCTCGAACGCAAAATAGTCACTCGTTACGGCGGCTGGAGAGAACACCTTTTGAAAGAATTGTTCGAACGCGCCGACCAAAAAGGAATTCGCACGGTGCGTTATTACTCGGGACAAATAATCTCGGTCTCGAAAGACACGCACGAACCCAAAAAGGTTAACGAGGCGCTCTTCGAAAAAATAGCTGCTAACGCGGGCTTCGAAACGAGGGCGGAGTTCTTGCACGGCGGAAACAACAAGTACCTCGTCGCTCGCAAAAAACTGTAAAAATTTAGCGGATGTATGACAGCGTTTCGCGCTTGAGGATCTCTTCAGTTTTCGGCGTGGCGGCGCGAGGAGCCTCAGGCGCTTGCGGTGATTCTGCTTTCTTCAACATCTCTTCCATTTTCTTCGCGCGTTTTTCGAGTTCTTTCGTGTCGATCTTGTGTCCGGTAAAGCTGCTCAAGAAGTCGATGAGTCGTTGTGCGCCTTTCGCGTCCACCTGGTTGCCAGGCGTTTCTACAAGGAGCGTGGCTCCTGCGGCGCCGTAGAGGGGCGCGAGTCCGGGCACTAGTCCAGCCATGCCTACTATGGGCACGTGTTGTTCGGGCGGCTTGACTCCGTGCTTCGCTAGCTTTTGGAATAGAACGTTGTGCGTCGACGCGCCGTAGAGTATTGGTTTTTCGATTTTTTTCTGCACGGCGTATCCGGCCATCGCGAAAACCAGCTTGCCTTCCAGCGTTTTCGTGAAGTATTCAAGCACTTTGCTGGTGACTTCATACTGTCCCTCGACAGTGAGTGGTTGTAGTTCGCCGCGGAGGATGACGAGGTCGTGTTTGGCGTTGGGCACGTGGTAGAACTTGAGCGTGAATGGTTTGAGCTTGCCGTTCTTGAGCGCGAGCGTCTGGTTGAAGAAGGCGGGCGAGTAGAGCGACGCGATCTTTTTCGCGTTGAGTACTTTCACGGTGTGGTCGACCGCGAGCTTGCTGACTAGTCCGATGCCCGGCAGTCCCATCACGAGTACGGGTGACTTGGGCTTGGTGTCTTTGTGCGTGTGTACGAAGCTTTCTTTGAACGTCGGGGTGGACTTGTTGTTATCCATACTTGGCTTTTCTCCGGTATTCGGCATACTTGTCGACTATAGAAAACTTTGCAGGGTGCGGGTTTCGTGTCTCGCTGCCGTCCCGCGGGCATTTTTCCTGTAGTGTATATACGCCGCACTTGACGCACTTGCGCATCTCAACCTGAGGCACTGAAAATTAACCTTTTTGTTTTTCGAGCGCGAACTCCATGCTTTCTTTTTTCGCGGTCTCCTGAATCATTAGCGATATTTTGTCGAGTGTTTTGTCGGCGGTCTTGAAGTCGCCCGCGCTGATGTCAATGTAGTAGGTCGGTGCGCCGATGTAGTGGACGAGTATTTTCGCCTTGGAAGGCATTTTTTGTATTTTTACTAGCGTGTTTTTGACGAGCTCGATGCCGTTCGGCGCCGTGCTGGATAGCGTGAGGATGCCGCGCATGTTGATCTCTTTCGGCTTTATCTCTGCCTTCGCGATGTCCGTGATCGCTGCGAGCCATTTCTCGCTTATTTTCGCGGCGGGCGCTGTGCCTTGCGAGATTTTTTCGAACGCGTCGTAGAGCGTGCCGAACTCTTCAGTTAGTGGCGCGCCTGCTTCTTTCATCGCGGCGTCCATCTTTTTGCCCATCTTTAGCGCGGCGCGTTCCAGCAGTTTGACGGCTCGTTTCTCGTTGCTGTGCGACTCGATCTTGCGCTTCTTGTCCGCTTCCGAGACGCGTTTGAGTGAGAGGTCGATTTGGTGTTTTTCTTGGTCGATGCGTATGACTTCCGCAACGATCTTTTGTCCTTCTTTGACGTGGTCGCGAATGTTGCGGATCCATCCACTAGAGACTTCGGAGATGTGTACGAATGCTTCGAGGCCGTTGTATTCCTCTAGAGCGCAGAAGGCGCCGTAGGGCATGACTTTGCGTACGGTGGCGATGACGAACTCGTGGATCTCTGGATAAGGCTGGACCATTGTTAGTATCTTAGAATAGGATTGGTCGAGGGGTCGTTAAAAAGAGGAAGGAAGAGAGAGAAGGGAGTTTTAGGACAGGATTTCTTGTATCGAGCAAGCGAGCAAGGCGTGTCCGCCTGAGGGTCGCACGATTTCTTGTCCGCATGACTTGCACTTGACGGAGCTCTTGGAGTCTCCGAAAACGATGCTTTCGTGTCCTTGGTCGCATTTTACGCGCAAAAACTTGCTCATTTTTCTTGAAAACCCTTTTTACATGTTCATGCTCCACATGAGCTTTTTGATGCCCATGAGGACGACGAATAGTCCGACGAGTGTCCACGCGCTGACTGGCAGGTAGTTCAAAGCTTCCCTGCTGGAGAGGAGCAACAGTCCGGCGACGAGCTTGCCCGCGCCCCACATCTGCATGTGTTGCGGATTGCAGTACATATTGTCCCATTTTTCGTTCTTCGCGTTCGCGTTTCTCTTTGCCAATTCGACCAACCTCAAAATTTTTTGTTTTTTAGCGAGCTACTTCGGCTTTCTTTTTTTGTCGGGTGCCAATCACGCGCTCGCTTTTCTTCTTGCAGTTCTGGCACTCTAGTATTAGTTTGTTCCTGGTGCCCTGTTTTTTTACCTTGGCTTTGCCCTTGACTTTGCCGTGGTAACCCATCAAGCGTCGGCTCATCTGCCTGCTTCTCCATGCGAGGGTGCGTCCCGCCTTGTACTTCTGCTGCACGGCTTTGACTTTGTGCACTTGGTGCTTGTTGCAGGTGACGCAATAGATGCGCATTTCGGCTGGAACTTTCATTTAGTATCAAAATTCTCCTTCAAGTTTTTTCGGCAGCTTTTCGGGGGGATCCTTTTAGTTCGTTATCGCGCTCTCGAGGTTTTCGGCCGCTTGCTTCCTTATCAAAAGCTCTGCGGTTTGTTTGTCGAGGCTGATTTCTTGTTGCGCGGTAAAGGGCCCGCGTGTTTTGCCGTCAGCGGTGACGAACTCGGGCAAGTCTGCCAGGATTCGAACGTTGACGAGTTCTTGGACGTTTTTCGGTTGCACGGCGCTCGTTGGGCTTGTTTTGCTTGAAGAGAGCGTTTTCGAGATTCCGTCCTCGTATTCTCTAAGAAGCTTGATTATCGCGATATATAAGTCCTTTTCCTCGGCGGCGAGCGCGCTGCTGTTGATTTGTCCCGCGCGCAGGTCCAGGACGGCTTTGAGCATTATTTTCTGTTCCCGCAGTTCCACGACGTTCTGGAGCGTCTTGATCGTGTTCTCGTATACTTTCACTTCTTCGAGGGAGAATTTTTGTTTCAAGTTGTCGCTTTGTTTTTGCAGGAATCCTTCGTAGCCTTTGTAGAACTCTTCATCAATCGGCGCGAGGACTGCGTAGTGTTTTTCTTGCAGGTGTACTTTGCGTAGCGCTTCGTAAGAGAGTTCTAGCATTTCTGGGGACCGCGAGAATTTTCGTTTGTTTTGTTTTTTAACTTGTTGTTGCGGGAACGAGTTTCGCTTTTCTTTTCAACAACAAAAACGCTGCTAGCGCTTCGGGCACTTCGATGTTGCTGCCGTTCTTGATTTCAAAAGTCGCGTCGTTGAACTGCACGGCACCCTCGACGAACGTCCTGACTAGGATCATTTTGGTCGTGGAGAAAGCCAAGGCGTGTTTTAGCGGGTCGAATTTTTCCGCATCGCTCCATGGCACGCGTTTCGCGATGAATCCGGTGTCGCCGTGAATCGTGTCCGGCAAGCGAATCAAACGCGCTGTGTCGTAGGTGACGGGCTTGTCTATTGGGACTGCGTTGGCTTGGACGGCTTTTTTGGCGATGTTGTGCGCGAGCTTTTCGAAGTTCTTGATGGGGTCCCAGTTTCCTTCATCCAAACGCTTGAGTACGTGTTGCTTGTTTTCTGAAATCATTTTCGCGAGCGGTGAACGCGCTCCAGCTGCTTTGAGTTTTTCTCCTTCCTGCTCGATCAGCGTCTTGGCGTACGAGTGGACGCGTTTTTTCCATCCCTTGCTTTTCGCAGAAGGCCCGCGTAGGATTTTGCCTTGTCGCGTGAAGAGTTTTTCCGGCGTGACGTCCGTGCCGAGAATATAGTCGGCGATTTTTTTGCGGGCGTTGGTGTCGAGTTCTTCGAACGCTTTCGAATGAACGTGAACGTGGAATCCCTTGGATCCTGAGAAGTTCAAATCCATTTCTTGTTTCGAGATGCCGAAGTCCTTTTCGAGAAACTCTTCCGCGAGACGCAGCGCGTCGCGCTTCACTCCTTCCAAGCAGCCTTCGCAGAGCATTGGTTGGTGTTTTTCGTGCGCGGGCGGAGTGTCGAGGTCGAAAACCAGCTCGGCGCCTCTCCAGCCTTTCTTGGGCATGGGTCTGCCTTCGGGCAGGTCGTAGAACGCGGTGCTGTAGGAAATGTACAACGGCAGTTCTTTGCGCAGATAGCCGAGCAACGCGTCTTCGCTTGCAAAACTTTTGTGTCGCAAGTCGATTTTCTTGGTGTGGCCGAAGCCGAACTCGCGTCTCGAGACTTCCGAGGGCGGCTTGACGCCCTTGTTGTAATACTGAGAGATGCCTTTCAGCACGAACACGTGTTCGGGACTGCCGAGAAACGAGTCTTGCGTCGTGAATGAGTTTTCTTGAGTCGTCATTTTCCTTTGATTTTCACGATCGCTGATGAAATTTGCCCTACACTCCAGGGATCTTTTTCCTTTTTGAGTGCGGCTTCCAGGGCCGGAAGCGACTCTCTATTCCCTATGATTCTTAGGGCTTGGACAGCACTCCAACGCAGTTCTTGATTCTCGAGTGCTTTGACTAGGTGCGGTATTGCTGGCGTGCCTATGCGTACTAATGCTTGGATAGCTCCCCAACGTACTCTACCATCAAGGTGTCCGAGTGCCGGTACTACGGTTTCTGGTTTTTTGATTTTCGCGAGATGCGTCACAATCAAGTCATGATTGCCGGAGCGCATAAATTTCTCTAGCTTGCTCATTGTGTTCTTTTTTCGCGCAGTGCGGGTCGCGTGATGCAGTTGCTGCAGTAGGAGTCGATGAGTCCTTGTTCTTTCATGGTTTTGCATGAGAGGTTGATGCCGGAGTGTTTCATGACCCATGCGAGCGTGTTGAGCGCTTCGCTGGCAGTGTAGGGTTGTCCGCCTTTTTGGCAGGCTGTGGCGTAGTCGCGCACCACGTCGCGAGCTTGTTCCTGCGTCAATCCGTCTTTTGCGCAAGCGATGGAAACAGCCATGCATCCGTAGTAGCGCTTGCCTTCTCCCACGCCTTCGCGGATCGATTTGATGCAGTCGAGCTCGATGTGTTTGCCTTCGTATTGAGAAGCGATTCTTTCCTGTTTCGGCAGTGTTTCGCGCAGCTCGATCGCGCGTTGTTTCAGTAGTGGTGGTAGTTTTTTGTTGTCGATTTTTTGCAGGTCTTTTACCTTGTTCTCGATCGCGCGTTCGAAAAGCGAAATGAGTCCTTCGAGGTCTAAGTGCACGAGTCCGTTCTCGACTTCTTCGAGCGACAGGTCGGCTCCTGCGCTGGCGTGTTCTGCGACCGTGACGGTCCATTCGTTCTTTTCTTGCTTCAAGGAGGGGAAGAATTCTGTCGCGACGCGCAGCTGGTTCGTTGTGGAGTCTTTTTTGAAGAACTCGGTGGCGCGTTTCGACTCCCACTGCGCGTATTGTCGCGCGAGCCATTCGTCGTTCATCGCCGCGAGCAGGATGCGTGAGAGGGCGTAGCTGACGATGACTGCTTTGTCGTTGCTTTCGTGCACGGGCGCTTGCTTTAGCGCGGCGTCGACGCGTGTTTCGGCGTTCTTGATCTCTTCTTCCGTGACGTGCTCGACGTTCAGTTCTTGCAAGTAGCGTTTGGCTTGTGCCGTGAACGGGTAGCGTCCCTCAAAATCCAATTAGAAAATCCCACCGAAGGAAGTCTAGGGCTTGCTGGTTCAATAAAACCCTTGGCCACCTCGCGCGCCGATGGTTCGGAAATAGGTTTTTATTCCCCACGGCACGATGAATTGTTCTATGGCAAAAATGACTTGGGACAGAGCGCTCGAGAGAGTATTGGACAAAGTGCCAAATCCTCACCCTAAGCTCGTGGCAAGCATCGTGAACCACCCGCGACCCGAAGCAAAGTTGAAAGAGCTGCTCTCGAAAGAGAACCTCAAAGACACTTTGAAACGCAACGCCGCGTGGCTCAAGACCTTGAAGTCCAAAGAGTCGAGAGCGGAAAAAGCGCGCATTACCGAGCGCAACGCGGCGCGGCTCAGGACTTTGAAGGAAGGAATCGAGAGAGCGGAAAAAGCGCACCTTAAACGCTTAACAGGCTAAACTCCCCAAAAAATTCTTTTTCTTCTATTCTAGCTTAGCGCTCGCTTTGGATTCTAAAGGCTTTTATTCATCAGTATTACCTTATTGATTTTATGAAAAAAATGGTTTACGACGAAGCACTTAATCGACTTTTGAGAAAAGTGCCCAACCCACACCCCAAACTGGTTGATGTTGTTATTACTCACCCGAATCCTGAAGCTAAACTGAAAGAGCTTCTTTCGAAGGCCAACCTTGGGGAAACTTTGAAACGCAATAGAGCGTGGCTCAAGGCGTTCCCGGCTAAGCCAGGAAAACCACTTACAGAAAGAGATAAAATTGAAGGTGAGGCACTCGAATTACTTTTCAAGAAAGTAAAAAGCGATGTACACCCGGCATTGATGGTGCACGTGATGGATCACTCGGACCCTAAAGCTGCCGTGCAGACTTTGCTCGCGCATCCACGAGAACTTTATAAAATCAATCGCACACTTGGATCTTCTAAACAGAACATGCGATTTGGAAGGCTTTCCGTACCTACAAATCGTAAGGTACTTTCTAGACTCCGTTCTTTAACCGCACTAGAGAAGCAATAAAAAATTTAGAGCTTCCTACGCGGTCTCTACGCGAGGCGCCAAGTAGTAGGCGAGTTTGGCGAGTCCGACGTTGTAAGCGATGCGTACGGGCGCGTCCGTTTTCAGGGAGACTTCGATGTGTTCGCCGTCTTGGCAAGCGCGCGTCATGTCGTCAAGGTATTCAAATGGATACATCGCGCGTGATTTGCCGTGCACCTTCATTTCGCTGATCTTGCCGCCGTCCTTCTTCGTTTCAATTCTCAGGTCTCCGCTGTCGCCGTGCGCTTCGACGACGAGTTCGGAGTCGTCGGCTTGCAGCACGACGTGGCTCGAGAGCAAGCCTGCGTCTTTCAGCATTTCTTTGAATGAAGATCCCTCAATTTTGATCGTAGAGTCGAATTGTATTTTGGGCTCGCGGGGAAGTGGCGTGTTGAGGTCGAGTAGTGGCAGTTTGAAGTGTCGTTTGCTCGCGCCCGAAAATTCCAATTCGAGCTTGTTGTCCTTTTCCTCGAGCGAGATGTTGAGCTTGTCGTCGGTTCGTACGCGCGCGAGAATCTTGCTGAGGTCTACGAGGTTGACGGCGATGGTTTGTTCGTGGTCCGCGTCGATCTTCTTGAACGCTTCTTTCGGCAGTGTGAAGTCGATCATGGCGATCTGCGACGGGTCCATGGTGCGCAGGTGTATGCCATGGCTCGTGACTTGGAAGCTGCCTTCGTCGACGAGGTTGACGATGGCGTCGATGCATTGTTTGAAGAACTTGGCGTCTTCGATGACTAATTCCACTGAAAAATTTTCCACCTGCGAAAAACTTTGAGCTCGCAATAAAGCGCGCCCGAGTAACCAAGCAATTGCGAAGCGAGGTTTTAAACCTTGCGAGAGCAAATCCCCTCCAAATGTCAAAGCTCGAGCGGTTTTTTCTCGTAGGCCACCCGAAGCTCGTTTTGCGTCACCTCAAGCGAGTCAAGAAGTTTGAGACGCTAAATGCCGCGCTTGATCATCAAGACTCGCGAGTTAGACAGGTTGCTGCCAAAAAGCTGGCCAATCTTGGCACCGATCAAGCGGTTTCTCGTATTGATCGTTTCATAAACGAAGAGATAGCGCGCAGTTCAACTTTTCCATCTTATCTTGAAAATCTGCACGAGAAAGCTAAAGGCCGCGCTGCCAGGCGTTTTTTTGCGGATCTTTTGCAGCAAAAACTTAGACGTCTGCTGGATAGGGTTCGAGCCGGGAAAAAAGCTTAGCGCGTGACGCGCGTGTCGCAGCCTGGTGGGCTGTCGAATTGCAGGAACAGGAATAGTTTGAGGTAGCCGAGGTAGGGTATGCGGAAGAGGACTTTGCCGTGGACGTTTTCTTGCGTTACGAGGGCGATTCGTGCTTCTTGGTCGGCTGCGGGGTTGTTGTCGCCCATCGTGAACAAGTAGACCTGTCCCGTTGCGGTGTTTCTGAGCTTGAGGAACGCGCGGTGAATGATGAGGCCGAGGTTCGAGGGCTGCGGGTCGTAAACAATGATGTCGTTCGTCTTGTCGAACGCGAACGACTGCCCATTCACTATAAGGCCGCTGGTGCAGTTGGTCGCGAACGATTGCGAGCCGCGCGCTATCGTGCAAGCGCTCTTCTGTACACGTACGGTCGGAATGCTGCCCGTGAACTGCGCTTCGGGCGCTTTGATCGCTCCACCCTGCAGCACGATCAGGTCTCCGCGTTCGAGGGCGGGAACCATGCTGCATGACGTCACGACATCTAGTGGTGAAGAAGTCTGTAGAATGAATGAGAGCGCGGCCCATACGGCGAGCGCTGCTACGAAAGCGATCACTACGTCCACCACGCTGCGCGTGAGTTCTTTCTGTGTCGCTTTCTGTGGCAACAGGTCGTAAAGGAACAGGTAGGCGATGGCGGCGAACGCGACGACTGCGAAGGCCGGTTGTGGCGCGATAACGTAAGCACCGATCGCTAGAACGAGAACCGCGACGGCCCAGTAAGAATAGGGAAAGCCGTAGAGCGTGCGTTGTTGCTGCTTCATCGCGCGCTTTTGATCGCGTCTTCGAGCTGTTTGAGCTCTTTCTTGACCGCATCAAGCGCTTTTTCCAAGCTCTTCTTGGGTTCTTTGCCCTTGATCTTGATCACGGGGTTGGCCGTGAGCGGGTGGTCGTATGACGCGCTCGCGAACGTGACCGCTTTGTCTTGCAATAGCTTTTCGACGATCATGTTGGCAAAGCCGATGTCTTCGCCTGGCAGTTTGAATTCGAAAACTCCTTCTTCCTTGTTCAGGATCTCCATCTCTTTTCTCCTCCGTTCCTTTGTGCGTTTCTTTCGGGTTGGTTGTTTGATTGAGCTTGAGTTGTTGCGGATTTTCGCGTCTCGCGATTGCCGCAATTGTTGCATTGCCAGAAGCGTCCCTGGTCTTGCAGTGGCTTGCGGCAGTTGCTGCAGAACGCCTTCACGACGCCGAGTCCCGGTTCCTTCATCGTTATGTAGGAGCCGAGTTTCTGCAGTTCTAGAACGCGTGCTTTAAGGATGTCGCCGATGCGCAGCACGTCCCTGAAGTTCTCTATGTACGCGTTCGAGATCTCGCTGATGCGTATGAACATATAGCTCGCTCCGACCGCAGCGCGTTCGCCGTCGTATTCTGGAGGCGCGATCTCGATGAGCGCGATGGCTTCGTAAATGTCCCGTACAATGCCATAGACTTCGTCGCCGGCGCGTATTGGTCGAGCGATCTTTCTGGATTGTATGCTGATGGCGCGTCGGTTCTTGTCTTCTTGTTTTTTGCCCGCGAGGACTGCTACAAGTTTTTCATCGATTTCTCGCACGCCTTCTTCGGGTGCGAATTCTTCGACGTAGCCGACGGTTTGTCCGGGGTAGGATAGTTCGTTCATGCTGATCGCTGAATCAAAAAGATTTCAGAATGGTTTTTGTCTGGCGAGCTTAATAAATGCGTCTGAGACAGATAGAAGAAAGAAGCATGGTTTTGGAGAGCATTCTGCAGCCGAAGGACGTGGTCAGGCATCCGGTTTACTTGATGGTTTTGACGTTCGTCTTCGTCTCTCTCGCCGTGTGGGAGTCGCTTAGTTTTGGCGGCGGGAATACGGGCTTGTTTTTCATCGCGCTCGTCGCGATTCCGGTCATTCCTATCGTTCTGCGTTTGTTCGCTAGTCAGGAGGAAGAGATCGAGATCGATTTCGAAAAACGCGTGCTTGGCAGCAGTACGTTGGCGCGTTATTTTCCCATCATCATCACTCTTGCGGCTTACTTTTTGTCGTTGATCTTGAGCTTCACCGCGTGGTTCATCTATTTGCCGCCGGAACAGTCGGGCACTTTGTTCGCTCTGCAGTTGCAGGAGTTGAAGGACATCAACGCGGGCGTGAAGGCGTTGTTCGGTGGTTATGCTACGTACGATTTTCTGGGCGGCGCGGTGAATGGTAGCTTTTTGCCTGCGTTTGAGCTGATCTTTTTCCACAACTTGCAAGTGTTGGCGCTCGTGATCGGTTTTTCCGTGCTTTACGGGAGTGGCGCGATTTTGATCTTGACGTGGAACGCGAGCGTGATCGCGGCTTTTCTGGGTTCTTTTGCGATTGATAGTTTTTTGAAGGCGCCGGGCGAGTACGCGTTGTACAAAGGCATTGGCTATGGCCTTTTGGGCTTGTTGCCGCACGGGACTTTCGAGCTGGTTTCTTATCTCATGGCGGCGCTTGCGGGTGGCTTGTTGAGCAGCGCGGTCATTAGGAAGGCTTATGCGCGTCCGGAGTTCGCGTTGATTAGTCACGACGTTGCGAAGCTGACGGCTTGGAGCATTTTGTTGTTGGCGATCGGCGCGTTGATAGAGAGCGGCGGCATCGCTGGCTGAAAGAATAAAAAGAAAAATTAGAAAAAGTTTAGCGCTTCTTTTTCGGCGGCGCGTTTGTCGTCGGCGTTTCGTCGTTGTTTTGTCGCAGTTGCTTCAGTACCGTGAGGACTTGTTGTGCGTCGATGCCCGTGCCGGTCGGGTGTGGGTCGATCTTGTTGCCGAGTCGTTGCGCGAGTCCGGAGAGCTCGACGGGGAAGAATATTTTGTTGCTTCTGCCGTCGCTGATGGCTTTCAGCGCGTCGACGTATAGGTAGGCGAGTGTTTTGCTGTCCATTTGCGAGACGGTCTTGTTGAGAATATCGAGTTGTATCTGCTTGGCTTCGGCTTCGGTTTCTATGGTGACTTTGCGTTCGATGGCTTCCTTTTTCTTTTGGAGGGCTTCGACGAGCGAGGGCGGGAGGTCGATGGTTTGTATTTCCACGTTGACGACCGTGATGCCCCAGTCTTGCGATACTTCTTTGAGTGATTGGAATAGGTGTGAGTTGATATCGCCTGTGCGTTCGAGGACTTCGTCCATGTCCATTTGCGCGATCACCGCGCGAATTCTGGCGTGCAGGAGTTGTGCGGCGGCTGCGGCGACGTTCTTGATCTCGACGATGGCTTTGCGTGGGTCGCTGTACTTCATGTAGACGACGGCGTCGAGCTTGATCTTGATGTTGTCGTGCGTCACGACTTCCTGCGGTGGGATGTCGATGGTTTGTACTCGCAGGTCGACGGGTTCGAGCTTGTCGAAAGTCGGGAAATAAAGAACGAGTCCTGGTCCTACGACGCCGCTGTATCTTCCGAGTCGGAACATGACTGCGCGTTCGTATTCCTTGTATTCAGTTATTCGAGGCGCGGCGTACGCGAGCACCACTATCGCGATGGCTATGCCTGCTATCTGTATTGCTGTGAAGTGGAAAACGAAGAGTCCGCTCAGTATTGCGGAGATTATTGCGACGATGAGTGCTGCGAAAATGACGACTTCTCTGTTCACACATCATTACTGCTGAAACCGTTATTTAATAGGCGGTTTTGCCCTCTACACTCCAGGGGAGAACTGTTAGTGGCTGAGAAGGAACGCATACTTGTTTTGAGCGTCGATATTGACGACGATCTTGGTCAGAAAGCGAAAGTGCGCGGACCGGTCATTGGAAAACAGGCCGTGCTTGACGCGGCGAGCAAGCTCGCGCTGGCGGATCCTGAAGACAGTGACGCCAACGGCTTTTTTGAGGCGGTTCGTATTCACGATCAACTCGTCCAGCAAGAAGCTGGCGCTGTAGAAGTGGCAATCATTACGGGCAGCGCGAAGCTGGGTTATGCCGCGGATCACGAAGTCGTGAACCAGCTTGAGAGAGCGATTGCGAAGTTTCACCCGAACGCTTGCGTTTTCGTTAGCGACGGAGCGAGCGACGATCGCATCATTCCGCTTATTCAGAACCGTCTCAAGATCACGAGCGTCAAGCACGTGGTCGTGAAGCAGCAGAAAGAGCTCGAGAAAACGTATTTCGTTATTCTTGACAAGTTGAAGGAGCCGCAGTTCGCGCGCGTGATTTTCGGAGTGCCGGGCGTCGCGTTGCTGCTTTGGTATTTCTTCCAAGACCTTGGTATTCGCATCTTCGTCGGTTTGCTTGGCGCGTATTTGTTGATCAAGGGTATTGGTTTGGAGGACTTCGTGCTGAAGCGACTAACGACGCTGAAGTTCGATTTCGACAAGGTTTCGAGCGTTTTTACTTTTGCAGCGATACCGATAGTTTTCGCGGCGTTATGGCTTGCGGGCAGTCATGCGGCGGCGGTGAGCGCGGCTGGAGAGGCGAACATCGCTAAGCTCAGCGCGTTGTTCTTGAAAGAGTTGTTGTTGCTTTTGCCTTACGCGTTCGTGTTGATCATTCTTGGTCGCGCGGTGGAGGCGGTGCAGGAAAACAAGAAATACTTGATTCCTGGTCACGTGGTGAGCTTGAGCGTGGTGATCTTGCTTTGGATCGTTTTTCTTACGGCTACTGATTGGGTGTTGGGAGAAGCGAGCTTTAGCAACTTTTTCTACGCCGTCGTGCTCGGACTCGTCGCGATCGGTTTGGTGGTGTATTTGGCGCGCGAGTTCCGCAGAGGAATCATTACGCGCTTGCGTCTCGAGGGCAGGCAGGCTTTTTCAGAAGCTGGAGTTCTGGGTCGTATTACGCGCGTGGATAACGTGAAGGAAGTTTTTCACGTGCGAACGCCCAACGGACAAATAGTGGACTTTAGTTTCGACCACATCGCGAACATCGGAGAAAAAGTGCTCGTTCGCTATTAGGCGCGGTGTGCTTGTTTTGCTGCTTTGACGCCCTCGATCATTTCTTTCAGGTGTGCTACGGCGTTGCCTGTGGCTTGCACGTGTACTTCGAAGATGGGAGTGTTCGTTACTTTTTCGATCTTGAGGTTGCCCGGCAGCGCGTGGCGTAGCGAGTGGGCTTCCAGTCTTTCTTGAAGCACGTTGAGTAGGTGTTGTTTTGATAGTGTGAACACGGCCTCCATTCCTCGCGGGGTTGTTTTGGAAGAGTGGTAGACGAGTTCGACGTCTCGCGCGGTCTTTTTGCCGAAGACGTATGCTGGGTGTTCTATCTTCATTTTGTTAGAAAGAGCTTAGCGCTTGAGGTTTTTAGGCAGTGGGGCAAGAGGACGCAAAGGCCAAACCCCAAGGAGGCAATCCTGAAATACGAATGCCCTTGGCCTCTCGCACTCCACTATCGATAATTCGAGGCGAGAGTAACTAAGCCAAAAAACCCTATTTAAGAGTTTCCCCACTTTTTGGGGTTTTTAAGGGGGGTTTATTCGGTTTCGGTTTTGAAGCGTTTGAGGAATTCTTTCGTCTTGCTGCTGTCTGCGAGGGCTGCTTTGAGCACGTCGTAGATCGTGGCTGCGGGTATGATGTCGATCTTGTAGCCGTTGTCCTTGATGACGTCGTCCTTGTTGCTCGCGGGAATGATGACGCGCTTGATGCCGGCTTCCGCCGCGGCTTCGATCTTTTGATTCACTCCACCGACTGGTAGTACCTCGCCTCGTACGGAGAGGGAGCCCGTCATTGCGGTGTCTTGGCGCAGTTCGAGTGATTCGAGCGCGCTGAGGACGGCTGCAGCGACGCTGACGCTGGCGCTGTCGCCTTCTACGCCTTCGTACGTTTGTATGAATTGTATGTGTATGTCGTAGCTGGAGACGTCTTTGCCGGTGTGTCGTTTGATGATGGCGCTGACGTTCTGTACGGCTTCGCTCGCGATTTCTCCGAGCTTGCCGGTGGCGATGATTTTGCCTTCGGTCTTGCTTGCTGCTGGAGCGACTTCTGCTTCGATTGGTGTGACGATGCCGCTGTCTCCCATGACCGCGAGTCCGTTGATCTTGCCTACCGCTGTGCCTTTGTTTTGGAGCATTGCGTATTCGCGTTTGACGTCGATGATTTGCTGCGCCATTTGCTGCTCTAGGGTGCGGGCGATGGTTTTGCCGCGGTGTATGTAGTCGGCGGTGACGGTGGTGGCGTTTTCGGTGCGGGCGAGATCGCCGGCAGCGCGGACGAGTCCTCCGAGGTCTCGCCATTTGAGCGTGAGCTTGTTTTTGCGTCCCGCGCGCTTTCTGCTTTCTTTGATTATTTCTTCGCATGCGCTCTTGTCGAAGTGTGGGATTTTTGCGTCTTTGCGTACTTCTTGCGCGATGAATTGGAACACTTTTTGGCGGTTTTCGGGCGTGTCGGGCATTACGTCTTGCATGTAGACTTCGTATCCGTATCCGCGAATGCGGCTGCGTAGCGCGGGGTGCATGCGTTTAACGTCGCTATAGTTGCCGGCGGCGACGAGTACGAAGTCGCACGGTACGGGCTCGGTGTGCACCATTGCGCCAGAGGACATTTCGCTTTGTCCGGTGATGCTGTACTTCTTTTCCTGCATCGCCGTGAGCAGTTCTTGTTGCGATTTTGGTCTTAGTGACGATACTTCGTCGACGAAGAGCACGCCCTTGTTGGCGCGGTGGATGAATCCGGCCTCGATGCGTAAGTGTGCGGGCGTGCCGAGTCCGCCGGATTGGAACGGGTCGTGCCTGACGTCGCCGAGGAGGGCGCCTGCGCGTGAGCCTGTGCCGTCGACGAATGGCGCGATGGTTTTGCCTGCGTTGTCGATGAGTAGTTTGAGGGTGTCTTGTTCTGTGGGTCTCGCGCGCATCATGGCTGCGCCGAAAACTGTCGCGGCCATGGTTAGTCCGAGAATTATTAGGAGCGCGGCGGTGATGACGTCGCCGAACTGCGTGCGTCCGTAGAACAACAGCGCGGCGCTCGCTAGAAGCGTGATGAGGAGGAAGGCGATGTTGACGTTGCCGCCGCTCATCTTGTTCTTCATGCGTTCCGCTTCAAGGATGCGTTTGCCCGTTCCGACCTTGACGGCGCGTACTTTCGGCTTGTTTTCGTCATCCTTGTTCTGTATGATGAGAATGTCTTGCAGTTCTTCGGTGGGTAGGAGTTCGGCCATGGCTTGTGCGAGCATGCTTTTGCCGGTGCCCGGTTCTCCGATTAGTAGGACGTTGCGTTTTTGCGCGGCGGCTTTGCGTATCGCGTCGACGGCGCGGTCTTGTCCGATGACTTGTTCGATGAGCGTGTTGCTTACGGGCAGGTCGCTGGTGGTGTTGAAGTGCGCGTGAGTGGCCGCGTGCTGCGTGGTCGTTTTTTGTTGTTTTCTTTTGAGCGCGTTGGCGATGGCGTGTACGGCGCCGGTTTTGGTGTTCGCGTTTTTAGTCATTTTTTCTCGTGTTTAGTGTTTTGCGAGGGAGACGGCTTTTTAGTGTTTGGTTTTTCGTGACTGCGCGTATAGGATGAACATGGTGATGGCGACGATCACGCCTGCGAACGCGAGCACGGGCGCGCCGGCGGCGGTTGTTGGGTTGATCGCGTGAATGGTTGCGCTCGTTGTGCTGGAGCTGCGCATCGCGAGGGCTGCGAATAGCGCGATGGAGACTCCGACTTGTGCGGCTATGAGTAGTGAGATGGTTGTGTTGCTGATCTTGTATTGGGTGATGCTGTTGATGGATGTCTTTTTGCGTTTTCTGAATTGTTGATACGCGAGCGCGGCGAACGCGATGATGCCGGCGATGATGAGCCAGAGCCATTCGCACGGAATCTTGAAGAGGGCGAGGTCGTACGTGCAGGTTCCTGCCGCGCGGATTTCTGGACGCGGCACTTGTACTCTTTGTTGTTGTGCGGCGTAGCCGGGCTTGGTCGCGATGATTTGCAGCGATTCCGCGTCTCCAGTCATGATGATTGCTTCTCCGACGCTGTTGGTGGTGAGTTCGAATGTTTTGCCTTTGTCCGTGAACACTACGATGTTCGCGTCGGCGACGCGGTTGCCTTGTCCGTCAGTGACGAGTATTTTGATCTGGTCTGGTGATCGTTCGAGGATCGTGATCATGAGTTGCGCCATCTCGCCGGGCAGTCCGAAAATTGGAGTTGTTGGTTGTGGTGTGCCGCCTGGGCCGCCGGTGCCGCCAGTTGTGCCTGTGGTTCCGGTTGTGGGGCATTGTTGCGCGACTGGGCAGGCTTGCGTCACGACGTATTGCTGCGTTCCGCCGCTTCCGCTTGAACCGGCAGGGCAGGAGCCGCCGCTTCCGCTCGTGCCGTTTCCGCCGCACGCGATGAATGTTTCGTTGTTGTACGCGCTGCAATAGCCGAAAGAGTCGCACGTGCGTACGGCCCAGTAGTTGATGCTTGGGAACGTGACGGTCTTGCTTTGTGGCGAGGTCGTGTTGGAGACGTTGCCGTTGAACCAGAACTCGTCGTATACGGTGTCGTTGTCGGAATCGATGCCGCTCACCCACGCGAGCGATACGGGCGTGGTGGAGGTGGTGTTGATGAGCGTGATGTTGGGCGCGCTGGGCGCGTTGTTGGTTATGTTGAATGAGGAAGAGTTGCTGGCGCTGCAGCAGTAGGAATTGCAGGTGCGGACGCTCCAGGTATAGCTGGCGAATGATAGGTTGTAGCGCGCTTGCGGGGAGGTTGCTGGATAGGTGAGGTTGGTGGCGATCGTGAACTCGTCGCTGGTGTTTAGGCTGAACGGGTCGCTGCCGCTCGTCCATGAAAGGCTGACGTTGCGGTTGTGCGTGTTGCTTTGCGTCGTGAGCGTTGGCACTGATGGCGGGGCGCACATCGTGATGTTGACGTATGCAGCGGCGGCCGCGTCGGCTTGGCTCGTGTTGCTTCCGCTCGACGTGTTTTTCGTCGCGGTGACGGTGATGTTTTGTCCCGAGTTCATGTTGAGGTTCGCGATTACGTAGTAACCGTTCCCTTGGCTTGAAGTGTTTAGGCTGCAGCCGCCGCCCGAACAGCTCTGTACTGTGGCGAGGACGCTTGCGTTCGAGATCACGCTTCCGCCCGTGTTGAAAATATAGCCTTCGACGGTTCCAGTGAACACGGCGCTCGTTAGTGTCGAGAGCACGACGAGCGTGACGAGGGTGACGAGCGCGATTAGCGGGATGAGTGCGGTGATTGGGCGCGTGTGGAAGTTTTTCATGATTGCAGGTATGTTGTGTTGTAGGTGACGTTGCAGCCGGCGAGGAGTTGGCAGTAGATGAGTTGTCCTTCTCCGGTGTCGATGTATTGGAACGGGTTGGTTAGCGAGCGTGGGCTGTAGATTTGGAACGATTGGTTGGTGTTGTCCCACTTCATGAGGTATCGTTGCTGGCTCGCGTTAAAGAACCTTGTAATGTTGGCGCCGAACCTGAACGGATAGCCGACGAAGTTCCATCCGAAAATCATGGGCACTACGAAGTTGCTCGTGATGTTTCCTGTGATCGTGAGGTTGGCGGTGACGTTCGTGATCGTGACGAATGTTGACTCGTTCTGCGTGTAGTAGACGAAATAACTCTCGTTGTAATACATGTCGTAGAACGGGTTCGTTTGCGAGCGCGGGCTGTAGATGTCGAAGTTCTGGAGCGTCGCGTTCCACCTCATCACGTAACGATAACCTCCCGAGATGCTCGAGAGCGTGGACACGATCGACGTGTTGGTCGCGTTGGCGCAGACGCTGATGAGGTTCCAGCCCTGCCTGATCGGGAAGGTGCATCCGCTCACTACGAACGCGCTCGACTGCCCCGAGACCGCGGTGTTTTGTTGCGCGAAAAAAAGCAAAAAGGCCAGTGCGAGGCTGGAAATGATTAGCGCTTTCTTCATCGTGCAAGAAGGTCTCTAGCTCGGTTTAAAACCGTTCCCAACCAAAACACTTTCACACGATGATCAGACTCGTAGCCCTCGGCACCAGCGGCTCAATGCCCTCGCCAAAACGCTTGCCTAGTTGCTACGCGTTGAAGAGCGCACAGACCTTTTTGCTCGATTGTTGCGAGGGTGCACAGACGCAAATGATGAAGTACGGCATCTCTTACGGCAAAGTTCGTGCGATTTTCTTGAGCCACATGCACAGCGACCACTTCCTCGGACTCTTCGGACTCGTCGCGTCACTCAACATGGCCGGACGCGCCGAACCATTACTCATTACGGGGCCGAAGGGAACGAAGGAAATTCTCGACCAAGTGTTTTCGGTACGCGCGCTCGCGCCACTCTTCCCCATCGTGATCAAGGAAGTCGGTGAAGAGGAAGTTTACAAGGACAAGTTCGTCGAAGTGCGCTCTTTCAAAGTCAAGCACGGCACGCCCGCGGTCGGCTACGTCGTGCAGCAGCCCGCCGTGCGAAAATTCGACGAGAAAAAAGCGAAGGGCCTCGGCATCAAGGGCGAAATGTTCACACAAATCCAGAAAGAAGGCAGCGTCTCCATAAACGGAAAAACGATCAAGCTCGAAGACGTTTCTCGCCTCGAAACGCGCAACAAAATAGTCTACACCGGAGACACGGTGCCCTGTGATGAAGTGGTGAACGCTTCGCGCGGCGCGGACCTTCTTGTGCACGATGCGGCATTCCTCCAAGAGCACGAAGAGATGGCGATCGACAAAAAACACTCCACCGCAGCGGGCGCTGCGCAAGACGCAAAGAAGGCCGGCGTGAAGAAATTGCTTTTAACGCATATCAGTAACAGGTACGACGACAGAAAACCGCTCCTGCAAGAAGCGCGCGCGATTTTCCCCGCGACCGAGCTCGCGGATGAAGGCATGGAGCTATACTTCAAGTGAAAAAACAACAATGAACACAAAAGAACTCGCAGCACTCGCCGTCATTGCAGCCATCGTCGCAGTTGGAGCGTACTTCTTACTCGTTCCCAAGAGCACCACGCACGACGTGACGGGATTGAAAGTCATCACGGAACCACCCGCCGAGCCTCTTGCGGCGATCGCCGCGGTACTCGCGAGCGACACCGTAAAGCTTGAAGAACACTTGCGCGCCGTGAACAGCACCGAAAACACTGCAGTGATAATTTCTAGCAGCGAAATCATGGCTGGTCTGTCGTCTTGCAGAAAAATATTGTTCTACGGCGTTCTCGATGACGGCACCAGCATCAATTGCCAAGAAGCGAACGGCTGCAGCAACAGCATCATCACCGTCCAAAAAGGACCTTGCGACTGCATCAAGGTAACAAGGAACCACGTCACGATCGAAGGCAGCGAACAATGGCTGCGCTACAACGCGCTCGCGTTCAAAAAACTCTTCAGCTTCACCGTAAAAGACACGTGCGTGCCACAAACACTACCCGCGCCAGTAATCACCGCGACACCAACACCATCACCCACGCCAACTGCGACTCCAACGCCTTCCGTGCCTGCGAACGCTTCGAACACGACCGGCTAAAGAAAAAACGAGGCGCGGCATTGTTCGTGTGGTTTTTAACAAGCAACCGAGTGAAAACTAGGAGTGCCTAATCCATGCTAGAGAACGAGCAAAAAGTATTGAAAACCCTCGCCGCGGCGAAGGGCGAGCTTTCGCTTGAAGACATTTCTGCAGAAACGATGCTGCCGCAAAGCACGATCGCGAGCGCCGTTTCGGCAATGGCTTTGAAGGAGTGGTTGAGCGAAAAAACGACCGAGAACGTTTTCACCACGATCACTCCAGAAGGAGAAAAATACCTCAAGCACGGCACTCCCGAAAAACGCCTCGTGCGCGCGGCCGCGAAGGGCAAGACGCTTTTCGAACACGCAGCCAAAAACGCCGGACTCTCCGACGCTGAGAAAGGAATCGCGCTGAAATGGGGCAAACAAATATCGCTCTTTTCGCTTAAACAAACAACTCAAGGACTCGAAATCGAGTTGTTGAAGGACAAGGAAGACGATCTCGCGCGCGACGAGTTCCTTCACGCCGCACAAAAAAACCCGGAAACCGCAGCAAAAAACAAGATCGCGCAAGACATGCAGCGCACCGGACTCGTAACGCTTCAATCACGCAAATCTTCGCTCGTAAAAATCACTGCACAGGGAAGGAAGGCGCTCGAACACGAAAAGATCGACGTCTCGCAACTCACGCCCGACTTGTTGAAGGGCGGGAAGTGGAAAGGCGTCGTTTCGAAACTCAAGCCCTACGACCTATCGACAGTGATTGCGCCGTCGCAGGTCGGCAGGAAGCATGCTTACAAGGAACTGTTCGACAAAGTCAAAGACCAACTAGTCGGTCTCGGCTTCAAAGAGACGCATGGTCCGCTCGTGGAGCTCGATTTTTGGAACAGTGACGCGTTGTTCATGCCTCAAGACCACCCCGCGCGGGAAATTCACGACATTTTCGAGCTCGCAGAACCAAACACGGGCAACATTCCGAAACGGCTTTCAGAACGCGTGAAGCTCGCGCACGAAACCGGAGGCGCTTCAGGCAGTACGGGCTGGCATTATTCTTGGAACAAGAGCATCGCCGAGAAGCTCGTGATGCGATCACACTGCACCTCTGTCAGCGCGCGCAGCCTTGCGAAAGGAATCAAGCCGCCCGCACGACTGTTCACAATCGGCAAGGTTTTTCGTCCCGATACTATTGATTGGAGTCACTTCATCGAGTTCAACCAGCTCGACGGCATCGTCGTCGACGAAGACATGTCACTTGCAGAACTGCTCGGATATTTGAAGCGTTTCGCGATCGAGATCTTCGGCGCTACTGGAGTCAAGTTCGTTCCTTCTTACTTCCCGTTCACCGAGCCTAGCGTAGAGATGTACGCAGAAATTCCTGGCAGAGGATGGGTCGAGGTCGGAGGTAGTGGAATGTTCCGTCCGGAAATGCTCGAGGCATTGAACATCGACGTGCCCGTGCTCGCATGGGGTTTGGGCATCGACCGTCTCGCCTCCATGACGCTTGGCATTTCAGACATCCGCATGCTGCACTCGACCGACTTGGCGCAATTGAAAAAGTGAATTAGAAAATGGTAAAGGTTGTTCTTTCGAAGAAAAGATTGCTGAAATCGCTCGACAAGCTCAGCGACGAGCAGTTGCGCGAATACTTGCCGCAAATCAAGTGCGGCGTCGAAGCGATTAACGAGAACGAGATCGAAGTGGAAATAACGAGCGATCGTCCAGACCTGCTAAGCACGGACGGCATCGCGCGAGCATTGAACGGTTGGTTAGGAAAACACGTCGGCCTGCCTAAAATGAACATCAAGCCACCCGAAACTCTTATCGAAGTTGAGGAGAGCGTGGCAGGAATTCGTCCCATAATCGTCGGCGCGGTCGTCCACGGAATCAAGCTTTCCGACGACGATCTAGTTGATTTGATGCAGCAGCAGGAACGGTTGCACCAGACGCATGGACGCAGACGCAAAAAAGTCGCGATCGGTGTTCACGACACGGACAAAGTCAAGGGTCCTTTCACTTACAAGGCGATTACGCCAAAGAGCGTCAAGTTCGTGCCGCTCGGATGGAAACACGCGCTATCGCTCGAGGAAATTTTGTTGACGCACGAGAAAGGCAAAGACTATGCATGGGTCCTTGAAGGTCTTCACAAATACCCGTTGCTCGTCGACAAGCACGACGAAGTCTTGAGCTTTCCACCTATCATCAACGGCGCGTTGACGACCGTGACGAAAGGCACGCAGAACCTGTTCATCGACGTTACTGGCACGGATTTCGACGCTTGCAATACCGCGCTCAATATTTTGTGTCAGGACTTCAGCGACCGCGGCGCGTTCGTGCACGGCGTGACCGTCAAGTCGCCCAAGGCTACCGTTGTTACGCCGGTGACGGAGCCGCAGAAAATGCGTGTAAGCGCTACGCAGATCAACAGGCTCGTCGGCGTGAAGCTTTACGCGAACGATTACGCCGAACTGCTGAAGCACCAGCGTCTCGGCACGGAACAGAAGGACGACTTTATTGACGTCAAGATTCCACGGTATCGAGCGGACTTCCTACACCCGATCGACATCGTCGAGGAAGCCGCGATCGCTTACGGCTTGAATAAGATAGCGATCCGCGAGCCGGACGTGTTCACGAAGGGAAGCAAGAGCGAGCTGACTTACGCGCTGAATTCCTTCCGCGACAACCTAGCCAACGCGGGCTTCATTGAACTCAACACGCCCATTTTGACTTCTGAAGAATTGCTTCGAAAGTGCAAAGTGCAAAAAGAACCCGTAAAACTTTCGAATCCGATCAGCACGGATTTTGGTGTCGTGCGTCCAGTGTTGTGGCCGGGCTTGTTGGACGTGCTGTCGAAAAACATGCACCAGCCTTATCCGCAAAAGATTTTCGAAGTCAGCGAGACCGTGACGCGCGATGAAAAGCAGGACAACAAGACGCGCACCGAGTATCACATCTCGGGTGTTTCTTGCCACGCGAATGCGAGCCTTACTGAAATAGCGAGCGTGATGAATGAAGTGTTGCGAAGAAAGTTTGGAGTGGAACTGGAGAAATTGTCGCATCCCGCGCTGCTCGAGGGAAGAAGCGCGAAAGTCATGCTGAACGGCAATAATTCGGGAATGGTTGGCGAAGTGCACCCAGAAATCTTAGAAGCTTTTGGTCTCGAGTTGCCTTGCGCTCTGTTCGACGTTGTTGTTGCGAGCGTTACCGAATAGTGCTTTTTACGGAGTGAGTCTGTGTCTGTCGCGCGGGAACATCGAACCTTCTCTAATGTTCGGCAGGTCCAGCATCGCCATGGTTAGTCTTTCTAGGCCGAGTCCCCATCCCGCGTGCGGCACGGCGCCGTAGCGGAATCCTTCGATGTAGCTCTCAAAGTCTTTCGGGTGCATGCCGCGCGCCTTGATTTGTTTGGTGAGTAGTTCTGGGTCGTGGATGCGTTGCGCGCCGCTCGACATTTCGATTCCTTTGTACATGAGGTCGAAGCCGTAGCAATATTTTTCGTTGTCTGGTTTGGGTTGTGTGTAGAACGCGCGCACGGCCGTGGGATAGCCGTAGATGAAGAACGCTTCGTGTTTGTAGATTTCGAATGCGCGGTGTTCGGCTTCCTTGCTGAAGTCTTCGCCTTCTTTAATCTTGAAGCCGTGCTCGTTCAACTTCTTGACGACATCTGAATAATTGTATCGCGGAACTTCTTTGATTTGTTTGACTTCTTTTCCTAGGAATTTGATGTCGTCGGCGCGGTTTTTCGCGACGCTGTTCACGACGTGACTGAACACGTCACCAAGGACCGTCATTCCGTCATTGAAGTCAGCGAAGCCCATTTCGCCGTCCATCATCGTCACTTCGTTCAAGTGTTGTACGGTGTTGTGTTTTTCGGCGCGGAATGCTGGCGTAATCATGAATACTCGGTCGAAGCCGCCCATGATGGCCATTTGTTTATAGAGCTGCGGCGATTGCGCGAGTAGCGCGTGTTTTTCGAAGTACTCTACTTTGAACAGGTCGCTTCCTCCCTCTGAAGACGCGGCAATCAGACAGGGTGGCGTGATTTCGATGAATCCGAGTTCCATGCAGCGCTCGCGGTATGCCTTCATTATCTCTGCGCGGATGCGGAAAATGGCTTGTACTTCCGGTCTGCGGAGGTCGATGTGTCTGTGGTCGAGTCGCGTGTCGATTTCGGAAGGCACTTTTCCGGTCACGTCGATGGGCACTTTCTTGAGGACTCTGCCGACGATGGTGATTCCGTTGGGGACTATTTCACGTCCCGCATTCGCGATCTTCGAGGCTTTCACGGTGCCCGTACATGTGATTGCGGTTTCGTGTACGAGTTCGTCGACTAGGTCGTAGAGTTTTTTGTCGGTGTCTGCTTGTTTGAGCGTTAGTTGTACCGTTCCGCTTCGGTCGCGTAGGACGATGAACTTGATCTTGCCCATGTTGCGCGTCTCGTGCACCCAGCCGGCTACGGTTACTTTTTTGCCGTCTAGGGCGTGAGTTACTTCTGACGCGTAGTGGGTCCTCATCATTGGAAAACAAGACTAGGATGCGGCGTAATTAAGGCTTTTGCGAGGAATCACGGCAATCAACAAACAACACTTGGTCAATCCACCGGCGAGTTATTGCGCATCCTTGTGATACAAGTCTAAAAATATGACTTTGTTCTCTCCTGGAACATAGGCATAGGAAAGACGGAATGGTTTGACGTATACTTCTCGAGTTCCTTTCCGAGCATAACGCATTGGTTTTCCAACTTCTGGATCTGCAATAATCTTTCGTATCTGCGTCTTGACTTTCTCTTTTTGATTGTTATCCAGTTTAGAAAATAGCTTCTCGAAATGCGGATCTCTGTCAACCTTTTCAACTACCATTTTTCAATATCTTTCAAGAAATCTCTGGCAGTGCTTTTCTTGAATTCGCCTCGTTCATAGCGTTCCCAAGCCGCTTCAGTTCGCTTTGCGAACTCAAGATCTTCTTTCAGGTTCTTGTCCAACGCACTCGCCTTTTTGAGGATGAGTTGATGGCCACTTTTTATTACAATTAATTGTTCTCCTTCTTTCATGCCTTCCCGAAGCTCGGAAGGTATGACTATCTGTCCTTTCGAACTCATCCTCGTCAATGCTATTTCCATAATACCACTTAGGTAAGATACATCTTACTTGATATGTAAACCTTTCGGTTTGCCTGTGAAATGGGGATGCCGTGATTTGAACACGGATCTCGAGCTCCCGAAGCTCGTAGGCTGACCAGGTTGTCCCACATCCCCACAAAAGGCACTTCGTCGCTATCGCTCCTTCGCGCCCTTTGAAACCCTACTAGCATGTGGTTGCCGTGGGTTGCGAAGGGCCGCGCAGGGGGGCCCTTCGAGCGGGCCTAGAGGGATTTGAACCCTCGACCTTCTGCTTAGAAGGCAGTTGCTCTATCCAGGCTGAGCTATAGGCCCTACGAGTCGGGTGGTCGTGTTAAAAATTGTGCACTTCTTCATTCAAAAGGTATGTCTATAGTTCGTGCAGTGAGTGGCGCGTTGAGGCTCGAGTGGGATACTCGCAGCAACGAGCTGCGCGCTAACGGAAAAATCGCCAAGCCTTCAATCGTGCGAACGGTCAAGGAGCTCTATCCCGTGATTCAGGACCGCGAGTGGAAGAATCATCAAGACAACAAAAAAGTGGCTTACTGGGTTTTCGGAAACATCGCCGCTAGCGAGTCAGATGCTAAAGCGTTGAAGAAGAATGGCGTGAGTGTCGCGGTGACTATTTTTCCTGACGGAACTTTCGGCAAAGAGCTCGCGAAGACCTTCGGTCATTATCACAAGAAATTGGGCGCGACTTGGCTTGAAGTTTTGAGTGGGCAAGCGACGTTCGTACTTCAACACGAAAATCCTGCGACGAAAAAAGTGGATGACGTGATTCTCGCGGACGCGACGCCGGGCAAGGGCGTAATGATCCGTCCCGGTTACGGTCACGTGAGCGTGAACGCGAGCACGAAAAAAATCCTGATCTTGTTGAGCGCTTCGAAAAAACTCGGCGCCGATCACGACGTGTACAAAAAGAAAGGCGGCGCTGCGGTGCAATTGTTCCTCGGTGGATTCGTGAGCAAGAACAGGTTCTATGATGATCTTCCCGAACCCCGAAGAACACGCGCCGCAAAAGCTGAAAAGCCATTATACGACAAGGCCCTGCGCGAACCGAAATCTCTCGGTTTCTAGCGCGTTCTGTAGCCGAAGCGTTTTTCGTAATCTTTGTGGCTCATCCACTCTAGTAAAATCGAGGTTATTTTGATATTGTTTCCAAATATCGTATAGGTCAATCGCCAACCATTAGGTAGATTGTATTTCCTTAGGTTGTCAATCGCGTGTTTGCGTACGTATTCCTGTGGCCAGAGAGATTTTGGCACGATGACGCCGGCGAGAGGATTTTCTAACAAGTCGTTTATTGCGTCATCGATAAAACTCACGAGTTGGCGCTCTTCAGATCGTCCGCGCTTTAGAGAATAATAAGCTCGTTCCAGCTGTTTGTCCGCAAAAGCTACATGCTTAGTTCTTTCGCTCAATCAAAAGCCCCCGTTTTTCTAATTTCTCAATGCCGCGGGGGTTCCAGATCCAAGTCACCGTCTTGTCTGGCTCGACAATGATTTTGCCATAATGCTGCAAATAATCAATAACCATCAAGTAAGTCTGCCACATAACTTTCTTAGGCAATGTTTTCCATATCTTCCAAAGCGTCTTGTCGCTCCTGTGCTTGTAAAGCGCGCGCTCGATCATTAATACCGTGTCCAAACGCGGATACCTCTCCACTTTGCTAGGCGCAAACACGACTTGCATGTTAATCAATTGATTAAGTCAGAATAAAAGGATTGTGGCCTGGGACTAGTTCGCATCATCCGGCGGCTGCTGCAGAATCTGGCGGATCTCCTCTATCCGGTCGTGATTCAACCACAAGTGTGTGTGCCATAATGTTTCTTTTTGGCGCCAACGAGTCCATGCGATATCAATTGACTCAGCGCGCGCCAAACAATCTTACGATCTCGATCGCTGAACTCGCGAGAAACGTGCTTCACGACGGTCTCTTCAGTTACCTGATGGCCGTGCTCGGAAATACAGAGATTATCCAGTAAGAATTGAAGAACGAACCAACGCGCTCTGGCCAACGCAATTTCTTTCATAGATTTGTGACCTTAATGCAAATTCTTTTAAAGAAGTTCATCCATAAAATTTGTGGATAAAGATGGGTCTTCGGCACATTTTCGGAAATAAGCCTATTCCGCGGCTTCTGGATTTTCTGCGAGTACATCGTTTCTGGGATTATCCCATTTCAGAAATGGCGAATGCGACTGGTGTGAGTTATCGAACACTTCAAACTATTATCCCAACACTGGTCAAAGCCGGAATGTTGAAAGAAACAAGAACGGTTTCGAACGCTAAATTTTACGCTATAAACTTTGATTCCTTAGCGGTCAGAAAGTTGGATGAGTTCGCGACCCAAGCCGATCTCGAAGCATTCGCAAAATCGAAGTCAAAACGAGTTGTAAAGGCAACCGCGTTGGCGTAAATAAAAGTTTCTACGCATCAGTTCGCCTGTGTTTTTACGGTAGTGCCGTTAGCGAGCATGACTAGCAGCGTGCGGCAGACGTATTGGTCGCCGGGCTTGTTGCAATCAAGAACTGCAGTTTTCACTGATTGGCCTGCATAGACGTCGTCGAAAACGCTCACGAAAGTGTAACTGAGGCCGGAAGAGCTGAAGGATGATGTGATGAATGAATTCACGGTAGCGTCGATCGTCGCGTTGGTGATGTTGGCTGGCAGCTGGCAGGTCTCGAGTCCCGACGCGCAGAACCTTCCCGCACTACAGCCGCAATCCGTGCAGCAGGACGCGTCGTTGCGTTCTTTGTTGGTGCAGATGCTGTCGCCGCATGCTTCGCGAGGCGCGCAGTAGCGTTTTGTGGGGTGGCAGTACTCGTTCGAAGCGCAGCCACAGTCTTGCGCGCACGAGCTGCAGTCTTCCTTGTAGTCACAATAGCTATCACCGCAATAACCCAGAGAGAATGGCTCGACTACGAGAAAGCCTGCAACAGCGGCCGACACGCCTCCCATTGTCGGTGTTACGTTCTCTTCCGCGTTAGTTGTCGGCGTGAAAACCTGCGTTACGCGTCCCTGCGCGTCTAGCTGTACGCAGCGAGCTTGCTGGCATGCGCCGGTGCGGTTTTCTTCGCTCAGCTTTGCGCAATCGAAGCTGCGTGAGATGAAGCGTCCTGAAGAGCAAGCGCGCCAAGACAACGTGGAGCTGGCACAACTAGTGTTCGCGATGTCGCCGGAATGGCACTCGGCCAGAAACGTCGTGGGTTGGATCGCTACTGCTGCACGCTGGGCAACGAGGAACAAGCCTGCGGAAACTAGTATCGCGCCGAGAATGATCGCGATGGCGAGTATTTTTTGGTCAACCATTTTCTATTGCTTTCACTTTTTTCAAGAGCATTTGAGCGTGGGGTCGCCGTAGAGCTGCAGCATGTAGAGCGTGTCGGTTTGTGCGTAGCTTCTTCTTTTTCCTATTAGGTCGAGTTCTGCTGTTTTTGCGGTCCTGAAGGCTTCGCCGATAGTTTTGCCATTGTAGCATTCTTG
>DASYRB010000009.1:0-12107 GCA_036004805.1 Candidatus Norongarragalinales archaeon
TTTCGATGCCTTTCACGTAGCCTTGGGCGAGCTCGAGGCCTGCGTTTTTTGCGAACCTTCGGTTGCCGTCTGGAATAAACGCGATGTGGTTGATACTAGTCAAAGTTTTTTGCCACCGAAATGCGAATTAGCTTGTACGAATCTGTGCTTTTCCGTGCTTAAAAATCAGAACTTTTGCCAGATCTTGCGTCGTAAAGTGTGCTCTTCCAGTTGCACGTGGTCGAGGAGCAGGTGCGTGAGTTGCGTTTTGAGGCGTTCTTCCGGAATGTGTGCCAAGAGTTCGACGGCGATCTTCATGGCTTTCACTTGGTCGTGTCCGGGACGGTCGGGTTGTAGCAGGATGGTGAGTTCTGTGCCGTCTCGGAAGCTGTAAGAAAAAATGTCGTGTTTTCCGGTGTCCGTGTCGAAGGCGAGGTTGAGTACGTGTTCGCTCTTGTCTTTGCCGTTGTACGAGATGAGTTCGCCGTGCAGCACGCCGTAGTATGGATATCCTTCGCGGAAGTTGCCGTGATTCGTATCGAGCGACCACCATTCTACGCCGGGCTTGTGTTCTCCTGTCGAGGGGTCGCTTTTGCGCCAGATGCTGCTCGATAGAGGCAGGTCTAGGAATGGTGTTTTCTGCATTCTAAAAATTCAACGCGGATGGGTTTCTTGAGATGGAAAAAGAGAAAGGTCGTTTTTAAGGTGTTTCACTGGAGGCTGACGAGGTTATCCATGTCTCCCCAACGTTCCAGCAACTTGTTCAAGCCGAGGGTGCCGATGAGCGCGCCGCCGATGTCTAAGAGCGGGTTTAGCGCGGTGCGGTACGAGAGGTGCAGGGCGCGGTGTGCTTTCAGCGCGTTGCCGTAGCGCGTTCGCCAGAGCGTTTCGTACTCGAGCGGTTTGCCTTGCATCGCGTCGTGTACGCTTTCTGACGCGGTTTGTCCGCACAAGCCGCCGAACACGATTCCACCGCCGGTGGTGCTTTTGACTTGTCCCGCCGCGTCGCCCGCGAGAAGCACTCTTCCTTTTTGTGTCTGTTTTCTCGTTTTGAGTGGTATTGGGTGGTAGAACTCGAAAACTTTTCGTGCATGCGTGATGGAGGTCGCGACTGATGGGTGTTTCAAGAGGGCGTAAATTCCTTTTTGGAGTTGCGCGTGTTTCGTGGTGCCGAGTCCGATGCGCGCGGAATTATCACCGCATGGGACGAGCCACGCGAAGAATTGCGGATAGTCGCGCGCGTCAAGAATCACGTCCACGAGTTCGGGGTGTTCGAGCTTGACGTTGTCGAAAGTCGCTTGCCATGTGTAAGCGTGATCTTGCAGGGGGACGCGCGGGAAGCCTGCGAGTTGTGCGACGCTGCTGGTCGCTCCGTCGGTGCCGATCGCGAATCGCGATTCGAAATGGTTTTTCGTGGTTGACGCGTTGACTTTGAAATCATCTTGCGTGAGTGCCGACAACTTTTCTCCTGTTGCAAGTTTTGCGCCGGCGTCGATGGCTTCTTGCACGCAGCGCTCGTCGAACGCTTGCCTGTCGAAAACTTCCGCGACGGTTTTTTTGGTGTCTACTATGAATTGTTTTTTGTGCGAGTGCACGACCGCGCCGCGGATGTGGTGCTTGACCGTGCGTTGGTATGAGACGCCGAGGGTGTCGAGTCCTTTCTTGCTGCATATTGCGGTGCAGTGATCGAATTTGCCGGGCTTGTTGTGCTCTTCGATGATGGTGGTTTCGATGCCTCGTGCCGCGGCTGTTTTTGCGGTCATTCCTCCCACGCAGCTCGCGCCCACGATTAAGAGTTCTGTCTTCATTTTTTCAGAAGTTTTTTGGGTCGTTGCAGGGTTAAAATACGACCTAGCGCCACAATTCTTTTCAAGAAAATGGTCATTGAGTTAGTGATGGGCGCGGTCGGCGTGGCGTTGTACGTCGGTGCGGGTTATTCCGTTTCGCGCGTGTTATTCAAACACGCTGACGTGATAGAGCGAGCGACGGCTTCTCTCGCGCTGGCTTTCGCGATTCCAGCGATCGCTTATCTTTTCTTATCACTCGTGCTGCGCATTCAAGTGAGCGCGCTTTTCGCGTGGGTGCTGGCGTTGGTAGTGATCGCGGGCGTTTATGGTTTCGAGAACTTTTTGCAGAAGAAGCACGCTGCGGTCGCTTAGTTCGGTAGTCCGAGTTTTTTTTCTCTGCGCCAGATGCGTATCGTGGTGAGTATCATTTTTGCCGCGAGCGCGGGCGTCGTCGTTCCTCCTTTCTTGTGCTTCCATTCTATCGGTATTTCGACTATTTTCATTCCGGCACGGCGCGCATGGAGCAGCAATTCGATGTCCCAGGCGAAGTCTTTCACGTGCAGCGTTGGCAAGAGTTTTTTGGCGGCGTTTTTGCGCAGGGCTTTGAATCCGCATTGCGTGTCCTTGAATGGAAGGTTGAAGAGCGTGCGTACGAACGCGTTGTAGGCTTGGCTGGCGATGTCGCGGTATGCGGGCCGCGTGGTTTTGGATTCGGGCAGGTTTCTTGAGCCGATCGCGATGTCTGCGTTCTTGAGCGCGTCGTGGAGTTTTTTGATTTCTGTGGGTGGAGTGCTGGCGTCCGCGTCGTAAATTATTGGGTTTCCTTTTGCGGCTTGCATGCCTTTTTGTACGGCGCCGCCTTTTCCGAGTCCTTGTTTGAAGTCGATGAATCGCACGTTTCTGTGAGTTTTCGCGAAGTCCTTAACGATGTCGATGGTGGCGTCGTTGCCGTTGACTATGACGATGGTTTCGTGTGGTTGTTTCCATTGTTTGAAGAATTTTTCGAGTTCTTCGAGCGTGTCGCGTATTCTTTTTTCCTCGTTGCGGGCGGGTATGATGATTGAGATGAGGTTGTTTTGACGCATTTTTGTAAGTTTTTTTAGTCTTGTTGTGTTTGTGTGGCGGTGAACGTGATGGTTGCGTTGTGTGGGCCTACTGGTTCGTCTAGTGGTGGTTGTATGCGTAGGTCGACGACTGCCGTGTTGTTTCCGGTGGTGTAGTTGAGGGCGGCGAAGACGATTTGTGCGGTGGTGTTGGTCATGTTGGTCCAGTCTTTCGAGCTGTTGGGAGAGTTGAGTAGGGCGTTTGATCCGTCGATGTATTCGCGTGCTCTGAACTGGTATGCGGCTGTGGGCATTGTTCCGCCGGTGCCGGTGAAGAGCGTGCTCGAGCTGATCGTCACGTTGAGTAGCGCGGTGCCAGTGTTTCGAATTACGAATCCGGTCTTGTTGGATGTGTAGTTGAGTCGCGTGTCGTAAACTGCGGGGGAGGTTGTGGCGCTGGTGGTCGTGAGGTTGGCTTGGTATTGGAAGAAGCTTGCTGGTGGCGAGAGTGGCGCGGAGTTGTTGGTTGCTGCGTTCCATCCGCTCCATCCGTCGCCCGCTTCTTCCGCGGCGTTGGTGGCGATAGGGTCAATTTCCATGGAATAGCGGACGCTGAAGTTCTCATAGTGCGCGTCGGTGCCGCTCCATGGCACGGTTCCAACGAATCCGAACGGTATGCCGCCGCTGGTTCCGTTGAACATTCGTTTTCCATCCTGGAAGCCAACGAAACGAATTCCGGTAGCTTTCACGCTGTACATGATGTATATGCCGGTGGTGTCTAGCTTGCATCCGATGCAGCTCGCGACTCCACCAACTCCACCGCCGATGTCGCTGTAGAATGTAAAGTCGCCTCCGGTGTTGTGGTGCCAGAAGTAGAAGTTGTTGGAAGCGTTCGCGCGCAGCAACACGCCTCCCTTGCCTCCAGTGCCGGGCAAGATTTTTTCTTGGACTTCAATCGTAAAGTTCGTAAAGTTCTGCAGCGCGTAGTAAGAATACTGTCCGTCGGTCGTCGTGTTCGTTTGCAGGACTTGCATTCCGGTTTGAGGATCGACCTGGACTGTTGAGGTGGCTGCGCTGTTGTTCCAGTAAGGCGCGTTCGAGCCGGTCGGCATTGCTTCAAAGTTTTCATAGTAAGCATACACGTCGGTGAGGTTTTGTGGTGGCACTGGCGCAGAAGGCCACCCATAGTAGAACGAGTAGTTGGTGTCGTTGGCGCTTCCTGAGACGTTGGCTTGTGCTCGGAACAGGAAGTTCGTGTCGCTCATGCCCATTCCTTTGTACAATGGTGTAGTGGCGGAGTATTGTGCTAGTACTTCGTTGGCTGAGAGTGGTTTGTTGAATAGTTTGACTTCGTCGATTGTTCCGTTGAAGAAAAATTCTGGGCCGGTGTTTAATCTGGCGCCTATTGTCAGGTTGGTTTTGGTGGCGCGTAAGACTTGGTTGGTTTCATTGTTGAGTGTGCCGTTTATGTATAGCCAAGTGTGGGTGCCATTGTTCACGACCGCGATGTGGTAGTAGGAATTGTTGTTGATCGGAAAAGTTCCGCAAAGCGAGGGCGCGTCTGTTCCATTGTGCACGATAATGACTCCATCGTTACTATTGCAGGTAGCAGCGTAAGTTCCTAGAATTCCTATTGCCCAGCCGCCTTCCGGGGATGGCGCTTTTTCGTATTTAGACATCATGTAGGCCACGTTCGTGTTATTGCCGTAGTAAGTTGTGGCGTTCATCCAAAACATCGCAGTCATTCCTATAGTGGTGTTGATGCTTGGTCTGTCAGTGACGTTGATGTAGCTCGAGCCGTTCAGGTAGACCGCGTTTCCAAAACCCGTTTTGCTTGGCAGTCTGCTCGCGCCTTGGTGCATGACGGCGGTTTGCGCAAAGTCGCTCTCGTCTCCCGGATTAACCGTGCCGTTTTCATCGAAGTGGAGCACGAGCGCGAGGTTGTCTTGTCTGTTTACTCGCGGCAACTCGGTTTCGTTTGCTGGGTTGTTTGAGTTGTTGCGGAAAGTGACGCGCAAGTCGTAACCGTCCGGACGCACCTTGCCATTGTTTATTAGAGTCGCGGTGTCGATTGTCGCATTGAACGTATAGTTTGTTATGAGCGTGGCTTTGTCGATGTTGAAGAAGTTGATATTTTGGCGGTAAACGTAGTGACTGTCGAACCATGTAGAATTCGTGTCGACTGCTGGTGGCGAGGAAGAGTTTCCGCTTCTTGTTCTGAACGTAAGCGTAGTGCCTCCTGGCGTGCTGGAGTTCCAGACGAACTTGGTCCAGTTGCTCTCGAGGAAAACTTCCAGTATGGGGCTGGTGTATGTTCCGTTGTTCGCGATCGAGGTGTCGAGCACGACCTCTCCGTCCGTTACGGTGCGGTTGGCGCGCGTGTTTCGGAAGGTCGCGCCGGTGGATGTGAAGTCGCTGTGGTTGGTGATGGTCCAGTTGTCAAGGCTGCTTCTGTATTGGCGCGTGCCTACGACGTTTCCGAAGTCGATGTTCGCGAAGCCCGCGAGAAAATCGATGTTGAGGATGGGCGTGAGGAGTATCACGATTCCGTTGACGTTCGTGCCTAGCAGTGCGGTGCCCGTGACTCCTCCTGAGGCGGGTGCCGTGATGTTGAGCGTGGTATTGGCAGTGAGGTTTCCGTTGAGTGCGGAGGTGTTGAGTCGGTAGGTGAGCCATTCGCAGGCGGCCGCGTTGCGCGTGCTCGACGAGTTCAGGTTGCTTCCTCCTCCGGTCACGGGTCCGTTCTGGACGTAGTCGTTGGCCAGGCCGGTGTTTATGGCGAAGTCTTGCGAGTTCACCAGCGCGGCGCCGTCGTCGTCCGCGTGCTGCACGTCGGAAATCGCGTTGCTGAAGCTGGCTTTGTGGTAGTGGTTGCCGAAAGAGTACGTCGCGACCGCGTCTTGGTCGTTGATGAGCTTGTCGAAGCAGAGCTTGAACTCGACGCGGTAGTCGGTGTTGGCTTGCAGGTTGTTCTGACAGGTTCCGGAGGTGATGTTGTTGCCGAAGCTCGACGTGAAGTTGCACACGAGCGTGCCCGTGCCTTGCGTCGTGGTGTCGGTGCTTTGGTAGATGCGGAAATCGGCGATCTTGATGTTCGGCTTTGCTAGGTAGAGCGTGTAGTTCATGCTGGACGTGACGTTGACGAGCGTGGCGTTCGAGAAATAGGCCGCTTTGCCTCCGCCGAACGTGTGGTTCGTCGCGTTCACCAAGCCAGTGCTGTTTTGGTAGTACTCCGTCACGTTCTGCTGTGACAGGTAGCCGTTCGCGTCGGTAGAACCGTTCGATACCGTGTGTCCAGTAGAGTTCGTGATGTTCGCCGCGCCCGCAACTATCGCGTTGTTCGTCGCGAGGTCCAAGAGCCGCACGAAAACGAACCATTGCACGGTCAAGTTCCATAAGCTCGTGTCGTTATTGAGCGTGCGGTTGAACGTCGTGTTGCGGAAAACGAGCGATGCGTTCGAGTTGATGCGGATGTCGGTGTCGGTACTGAAGTTTATCCTCACGCTCTCCACGAGCACGTTGCTTTGCGGCCTGATGAACCTGATGCCGTTCAGCGAGCTGTTCGTGATGATTTCTCGAATGACGGTGATGTTGCTGATGGCCGGCGAGTTGATGTTCGCCGGTCCGATGGAGAGTCCGATTCCGTTGAGCGTGTAGTTGTTGCTGTCCGCGGTGTTGTTGTTCGCTGTGAGCAGCACGCCGCTGCTGGTGTTGTTGTAGAGCGTGTTGTTGAAGATCGTGTTGTTCGTCGAGTTGACTTGAATGCCGTTGCTCCATTGTGAAACTATGCAGTTCTGTACTCTCGAGGCGTTGCCGTTCATGCTGCCGCGTCCTCCGCCGCCATTCGAACCCAGCAGTATTGCGGATCCGCCATTGGTGCTGTTCATGATGTGTCCTTTGCAGTCGAGAGTGACGTTCTGCGCGGCGATGATGAAACATCCGGTAGTGACGGAAGTGTTGAAATCTCTCGTCAGCGTGTAAATTTTGTTCGGCTTGTCGAGCACGCAGCAATCGGTTACGTTCAGCACGTTGCCCGTGCCAGGAACTGTGTCTTCCCTGCACGACGATGTGGTGGGTTCTGGATCCGTGTAGTTCCTGATCTTGATGTCGCTCCACGTGCACGCGACGCCGTTGTGCGCGACGTCGAAACCGCCGATCGCGTAGTTCGTGTTCGAAAAGTTCAGAGACGGCGTGCCGTTCACGGAAACGTTGTAGTTCGAACCGTTCGCAAAGACTTGGTACTTGATCCAGACGTTTTGAGGAATCGGCACGCTGGCGCTCGAGTTCGTCGCTATCACTCCGTTAGCGGCGCTGAACACCTGCAACCTGTTCTGCGTATAGACCAAGAGTCCGTCGTGCGAACCGCCGCCCGTCCTGTGCAAGTGAATTCCACACCAGTTGCCGGTCGGGTCGCCGTGAGCTCGCAGCCAGTACTCGAAGACCGCGTTGGAAACGTTGAACACGTAAGAACTGTTGAACGGCGCGTACGTCGTGTTGACTTTAGAATTGCTGTCCGTGTTTCCCGTAGTGTTGTACACGTTCTGGTCGAGTCCGCTGGGTCGCGTGTTGTTGGTCGCCAACGTGCCGTTCGTCACGTTGTATTGATTCACGGTCGGCAGCCAGCCCGGCGAGCCATTGCTCCCTATCGCGTAACCGCTCCAGTCCTCGTACCAGTAATAAATTTTCGTCAAGTTCTGCGACGGAAGAGGAATGGGAGTCGTGCCGTTGTATCCGTAATAGACGTTGTGCATTTCTTCAGTGTTGATGCCGGAACTCGCGTCCATGTTCGTCCTCGCGCGGAACCAGATAACCGTAGTGGCGTTGTTGCACGGCGTATCGTTCCACCAGTCCAGCGTCTGCGTGTCGTTGTAAACGATACGCAAGTCGCGACAGTTCGCATCAAGCTTGCCCTGCGCGATCAGCGTGGCCGTGTCGAGAGTGATGTTCAGCGTGTAAGTGTCGTTCAACAACTGCGGCATGTTCGCGCGGTAAGTAGTGTTGATTGGTTGTTTGAACTGCCAGCTCGTGTTGAACCAGAACGCGCTCACGCTACCACTAAGCGCCAAGAAGGCCACTAGCGCGAAAAATAGCCACCGCATTGCTGAAAAACGAATAAAAAGACCCTTAAAAACCGTGCGAGCGAGAACGCCTCGCTTCCAGACGCTCGCGAATAACGCGCTTAGTCAACGCGTCACTAAAACCGCCATGCTCAAGCGGCACTCTCGTCCGGCTCTCGACGACTGCCCTGCGCGGATCCAGTAACAACTCGCGAACCACGTCGCCGTGAATCGCGCCATACCTGCTCTTCACGTCGAACAAGCCAAGTTTTTGGGAAATGAAAGACATCGGGTCCCTGCTTTTCGGCACGGGCAACAACAAGCCTACGCCCGCCTTGCGCAAAAGAGAAGGGTCGGCATCACTAATCGCTAGTGTGCGACGCAAATCAAAACCAGGCACGTTCTTGCGCAACGCGCTCACTTTCGAAATTGTTGGCGGCCGAGAACGGTTTTTGTCTCCAATGAAGTGATCCAGGCCCACTACCTCGCCACGCGGGCCATATTTCTGCTCGGAACCAATCACTTTGTCCACCACCAAGCCGTAATCATGATGCAAGATTTGTGCAATCTTGCTCGCAAAGTCGCCAGAAGTTCCTGAAGTCAAAACAACACGCAACTCGGGATTCGCTTTCTTCGCTTCAACAATGCCACGAATCACGCCCGGATCGTGCAAGTTGCGAAATAAGACGTCCGCAAGCGCGCGCCAATGATGACGCGTCCAACCCTCGGCCATCTGCAAATTGTGCCCCCACAACTTCACATCCTCAAAACTCTTCGCGCCAGCCTTGACAAGTTTTTTCTGCGCTTCATACTCTTCACGTGCCCTCTTCGGTCCAAGCATTTTCTCGAGCGCGGCATAAGCACTAGTCTCGTGAATCAACGTGTGGTCGATATCCAAAACCACGAAATCGATACGCTTCGGCGGACGACGCGCAAGGCGCTTTAGCTGGTGCAAATACTTTCCAGCAACCAAGCCGGCAGCCATTCTAGCAGTCGCGATCTTCATCGAAAAACAAGAGCGCTTTCTTAGTCTTTAATCGCTTCCCACAATATTTCTTCGCGCGGATTGATACCCAAGCCCGTGTCGGCAATGCTCATGGGGTGAACGCTCTTCGAATGGTTCGTACCGCGCATTTTGCGAACGAAAGCGCCACGGTTCGGAGGCATGAAGAACAATTGCACGACGCCGTCCGTGAGGAATTCTTCGACGCCGTAACGACTCATCGCAGCTTTGCCTCCCGTCGTCTCTGCAGTAAGAATAGTAGTGCAATTAATTTTCCTCAACTCCTCGATCAAGAGGTACATCGCATAACGAATTTTCGCTGCGTCCTCGAGCCAAAAACTGAACGCCGTAATGGAATCGATGACCATGCGTTTCGCGCCGAGCTCGCGTGCCTTGTCGACGATGCGCTTCGTCTGGTTCTCGAGGTCGTGCGCCATGTCTTCCGAAGGCTCGAACTTGTAGATCTTGAGCTTGTTCTCGCGCTCGAGCGGCAGCAAGTCCCATTTGAATCGCTGCATGTTCCACCACAACGTGTGCGGACCCTCTTCCAGCGTTATGTAGACGCCGGGTTCTCCGTAGAGCTTGGCGCCGTTGTACAAGTATTCCAAGCAGAAAATGGATTTTCCACAACCCGGACCGCCCGCGACCAGCACGCTCGAGCTTTCGGGAAAACCGCCCTCGACGAGCTCATCGAAACCAGGTATTCCGGTCTTTACTCTTATCATGAAAAATTTTCTAATCGAGGGGACAGCAAGCACGTTTAAAAACCCTCTACCTCTCAATCCATCAAAACCCACGACGCAAAAAACTCCCTGACGCGAAAAAACCCACAGAAAAAACCGGCACGAATTCCAGAAATGGACCTGTTGAGCTTCGTAGTCCAACCGACGTGGCGCGAGTTCCTCCACGAGCTAGTCGAAACCAAACAAATGAACCCTTGGGACCTCGACCTTTGCGAAATCGCCGACGCCTACCTCGAAAAAGTCAGGGGCTTACAAGCGCTCGACCTACGCATTCCCGCTAACGTTATACTCGCCAGCGCGATTCTATTGCGATTCAAAGCAGAAGCGTTCACTTTCGAAGACCCCGAACCAGAAAGCGACGTGATCGCAGCGCCGGTTTTTTACGACACCGAACAAATACCCGAGCTGATGTATCGCACGAACCGCCCGCGCGAACGCAAAGTCACGCTGCAAGAACTCGTGCAAGCCGTCGACAGCGTGCTCAAGGACGGCGTGAGGCAGCCCATCGTGCTGAAGGCGCCGAAATCTCTCAACATCACGCTGCCAAAAGAAACGATGGAGGAACGCATCCGCGACACGTGGAACCGCGTCCTCTCACTCAAAGACGCCGAAGGACTAGTCATGTTCAACGAGGTAGTGCGCGGCGCACAAGCACTAGAAGGAGAAGACGAGCTCGACATTTTCCTCAAACACCTGCTTCCAGTACTTCACTTGATGAACAACCAGAAGCTCGACGCTTGGCAAGACCAAACTTTTGGGGAAATATTCATCAAGGTCACGCTTGAACAACAAAACGTCCAAGACGCGGTGCAGGAGACGCAACAAACACAAACAGTGATCAAGAATGCCTAGAGAACAGATCGACGAGGACGAGTACGAAAGCAACCTCGATGAGAACATCGAAGCCACGGTCGGCGACCCGGAAACCACCATCATCGAGTTCAAATGCCAATCCGCAAAATGCAAAGTCGTCACTAAAATCACGCAAAAAGAACTGCTAGAAGGCGACTTGCCTGAACACCACGGCAAGCCCATGACTCGCTCACGAACCTACCAACAAGTATAGAGGAGATGCAGAAAAAAATGGCCAACGAAACAGATGAACTGAACGAATACCTCCGCGACTGGATCGGAGAAGAAAACCTGAAAGAAGATTAGTAGAGATACTTGATACGCATCGCTTTCTCGCGAAAATCGCGAACAGCCTCAGCAACCTCTTCCTTCACTTCCTCACCCGCCGGCTTTTTCTTGAGCAACTCGTCCATGCCGTGATCGCCATAAAACCTTCTAACGATCACGCTCAACGTGCCGCCCGCCTCGTAAAAAGCGCGCTCCGCTTTCTCCATGCCGCCGCCAGGCTTTTGAGCCATCGCTTCCGCGTGAACTTTTCTCCATTCAGCAATATTCAATTTTTTTCTAATCTCCTCTGTACTTGAACGAGTCTTCGTTGTATTCTTTTGCGTTCCAGGCTCGGATGCCATCGTCTTGCCAGAGCAAAAACTCTGAAATGCCAGAATCGAAAGCGAGCTTGCTGCAGTGCGTGCAGTAAGGCTCTCCCGCTTTCTTCAAGTCTCCATTTTCATCGACGCGTATGAAGTAGAGCTTAGCGCCTTTCAGATCGTTGCTCGTGCGCATTATTGCTTGAATGATGGCGCGTTGTTCCGCGTGAACGCAGCAAGTGCGATCGCTTTTGAAGTCTTTCGGAATGTCGTCTTTCAGGCAGCGTTCGAGCTTCTCGTCGCACGGAGGAGAATTCACTCCCTCACCAACAACTTTGCCATTTTTCGCGATTATGGTGCCGCAGCGAGAGCGCAAACAACTCGAGGAAAGAGCCAGGCGTGCGGCTTGCTGCATGTAATTCTGGGCTTCGTTTTCTTCAGTACCTTGGAGCAGTCGCGACATTAGAGTGCGGCCGACGGGAATCGAACCCGTGTCTCAAGGTTGGAAACCTCGCATTCTACCACTGAACAACGGCCGCGGAAAAACAGTCTATGCAAAAATTGGGTCGAATGCGAAATTTAAACGTACTCAAGCCACTCGCGATACTTCGGCAGCAGCCCGTGCGTAGCGCCAGAATAGAGCTTTTGAACCTTCTGCGTCACGGGCCTTTTTCCATCGCCAATACCGATGCCATCAACATTGCGAATCGGAGTAATCTCAGCAGCCGTGCCAGAAAAGAAAGCTTCGTCGGCAGTGTAGAGATCGCTTCTCGTGATGTCGCGCTCCTGCACTTCAATGTCGTGATCTTTGGCGAGGCGTAGCACGCTGCCGCGCGTTATGCCGGGCAGCACGCCGGCGCTTAGTGGAGGCGTGACGAGTACTCCGTCTTTTACGATGAAAATGTTTTCTCCAGGACCCTCGCTCACGAATCCATCGTAGTTCAGGAGGATAGCTTCATCGAAACCGATGCTGCGAGCTTCCTCGCTCGCGAGCTGGCTGTTCGCGTAATTGCCGCTGATCTTCGCGCGAGTCGGCATTGCGCGCGAGTCGATGCG
>DASYRB010000010.1:0-28207 GCA_036004805.1 Candidatus Norongarragalinales archaeon
CTACTGGTGCTTCTTCTTTCTGCATGGATTCGAGCTTGATTTCTTTGCCGTACCATCCGATCTTGGCTTCGTCTCCGAAGGGCACTAGGTAGCCTGGAGAGTTGACGCGTTTGCCCGAAATGGCGATGTGTCCGTGCGTGATGAATTGTCTCGCTTGCAGGGCGGTTGCGGAGAGTCCGTTTTTCCACACGCGCGTCTGTAGTCTGCGTTCGAGAATGTCTCGTTGCGAGAGTGATAGGATGTCGTCGAGCGTCGCGTCGGGCTTTCTGACGAGGAATGTTTTGGCGCGGTTGAGCACTTCTTTCTCTTTGCGCTCGTCCTTCTTCGCCAAGAGCGATCGCGCGTTCCTGCGTATCGTGCGCAGCACTGTCTGCAGGCGCCAGAGCTCGGTCATGTTCTTGAGTCCGTACTCGTTGACGAGTCCGCCTTCTTGCTTGATGCGGTCGGCGCTCCAGATTTTTCGCGGTTTTTCGAACTTTTTAGCTAGTCTGCGCATTGAAAAATCAAGTCTCTAAAATTATTTCTTTTCTGCCGCGGCTGGCGCTGCAGTGCCCGGTTTCGATGCGGCCTTGAGTGCTTTCTTCATGACTCCGACCGACATGCCTGCGCGTCCGGTGCTGCGGTTGTGCTGTCCGCGCACTTTTTGTCCGAGGGAGTGTCTCCAGCCGATGTAAGTGCGAATCTGTTTCTGCAATCCGATATCTTGCTTCGTCGCGAAGACGAGGTCCGTTCCTACGAGGTGTTTGCTTTGTCCGTCGAAATAGTCGTCTGGCCTGTTGAGCATGAATTTCTTGATGCCGTACCTGAGCGGGTTCTTCATCACGTCCTCGATCTTTTCCAACTGTTCTTCGGAGAGGTTTCCGATGAGCTCGTTGGGGCTGATGCTGAACTTGCCTTGAACGATGCGTGAAAGATTGACCGCAAAATTCGTACCAATGCCTCTGACTTTTTTGAGGGCTTGGTGTACTTCGTCGTGACCGTCCAAGTCCTTTCCTACAAGTCGAACGATTCCTCTGAAGTCTTTAGTCTCGCGGTCGACGTTCTTGGCCTTCCTGATGGTCGGCATGCCTGGTCGTTGTTGTGGCGCTGGAGCTTTCGCTTGTGGACCTGTGGGCTTGTTAGCTTGTTGTGTTTTCTTTTCTTCGGCCAAACTGTTTTTCTACCGATTTTTTTTTTCTTTTCATTAAGGGAGGTTAGAGCGCCGGGACTGAGATGCTCGCATCCCACGCACTGTTTTTCTGAGTGCATGGTTGTTTCTTGAGCGATCCACCAAGGTCTCAATTCGCTGTCTTTGCTTCAGTTCCTTGTTGGTCCTGAACTCAGGAGGCCTTTCGGCCACACGCTTGCTGGAAAAATGACCCGGCTTGATGCGCCAATGGCGCGCCGGAAGAAGGGTAATTGTTTTCCAGGCGTGCGCGATAACCACTCCGCCATCCCGGCACGATCAATATTGTGCCAGTCCGCGATTAAAAAACCGCGATAAACGACGGAACGGAGAGCTCACTGAACAGCTAATCCTTTTCAAACAGAATTTGGTCTCCCGAGGTATTTAAAGCCTGCGAGTTTTTTCAGAACGCGTGAATCACTCGCTCAACCTTCACCGCGAGGCCCTTCTCTTCTTCAGAAATTTCAGTCGCGCTTTTCAACGCTTTGCCGATCGCAACAAGCTCTCCCTTTCCACTCAAGATCTGCACGGGTTCTTCTTTCACGATGCCTTCGTCGAGCGAGATCACGCCTGGTATTGCGAGTGGCGAGCCGTGTCCTAAGGCTTTCAGCGCGCCATCGCTCGCGACTATCTTCTTCAAGTGCATGAGTTCTTCGATCGGTCGCACTACTTCGCGCAACGATTTTTCTTGTTTCTTTTCCTTCCAGAGCCAGTAGCGATCGCTTAATTCTTGGAGAGTGAAGCAAGCGTCTTCCGAAACACCCACTGCGAGCGTCCTGCGCAGCTCGGTCATTTCGCTCTTCACGCCCAACAGTTCGCCCGCATCGAAGACGAGATTGCGTACGTACGTTCCTGCTTCGGTTTCCGTTTCGAAAAGAACGTGTTTTTCGTCGACCTCGAGCATGTCGAGCGAGAACACTTCCCTGACGCGCAGCTTTTTCGCTACGGCGCTGGCGAGTGGTGGTTTTTGATAAATTTTACCTCGTAAATTCGAGAACGCTTCGCTTTCCAGTTGTGCAAGAGAAACGGGCTTGTCGAGGCGCATCAAACAGACGTATTTTTTGCGGCTTCTCGCGAGCCACCACGCGGCCTTCACGGCGTCGTTCAAGAGCACGGGAAGCACGCCACTGACATTGGAGTCGAGCGTTCCAGTGTGTCCCGTCTTTGAGATATTGAGTATTTTTTTGACGAATGCGGAGACTTCGTGGCTGGTTGGTCCTTGCGGCTTATCGACCGCAACAAAACCCCACTTAAGCAGTTCTTCGATGGTGCGTTCTGAGGGTTTTTGTCCGAGCTCGTGCTTCTCTTTCTGTAAGGTTATCAAGTTTTTTCGCCACTTGCGCTTCTCTTTTTGATTCCTTCTATCGCAAAATGTAGTAGGCTGTGCCATCCGCCGACATAGTCTGCTTCTCTTTCTTTATCGATGGCTTCTAGTAATGGCAATTGCTTGGGCGTGCCGTGTCGAGCAAGTGCCCGGAAGAAATTTGCATGAGTGCCAGGGTGGCCAAGAATGCTGGATTTGTTTCTGAGAACTTTTTCTATTTCTTCGTTGTCATTCGTGCGGATCAAGTTTTTTGCTCGCTCTTTGTCGTTTATCGCTTTGATTGCGTCGGTGATGGTTTCATTTTTAGGCAATCGAGACAGTTGTCCCAAATAGCGGGAGTCGGCGTAGTCTGCAACTATTTGTGCTGCTTTAAAGTCGTGTGGATTTTCTTTCAGAATCTGAATGAGTTTGGGCAGTATTTCTGGAAGAGTTTCTGGAGTTCGGAAACCGGCTTGTTGTAGGCTATCTATCGCATCCCAGGCAATCTCGTGGTTGGGGTTGTCGATTTGTGCAGCTATTTTTCTGAGTCCTTCGCTGCCGAAACCGGCTAGCGCCTTTCCCGCGGTATGTCTTACCCAATTGTGTTCGTGATGCAGGCCTTTAGCGATCAGTTCAAGCTTTCGTTTTGACTTTCCGCTAGCCGCGATTTTTCTTATGTGTTCCGCAACGAGCATTCGCTCGCCGTGCTTCATGAAACGGTCGATTTTAGACATTCAAGAAAGAGGCGTAAAAGTGTCTTTTTAGAGGCTAGGCCGCGGCGGGTTCGAGGTGTTGTACGTTCGCTCGGCGCTTTTTGCCTTTGGCGGTGGTGATTTCGACGAAGTTCTTGTCGATTACCTTGGTGATCGTGACTGTTTCGCCCGCTCTGCGTCCGGCGGTGAGTGTCGCTTTTCTTCCTACCTGTATTGCTGGCATTGTTTCTAGTTTCTCCTGGAGAGTTGCTGGGCCGCGCTGACTATAAGGTTTGCGGTGTGTTCGGCCGTGAACCGCTTGTTATCGATCACGAGGTCGACGAGGTCTTCGTGCTTGTCGAAGTCGATTCCGTACAGTTTTTTGAAGCGGGCGTTGTTCATCGCGTCGCGCTTTTTCGTGTATGCGAGCAGTTGCTTGAATGGCTTCTTGTCTCGTTGAGAGATGCGTCTCGCGCGTTCCTCGATGGGGGCAGTGAGCCATACTTTGAGGTCGAATTCGGGTCCTTTGGCGAAGCCGAGTTTTTTGTACATTTCCGGCTGGTCCAGCCATATCGTGAGGCGTGAACCGATGATTACGTCGTCTTTTCTGGCGGCGAGTATTTCGCGCTTATCGATCTCGTAGTCGAAGCGCTTGTCTTTTTTCGCCTTCTCGTGGATCTCTTCGAACGACATTCCTTTGTCTTTAGCGAGGTTGCGGAGCGTATAGTTTATGGGCTGGAGCTTGAGTTTTTTGGCGACGAGCGCGATGGCGGTGGTCATTCCGCAACCGCTTGGTCCAGAAAGAGCCACTCGCATTGTTTTCAATTCACTTTTTCTTTAACTGGTCGACGTACTTCAAGAGCTTGAGGTCGACGTCTTCGCGCTTGATCGAGCCGCTCGCGAGTCTCGTTTTCGCTTTCAGAACGTCTCCGGTGCAGTCGAAGCAAAGCACTCCTCCGAAGACGCGTTCGGGTCGTTTTTGCGTCTTGCTCAGTGCGCGGATCTCGGCCTTTCGCAGGTTGGGTACGGCGTTGAGCTTGCTGAAGCAGATGGCGCAGGTGGCTTTGCCTGGCTTTTTCGCTTTGTAGATGAGTATTGAGGCGCCGCCTGGTGAGCGTCGTTGTCTGGCTTTTTTGGAATTGCTTCTGAATCGCGGTTGTGGCATGTAAAATTTACACCTTTGTTTCTGTTGCTGTTTTTTGTTGTTGTTTTTCGTCGATTTTAGACTGTATGGTTTCGAGTACGAATCCCCAAACCACTCCTGAAAGTATGAAGAATCCGCGCGCGCCGTACGTCGAGCCCTGGAGTATTTTGAGCGCAAAGATTTCGTTGACGTGCAGCGCGAGTGGTAAGTGTATGCTGAAGTTCGGGAATAGCCAGGGCGCGATCGACACGAACACGAGGAAGAGGGGGATGATGAGTATCATTCCTTTGAGTGGCGCGAGCATCATGTCTTGCATCATTTGCGTCATGTCGTGGTCGCGTGCGGCGAGTTCTTTCATTTTCGCTTCGTCGTGGCTCTTTTGCGCTTCCTGCATTTCTTTCTGGAATTCTTTCATTTGCTTCTGGATGGCTTTGACGCGTTGTCTGCCGCCCCAGCGCTTGTTCACCTCGAGTGACACTACGCCGAAAATGCCTGCAAGTAGGAAGATGACGAGCCAGTCCGGCAGGAACGATAATACTTCAAGAATCATTTTTGAAAATTTTTCACTTGACTAGTTTTTTGAGTGCTGGATACAGTTCGAAGACTTGTTGTTGTGCGAGGTCTTCATAAAACTTGTAGAGAATTCCGACGGTGAGCAAGATTCCAGTTCCCGTGCCGAGGGCTCCGGTGATGTCCGCGAAGGCTGCGAGCGCGCCGACGAAGATGCTGCCGAGCACGGTGATTACTGGAATGTATCGCTGGAGCACGCTTTCGAGCACGCGCGGGTCCTGTCTGAAGCCCGGAATCGTTAGGCCGACTTTCGTTAGTTGTGTGGCGACTTCCTTGGCGCCCATGCCCGTGCTTTCGATCCAGAACCATCCGAATATCACGCATAGGATGATTAGCGAAACCGCGTAAACAAGGATGTGCAGTAGCTCGTTGGGCGTCGAGATGAGTTGCAAGTATGTCAAGTATTTCGCGTCTCCTGGAAGCAGCAGTGGCGAGGGCAGCGGTGTGGTGTAATAAGCGAAGCCGTCGATGGGACGTCCGCTCTGATAGTGTCCGAGGATGGGGAAGCCGGAGTTGGAGAGGAACATTCCGAAAAGCTGCACGTTCAACAACACTGCCGCTGCCAGAATGACGGGGATGTTGCTTACGTACATGAACTTGATCGGGTAACGCGCGCCGAGTCCGCGTGCTTTGCCGAAGGCGAGTGGCAGTTCGATCTTCATTCCCTCGACGTAAACGACTAGGAGAAACACGAGTACGGTGAATACGATTGGTACGAGTGTCCATAACGCGTTGGCGACGTCGCCGCGCGCGAGCAGGAACATCGCTTGTGGGATGAGTCCGGCCGGCGCTCCTCCCTCGAAAGCGAGCGAGAAAGCTCCGACAAAGATTTGTTGCGCTACTCCCGCAGCGATGAATAATGAAATTCCACTGCCGATGCCGTAGCGCTGCACGACTTCGTCGAGATATATCAAAACGATGGAGCCCAGGGCTAACTGAAGAACGACACCGAGGTAGGTCGTGAAGGGCGTGACCGCGAGTGGCGCGATCTGGGTGCTGTAAATCGCGCCTTCGAAGAACGCGAGAATTATTGCTAAGAGTTTTTGGACTCCGGTGAATAGTGACTTGTTTTCTGGCTTGCTCAAGTCGAGATTGATGATTTTCGCGCCGACCGCGAGCTGTAGGAAGATGGATGCTAGTACGATGGGTCCGATTCCTGCAGTGATGAGCGTTCCTGTGCGGCTGCCGAGGAGGATTTCGATGCGTTCGAAACCGGCGATGCTTATGGGGTTGGCGCCGAGTGGGTAGACTTGTCCCATTATGTAGAAAATGAGGAGCGCTCCGGCTGTCCACATCAATTTTTCTTTCAGCGGAACGGCGCTTAGTGGTTGTTTTACTTCGGGCAGCGCGCTGGTTATTGGTCTGAGGGCTTCAAGCACCATTTCTCAAAAATCTTTTTTCCACGAATTAGGATTAAGCGTTGGATGGCTTTACGCGGAGTGGTGTTTTAATTGGTGCTATTACCGCTTGTCCGCCGGCTTTCTCGATCTTTTCTTTCGCGGCTTTGCTGAACTTGGCCGCTTTCACTACGATCTTCGCGTCGAGCGCGCCGTTCGACAACACTTTGCGTCTTCCGGAAAGGTCGATGTGGTAAGAACCGCTCGCGTCTTTCTGGTAAGTGCCTTTGTCGATGCCGCGTTGAATCGTTTCTAGTGTGACTTCGTCGTAATCGACCGTGGTCGGGCTGGCGAATCCCGGCTTTCTGTCTCTCGCCGCGTTTTCGTACTTGACGGTGTAGAGCCATCTGTGCTTGTGGTATCCGGCGCGACCAACTCCTCCGCGCGAGCCTTTGCCTCTGCGTCGCTTGATGTTTCCGGCGCCGTGGCTGCGTTGTCCGGCGTAAACGTTTTTGTACTTGATTCTTCGAGCCATGAATTTTACACCATTCGTTGAACGAGTTCGAATATCGCTTCCTTTCGGTCTCCCAGTGCGCCGTCGGGATAGTTGTGCTTCGTCGCCTCGTAACCGCCCTTGGGCGAGTTGAGCCTGAACAAGGGTTGCAATCCGTCGACGTCCTTCAGTGCCATTTTGCCTTCAGCGACGCCGGTAGCTAGCGCGTCGATGCCCGCGATTTTCGAGTGTTTCTTGATGAAGTCGTCAGTGACGGGTTTTCCGCCTTCGACGAGTCCGCGTTTCTGCAAAAGGAACGTGATGCTTTCTTTCGTCGCCGGTCCCCAGGTAACGTAGCCGCGTACTTTGCGAAGCATTCCGATGCTGCCGACCTTGTTCGCAATGACTGCCGCGCTGTTGCGTCTGCGCAGACGCATCTGCTTCATCGCGTCAGCAACGTTTCCCCTTACTCCGTAACTGCCGCGCACGCGTACAACTATCCAAGCGCCGGCCGCGTGATGCGCGGTAGCGGCGTGGTGCGTCGTGGCGTGTGTTGCTGCAGCGTGGGTTGTTGGCGTCATGATTATGATTGCACGGTTTCTGTCGCGGTTGTCGCGATTTCTTGTTTGGTGCCGCGTTTGAGTCTGTTGAGCGAGTCGATGGCTTTGATCGTGGCGAGCGCCATGTTGAGCGGGTTCCTCGTGCGTCCTTTCGTGAATGTCCAGACGTCGCGCACTCCTGCGAGCTCGAGTACTTTTCTCGCGACGGTTCCGGCGACTATTCCGACGCCTCTGGGCGCGGGTTTGAGCGTGATTTCCGCCGTGCCGTTTCTTCCGAACGCGGTTTGCGAGATGCTGTGTTGTGTTCCGCACCTGCATTCCCAGGATCCGCAGCCGAGTGGCACGCGTACGAGGTGTTTCTTGCCTTCAACGATCGATGATGCTACCGCGTCTCGGGCTTCGGGCGCTTTTCCGACACCGACTGAAATGTATCCGTGTCTGTTTCCGATGATCGTGACCGCTTTCTTCTTTTGTTTTCTTCCGGACGCGCTCATGCGTTGAGTGTTAGAAATTTCCAACACTTCGTCTTTGAGGTCTGGTAGGAGGACGTCGATGATTTCGGTTTCGAGAACGCGTTGTCCTTGGTCGAATATTTGGTCGAGGCTCGTGACTTCTCCGCTCGCTACGCGTCGTCCTAGCTCTGTGCGTGGCGTCCATTCGACTTGTTGTCGTTCTCTTTCTCTGAAATCACGCGCCATGTTTGATCGCTCCCTTTAGTATTTCGTTAGAAACTTTCGTGAATGCTTCTTGGACTTCCGGCTTGAGGTGTTTGCCGCGTATGCGGTCCATTGATGGGAATTTTTCTTCGTTGAACGAGCCTTCCAGTCCCGCGTCGATCGCTCCCTTCGCCGCCGCAAAGAGGAGGCTTCCGTTGCTCGCGGTCTGTCGTCCGATGTCCAGTACGAACGACTTCGCGCCTTTCTTCAACGCGTGTTTTGCCGCGACCGCGCCGCAGAGGTATGCGCTGGGCGTGTTGCACTTTCCAGGAAAGCCCATTTTGCGCAGCGAGCTGCTGGTGACGTTGGCGATCATTTTGTCGCCTTTCGCGTCGAAGTGTGCGAGTTGTACGATGACGTTCTTGTTCGTTTTTCTCACGATGAGTCTGGGTTGTCCGCTCTTGAGCAGGGCTAGGCGCGTAGCGAAGTCGGTCTTGCCGGCGCGTCGGCGTCTGAAGTGCGTCGTGAACAATGGTCCGGTAGCTTTGGTCATTCTTTTTTCACTGTCTTACGAGCTTGTTTTCTTGAAGGAACGTTAGCAAGTGCTTTCTGTCCTTGAAGGCGCCGCCTTTGATCATGGAGTACGCGCGTCTGTAAGCGCCGTTCTCGAGTTTGGGCGCGAGTAGTTGCAGCAGGTTTCTCTGTGCTCTGACTTTCGACATCCATCTGTCTTTCCTGTAGAGTCGCGCGTTGGGCGTTCCTTTCTTGCTTCCCTTGCCACGCCTTCTTCCTTCGTGTTTGCGGGCTTCTTTGAGTTCGGCTTTCGAGCGGTTCACTCCTCTTATCGCGAGCTTCACGACCGTGCCGGTCTGTATGAGTGCGCGTACGTCGTCGCGCGTCAGCGCTTCGAGGGCTTTCTGCGTGTCGAGTATCCTTACTCGGCTTTCGCCGCAGTTGAGCTGGTCGGCAGCAATTCTTCGGACGGTTTGTAGTGACATTTTTCTAGTTGAGTACTCGTAGTTTCTTTTGCGCGGCTAGCTTGCGGAGTGTTGCTCTCTTTTTCGCGCCCACGGTCGCCGCGATGCGCACGACGTGCGTCGTGTGTTTGATGGCTTCGATTTCTTTCGCGTTGTGGACGAGAATTTCGTAAGCGCCAGAGGGGTGCATGTATCTTATCGCGCGTGGTTGTCTCCAGCCGATGTCCACTATCGCTCCCGCGTAGTCGAGGTGCATGCGTTGTTTGTTGTCGACGCCGCGCGGCTTGCGCCACTTGTCCGCGAGTCCTTTCATGTGTCTTCGCGGCACGTTCTGTCTGTGGAACGTGGGGTGGATTCTTTTCTTGAGCTGGTGTGCGTTCGGCATGGGTCAATTTCACTCGGATGGATAGATTCCGTCTTGGAATATTCTTCGGTCTTTTTGTTTGATGTAAGTGGCTTTCACGATGTTGCTCGTGGTTTGTCCGACGGCTTCCTTGTCGACGCCCGTTACGATCACGTCCGTTCCTTTCACTTCTACTTTCGCGCCGGTTACGATGTGTGCGGTGCGTGGCAGTTTTTCGCCGAGGAAGTTCTTGATGTGTACTTCTGTGCCTTTCGCTTCGATGCTTATCGGGAAGTGAGCGTAAACGGTGGTGAGCTTTTTCGCGAACGGTTCTTGCACGCCTTTGACCATGTTTTTGATGTGTGCTTCGGTCGATCCGAGCAGCGCGCGTACGTTTCGGTTCTCTTTCTCGCCGGTCGTGAGCGTGGCTTTGCCGTCTGCGATCTTGATCTTGACTGTGCGTGGTTGGAACGTGTGGCTGACGCTTCCCTTTCCGCCTTTTACGGTGATGAGGTTGTTGTTGACTTCTACGGTGACGCCGCTTGGCACGTTGATTTCAATGATTGATGCTTTAGCCATTTTTTGGATCAGTAAGTGTATGCGAGTAGCTTGCCGCCGATGCCTCGCTTTTTCGCTTCATTGTGCGTAATCACGCCTTGTGACGTGCTGACGAGTAGTAATCCGAGGTCTCGTGCGGGTAGGAAGCGTTGTTCGTATTTTTCCCACTCGTCTTTCTTGACGCTGAATCGTGGCTTGACGACTCCCGCGGCGTTGATCTTGCCTTCGAGCCTTACGACGAATTCTCCGCTTTTTCCGTCGTCGAGGAGTTCGTAGTCGTTGATGTATCCCTCGTTCTTGAGAAGTGACAAAACGTCCTTGATGAGTCGCGATGCTGGCTTGACTACTGCGTCGGGCTTGCCGCGGGTTTCCGCGACTTTTATGCTGTTCATTGCGTTTGCTAGAGTGTCCATTTTTGTGAGTATCAACCGTTTTTGACGAATCCGAGTTCGAGCGCGTTTTCTCTGAAGCAGCGTCTGCAGATCATGAGTCCGTATTTTCGCACCAGCCCTCTGGGAGTGCCGCATAGTTTGCACATGCGTGTTCCGCGCCTCTTGAATTTGAAGTTCATCTGCAATGCCATTTCTGAATCACGCGTATTCCGCTACTGGTTCTTCGATCTTGATGCCTAGAGTTTCCTTGGCCCATTCCATCGCTTCGTCGCGCGAGACTCTCTGTTTCATGGGGAGCTTTTTGGGCGATATTTTGCGTCGCGATACTCGCGCGCCTGGTTTTGAGAGTGTAACGGCACAGTCGAAGCCCATCATGCCGATCTTCGGGTCGTACTTGAGGCCGGGGTAGTCGATGTATTCTTTGACTCCGAACGCGAAGTTTCCGCTCTTGTCGAAGCTGCGTGGCGAGATGGTGTTTTCGACGACTTGAAGCGAGTTCTTCAACACGTGCAAAGCTTTCGCGCCGCGTAGAGTGATCTTGACGCCAATCGCGTCTCCTTTTCTTACGCCCCATTCGGGCGCGCGGTCGTGAGCGTGCGTGATGACTGCTACGCCGCCGCTGACTCTTTCGAGTAGTGTTTTGGCGTTCTGCAGTTTTTCACCGCCAGTGCCTGCTCCGATGTTTAGAGTGACTTTGTCGAGTCTTGGTTTCTGCATCGGGTTTGGAGTGTTATTGGCCATTTCTTGTTTCACTGTGTTTTGAAGTTCTTGTCGACCGCGAACAGGTAGTCTTTGTGCGTGATGACTTCGCCGCGCGTTCCCTTCAGTTTCGCGTCGGCTGGCGTTCCCGGCTTGTGAGCGAGCACTTCTTCCAGTACTCCGGTTTCGCCGGCGTGTTTGCCTTGTGCTACGTAGCACTTGGCTCCTTTTTCGAGCTTGATGAATCCTTCGATCTTCTGTTCAGGCAGCTTTAGTATGACCGTGTCTCCGGTTTTGAATCGGTCTTCTTCTTTTTCGATGAGCACGTTGCGTCCGTCGTGCAGGTTGAGTTGTACGCGTGGTCCTTGTGCGTGCTTGTTGCGTATCTTGCACAGCTTCACCTTCGCTTCTTCTTTGGTGACCTTGATGGGCAGGAGTCCTGCGTGCGTGTTGAGCATTCTGTATTCGTGGTTCATGGTGGGGATGGTGACGATGTCCATGATTCCGATCGCGGTGCCTGGGTCGTGCACGATTTTTCCGTCGACGAGTACTTGTCCGTCGCGCAGTGCCACGTCGGCTTCTTTCGCGTTCTGTGCGAAGTGCAGCACGTCGCGCAAGAGCATGCGTATGGTGATGGCGTTGTCGTGTGCGTGTTTGCCTGCTTCGGGCTTTTTGAGGAAGACGGCCGCTTTTCTGTGCACGCGTACGAGTGTTCTCGTCGCGATGCGTTTCAAGTGCCTGCTTCCGCCGTGTCCTGCCATTTTTTCTAGTTCACTTTCTTTCAGCGAGCTCGAGCACGACGACGTTGCTGGCCGGTATCGCTACCAGTGCTTCTTTGACTTTGCTCTGCTTGCTTTGTTTTTTGACCATGATTCCTTCGATGTAGACCTTCGCGCGCTTCGTGTCGACGCTTAGGATCTTGCCTTGTTTTTTCTTGAAGTCGCCGCTGACCACGATGATCTTGTCGCCGGGCCTGACGCGCACGCTTCGCTTTTTCGTGCTCTTGCGCAGCTCTTTGCTCAGGTGCGCGCTGACGTTCCTGGTTCGCAAATGTATCGGCAGGTTGTAGAGCGCGAGGCGTTTCTTGCGCGGTTGTTTCGAGACGAGTTTGGAAAACTTCATGAATGTTACACTTTCTTTTTTTCTGGGGTTCGTGTTTAGACGACTGCGGCTGCGAGGGCGACGACTTTCGGGAAGCGTTCTGCGATTTCGCGCGCGACGGCTCCCTTGATTTCCGTTCCTTTCGGCAGGTTCGCGTCGTCGATCAATACGCACGCGTTGTCTTCGAATCTTACGCGTTCTCTTCCTCGGCGGAATTCTTTCTTTTGGCGAATGATGACTGCTTTTTCTTTCTTCTTGATCATTTCCGGCTTGCCGCGTTTGACCGCGACGATGACGATGTCGGCGATTCCTGCTGATGGGTAGCGTCGTAGTCTGGCTTTGGTTTGTTTGACGCCGATGATCATGACTGTTTTCGCGCCGCTGTTGTCGTCGCAAGACATGATGGTGCCGATCGTGAGCGGCTTCGTCATTGTTGCGGTGAGTCCTAGCATTGTTGTTTCTCTATTCTCCGAGCGCTTTTTGGGAAGTTACGTTGAACGTGACCACGAAGTTCTTCGTCTTGGAGAGCTTGCGGCATTCTTCGGCTCGCACGCGGTCTCCCTCGTTGACTTCGATGCATGGTGGAACGTGGGCGTGCAGTTTTGAGCGTCTTTTTTCGAATCTCTCGTACTTGAGGACTTTTGCGAGGTGTGGTATTTCGATGACGGCCATTTTCTTGGCTTTCGTGCTCTTGACGATGCCTTCTCGCACCGCGCCTCGCGTAGACAGTTCGCCGTGTTTCGGGCAGTTCTTGTCGTCGCACGCGGTTGCCATTTTCTTGTTTTTCACTTCGCGTTTTTCGCGAGCTTCTTCGTCCTTTCTTCTGGACGCACTCGAAGCGCGTCTCCTTGGACGCTTTCGCCGAACGATGGAAAGAACAGACGCGTTCCCGTTTTCGGAATCACGCGTCTTCCTTTGCTCGTTTCTACGAGCAGGGTTTCTTTCGTTTCGTCGATGATTTTGCCCTTGAGGCCGATGAGGCTCTTGTTGGGCGCTTGTTCGATGGACACGTCGAGTCCGATGAGCTCGTCCAGGACGAATCTTGGCACTCGCTCGAGGCGGGTTCTCGTCTTCATGATCGCTGTTTTCTCGTCACGAAAATTTTCTAGTCAGGGCCAGAATCGTCCAGTCTCGCTCGAGGGACCCTTCGCCGCTTTCGCGGCTCGCTTCCCTCGCACCCTCGGTTTTTATGCGACTTTGACGACTTCGCGCGGGTATCCCAGCGCGACGAGGTACTCGGCTGCTCTGCGTTTGTGGTCGCCTTGTAGCTCGATGCGTCCTTCCTTTGCGGAACCGCCGCACGCGAGCTTTCTCTTCATTTCTTTGGCGACCCGTTCGAGTTCTCCGCCGTCCAGGCCCTCGATGATCGTTACGTACTTGTTGAACTTTTTCTTTTCGGTCGAGACCTTCAAGCGCAGCGTGGTTTCTTTCTCGATGGATTTGCACGCGCAAATCTCGAGTGGCAGGCCGCAGTTTTGACAGATCTGACTCATTTTGTCTTGTTGTTCCTCAAGATCGTAGTTCTTTGGTTCTCGTGAATATTAATACTCTGCGTCTTGGTCGTGGCGTGCTTTTTGTCGAAGCGTTTCGACTGTTGCAGGTTCGGCTTTGGCTGTTTTCCGGCGCGCAGTCCCGCGGTGCGTGCGTGTTGTCTCGCTTCTTTCAGTTGTGCCGGGGTCTTGCGTTGGTGCATGATGGTGTTGATGCGCGCGACGATTTTTCGCATTTCCTTCATCTTGCCGGCGTTTTCGGGTTTGCCGGTGGTTTTGGCGAGTCCGCGTTGTCTGTGTACTTCGCGCGCGAGCTCTTCGCGTTTCACTGAGAGCGCGTTGTCGTCCATCGCGAGAAGTTCCTTGTATCTTATGATTGCCATTTTATTGTTTCAGTTTACTCTGTTTTTTCCGTCTCGGCGTTTTCTTTCTTTTTGCGGACGCGTTTGACTTTTTCTGTCCTGGCTTCTTCGATTTTTTGTTCGCCGCGTTTTTCGGCTTCCGGATTTTCGAGCACCGCGGCCGCTTCTCCCGCGGGTGCTTCAGGAATGCTCAAGTTCGAGATGTCGATCTTGTCCGGGAACGTGGTGCCTGGGGGTACGATGCGTACTTGCACGCCGATCGCGCCTGCCTTTGGATAAGCGGTGAATTTTCCGAGCCTCACGAGTTTCTCCATCAAGTGTCCGCTTTTCTTTAGGTATCCGCTGCGGACTTGGAATCCTTTAGCTTTGCCGCCTTTTCCAACCACTTTTCCAGCGATGTAGATTTCGGCTCCGATTGCGCCCGAGCTCATGATGTCGTTTAGCGACATTCTGAGGACTTGTTTGATGTTGCCTTTGACTTCGATTTGTCTCGCGATGCGTTCGGCCATTAGTTTTGCGTCGAGTTCGGGTTGTTGTACTTCGATGACTTCGATTTGCGGGTTTTCTAGCTTGTAGACTTGTTGGAGCGTTTCTGCGATTTTCTGTATGCCCATTCCTTTTTTGCCGACGACCATTCCGGGCTTGCGGACGAACAGTGCGACGCGAGTGGCGATTGGTGTGCGTTCGATTTCGATGTTGCTGATGCCTGCGCGTTCCACCTCGGTGTTCAGGTAGCGTTTGACTTGCAGGTTTTCCATCATGCGTTTAATGAACTTTTTTTCAGTGGCCACTTTCTATCACTTTTTTTCTTCCGCGTGTTGTTTTGCTGCGTGTTGAGGTTGTGAGTGTTGCGTTTGAGGGTGCGTTGCGGCAGCGTGTGCTGGTTGCGCGTGCGCTGGCGTTGGATGTGTTGGTGTGGGGTGTGTTGCTGGTTTTGCGTGTGTTGGTTTGGCTTGTGTTTTGGCTTTGTCTTTCTTTCTGTCGGCCTTGGTTGCGGTGAACTTTTTGACGGCGGCTTCGTTTTCGGCGACGGTGATTTCGCAGCGCGCGGTTTCGAAGTCGTGGCGCGTGGCCATTTTGCCGTATCCTAGGACTACGCTGGAGACCCAGACTCTTTTCGAGCGCGGGTAAGTGTTTTGCTTGTAAGCGCTGGCGTGTTGTACGACGAGTTTGGCTGGGTCGAGTCCTTTCGCGGTGGCGTTGGCGACCGCGTTTTGCAATAGTTTGTGGAGTATTTTCGCTTCTTTTTTCGGGTAGCGTCCGCGTTTTCCGCCGAGCTGCGAGCGCGCTCCGAGTCTCGAGTTGAAGTTGGTGTACCAGATGGGCATTTTCATGCTGATGACGTCGTCGAGTATTTGTCGTGCGCGAGTGACGGGTTTGTACTTGATGGTTGCACAGCATTGCGACAAGTCTTTGTATGAGGCGTTGTAGTCGTAGCCTTGGGCTCTGCCTACTTTGGCCGCGTCTGCGGGTTGGAATCCGTAGTTGTAGATGCTGTTCGTCATTGCAAAATCACTTGAGCTCGATTGCCTTGCTTCCTCTGGTGGCTCCGATTCCTGGTCCGGAGTGCTTGACTTGTTTGATTGGAATGCTGAATTCTCCGAGTCTGTGTCCGAGGCTTTCTGGCGTGGGTATGAAGTCGACGAAGTCTTTGCCGTTGTAGATCTTGAAGTGTTGTCCGATCATTTCCGGCAGGATGGGCATTTGGCGGACGTGTGTCTTGATTGGTTTGCCTTTGCCTTTTCGCTTGCGGAACTTTTCCATGAACTTTTTGACGGGCACGCTGCCTCTGCGCATGCTTCGGCGCAGCTTGCTTGGCAGCATCTTGACGAACTCGTCGTGACTGAGTTTTTGCAGTTCTTCGACGCTTTTGCCTTTGTAAGTGAACTTTCTTGCCATTTTTTGTCAGCTTTATTCGGTTGATTTTCCTCTGCGTCTTCCAGTTCTGCGCGCGGCAACGCTTCCTACCTTTCTTCCTGGCGGCGTGTTGCGTGCGACGGTGTTGCTCTTTCCTAGCGAGCGTCCTCCGTGCGGGTGGTCGTAAGCGCTCATGGCCGTTCCTCTTACTTTCGGCCAGAGGCGGTTGCGTGCGTGGTTGATGTAGAACGCGGTTCCTGCCTTGACGATGGGTTTCTCCAAGCGTCCGCCGCCGCTGACGACGCCGATGGTGGCGCGTGAGCGTGGGTCGAGTTCGACTACGGCTCGTGAAGAAAGTCTTATGGAGACGCGTCCGTTGATCTCGTTGTGTGCGACGATGTAAGCAGCAGTGCCGGCGGCGCGTGCGAATTTTCCGCCGTCTTGCGGGACTTTTTCGATGTTGAATATTGGTGTTCCGTCCGGGATTTTTTCGAGCGGCAGGACGCAGCCGTTCTTCGCTGGAGCATTATTGCCGAACCAGACTTCTTGTCCGACCGCGAGTCCTTCCGCGGCGAGGTTGTAGATCTTTCTGCCGTCTTCGAGCAAGAGCTGGCAGAGTAGTCCGGTGCGTCCGGGATCGTCGAGAATATCAATTACCGTTCCACGCAGTGCGCCTTCGAGTTCAGTGGTGGTTGGTGGTTGGTACATTAGGTCCGTGACAAACCTGTGGCTTGGGCTGCGCCATGCGGGTCCGCCTTTACCTCTCTTTTGTACTGTTAGCCTAGTGCCCATTTGTGATCACTAAAGAATCTTGAGCTTGCCTGCGACGTCGCTCGCGGCTCCTTTGCGTTTGAGTTTTATGAATGCTTTCTTTTTGCCCTTCGCGTCGATCGTGGTGTTGACGCTCTTGACTTTTTCGGCGTATAGCTTTTCGAACTCTTGCTTTATCTGGCTCTTGTCGCTCTCTCGCGCTACTACGAACGTGAGCTGGTTTTGTCGCTCGATGCTGCCCACCGCTTTTTCGGTCGTCAATGCATAAAGAATGGATACCATTTTGAAAAATTCACGCGTACAAGTTTTTTTGTTTGAGTTGTTCGAGCGCGCTCTGCGTCCAAACGGTCAATCTTCCAGCGACGCCTCCCGGTGCGAGGTCTTCAGCCGTGAGCTTGTCGACTCGAACGATGTCGACTCCAGGAATGTTTCGCGCTGCACGCCAAACGCCTTTGTCTTCTGCAATGACTACTAGGGCGCTTTTGGGTGTTCTGTAGCCGCCGCGTCGCAGTCCAGCGATTCCCGTTCTTCGCTTGCGACCGTCGGCTGCGCGTTGCATGTCGTTCGTCAATCCCACCGCTTCAAGGATGCCGCGTGCTTCTTTCGCTTTCTTGACGTTTTCGAACGCGGCGTCGATCACGACGGGCACGCGTCCTTGGTAGTTGTGTCCTCTTTGTGAAACGAGTGTTGGTTGCGCGGTCGCGGCGATCGCGCTGCGTATGGCGAGCATTTTTTCTTTGCGATTAATGTTTTCGATTAGTTTTCGCTGGATGACTGGCGGGTGCGCTCTGCGTCCGCCGACCGAGTGTGGCACGATGCGGACTTTACCGGTGCGTCCTTTCGCGATTTTTTCACGAGGCAATCTCGAGCGTCCGGTGTTGATGATGGCGCGCCACGCGGCTCTGCGTCCGTAGTATTGAGCGGTGGTCGCGATTCCTGCGAGAGGATAAGCTCCCTTCGGCTGCAGGCGCATCGTGGCTTGCGCGTGGTAGGCGCGCTTGATGACGTCTGGTCTGAAGGCCTCGTCGAACTGCAGTGGCAACTGCACTTCGCCTTCTTCTTTTCCTGCGAGGTCTTTTACTAGAGCTTTCATTTTGTAAAAATCAATTCCTATGCCGCGTTGATGGCGGCGACTTGTTTGACTTCCGGCTTCATGATGCCGCTCGTGCGTATGGCTTTCCTCAATCGGATCGCGCGTTTCTGCGGTCCGGGAACGCTGCCGTCGAGAAGGACGTAATCGCCCGTGATCCTGCCGTAGTGAGCGAACTCGTTCTTGAATTCTTTACCCTCGCCAATTTTCAGCACGCGCTTGTTCCAGTCGGTGCGTCTGTGGAATCCGTGCTGTCCTGGTCGCGGCACGGTGTACATGATTTTAGCTTGAGTTTCCGGACCGAGAGAACCGCCGCGCCTTCGTCTCTGCGTGGCTTTGCGTGGTTGAAGTGCAATTCCAAAACGAGTGACGGCGCCCTGCCATCCTTGTCCCTTGGTTACGCCGATCGCGTCGAGCCATTCTCCTTCCTGCACGACGTCTTTCGCGTGCAGCTCTTTTCCGAGGTTTGCTTTGGCGAATGCGAGTTGTTCGGCGGGGCTTCCGGCGAGGGTGACTTCGAAAACGTCCGGCGTTTTCTTCAAGCCGATTTTCGATGGGAGCGTGCAGCAGATGAGCCTGACTTGTGCCGTTCTGTCGGCGAGCTTGTCGAGGGCGTCGGGTTGTTTGACTTTCTTTGCGAGCGTCATTGCGCGTTGCGCGTCTTTCGGCACGTTTTGCGTGACGGGCACTTCGCCGATGTTTTTGAGTCCGTACGGCGTGTTTTCGTAGATCGCGGCGCTGTAAACAAAAAACGGAGGAACTTCGAGCACTGTCGCGGAGCGGATGACTTCCTGTCCTTTCATGGGTCCTTCGGCGTCAGCGATCATTGAGACGTGCGTCATGCCGGCTTTGTAAGCGAGAAAACTAGTGAATCCTTTGCCGTCGAGGCGCCAGGCGTGTTGTTCGGGCACGTAGCGAGCTGCGCGTGCTCTGTGCCAGAACGCTCGGCTTCCTTTCTTTGGAGCTTTAACACCCATTTCCTAATCACAAATTTTTCAAAAAAATAATTTTTAGTTTTTTTCAGAGAGAACTAGGCGGTCGTCGCTTTGCGTGCGATTGGTTCCGTCTCCTTATAGAAGACTTTCGAGCCGCAGTAAGGACAGCGCAAGAATTCTACGTCTTCGGGCTTGAATTTTTTGCCGCACTTAGCACTGATATACATTTTTTCTAAGAATCCACTCTGAACTGTTGTTTTTCAGCGAAAAGACGCTTCGTTAACTATTCACTGCCTCACGCGGTATATAAAACATTCCAACACTGCCAAACGCGACCAGAGAAAGGCGTGGACACAGCGAAAAACGCAAAAGAAGGCCGCTCGTGGCTCTGTTTGGCTTTCTAGGTCGTGCCGTTTTTTGTTTTGAATTCTTCGCGGATCATTTTCGTGAGCGCGATGGCTTGCGACGAGGTATCCGTTAGCGCTTTTTCGACGTCCTTCATTTCCGCCTTGAGGTTTTCGACTTTCTTTTTGTCAAGCGCGATTGGATCTTTTCTGAAGGTGGCTTTTTCGGCTTCGGCGTAAAGCATGTTCTCCAACATTCGCAGCACCTCGACGCGCAGCGCGAGAGAGTCGATGTCGAGAGTGAGCAGTGCCACTTTCTTGTTCAGTACCTCGCTGAAGTACTGGCTCGTGGCGACGTAGTGCGTGTAGTCCTGCATTTGCTTCAGGAAATCACCGACTTCTTTGAGCCTGCCGGGTACGAAGTCGTACTTCTTCGCCAGCGTCTTGAGAACTTCTTCTTCGATCTTGTCCATTTGTGTTCGCAACGAGGGATTGGTGCTACATATATAATTAGTTCGCCAGCAAAAACTCAAACAGGAACAATAGCATGAAGTCTCTGCCGCTCATAATTTTGGCCTTTTTCGTAATCGCTTTCACTGGCTGCGTGAATCAAGAAAGCCCGCTCGACGTAGTGGAAGACAACGCGACGCTGGTGCGAGCATTGCAGTCGGTGGGCGCGGACGTGGTGTTGACGAACGAGGCGGTTTCTCACTCTTACATGCCGATCGCGGGACGAAAAATGCTCATCAACAAGCAAACGACGGAGATGTACCAGTTCCGCAGCTACGAGGAAGCGGTGGGCTGGGCAAAGAAGTTCACTCCCGACGCGCGCGTCGTTAACCTGAAGAACGTGACGTGGACCGCAACGCCACACGTTTTCCGCAGGGACAAGCTGATCGTGATTTACGAGGGCGACGACGTCACGGTCACGGGCAACTTGACGCGCGTGATGAACCCACAATTCGCCGGACAACCATAGACGCGTTAGGTTTTTGCTTGTCTTTCGCGTATTTTCGTTATCGCTTCGGCGTAGGCCGAATGCATCTCTTCCCAACGCGTGGGAACGGATTGTTTGACTTTTTCTATTGCTGTTAAGTGTCGCTTGTTTCCTATTTCTCCCAAAGTTTCGGCTGCGACTTGCATCTCATCCCAAGTGTGGCTGATGCCAATGGCTTCTTCAAAAGTGATGAAAGTTTCGCGAGATTTTTCCGTTGTCAGAAACCGAGCTATTTTGTCGGAATATTTGGCGGCGTGCTTTCTTCCTATCAGCTTGAGTAAGAGCATTGATTATACACGTTCTTCTTCTACTCCGGAATCAAGCAGTTTTGCTATCCCGTCAACGTGTTTTGCCAAAACGTCTGGTCCGAATTCCAGAAGTCTGTTGAGATAATGTTCTCTGAGCGACGCGCTCTTGTTTTGGAGCGCTTTCACGAAAAGACCAGCTATTTTCTCTCTGCTTAAGCGCGGGTTTTGCGCTATCGCTTCAAGATGCTTTTCCAGTAAGACCGGGTGTGCTTCTCGGAAGAAGCGGTCGAGTTTACTCATTTTCAAAGAGCCCCGAACGAGAGTCGAACTCGTAACCTATCGCTTACAAAGCGATTGCTCTGCCATTGAGCTACCGGGGCCTTGCGCTCGCTGCTTTCTGCTCTTTAATTATTAGCTGTTTTCGTCCTTAAAGCTCCATCGTGACAAACACTCAACGCATCGTTTTCCTCGTCGACCTCGACTACTTCTACGCTGCTGTCGAGGAGAGGGAAAATCCGGAGCTGAAAGGCAAGCCTGTCATTGTCGGCATGGGCCCAATGGCGCACATCAACCGCGGCGTCGTCTCAACCTGCAACTATGAAGCGAGAAAGTTCGGTGTTCACAGCGCGATGCCGCTCGCGGTCGCGTTGAAAAAGTGTCCCGACTGCATCGTTCTCCAGCCGCGAATGTCGCTCTACAGCGAAGCGAGCGACGACGTGATGAAGATCTTGCAAAAACACGCGGTCGCTTTCGAACAGGTTTCGATCGATGAAGCGTTCATGGAAATGACCGGCAAAGTTCACGACTTCAAAGAAGCAGAAAAACTAGCTCTCAAAATCCAACAACAAGTGCTGAAGGAAACGAAACTCCCTTGCAGCATCGGCATTGGCCCGAACAAACTCGTCGCGAAAATGTCGGCAGGCGAACACAAACCATTCGGCGTGACTGTCGTCACTCCTAAAAAAGTGCACGCGTTCTTGTGGCCGAAACAAGTCGACGAGTTGTACGGCGTCGGTCCGAAAACGACCGAAAAACTGAAAGAATACGGTGTGAAGACGATCGGCGATCTCGCGAAACAGAACCGCGTCAAGCTCGTCGAAGACTTCGGAAAATACGGAGCATATCTCGCGGACGCGTCGCAAGGAAAAGACGATTCATCAATCGGTGGAGAGTATGAAGCAAAAAGCGTGGGTAGGTTGCGTACTTTTGATAAGGATACGTCGAATGTTCACGAGATCATTTCAAAACTCGACGAGCTCGCCGACGACATCGCGGAAGAGGTTCAGGCGAGCAATTACGAGTTCAAAACCGTGACCGTCACCGCGCGCTATAGTGATTTTTCTACTCGCGACCACAGCAAAACCATTCCCGCAACGAACGACGCGCAGAAGTTGAAGAATGCGGCGCATGAGCTGTTGCAAAACCTACTAGCTGAAAAACACGTGTTGCGCAGAATTGGTTTGCGCGTCAGCAATCTTGAGAACGTTGCTGGACAAAAGAAACTCTTCGAATACAAGTGAAAAATTGAGATGCTGGATCAAGAAATTTGGGAAAGGCTGCAACGCGGCGCGCAAGTTATTCTTCCAAAAGACAGCGCACTAATCGCGGGACTTTCCGGAGTTTCGCCTGGAGACAAGGTTGCCGAGGCGGGAAGTGGCAGCGGCTGGTTCACGGTGTTCATCGCTAACGCCTTGGGAGAGCATGGAAAAGTTTATTCTTATGACGTGCGCGAAGAGTTCCAAAAAATCGCGAAGAGAAACACGGAACGCGCGGGCATGGACAAACGCGTGCAGTTCGTTTTGTGCGATGTGACTCAAGACGTCCAAGCGAAGGACCTTGCGCTATTTCTGCTCGATATGCCTGATGCTCAGAAAGCTCTCAAGAACGTTCACGCCGCGTTGAAGAAAGGCGGATTTGCGGTAGGGTATTTGCCAAACGTTGAGCAGGCGCGCGACTTTGTCGAGGAAGGAGAGAACGTTGGCTTTGAACTTTTCAAAACCGTAGATGGACGCGTTGAAGACTGGCTAGTGAGAAAGAATGGATCGAGGCCGGCAACGCAGGGCGTGCTGCACACGGCTTTCCTCGTGTTTTTGCGCAAAAAATAGTTCTTTTAAACACTCTGACTCACGAATTAGTTCTCGATGAAAAAAGCGTTCTTGCTCGCATTGTTTTCGTTCGTCGCTTTTGTCAGTGCTCAAGCAGCTTGCCCTGCAGATTCTGTCTGCATCAAACCGAACCAAGCCATAACGACGAATTATTTCACGGTCATTGCAGCGCCCGGACAGACGCTCTTTGGATTGTCCGGTGCTTACGGAGTTCCGGTGGAAGTGATTCGTCAGGCCAACATAGGAATTTTGGTTCAAGGCGACATTCTTACTGTTGGGATGCAGTTGCGAATACCGGTGCGACCGCCCGCTTCCCTCGTGCGTGTTAATGTCGCGCCTCAATTCGTCAACGCTTACACGCAGTATTATCCAGTCATCAATCAGGCCGCGCTTCGCAACTGTGGCGGACGCTTCTACCACGGATTTGACATTGTTGCTTACACGGGAGCAATCGCTACACTAGAGAGTGGTTTTGGCACGGGAACCGGACAAATCCTCACCGGATGCGGTGTGAAAATCTATCCACAGGCGAGGCTTCACGACCCACTAGACCAGATTGACTGCACGACGCGCACGCTTTGCACTGGTCTCGACGGCGGCAGCACGGCGACTCGCAACGTTTACGGCTCTTGTCCCGTGCAGGGTGACGCGATGAGTTGCGTCTTGTCCGGCTATGCTCCTGTGAGCGATGGTAACTCGGCGGACTATCCATCGAGGGCGGCAGCGTTGGCGGCGAGCTATTCGAAAGTCGCTTGAAGCGCGCGCAATCAAGAGCTATTGGTTTTAAACTCTCGAATCGCGTAATTTCGCCTCGAGAACAGAATGGCATTTGAAGCTGTAGTGAAGACCGAGGGCGACCACCGACGTCTAGTCATCAATTACCGTGGCGCGCCTTTCGGTGCAGACGTAGCGCAATATGAACAAGCCATGCGCGACGTTGTTTCGAAACTGCAAGAGCTCGACGCCGACGAAATCGTGCTGACGGAGTATTACGACCGCATTTACAACGACGAACAAACCCGGATGCTGAAGAGCGTCGCGGACTGGATCACGAAAATGGAGACCGAAAGCATCTGGTCCCCATCACACTTAGGAAAAACAGCAGAACCGAAAACAATCAGCGCGAGACACGACTTCGTCACTGCTCTAATCAACAGGGCTTACGGCGACCCATTCGGCGCTTACCTTGACCTGGTTCGTGAAATAAAGAAAGAAAACGAGCGAAGCGCAAACCTGGCCGGCGAACAACTCGACGACTTGAATGTTTACATCGGCACGCTGCGCTTCATGCTTACGAATTTTGAAGAGACCGCGATGATCAAACGCGTCAAGCAATACCTCGCGCAATTGAAGGAACTGCCTGCGGGACGCGGGATCTACATGTCACTTTTTGAAGTAACTATCAAGCCTTCGTTCATCGGCTCGCGCATCTTTTTCTCCGGCGTAGAAAACCTCGAACTCGTCGACCGCTACCAAGTGCTCGGCAGTGACGTTTACATCTACAAGCACCCCGAACGAGTCGAATATTTGTATTACATCAATCCGCCGGAATACACGCTGCCGCCGGACAAGTATTTCCTGCTCGAAAAAACGAAAGAGATCGTAGCGGGACAAAGACCGTCGAACATCGGGTTCATGGACATCGCGCAAGCGAGGCGCTACTTCAGAAAAATCTACGTCTCCACGATCGCCGACCTCGCGCTGAAGAACAACATCAACCTCACGGTGAGCGAAAAAGAAGAACTCGCCACGATCGTCGCGCGGTACACGGTCGGTTACGGAATTTTGGAATTACTTTTGAGCGACAGGAAGCTCACGGACGTCTACATCGACGCGCCTCTCGGCGTCAAGCCCATTTTTCTCGTGCACTCGCAATACGGACAATGCCAATCCAACGTGATTTACAGCGACGAAGAAGCACGCGCAGTCGTTTCAAGATTCAGGGGATTGTCCGGAAGACCGTTCGACGAAGCACACCCAGTACTCGACTTCGACCTCCCAGACTTGCAGACGCGTATCGCTGTGATTGGTCGTCCCCTTTCTGCTGACGGTATTGCGTTCGCGTTTCGTTTACACAAAGAAACTCCCTGGACGCTTGCTCAATTCGTGGACAACAAGATGATGACGCCGTTCGCGGCCGGACTCATGTCCTACATCGTCGACGCGCAAGGCTCGACGCTCGTGGTTGGTTCTCGTGGTTCAGGAAAAACCTCCATGCTGCAAGCACTCATGCTCGAAGCTCCGCAAAACTTGCGCTTCATTACACAGGAAGACACGCTCGAGTTGCCATCACCAGCGCTAAAGAGAATCGGTTTCAACATCCAGCGACTCAAGACGCGTCCGCCGCTTGGCGCGGTGAGCGAATCCGAGCCTAGCGCGGAAGACGCGTTGCGTACAGCGCTGCGTCTCGGAGACTCGGTGTTGGTAGTGGGCGAAGTGCGTTCCGGCGAAGCGCGAGCTCTTTTCGAAGCTATGCGTGTCGGTGCGGTCGGAAACGTCGTTCTTGGAACGATTCACGGAGAAAGCGCTTACTCGGTTTGGGACCGCATCGTAAACGACCTCGGCGTGCCCACGACTTCTTTCAAGGCCACTGACTTCGTGCTCGTCACCGCGCCCATTAGATTCAAGGGTTCGCTCAAGCGACAGAGGCGTGTCGTGGAGCTCGTGGAAATCAAGAAGCACTGGGTCACCGATCCGGATAAGGAGGAAGGATTTTTGTCATGGCTGGATTTCGACGCGGGCAAAGACGACCAAGTCTTCAACAAGGACGTTGTCGCAGAGAGCGAATGGCTCCAAAAAATACGCAGGATTCGCGGCCTTTCGAACGAAGACATCTTTGCAGAAATACAGCTGCGCGCGGAAAGCAAACAGTACCTCGTGGACAAGAAGCGCGAGCTGGATGTTCCGAAACTTCTCGAAGCCGAGTACAGCGTGCGGGCGCACAACCACATGTTGCTGATCGAAGAGAGAATGCGCAGCGAGGGCACGCTCGACCGACGTGCTTTGATGGACGAGTGGAAAGCCTGGGTAGACGACAATCTAGTCGCGGAACTGCTGAAGGCGAAAGCGCTAGCCGCTTGACTTCTTCTTGAGCTTGTACATTGCTGCTAGGATGTACCTGCGCACGAATTCGGTCTGTTCGGTTTTGAGTGCTTTTTCTAGTGCCGGCAAAACCTCAAGATTACCAATTCTTCCTAACGTTTCAACGGCATCCCCGCGGACGTCAGGATCTTCGTGTTCGAGTGCTTTCACAATGATAGGAATTGCAGGTTTTCCAATGCGTTCAAATGTCGGGAATACAGTCATGCGCACCAACTCTTCATGATGATTGAGAGCCAAGGCCACCACTTCTGGCTTTTTGATTCTGTCTAAGTGTGCCATGACCAAGTCAGGATGTCCTGTGCGCATGAATTTTTCGAGCTTGCTCATCTTGAATTGTTTGTAGGCGTGGCTTTGATTTTAAATAGGCTCGAAGCGTGATTGCGCTCGAGAAATCCTATGGCGAACAGAGAGCCTCCGCGCAGGAGGATAGAGCGTCCAGCACAACGAGTCTCAGCTCCACCCAGCAGAAGTTCTCGTACCGCGCAAGTGCCCGAGAGCGACGTCTTCTTCGTGAAATTGACTCAGTCGATGGGTCGCGCTTTCGGTTCTCTCGCGCGCGGCGCCAAGTTCACTCAAGAACAACAGGAACAAATCAACTTCTTGGGATTGCCGATAACGGCCGAACAGTTCTATGGAACTTTCTACGGATTATTCATTCTCGCGATCATTGTCGGAAGCGCGGTCGGCGCACTCGTCTACCTGTTCTTGCCCATTGACTACTACCTCAAGCTCGCGATCGCCGTGTTCGCGGTCATCGGCCCGATCGTTGGCGCGTTGTTTTACGGCGCGTATCCGGGACAAGCAGTCAAGCGCGAGAGAGTGCTCGCGATCGCGTACATTCCTGAAATAATCAACTACATGGTCATGTCGATGCGTTTGAATCCGAACATCGAGCGCGCCGTCGAGTTCGCCGCGTCGCACGGCCGTGGAAAGATCGCCGAGGATTTCAAGAAGCTGGTTTACGACGTGCAGATCGGAAAATACTTGAGCGTCGAAGAAGGTTTGGACGAGCTCGCGTTCAGGTGGGGCGAGTACAGTGACGACTTCAAACACGCGTTGTTGTTGATTCGCGGCTCGCTTTTGGAAACGAACGAGGCGAAGCGCGTCGACTTGCTGGAAAAAGCGTCGGCGGACGTGTTGGAAGGCAGCAAGGAAAAAATGGACTTTTACGCTCGTGGCTTGCACCAGCCCACGGTTTACTTGTATTACTTCGGAATCTTGTTGCCGTTGCTGCTCGCCATTGTACTGCCAATTGGTGGTTCGATCGTGCAGTTGCAGATTACGCGTCCCGAATACTTGTTTTTCATTTACTGCATCGCGATCCCCGCTTTCTTGTACTGGTTTGGGAGCAACATTCTCGGCTCGAGGCCGCCGACTTACGTTCCTCCGGAAATTCCTGAAAACTATCCAGGACTATCGCCCAAGGGATGGTTCAAGATCGGTGGTTTGCGCTTGCCTTACATACCGCTCGCGATTATCGTGCTGCTGGGCGTGGTTCTTGCGGGATGGTTCTACGACCAAAGCCAGTTGCAAGCCCTGCGAAGCGATCCCGCGGTGAGCTTCAATGAAACGATAGGACGGATTCCTCATTTGAAGGGCGTCTATAGCGATTCCGGATTCTTCATAGGACAAGGCACTCTCTTCGGCATATTGATCGGCGTTTCTTTCGCCATCAGCATCTATCTGTTCGGTCGTTTTTACGAGCGCAAAAAGATACAGGACGACATTCGCGGCATGGAGAAAGAGTTCAAGGACGCGATGTACGTGCTCGCCTCTCGCCTCGGCGAAAACCGTCCAATGGAAGAAGCGCTGCGTCACGCGATAGAATTCCTGCCCAAGAGCCGCATCGCGAAGAACATCTTCCAAAAAATCTTGGACAACATTTCGATGCTTTCCATGACGATGGACGCGGCTATTTTCGACGACACTTACGGCGCGCTCAAGAACGTTCCCTCGCAAATAATTCGCGGCGGCATGCGCGTGCTCGTCGACTCAGTAGAGCTGGGAGTTAACGTTGCGGCAAAGTCGCTCATTCAGTTGAGTTTGCAGATTCGCAACGCGCAGAAGGTCGACGAGGCGTTGCGTCGTTTGTTGGAGGACGTGACGACGATGTTGAAGACGATGGCTGTTTTCGTTGCTCCAATCGTGCTGGCGGTCGTTGCAGGAATGCAGCGCATAATCATCAACAGTCTCTCAGCGAGTTGCGGCTCGCAGGCGGCGACGCAGGGCGCGGGCGTTTCGGGCAACGTCGGTTTCGGGACAGCCGGTAACGTCTTTTGCAACAAGGAAGTGCTGGCCGCCGCCGCTGACCCGGCGACTTTCGCGTTCATCATGGGCATTTACGTCATGGAAATCGTCATCATTCTGACTTACTTCAATTCGCAGATAGAGGACGCGAACAACAAGCTGCACACGTGGACCAGCATCGCTTACTCGCTTCCGATAGCCGTATTGATTTACGCGATCGTTAGCATCCTTGTTACCAGCAGTCTTTTAGCCTGAAACGCCGCGCTTTTTTTCGGAAATGGCTGGTATTCGCGGAATTCGTGTCGAGAAACCCAAGGTCGGTCTTGGTGTGGCTGTCTTGAACGCAGCTACGAGTAGGCGTTTGGAAAAAGCTCTTGAATCGGGCAGAGCTATCGAAAGGCCATTGCTTCTGGAAAAGAAAGAGCTTTTTAGAAAAATTCTTGATGCGGAGATAAGAGATCCGGCGTTTGTGGACTCTTCGCATATGCGCGCATTATTCAGCGAGCGCGAGAGGCCTGCGCTTAGGAAGTATGTTGAACAGTATGGTCGTTGGAAGACTCGCAGAGAAACTGTTGACAGTGCTTTGCGCGGGGCGCTTTCGCAAGAGGCGCTTGGGAAAGCAGCGAGTCACTTCACGTCTGCAGAGTTCGAGTTGCTGAGAAAGCATAT
>DASYRB010000011.1:0-8634 GCA_036004805.1 Candidatus Norongarragalinales archaeon
TTCTCGAGCGACGTCGCCTTGTTTCCAGGCCGCGAGTTGCGCGCGCGAACACGCACGAAAACAGGCGCTTGCACCGCTTCTCCGAGAAGGATTCCTTCGCCGACCTTCAATCCCGAAATCTGTTCGAGCGTTCTCGCGTCAATGCCCTCGGCGCTTTGCCTGATCTGGTCGAGGTCGTTGGGGTTCATGATTCGCAGGATGAAGAAGGTGTTGCATTGCGACAACGCGGTCGTCGAGAGATTGACGGGCCTTTGCGATACGAGGCAGATGTTGGCTCCGAACTTTCTTCCCTCTCGCGCGATCTTTTCAATGATTCCTTTCGAGATCGCGTTCTCTTTAGACATTTTTTCCGGCGCAAAATTGTGCGCCTCTTCGACGAGCAAAAGGAATGGAGGAATTTCGTGTTTTTGTCGCAGTGAGAAGAGTTTTTTGCCGAAATAGCTGGCAATGACTTGCTTCGTCTTGAGGTCCGTGATTTTCGAGAAGTCGATGATGAGCGCTTGTCCCGACTTTACGGACTTCCTGATTTCGGGATTGTCGACCTTCGAAAATATCTGCAACTTTTGTAGCTGTCCGATCGTGTCGAGGAGTGGGTCTTTGACGTTCTTGTTGATGTCTGCCGCGTTCGCCGCTTCGTAGAGTTCTTCGAGGTCGAATGATTTCTTTTCTTCGCGCAGTTTTTCCAGGAGCTTTTGTAGTTCTCGCATCGCTACTGGAGAAGTTTCAGAGAGCAGTTCCGGCATGCGCAATAGTTCTCGTGTCGCGATGGTGATTTCTTCCGCGTCAATGACTTTCACTTTCGGCGCGTATGTCGGGTTGATTTTCGAGTCGCCGAGTCCGGAGTATTCGCCGTGAATGTCTAGCGCCACGATCGCCATTCTTCCGTGTTCCTTTTTTCTGTCAAGCAGTTCTTCGAGCAGGACGTTCGCTAGGTGTGATTTGCCGGCGCCGCTCATGGCGAGAATGGCGACGTGTTTCTGTAGCAACGCGGAGAGCCCGAGCTTGACGGGCACGTCGTGGTTCATGAGTTTGCCGACGTGCAGTCCGTCTTCGCGAAAACCGAGGAATGGCTTGAGCATTTCCTCGTTCGCTTCCTTGACCTTGGTTCCGGGTGCGGGTGGGTAGGCGCTGCGTGCGAGCGCGTTGTTTTGCCACGTTCCGAGCACGAGGCAGTTCGCGGTCGCGGTGTCCCAAGCGGCTGCAGGAAATTGTTCGAGGAGCGAGGAGCCGTTTTGTTCGTATTCGCGCACGCTTTCCGGACGCTCGAAGTAGCGATTGCCGCGCGTGATGTCCTGTACCAAAGCGAAGATGGGTCCGTCGCTGCCTTCGAGCTGTACGAACTCGCCGCGCCTGACTTTCTGGTCGCTGATCACGAACGCGAACCTGCCGGTGCTGGGTCCTTCTGGCGTGGCTATTACTGTGCCGAGCTCTTTAGTCAAAGAAAAATTCCACCGTAGATATTTTGGGTCGTTTTCAGCTCTTATATGGTTGTTTTTTATAGCCAACAAAACTACCGTGTTAGATGAGGACGGTTCATTTCGCGCTGCTGGTTTTTGCTTCACTAGTCATAGCGGGCTGTATCGGCGGTGGCGCGTCTCCAACGCCGCAACCCACCTCAACGCCTGTGCCGGCAACGCCGTCGCCTAACGCGACCGTGGCGCCGACTCCAACGCCTAACGTTTACTGCACTCAAGACGTTTTCCAGTGCCCCGACGGTTCCTACGTCTCAAGGCAACCGCCAGCGTGCCAGTTCGCGCCCTGCCCGACGTCGACGCCTACTCCTTCACCGAACGCGACCGTGACGCCTTCGCCGACTCCACAGGCTTGTGGAACTCTCGGCGCGGCATGCTGTACGGGAGGAACTTGCAACGGCACTTACCTGGCTTGTTCGGGCAGTAACGTTTGCATCTCTTGCGGCGGTTTCGGACAAGGATGCTGTCCTGGCGCGATTTGTCAGAACACGTCACTCACGTGCACCACGAACGGTTCTCAAGGACTGGGTTGCTGGGCCGCGAGCTGTGCTTCTTTCTGTGCTTCCGGAACTAACGGAAGCGTGGGCTACGTCAACGTAACTTTCACTTCCTGCCAGTCCGCCACTTTCTACAACCAGTGCAGCGGCAACAACACGCTAGTCTCTTACTCGTGCAACGGCACGAGCACTGGATACTACTCGAACACTACGGCCTGCACTTATGGTTGCAGCAACGGACAATGCCTGCCACAACCCACTCCAACGCCAGGTCCTGGATGTAACGACACTGACGGTCCAGGCACGCAATTCTACATCAACTACACCACGCAAGGCACAGCGACAGGACCGTTCGGATCAATATCCGGAACAGTGAGTGGTTACGCTGACGCTTGCCAAACAAACTCCACAGTCTTAGTAGAGTATTACTGCACGTCTCTCAACACGAGCGGCTACGTGCTCAACACGACCTACGACTGCGCCACCGCGAACATGACGTGCGGCACCGGACACTGCCAGTGATTTTTACTTTAGAGAAATAATTCGCGTTCTTCCACTGGCGCCTTGTTTTTCTTCGGTGAGGATGACGCCTCGTTTTTCCATTTCCGTAACGTGCTCACGCAGCGTTCTTTCGGCGGCGTTCGGCAGTTGTTTCTGGATTTTTTCGTAAAGATCGCCCGACGTCAATGGCTTGTTCGCTTTCTTTAGAACTTCGAGAATCGTTTTTTCGAGGTCACTGAGCTTTTCCAGTTTTGCTTGGTATCCCGCGGTACTGGTTTGCGTTATTTTCGAACTCACCTCGCGTACCGTAGCCGCGGTGAGTTTGTCTAGCGATTTCTGTTCCGCCAGTTTCGCTGATCTGAACAAGGTCTCGATGGCCATGCGCGCGTCTCCCTGCTTTGCCGCGTGCGCGGCGCACAACGCGAGCGCCTCCTCATCGTAACTACCTGGCACGAGCGCGATCTCGGCCCTCGCTTTCAATATCGCTTTCAACTGATTCGGCGTGTATTGTTGGAATGCGAGTTCCGTGTTCGTGAAAGAGGAACGCACGCGTCGATCCATTTGTGAAACAATCTCCGGATTATTCGTGATCAGCACGAGAGTGAAAGAAAGACCCCATGTTTCTTGCGCGCGCAGCAAGTCGTAAAGCACGCCTTCCTCCTTCTTCGCAAAAAGCTGGTCCACTTCATCAAGCGCGACGATTGGTACGCGTTTTTCTCGCTTGATCATTTCGACAACGCGCCGCATCACTTCGTCACTGCTCAGTCCTCTGCGGGGCAAGCCCGCTTCACTCTGCTCGCTGAGGTGGGTGAGGATGGCCATTTTCGTGCTTGACTGCCAGCAATTCACGAAAGCGGTCCATGGCTTGGAAGAGTATTCGTTGAGTTCCGCGAAAACTTTCTTCACGACGCTCGTCTTGCCAGTGCCGGGCGTGCCGTGTATGAACGCGTTGCCGGGTTTTTCGCCGTTCGCGGCTGGCGCGAGGGCGAGCGCCAGTTGTTTGATCTGTGCTTCGCGCGCGGGAAGCTCGGCGGGAAGAAAGTCGGGCTGGAGCGCGGCTTCGCTCTTGATTATTCCACGCTTTTCGCGAATTTCTTTGAAGACGTTACCCATTTTGCTTTTCTGAACGGACTTTTTTTGGTTCGTTTGTTTTGTTGGATTGTAAGCTTTAATAACGGGTCTAGAGTTGTTTTGAATTGTTATGGCTAAAAAGACCCAAAAACTTGAAGACTCCAAACTCTGGAGCGCATTGGCTTACCTTATCCCGATCCTCGGCGGCGTATTGCTTTACATTTTGAAGAACAAGGACTCTTACGCGAGGTTTCACGGCGTGCAGTCAATACTTTTCTGGATCGGTTACGTCGTCGTCGGACTCGTGATTCGAGTGATCAACGCGCTGGGCTTTTTCGGCTTCTTGAACGAGTTGTTGTTCGTCGCGGCCGTCATCATCGCGTTGTTCTTGGCGTGGAAAGCGTTCAACGGCGAGCGATACCATCTTTCTACAATCGGCGGTTACGCTGAAAGGTACGCGTGATCCTGGGCTCTTGGACGTTACTAAAACCGCGAGTGAGGCGTTAACGTCCGCTTTCGTTTGGCTGAGAGACCAGCGCGCGCTCAAGCTCGCCGCGCTATTCTTCATCATCGATTTCGCAGTGTTCGCGCTCGTTTCTCTCACGATGCCAACCGACAGTGCCGGCAAGGTGCTGCCTACAGCGTTCACGGCTACCGTGGTCGCGTTGCTCGTGGTTTACAGCTTGGCGCAGGGCTTGGCGAACAGTTTCGTGCAGTTGCGCGCGCTCAAGCACTTCCTATCGGCTAAAAGGTTGAGCGTGATTCAGGCAGACGCGAAGAACGCGGTCAAGCTTTTCGTCACGTGGCTCGCCGCGCTGTTTTCGGCGATTATTCCTTGGCTCGAGCCGAGGTTGTTGATAGTGCCTGCGGTCGCTTTGCTGTTGGCCGCTGCGGGAATGACTACTGGAAATGAAGCGATCGGCGTGCTCGCGATGATCGCGACCTTTGCATACGTCGCGGTGATGGCTTATGGTTTCGTGCGTCTGGCTTTCAGCGCGTTCGGCGTCGCGGTAGAGAAGAAAGATGTTTTGGACGCGTTGCGTTTTTCTTGGAAGTTCACTGAAGGCAGGTGGCTTGACGCGTTGTTGCTGCTCGCCGTGCCAGGAATCGTCGTCGGCATTGTTGCGTCGGTATTGGCTTTTGCAGGACAGCCCCTGATCGGTTTTGATGCGTCGAACAATTTTCCGATTCCCATCGCTAGTGGCATCTGGCAGTCCATAGTGGGCGCTTTCAGTGGCATGGCTTTCGTGGCTTACACGTCGTCAGTGTTTGCCGCGCTGCGTGCGCAGAGAAAAAATTAGGCGTGAAGGGAGTTTAGGCGGTCTCGAGTTTTCCGAACTTTCCAAGAGTCAGTTGCAGCTTGTCTTGGTAGGTGTTCGCGTACGCGTTGACGAGCTTGATCGACATTCCTTCTTGTACCTTGTCGATGTTTTCGTTCCACAGCGTGAGCGTGATGGTGCCCGAGTCGTCTCGCAAAGTGACGTTCGCGACGCGTAGTTCGCGTCCCATTTTGTTGATGGTGCGTGGTTCTTCGATTCCCACAACCTCGGCGGTTATGTCGATGTTGCCTTGTCCTGGCTTTATTTCCTTAATTTTCACTGAAAAAATCTCCTCTTATTGGTTTTTTGTTTTAGAGAAAGCACGAAGCGCGCTCTTGATTTGAAGCGCAATAGTTTTAACGGCGCCGAGGGTTTATAGCCTGTTCGATTAATGCCCGCAACCAGACCAGACGCCGACCTCGCGCACTACGCCATAAACACGGCACAAAAAATGGGCGCCAAGTACGCCGAAGCACGCCTAGAACACGCGTGGGGACAAGACGTCCTCCTGAAAGACGGAGTACCCGAAGCCGCTGGTTTCGAAGAACAGAGCGGTATTGGCGTGCGTTTCATAATCAACGGCACACTCGGCTTCGCTACAACGAACATCCTCAAACGCGACGCGATCAAGCAAGTCATTCAGCACGCCGCGAATTCTGCAAAGAAAGCCAGCGCGCGTCCAGAAAACGTCGAACTCTCCGACGAAAAAGCCGTGCGCGCGAAATGGTCGGCGCAGCGTTTGCGACGCATCGAGGAAGCCGACCCTTCAGTACTCATGCGCCGCTTGCTCGACCTCGACAAAGCGGTTTACGGCGAGCCCGTGCTTCACAGGTTTTTTTCGCTTGGCGTGGAGGACGTTCACAAAGTTTTCGTGAACAGTGACGGCAGCGAGATCTCGACGCACACGCCGCGCGTAGATTTTCACGGCGTAATTACCGTTCACCAGGGCGCGAAGACCGCGCAGCAAAACAGGCAGTACGGCGCGGTCGCGGGCCTCGAAGTTTTGGAAGAGTGGCCTTTGGAGCGCAGGTTCGCAAAAGACGCTCGTTTTTTGGAGAAAGCGCTCAAAGAGGGAGTGAATCCTCCGCACGGACCGCTCGACGTGATCGTTGGTCCGGACATTACTGGCATCATGACGCACGAGAGCGTCGGACACCCGCTCGAAGCCGACCGAATTCTTGGACGCGAGGCGGCGCAGGCGGGAGAGAGTTGGGTGAAGAAGGACTCGATCGGCACGAAGTATGGCAGCAAGCACGTCACGATCGTCGACGACCCAACTATCGCGAAGAGTTATGGCAATTACGCGTTCGACGACGAAGGAGTTCCCGCGCGAAAAAGAGTACTCATCGAGAAAGGCTATCTCAACAGCTTCCTGCACAACCGCGAAACCGCAGGCGCGTTAAGGACGCATAGTAACGCGTCGGCGCGCGCGAGCCGTTACGACGTCGAACCACTCGTGCGCATGGCGAACACGATCGTGATGCCCGGCGATTACGAAGAGGAAGAATTGTTCGAGGGCGTGAGGCGCGGCGTGTTCATCAAGCACTACATGGAATGGAACATCGACGACGTGCGAATGAACCAGAAGTACGTCGGCAGCGAAGCCTACCTGATCGAAAATGGTCGCATGACGAAGCCCTGCCTGCGCCCATCGCTCGAGATCACCACGCCCGCGTTGTGGAACAGTGTTGACGCGGTCGCGAAACACGTTCACGTCACTGCGGGCAGCTGCGGAAAAGGCGAACCCATGCAGGGAATGCCCGTGCACATGGGCGGCCCCGAAATGCGCCTCCGCCGCGTGCGCGTCGGAAAAGGATGAAAGGTGAAAACAAGAAATGGATGACTTGCATGACGAGGAATTGGAGCACGCGTCACAACGCTTATTCAGAGTACTCAAAAAAACCGCCGACGATGTAATTGTACAGAACACGGTCGCGCGTGGCACGCAGATAAAGTTCGCGAACAACTTGACCGCGAAAGCGAGCGCCGAGTTCGTCCGCAGCATCAGCGTTTTCTATGCGAAAGACAAGCGCGTCGTCTTCACCACGCTCAAAGAGCCTTCCGGCAAAGCCATCAATCGCTTGGCGAAGGAGCTGCCTCTCGCCGCGAAAACGCTACAACCGAGCGGCAACTATTTCGGTATCGCGCAAGGCAAGCAACACTACAGCGAAATTCGCGACGGCTTCGATGCGAAACTCTTCGACGCGATGTACGATGGCGGCTGGGACTTCGTCGAGAACGCCATCACTTCAGCGCTTTCGAGGGGTGCGAGGCGCACGAACGGCGTGCTGGAAATTCACGCGGAAAAGACACACTTGCGTTCTTCAGGCGGTGCCGATGCCGAGTCGAAAGGCACTCGCCACTATCTCTCGCTGCGTGCGTTGTATGATGCGAACTCTTCCGGACACAACGTCTGCGCCGGCAGGATGCTTCGAACTCTAGAGCCTGAAAGAGTCGGCACGCGTGCGGGAGAGCTCGCGGTCGATAGCAAGAATCCTTCGAAAGCGCCCGCGGGCGTTTGGGACGTGGTTTTCGACTCGCTTCCCTGGAGTTCTCTCGTGAACCACGTGGGCGAGAGCGCGAGCATTTTCAGCGTCGAAAGCGGCTTCAGCTTCCTTCACGACAAGCTCGGACAACGCGTCGCGAGCAGCGCTTTCTCGCTTCACGACGACGGACGACTCCCAGAAGGCTATCATTCCAGTCCTTTCGACATGGAAGGCACGCCCACACAAGACACAACGATCATTGGTGACGGAACACTGCGCTCGTATCTGCACAACACGTCGACCGCGCGAAAATACGCCACCAAAACCACTGCGAACGCGGGACTCATCGCGCCCACGAACCACAACTTGGTGGTCGCTGCTGGCGCGGAGAACACGCAGAAAATGCTTTCTCGCGTGCGTAGAGGAATTTTCATTTCCAACTTGTGGTACACGCGCTTCCAAAACTACCAGACCGGCGACTTCAGCACGATTCCGCGCGACGCCGCGTTCATCATTCGCAATGGGCAACTCACGAAAGCCGTGAAGGGAATGCGCGTGAGCGACAACTTCATGCAAATGTTGCAGAACGTCCAGGCGGTCAGTAGCGAGAGGTCGCAGCAGCACGGATGGGAAACCGAAATTCCGGTCGTTTGTGGTCCTGCGCTCGTCAAGAACGTGCACATCACCAGGCCTTCCGAATGAGAAAGCTCGATTGGAGAGTCAAGAGCAACAAGCGTCCCGAACGCGTCTTCGGAAGTGCGCAGGATTTTTACGGAGAACAAGAAGCACAGCGCTACGCCGCGAGCAGCGCGATGCAAAACATCCAAGAACAACTCGCACTCCGCGCCATCGAACTCCTCGGCCTCCCGTACGGCTCGAAGATCCTCGACGCGGGCTGCGGCACGGGAATCTCCATGACCACGGCGAAGAAAGTAGGGTACAAGGTTGAGGGTTTTGACTCGTCGCACGCGATGCTTTCGGTCGCGAAGAAGCACAGGTTGAAAGTCAAGCACGGCGACCTACGCAACATCCCCTTCGATGACGCTTCTTTCGACGGCGTAATTTCGATCACTGCCCTCCAATGGATTCTGTCGCGTGACTTGGAGAGGAATGTTTCGAAAACCGTCGCAGAAATGCACCGCGTGCTCAAGGCAAAAGGCAAGGGCGCGTTTCACTTCCTTCCTGAATCACTGGTACAGGCGAAGAAGGTGTTGCGCTTGTTTCAGGAGGCGTTCGATGCGAGTTTGTTGATTGAAAATCCGGACAACCCGCGCAAGAGAAAGGTGTT
>DASYRB010000012.1:0-21855 GCA_036004805.1 Candidatus Norongarragalinales archaeon
TGAAGCTCCTGTGGTCAGTGAAGCGATCTTGGGCGATTTGGTCGTGAAGCTGCCTTTCGAAGTGCCTTACGATGTGGAAACGTTGAATGCTTCCGACGGATTGCTGGTTTCTGGAAGCGAGGCGCGTTTGGTTAACGCTCGCGCGGGAGAAAAATACAAGTGGGTCGGCGTTTCGCTCGAGCAGGTCGCGCGCGTCGTTTCTTTCAAGAGCGTTGATGACGTGGAGACGAACTCGACACTCGTGACGCTCTCTATTGATAGCAGTGAGAACGCATGGGCGCGTTACTCTGTGCTCGGAGCGAGTGCTGCGGTTCCTCCTGCGGTTCTTTCTGGTGACGCGTTGCGTTTCGAGCTCGCGAAAGGAAGCAATTCCGTGAGCTATGTGGTTTTGAAAAACGCTTCTTCTAGTTTTGCACAGCCTGTGGTGGATGTGTCGTTGTTGGAGTCTCGTTTTGATTCGTTGAAGCGCGAGTGCGAAGGCCTTGATGTTTCCTGCGCGTCGCTCGAGTGGAGTTTTCGCGCGATGCAGTCGGCGCTTTCGCGTGGTGATTCGGGGGCGTTCGAGTCGTTGGCTTTGCAGGTTGAGAAAGAGTTGTCTGCGCAGCGAGAAAAATCCTTGAAGGAGTCGGGAGAGTTGTCGCAAGCGTTGGAGGATTTTCAGGGTTTGCGGGAAAAGTTTGACGCGATCGAGCAGGAGTTGGGCGTTGCGTTGGAGACGGATGTTGAGGGGGCTCGTCTTGGCGCGTTGACACTGGCGAAGCAGGACGCCGTGAAAGCGGTGAAGTGGCGGGACAAGCTGGATCGAGCGAGCAGTGGTGGTTTGAACTTGTCTGTGGGCGAGTTCAAGAGCGCGTTCACCGCGTTCTCGAGCGCGGTTTCTGGTTTGGAGGATGATTTGTTGCAGGCGCGTGCTTCGGCCGCGAGTGAGGTTTCGGCCGCCGAGCAGCGTGGTGCGCAGTTTCCTGACGCGTCGAGCAAAGACTTGTTAGAAAAGTCCCGTTCCGCTTTGGGCGATGGTCATTTGTTGACTGCTTTTGCGATCGCGAATGGTTTGAATCGCGATTTTCGTCTCGCGGAAGGTGGCGCGTCTGTTGGTGTTGCGGGCGGGTTGCCTTTTTGGTTGTGGGGCGCGGCTGGCGTGGGTGTTTTAATCGTGCTTTTCGTTGTAGTTCGCGCGCAGTCGCAAACGCGCGGAAAGAAAGACGATGGCTTTTTTGGACTGGATCAGTAATCTCTTCAAGCCGAAGACGCTCGAGCACGCGCTAAAGTGGCCCTTGCCCGAAGAACGCTTCAGTTCAGAGATCGAGGACGCCGAGCAAACGGTGGGCACGCTGCGTCGTTTCGGAGCGCGTTTTCTTGCCGGCGGCGAGTTCGATGACGTGGTTTACCGCAAGGCGTTCGGCGAAGGAGTCTACGCTTACTTCATCGTGCGCACGGACAAGAAAACGGGCGACGAGAAACTCATTTTCGACGGCTACATGCTCCAGGAAGAGGAAAGGCTGAACATCGAGGTCGAAAGCGGCTTCGCGACCGCCGAGAGCCTCGCAGGCTTGGGCTATGAGAAAGCGCTCGAGCGATCGCTTTCGCTTTGGAGCTTGTCTTTCATGGGCTTGAGCGTGATGGTTTACGCCGTCGACGACTTTGGTGATTACATCGAGGTCGCCGTTCCTCCCACGAAGTTTGCGAAGCAGCGCGAAGCACAGGACAAAACGGCGTTGAGCATTTTCGAAAAACTGCAAATAAACAAGGACGATTTGGTTCCGCTGGACGTGATCACGCTGCAGATCGCCGAGTTGGAAGAGGCGGAGCAGGCGCAGCAAGCACAACAGCCTGGTGGCGACGAGAGCGAGGAAGCGCCGAAGGGTGGTCCTGGCGGTTTTAGCGGCGAGTTCAAGCTCGGCAAGTAAGAAAAGTTCTTTTTGTTTTTTAGCCGAGGTCGTAGAACGCGTGGCGAACGTTGTCCGGATAGATCAGCGTGGCGCCTAGTGCGTCGCTGTTTTCAAGTATCGTTCCTCGGTCCGTCGCGACGTTGTTGGCGATTGCCTCGTTGGCGTAGAGCACGCTGCCGATCTGGTCGTTGTTTGTGTCGATCGCGATGCTCCACGTTTTCGTGGTGGAGTTGTCGTCGATTATTTCCTGCAACTCCAGCTGTGAATCTTCATTGTTGAAATAAACGCTCGCGGGCGGTTCGTTGTCGTTTCCGATCGTTGCCACCTGTGAGTTCGAAGCAAAGATTTGTCCATTGTTGAGCCACAGCCACTTGTATGGAAAGTCGTCGGTTGTTGAAACGACTGCGTAAAGCGTGTTGTTTCCGGTCGCGCTTTCAGTGATCTTCCAAGTTAGTGAAGAGTTTTCGCTGATCGTTATCGGGACGACGATGGTTTCGTTCGAGACGTTGAGCGTGTCGAGTGCTGGCGTGCCGATGGAAATGCGCGAGCTCTTTCTCGGCGTCACGCCGGCGTATGAAAACACGAATCCGTTCTCGCGGTCAAGCGTGAGCCAGTCGCTTACGCCAGTGATTTGTTTCGCGAAGCGGCTCGAAGTTTCGATGAGCGAGATCGATTCGATTCTTTTGTTTTTGCCTTGCAGCGCGATCTTCCAGCGCGAATCTCCAGCGATGGAAGCGCCGTCGTCGAGGTTGAGTAAAGAGGTGCGTATTGCGACGTCTACGCGTTGCGGCAAGACTGGCTGTGGGTCGGCGTCCGGGTTGGGCAACATCCATGGAAATATTTGGTAGAGGCGGATGTTGAGGCCGTTCGTGTTCCACGTTTCGCCTTGTCTTAGTTTCGCGCTCGCGACGATGCTTCCTTCGCGGTCGATGAGTGAAACTTTCGCGAGTCGAGTGCCGTCAATATCTTCGGCGCCTTCAAAGTGCAGGGAATAGTTTTCTGTCGCGTTGATGGTCTGGTTCGCGAGCAGGATCGCGCGTCCGGTTTGTTTTGCGAGCGTGACGCGCGTTGGTCTATTTTCGTTGTTGAAGCGCACGTCGTCGAGGATGTAGTCATTGAATAGGAAGTGTAGCGTGACGTTGTGGTCTGTCGTGTTTCCTAGAACGCAGTCACTGTCCGAAGCGATGTTTGGAGGCAAGCCGCGCGTTGTGAATGGGCATTGTGGAATTCCTTTGCCGAAGTCGAGCTTGTACATCCAGAGCGAGGATTTCGCGGTGAACGCGCTCCAGTCGTAGTCATAAAGCGAGCTGGCGGTCGCGTTGATTTCTTCCGTAGAGTTGTAAGAAACGTTCGCGAAGGAATCCGTAATCGTTCGCGCGCTGTAGGTGCGGAACGCGTTCTGCAGCGATGGTGCTGGTGGAATCGTGATTCCGTCGTGAGTGGTTGTTCTTGGTTTGTTGTCGAGGTTGTCGTTCACTAGAGTGCTCGTCGAAAGGAACGGTTGGAAGTAGTACAGCACGATTCCTTGTTCTCCCAGGTTTCCGCTGGCGCCGTTGTATCCGGGTTGTCCGTTCTGCGCGCCCGTCGGTTGGCAATAATTCCTTCCGCGTGGTCCGCCTTGTCCAGCCATTCCGCCGCTTCCCGCGAGACCCGTTCTGTAATCAATTGTTGATTTTTTCGAGATGGTCGTATTGGTGGAGTTGAGTCGCACGAGTCCACCATTTCCTCCGTTACCGCCGAGCGCGCCGTTGCCAGCATCGCCGCCCCAGCCCGGTTCTCCCAGGCATCCGTAATACCATGGTAGCTCGTCGCTTCCTGCGCCGCCGTTGCCTCCGTTGCCGCCCGCGCCTCCCGCGCCGCCTTTGGCGATGAGCGAGCCGTCAATGCGTATGGATGGCGCGTCGAGCACGATCGCGCCCGCGCTGCCACCATCGCTGCCAGGGAAGCCGTTGCCTCCGTGTCCGCCCTGCCATGATTGACCGTTGTGTTGCGGTGTTCGCGAGCCCATGTCTTGGCCGGGTTGTCCGTCAGTTCCGCGAGCGCCGGCAGCGCCTGAAGCGTCGATCGTTCCTTTCACGGTGATGAATGTTTTCGCGTGAATCGTGACTTGTCCGCCGTTGCGATCGTCGCGTTGTACGACGACGTGACCGTTTTGTTTTACAAAAAGCGATTTGACGAAGTATTCTCCGCTCGGCACGTCCGCAGCGTCTTGCAGGATGCAGTCATCGTTCTCGTCACAGTTCGGAAAAGTCGGTATCGCGATCGGCACTGGCGAAGGCGTTGGCGTTACGGTGGCGTTGGGTGTTGGCGTGGTGGTCGCGTTCGGTGACGGCGTAGGCGTGATCGTGGCGTTTGGTGAAGGCGTCGGCGTGTTACTGATTTCGTTAGGCGAGGTTTCGTAGACGGTGATGAATGCGAGTTGCGTTGTCGGTGCGGGTGTCACCGAGGGCCCGAGTTGATAATTGCCCGGGAGTTCTTGTTCGCCGAGTGGTGGGAAGCCGTAGGCGAGCGCTAGGGGCGCGAGCAGTGCGATAAATAGTATGGCTGTGGTTCTCGAGCCACCATTCTCGAGCATCGGCTACTACGCGGGCGAAGGCGTTTAATAAGCGTTAGCGGAAGCTGAGCGCAAGTGGGCTAATGTGAAATGATAGCGCGGTGAAGGGTTTTGGGATGTTGAGGGAGTTGTTCGCGGTGGAGTTTGTTTTACTCCATGTCGTCGCCGCCTTCGAACTCGTCTTCTTCTCCCCAGTCTTCTTTTTCGAGTTCTTCTTCCCAAGCGTTATCCTCGTCGTCGTCCTCGTTCTTCTTTTTTTCTTCCTTCTTCTTTTTCTTGCTCTTCAGCTCGAACGGCAAGATCGCTGGTTTCTTTCTGGGCTCGAACAAAATACAATTTCACCCTTTAGAGCACCCTTTAGGGGTGTCTTTGGAACGGCAAACAATGCATCTCTGGCTTTAAAAAGCCTTCGAAGCGAGCAGCGCGGCCTTTTCGAGCTGTTTTTTCCATCTCACCGCATCGCTCTTGCCCGCCTCGGCCATTTTCAGCACGGTCGCGGCGCTCTTCGGCCTCGTAAAATCGATCTGCACGAGTTTCGAGTGCGGATAAGCATACTCCGCGTTCAGTAGTGAATAGTCGAGCATTTCTGCGAGCAGGTTTTCACCGATCTTTTGCGTCTTGTAACCACGTTTCTTGAGTCGCGTCTCGAGCACTTCAGGCTTACAGCGCAGCACGATGACGTGCGTTGCGGGTAGTGCGAGGTCGCTGGCGAGGTGTCCATCAACAACCCATGATTTGCGTTTGGCGAGGTATTTCTGCAGCGCGAGTTGCAGCTCGTGGAGCGGTACTTCGAGTTCTTGCTGTCTCTTGACCTTCCTCGAGATGTGTTTCTTTTTGGCGAACGCGTTGACGTCGACGAGTTCGCACTTGAGCTTTCTCGCGATCTCCTTCGCCAAAATTGTTTTGCCGGTGCCCGGGATTCCTGTTACTACTATCTTCATTTCTTTGTTGACTTGGTGCTGTTCTTTATTTCTTTGCTTTTTCTTTTGCCGCTTCTTCGTTTTTCTTTTTTTTGTTCGCGGCCCATCGCAGAGTGATTCCGGACACGATGACCGCGAGAATGATGAGGGCGATAAAGCCTATGCCAGTGCTCGTGTCGGTTCCGCCGCCGAGCAGTGTTCCCGTGTTCATGACGAGCGTTTCGCCCGCGAGCACGGTGGCTTTGTCGTTCGGGTTTCCGACGCGCGACACTTCAACAGTACCTTTTGTTACGGTGAGTTTGGATGATCCTTCGGGCTGGGCTTGCGTGGTGAACTCCGTGCCCTTGATCTTCGCGAGGTATTCGTCCGCGATCAAAATTTTCGGAGGCAGTTCTTCACTGGCGATCGCGGGTTCCCATTTGAACGAAGCACTGCCCTGCTGTAACATCACGATTCCTTTCGCGAACGAAACCTTGCTGTCGGAATCTATGTGCACGCTTCCCTGCGTTCCGAGCGCCACGTCGGCCTCGCCGTCCTCGCCTGTTTGCAGTCCTTGGTTGCCGAACTCGTTCAGCTGCGCGACCGTGCCTTTGGTTTGCGGCTCGCCGGGCGCTGCTTCTCTTTTCCCGGCGCACTCTGGATTCGCGTCAACTGCGAGCGTGGCGACGTCGAACTGGCTGTAAGGATGTGCAGTACTCGACGCGGTGACTTGGAAGGAATAAACTGGCGAGGGTGGTGTGTCGCATGAAGTGAGAATGACGAGTTGTGACGTGAAACTGCCGGTGCCGCCGCTGTCGGGCGAGAAGCGATAGCTTGCGTCAGTGGTTCCGGATGGTTGGAGTTCGACGCGTTCGGGTTGTCCCTTGATCCAGTTCACCTGCACGTCGAAAACCGCGGTGCCGCCTTGCGTTATTTCCTGGCTTCGCGGCGAAACCGTGATCGTGTATTCTAGCTGTTCTTGCGCGATGCAGGCTGGCGCGTCGGGAACGCATTGACAGACGCAGTTCGTGATGCAGGGCGTGAGTTGTTGCTGTGTCGTGTAACCCTTGTCTTCACAGGAAGACACGCAGGACTGCGTGCATTGCTGCACTTGCTCGTAAGAGTACGCGAAAACCGCGGGCGTCAACAAAAAAAGGAGAGCGATGATAGTGACGGGTTGCGTGAAGAGTTTGTAGAGGTTTGCCTTCATTAGAGAAAAAACGCTCCGTGATTTTTTTAGAAGAAAATGAACGTGCCGCTGAACAAGAGCGCGAACAAAACGATGGCTGCGAGGTTGGGCACGGCCGACATGAGGAGCACTGTTTGCCAGAGTTTTTTCTTGACGTCCTTCTTGATGAAGAGATAAATCACTGGCAGCGAGACGATCACGCTCACGATGTAAACGGCGATGAGGTTGGATACGGTTTCAATGCCGCGCGACGTGTTGTCGAATGGCGTGATGCTGCCATAGCTCGCGTGCGGAGCGAGTGCGGTGTTGATCGATATCGAAACCAGGCTTGCGGCCGCGTACATCAACAGCGCGTTCCAAAATGACAATTTGATTTTGAAATATTTCTTGGCGAGAAGGAAAGCAACAATGGCTCCAATGATGGTGAATGGTAGGAATTGGTAGAGGAATCCTTTCATGAAACCGTCTCCATCGATCACGTCGGCGCGAGCGAAGGGCGCGAGCGACAGTACGAGTGCGAGTAGTCGCAGCGCGTAGCTCTTGAGTGTTCTTTGAATCATCAGTTGATAGCCTGAATACGTGGGCGTTTTTAAATCAGGGTTTAATCGTTCTAACTATTCCGTGATGAAAAGATCGATTCTTGCTGGACTTTTCGTTTTCGTGTTGCTGGTCGTGCCGTTCGCTTCGGCGGACGTGTTGACGGCCACGTCGACTAAAGTGTTTTTCGAGAAGGACGGCAAGCCTTACTCGGGACCGGCTTCTTTCACGGTGACGTGTTATGGACGCACTTATTACCCGGGACGCCCCGCGCCGCCTGAAGCGGTGCCGCCGCAAGAAGTTTTCTCTTTTTCGGCGAACGTTACTCATTACGGCGACGCGATCGACGAGAATTATTACCTGAATTACCGCATCATTGATTTTTGCAACATGAAGGGAGAAGCTGGCGGGACGCCTTTCGAGATCTTGCACTACGGAGATGCTCCGATAGCGTTGACGATCTGCAAGTACAACGGACCCACGGACAGCTCGCGGAACTGCGCGATCGTTATCGACGTGACTGGGAAGACGGTGAAGACGATCGATCCCGACACTGCGCCCGCGCCAATGCCTGCGGAGAGCAAGTTCCAGACTTTTCTCAGCTCGCTGATCTGCTTGTTCAAGCGCATTTTCGGACTGCCCTGCTGATCGCGCAATGAGTTACGAGTCCTCGTTTCTTTTCGCGCTTTTTTTGACGCTCGCGATCGAGATTCCCGTGCTTTTCTTTTTCGTGCGCGTGGTTTTCAAACAAAAGAAAACAAGCGACGTGTCGATATTGTTCGCGGGCCTCGTGGCTTCGGGTTTGACGCTGCCCTACTTGTGGTTCGTGATTCCGTCATTCGCGGGGTCGGGTTTCGTAACAATTGGAGAATCTTTTGCTGTTTTTGCAGAAGCGATAATTATCGAGCGGGCGCTGAAGCTGGGTTGGAAAAAATCTCTCGCAACATCGCTCGCGGCCAACGTGATTTCTTTCGTGGCGGGTGGAATGATTTTTTCGTCTTTTTCTTTCTAGCGTAGTCTGATGCTGTCGAGGTTCATTGGTGCTTGTGTTTGCACGTGCATCATGCGGTTGAGCGTGCGTGCGAGGTCTTCGCATTTGCTTTCTTCTCCGTGGAGAGTGAGGATGCGTGAGGGTCGCGGTCGCAAGTTTTTCACGTAGGCGAGCAGTTGTGAGCGGTCGGAGTGTCCGCTGTAGCCGTCGACGTTGAAGACTTCCATGTTCACTTTCAACGTCTTGACTTTGTGTCCTTCGTCGAGAATGGGCACGTCGCGCTCTCCGCTCAAGATCTTGCGGCCGAGCGTCATTGCGCCCTGATATCCTGCGAACACGAGCGAGTTTTTGGGGTCGTCGGCGAGAAGTTTCAAGAACGCGAGGGAGCCGCCGCCGGAAAGCATTCCGGAGGGCGCTATGATGACGGCTGGCTCGTCGCTTTCCGAGATGGCTTGTCTGTCTTTGCCGCCGATGTTTTTGAACATGGGCTTGTCGAACGGAGAATCGTTGCTGAGAATGCGTCGTTGAATGTTGCGCTTGAGGTATTCGGGGTAGACGGTGTGGATGGCGCTTGCTTCTTTCGACATGCCGTCCATGTAGACGACGAGGTTGTCGTTGCGTAGCTTTTCTTCGAGCACGAGTTGTAGTTCTTGCGCTCTTCCTACTGCGAACGAGGGTATGAGTACTTTGCCGCGTCGCGCTGCGGTTTCGCGGATGATTTGCACGAGTCGGTCGGCGCTGCTTTCTGTTGAGGGTCGGATGTCGTCCTTGCCTCCGTAGGTCGCTTCCATCATGAGGGTTTCGATGCGTGGGAAGCGTGTGTCTGCGGGTTCGAAGAGTCGTGTGCGTCCGTAGTTGATGTCGCCCGTGAGTACTAAGTTGTGCATTCCTTCTCCGATGTGCAGGTGCACTTGCGCCGAGCCGAGGATGTGTCCGGCGTTGTGGAACGTAAAACGAATTTCGGGAGTGACGTCGGTGACTTCGCCATAGTCGCGGACGATGGTGTGCATGAGCATGCTCTTGATGTCTTTTTCGTGGTAGGGTGATTCTTTGCCTTCCGCGGTCATGACGTGCACGCTGTCCTGTTGTAACAGCACGGCGAGGTCGCGTGTTGGTGGTGTGCAGTAGACGGGTCCGTTGTAGCCGTAAGCGTAGAGGTATGGTACGAAGCCGACGTGGTCGATGTGCGCGTGCGTGAGAATTACCGCGTCGATCTGGTCGAGCGACAAGTTCATCGCGGAGAGGTATGGATATGCGCGGGCGTTGTCGGTCGTGTCGGTGTTCATGCCGCAGTCGATCAGCACGTTCGACTTGGGTGTTTGTAGGAGCATGCATGAGCGTCCGACTTCGCGGAAGGCGCCGAGCGCGGTGATCTTGATCCATTCGCTGCCGCTCGAGGGCTGTATCATGGTCTTGCCGAGGTTGGTGAGGAACTTTTTGCGTTCTTCACTGTGGTGCAGGAGCGAGGCGCGTACGCTCTTGACTATTTCTGATGGCTGTGTGGGTGCGCGGAGCACGCGTGGTGACCATCCGGTTTGTAGTATGATTTGTTTGAGTGTGGTGCCGCCTTTGCCGATGACGAGTCCTGGCTTGAGTGCTTCAATCACTGCCTCGTGGAAGACGGGGTCGAGTTGTAGGTTGGTGATGCCGGCTTCTACGGGAATGATTTCCTTGATTTTTTTGACCGCTTCCGTAGGCGGCGTGAGCGATGAGGCGTCGGAGCGTATGACTATTTTTTTGCGCACGCGGCTGGCGAGTTTGGTGATGAGGTGTTCGTCTTGGTAGAATGCGGGAATGTTCTTGAGATAGAGAACGACTTGCGGTCCTTCCACTTCGACTTTGGCGAGTTCGCAGGCCGGTGGTAGGATTTCGCGTACGGCTTCTTCGAGTTCTTTGAACGGGTTTTGAGTGGTCACTGGATGTTTGCTCTTTTTGAAATTGTTTAGTAGGTGTTGGTCACGAAGAATTCAACAACGATGGAAAATTGGGGGTTTTTGCCTCGAAAGTTTCGTCAAAGGGGGGAGTTTGTTTTGTTGAAGCGTTGACGGCTGGAAGGCGAGGGTTCGCGTGTTGTTGTTTTACGCGGGCATCAGTTGCGCTACTTCGTTCTTGGCGAGTTTCTTTGTAGAATCGCTCGTGATGATGAGTACGTCGATGCCGTCGCCGCATGCCGCGTCTCTCTTGATGGCCGCATTGACTGCCTTTACTGCGAGGCGTACTGCTTCGTCCTTGCTGTTGTTTTCTTTGTATTCAGAGTCGAGTATCGCGATCGCGAGTGGCGAGCCGCTTCCAGTCGCCGTGTACTTGAGCGCGCCGAGTCCGCCGAGCATGTCGAGGTCGTAGAGTTGCGGCTTGGTGTCGAATCCGCCGATGATGAGTTGCACGAAGTAGGGATAGTACTTGTTGCCTTGCAGGATGTTGGCGATGAGTGTCGCGGCGCTGTTGACCGTGACGCGGTCTCCTTTGTTGTATTTGAGCAGTTCTAATTCGGCGCGTAGTAGTCTGACGAGTGCTTGCGCGTCTCCCACGCCTCCCGCGATGGTCATGCCGATGCGGTCGCTGACGAGGTGAATCTTTTCGGCTTCCTTGTTGGCGATGTAGGTACCCATGGTGGCGCGTTTGTCGGCGCAGAGCACGATGCCCTTGTCGAAAACGATGCCTACGGTGGAGGTTCCGGTTTGTAACGCGGTGTTAGAGTCCATAAGAAAAATTTATTCGCCTTTCTTTTTGAAGCGGGTTTCGGGGGGTTTTTGGAAAATTCGGAGTTGAGACGTTTTCGCCTTAACATTATGAAACGCTGCGGATGATATTTAAACGCTGTGGTTTCTACCTCGCAGCACGAGGGAGGCGCGCGAGATTTTTTTATTTCGTGTTTTGTGGTCTGGCGTATTCTTCGTTGACGATGATCTTTTTGATTTCTGGTATCCAGCGTAGCGCGCGTTCGGCGAATCGCGTTTTGGCGATGAAGTAGTTCGCGTCCTTCAAGTCGTTGGCGCCGATCTTGATGGTGGCGGTGCCTTCATTGTAGGTTGTTTGTATGCGTGGGTCGATCATGTCGTGGCATAAGAGCTGTATTTTTTCGTTCGTGTCCGTGATGATCTTGTCGATTTTGAAGGTGTAGGTGATGTTTTGTCCGGCGAGTTCGTGGTTGAAGTCGAGGCGTACGCGTCCGCCGTTCACGCTTTGTACTCGCGCGAAGGCGCCGTCGGCTTCGACTACCATTCCTGGTTGTGGTTCCATGCCGTTGTTCTTGAATTGCTGGAGTGGCACGACGCGCACGAGTTCCTCCTTGCGTGGTCCGAATGCTTTGTCGGGCGTGAGGTTGATGGTTTTTTCTTCACCGATCTTCGCGTCTAGGAGTGCGTGGTCTAGTCCGTTGGGTAGTTGTCCGCTGCCTTGGATTGCGAGTTGTGGTCCGTAGTGTTGTCCTTCGCGCGCGATGCCTGCTTTTTTGGCTGTTTCTTCGTTTGTGGAGTCGAAGATGTTTCCGTTCTGGTCTTTGCCCGTGAATTCGAGCTTGACGAAGTCTCCTTGCTTGATCATTTTTTCACTTGCACCTTTTGTTTTGTAATATTGTTTTTTTTTTTATTTCGGTTTTTTATTTTTTGGTTTCGCGGATCGTTTCGGTTTTTTTGGCGAGGGGGGTTTTGGGTTTTTTTAAGAATTGTTCGCGGTGGTTGTCGTGTTGTTGGTTGTGGGTGTGGTTTCGGTTTCGTTGGTTTGGTAGACTTGTGCGAATACGAGTTCGGTGATTTGTCCTTGGTTGATGGTGCCGACGATTCCGATGTTGATGGTTTCGTTGGTTTTCGTGCTTGTGAGGGTGATGGTGCGTAGTCCGCAGGTTTTTTCGAAGCAGTCGTAGAGCGCGGGTATTTGTACGAGTTGTCTTTTCGAGACGGTGACGCTTTGTGTTTTGTTGTTGGGATTGGCGAGTATTAGGGTGGTGGCGTTGAGGTTGATGAGTCCGATGCGTGCGTAGGTCGCGTTGTCGCATTGTCCAGCGAGGGTCGCGTTGACGTTTGCCAGGGTGTTTTGGAATTGCGCTTGGTTTTTGGTGGCGTTGGGCGTGAGCGCGATTCTGTAGATGCCGTTGCCGAGGGAGATCGCGCCTTCGATTCCTGGTTGTTGTCGTAGTTGTTCTGTGAGCGTGGTGGTGTCGTTGGTGGCGCATCTGGAGAGGAGTAGTTCTTGTGTGAACGCGGCGACTTCTCCTTTCGAGGCGGCGAGTGCTTGGAACGATGGCTGCGTGGTTGCTTGTGGTGTGGGCGTGGCTTGTGGCACGAATGATGGGGCGCTGAATAGCGCGAACATCGAGCTCGCGATGAAGAAGAGGATGAGGATGACTGCGAACCAGCCTTTGGCGTCGAGATTCATTGGTTTTAGTTGATCAACTGGAGAAAAAAATGGTCTTTTTTTTTCGTTCGAATTGGTGGGTGGATTAGAGGTTGTCGGCTTCGGGTGGTATGTCGTCGTCGCTGATGTCGCCGTCTCCCGCGCTGCCAATCATGGATTCGATTTGTTCGTCGTCGAAACCACTGCCGCTGCTTTCTTCCTGCGCTGCGGGCTCGTTTGGTTCTTCGTCAGTCATGGTTTTCTGGATTGTTAGTGGCTCGTGGCGATTTTAAACGCTTCGACCAAAGGACCCCCTGCGCGGTCCTTTGAAACCTACGGCAACCACTAGTGCTATCGCTGGCGCGTTTGAAAAAAGAGAAAAAGAGGAAGATGAAAGGGAGTTAGTTTTTCGCACCTTATCCGGTTGCTCTGACCGAGTCGCGGTTGTCGCGCAGCCATTGCAGGAGGCTTCTGACGGCTTCTTGCGTGTCTGCAGCGCTCCATCCGGCTACGAGGATCTTTCCACCCGAGACCTTGATGACTGGTTGTGGCCAGTCGCTTGGGCTCGTGCCTGGGATTATGTCCCTGGCTAGGTTGTTTACGATTGATCCTCCGACCACGATGGCTTTCGACACTCCGCTCGCTTCCACGTCAGTGATGACGAGGGCGTTGCTTGCGGTGTCGAGGGCTACCACGCTTGCGCCGGTCGCTCTGAGCTTGTCGAGTCCGCTGACTCCGCCCGCTGAGGTTCCTGCGCCCGAGCTGACTGTCTCGTCAATGCTCTTGACTCTGACAGTGTATCCCGATCCGAGGTCTGCGGTTTGTCCTTCGAGCAAGGTTTGGTCGCGTGAAGACGCGCCAGACGCGTTGGTCGAGCTCAGTCCGAGAGAGAAGACCGCTTGCGCGACTTTTCTCGGGTACTTGAGTTGGACTCCCGAAGAGCTGCTCGCGAGCAAGGTTGTGCCGCGGTCAGAAATCAATCCGACGTCTTGCAAGCTGGTGAACAGTCCGTTTCCGCTTGCAGAGCCGTTGTAGCTGGCCTGGTTGTTGCTCGGGAAGTTGCTCTCGATGATGGCCGGGTTTTGGGTCAGGTTGAAGCTGATTGACCAGTTCTTCCAGACAGGGCTGCCCGTGGTTCCGATTGCTGCAATGTTTTCAGCAATCAACAGCGACGCTCTCGGTCCGCTTCCGGACGTGTTCGAGAAGGTCGCGTTCGCGTACCATGGCTGGTTCTGTTCGTCAGAGCTGCTGTAGTACTGCGGTTGGCTGGTGGTGTGTCTCCAGTATCCTGCAGTGCTGCTGTCTTTGTAGAGCCAGCGAGCAACAGCCGAAGCTCCTCCTCCTGATGCGGAGGTGACGTTGAGTCCAGTTCCGTTCATCATGTAGGAACCGTTTCCTAGGGCGCCTGGGTCTGAACCGTTCGACAAGAACCAAACAGTGTTTCCTCCGACCGCGTTGCCGCCGATGTACCATGCTCCACTTCTGGAGTTGGTGATCTGGACGGCTTGCGTGAAGGTTATCACGTTGCTCGAGTTGTCAATGGCGAAGGGTTGTGTAGATGGTGCGTTGATGGTTATGGTGTCGTACTCGACTGTCGAGTCTACTCCTTTGTACGTGAACCTCCAGTTCGCTGGCTTGGCGATGATTGGCAAGAAGTCGCCGGCCGCGTACTTGTATTGAGGTGAGGACAACAGCTGGAGCTGGATTGTTTTTACGTTGAATCCAGTTCCGCCGAATCCTGTCGCGTTCGTCAGAGTGACTTGCCACTGGATGTTGTCAGTGGTGTCGACAGTCTGTCCGTTGGTCAAAGTCAGTTTTTGGCTGTACAGTGAAACGTCAGCATACGCTTCCTTCTGGAAAGCTCCAGGGAAGACCTTGTTGACGTGCAGAGTTACGCCGTACTTGCTGACCTCGTTGTTTCCAGAGCTTTCGTCCATAGTGACTTGCTCGAGAAACACTCCGTTCTTGTCGAAGAACTTGAACGAAGCACGGGGTACTGAGGTGCCGCCGGTTCCGTATCCGAATCCTGTGATGTCCGCCAGTTGTATGGTGACTCCAGTGCTCGGGTCGGTGACGTTGGTCAACACTCTCATGATTGGGTTGTAGAGGATTTCTTTTCCGAGCGTGATCGAGTTGATCGATCCGCTGCTGGTCGACATGTCAGTAACGATCCACAAGTCACCCAAGAAGCTGATCTTGAATCTGTGTTTCGTTATCGAGTTGTCGTTCGACTGCCATCCGCTGGTTCCTGCCGCGACTCCGTTACAGTTCGAAGCGTTCGAGTCGTACGTACAGGCTGGGATCGGGTCAGTGAATTGCAGGAAGTACAGAGCCAACAATTGTCGACCAATCACGGTCTTGGTTGTCGGGTCGTACACTGCAGCGCCGGTCAAGTTCATGAAGGTCTCTTCAGTGAAGCTCTTTCCAGCGACGGTGTCCGTCAAAGTTCCCTTGAAGAGAAGCTTTGTGTCGTCTCCGCTGATCCTGCGCGCTTTGGTAATGAGGGGCGATCCAGGGTCCGTGTAACCGGTTCCAGAGACTCCACCATTGTCCGTGCGGTCGAGTGGCGTGTTGTCGAGCAAGTTACCGATGTGGGTCTTCATCTCGAAGATCACGTTCGGGTCGATTCCTGGCGTGGTCAACGTCAGGGTGACGCTCTCGCTCGTCACGTTGCACGCGCCACTGCCACCACAAGTCAACTGGTCAGTGCCAGTGATCGGGATGTTAGTGTTCGTGTATGCGGCGTTACCGATCCATGCTGCAATGTTACCTGCAGCGATCGCGTCGCTAGCTGCGGCGGTGCTTCCGACGACGATCTTGACGTCGGGCGCTCCGTTCGCGCTGTAAAATCTGTATGCAGACAATCCAGCAGTGTCAGCTGAGACTGCGGCACCAGCTGCAGCGGCTCCAACCATAAGGGCGCCGGCGGCAACTGTCGCAATTTTTCGTACGTTCAAACTCTTCACTATGCTCACCTCGCGCAGAGAAACTCTGCGCTTTTGATAAAAGGGTATTCAAACCCTAACCCGCAAACCCTTTATATTCCTATCCATTTTTCGACACCTGACGGACTGCCTTACGGCAATCCAGCAGGTATTGTTTTGCGGTGGGTCGCTCTCCCTTAGGGCGCACCAGGGTTTATTAAACTTCATCAGAAAACATCGCCAAACGCCGTAGTGCCACAATTGAGATGCACGACAAAGGGCCCCCCAGCGACGGCCCTTCGCAACCCACGCTAAAGGCCCCCAGCGCGGCCTTTAGAAAACCACGGCAACCATTAAGAGGAACCCTCCGGCGGGGTTCCTTCTATCCTACCAGCAAACCGCACGAAGGACCGCCAACGACGGCCCCTTCGCAACCTTCTGCAACCGCAAGCCCGCTGGCCCCTGGCGGTTGGTCGCAAGGTATATAGTATAGATGCTGGCAAAATCGAAAAACGATTTTCGCGCAGCAAGGGGGTTTAGCCTTGATGTCAGACAACGATCCGGAACCGGAACCAAGCCCGTCAACAGCAGAAAGCACTACTCTCGATGACATGCCGGGCGATATGCCAAGCGAGGAAGAAGACTATGATGAAGAGTCCGGAAACGACGAAACCCTCAAACCCTACTAAGAAACCATCCCCGGTGAAATCAAGAAAATGAGTTCTGAAGAAGACCGACAAGAAAGCTCCGACGAAGAGCCCGTAGAGGAAGAACAGTCAAGCGACGGACGAGACACTTTCGACAGCGAACCGGAACCAGAAGCCCGCGAAGACCCATACGAAAAATCCTACTAGCAACCCGCAAAAACAGGTGAACTTTGTTTGGTTTTAGAATATGACGAAGACAGCGCCGCACACCCCGACGCGGCAGACGAAATACCCACGAGCAACGTCCCCGACGAAAGCGACGATGACGATGGCGACTCGGAACAAGAAATAGCAGACACGTCATCCGAAAACGACTAATCGTTATCGGATCTCGACTTTCTTGCGCAAAGCCGGAAAACGCAAATAGTAAACGCCCTTGTCGCTCTTTACGACTACGGGGTCGCCCGACATCAAGCTCTTGATGTTCAACACGTAGCTGCCTTGTTCGACGATCCTGACGTTCTCGACCGCATCCGTTTCAAGAGTGACCGCGTGTTCGGCCGTGAAAGGCTCCAATTCCTTCTCCAACCACTTAGCTTCTTCGGGAGAGAACTTTTGGCCCTCGCCCTCGATCGCTTCGCCTGGAGTGTCTTTGACGAAGAGAAAAACGCGCGAACCGCAACTGCAGCCGCTCAACAACTGTGGAGAATTGTTCTCGAAGACCGTCGCGCACCTGACGCACTTGTGAGCCATTTTGTTATCGCTTGCCAGCGCTTAGCTGTAGTTTTCCAGGATCGCGCTTCACTTCACGCACCAAATGAGAAGGACCAACAACCGTCAATCCAGAAGGCCTGCCGCCGAGCGCCTTGATCAACGCGTGTTGCAATTGCGAAACGCCGCTCTTTCCTAAGGTCGCGACTTCGATGCCGCTGAAGCTCTTGCCGACGTTCTCCATCGTTTCCTCGATCAACATCTTCTCCTCCTGAGACGACAACGCTTCCTCGAGCACGGCGATTCGGTTGCGCTTCACGATGCCAATGATCATGTTTATTTTCTGCTTGCTGGACTTCTCGCTCAACGCGTGCGAACCAATGAACTCTATCTGAACCATTTTTTCCAATTTCTCTTTTTTTGGGGCCCTTGTTTTCCGATGATTTTTTTACTTGATGTTTTTCGCGATCGTTTCGTAGAGGCGGTTCATGTTCTCGCCGGTCATCGCGCTCACGTTCACTACTCTGTGTTGTGGGAAGGCGTCGCGGATCTTGTCCGGATTTGCCTTCTTCAAGTCGATCTTGTTCGCGACGATGATCACGGGAATCTTGCGCGCCTCGAGATTTCCAAGAATGGTGATGTTGACTTGCGTGTAAGGATCCTGCGTGCTGTCCATTACGACGAGCGCGGCATCGACGTTCTCGAGCCACTTGATGGCTTCGATGATTCCCTTCGTCGCTTCCTTCGCGCGCTGTTGCGCCTGGTCGCCCTTGATGCCGTAACTGTTGAAGTCGCGAAAATCGACTTTCGTCGCGATGCCGGGCATGTCGAGCAGGTTCATCGTGACTTCCTTTCCGTGGCTCTTGATCTTGACGCGCTCTTTCTTTTGTACTTGACGCGTTTCGTGCGGCACTTCGCTCACGGTGCTGAGTTCTTCGCCCGTCCAGTCGAGACAGATGCGGTTCGCTAGTGAAGATTTTCCAGTGTTCGGAGGACCGTACAAGCCGAGGCTTATTGATTTCTTTCCGCCGAAGATTTTCGACAACCAGTCGAGAAATTGTCTGAAAGGCATTTTTTGCTGATCACTTTTCTTTTTTTGTTTTGTTGCTAGAAATTGTTCTTTTTTTTGCTTTCTTGAGACGAGGATTCTATCAGTGCATTAATAAATGCTTTGACGTTGATTTCGCTCGGAAAAACACCATGGCTGACGTCGCGTGCCCGAACTGCGGCAACCCGAACCTCGATGTAGACGCGGAAAACAGTGTCGTTTACTGCAAACGCTGCGGATTTTCAGTACACGTCGATCCCGAAACCGGCGAAACACAGACACTCAATCCCGGAGGCAGCGTCGGCGGACAACAAGCACAGCCCTATGCGGGAACTCCCGGCGCTCCAAGAACGCGCGTGTTGGGAATGGATCCTTTTCTCTTCTTCAGCGCCTCGACAGTAGTGCTGCTGGCGTTGTTGATCATGAACATCTTGAGCGACATCACGATCTTCGCGATTCTGGAAGCGATAGTAATCGCGCTTTACTTTTGGCGTCCCTAGCGCGTCGCGGCCTTCTCGAGTTCCTTGTCGAAAGTTACTAGTTTTGCGCCGTGATTTTTCGATTGCACTGCCAGTGAACAATCTGTAAAGCTCAGTTTTGCGTGATGGTGTGAGAACATTTCGAAGGAACCTCGCATTTCGGAATCAGTAAGCGCGAGAATAGTCGTGCTTGATAACAGTTCTTTCAGCTGAGCGATCGCGGCGACTTTGTTCTGGACTTTCTTCGCGATGACGTTCGCCACCTCGTTGAAAACGAGCTGGTTTGTGACTGCTTCACCAAGATCCAGCCTCAGTGCGGCGCCGTGCAACTGGTCATGTTCGTTCAGATACGCGATGAAAACGTTAGAGTCGACAATCAACATGCTAGACTCCCTCGTAAAGAATTTCGTCAATCTGTTGGCTTAGTTTTTCCGTGCCCTTGCCCCAGCTTACGGGCTTGATGCTCAACAAGCCCTTTTTTTTCTTCTTGGTCGTCGCAAGCAGTCGCAAGCTCTCGCTCACTATCTGGCCGATGTTGCGCTCTTCCCTCGCGGCGATCATTTTCGCCATCTTGTAAGCGTCCTTGTCCACGTTCTTGATGAACACGTTCACCATGCTTTGTTGATGGTATAGAAAGTATATAAAGTTATACCAAGTATTCCGCCGGTGTTCGTTTCAGTTCGGCGGTTTCAGCTCGCGCCACCTGCCCCTTTTCAGCACTGCCCTTCTGGGTTTTTTGATCGCGCGTAACATTTCGAAGTCGTGTCGAATGATGTGTTCGATAGTGTTCATTCGAGCAGGGTCTCTCGACTCGACGGCGCTCAATAGTTTCTCTTTTATCTTCGCATAGCGGTAAGCGACGAACGCGCTCCTGTCTTCCTCGTTGAAGTTTTCTTTCGCGACGTCGCGCAAACGCCTAACGATTTTTTCTCCGTGCAGCGGCACGAGCGGAAAAGCGAAAATGCGTCGCAGCGTGAATCCTTCCTCGTCGCGTTGCTTGATGCGCTGCGCCATTTCCTGCTCGCCGAGCGGATAGATGAGCGGGTCGGTGCGGAAGGGCGCGCCCGCGAGGCGCGGCCACTTGTCGTTCATTGTTTTGCGCGTGATGAACATCAAGTCGACGTCGGACGGAGGCGTTCCTTCCACGCGGTAGCCGCGCGCGAGTCTTCCGAAAGCGAACGCGGCCAACAAGTTGTCGCCGAGCGCTTGCCTGACTTGTTGCGTGTAGTTGTGCGCGAACTCGAGAGCGAGCGCGGTGTTGGTGTCGATGCGTTTGCGCGCGTGCTTTTTCAAATTAGCCGCGGTTATTGGCAGTCCTTTGCGTCGCAAGAACTTGAGTGTCGCGTGCAGTTTTAACGGGTCTTCGGCGAGAGGCATTTTTTTGTTCAGAATTGATCGAGGCCGAGCTGTCCTTTAACTCTTGGCTCCTCGGGCTTGACGCGCTTCGCGCGCGCCTCGCGAACGATCAATTCTTTCGGGAGTTCCGGCACGCCGTATTCTCCGTCGTAACCGGGCTTGACGTGGATTTTTCCTTCGCGATTGAGAATTATCACGCGCGCGATTTTTTCATGCGTGACTTTCGCGAGCTCGTTCTCGCTCGTTTCAAGCAGCACTGAGAGCTCGTTGCCGAACTTGTCTATGAGCGCGTCGGCTTCTTTCATGACGGCTTGGTTGTAGAGGTTCGTGCTGTGCGCGTTCGCGATGAGCTCGTGCAGCGGCAACAGTTTCTTGAACGGCACCGCGTCCTTCGGAACATAGCCGTGCGGCCTGTCCGCGAGCTCGTCGATGCGGTACTCGACGCCGAGAGTCAATTTCTTTTTGCAGACCGGACAGATTCCATTGTGTTTTTTCGTTTCTTCCGGAGGCATTGAGATGTTGTGCGCCCTGTGGCCGTCCCAGTGATACTTGCCGTAATTCGGGTCGACCTCGATCGTGTATTTGAAATGCTTGCCGTCTCGCGCTTTGACCGCTTTCCAGATCGAGTCGAATGATGGTTTTTCGAAATCGAAAACGTTCGCCTCCCTGCCTATTCTCCAAGGGTGTGGCGAGTGCGCGTCGCTGCTGCTGATTATTCCCACGCTGTCGAGGAATGATACGCGCCAGTTCATCGCCGGGTCGCTCGACATTCCGGTCTCGATCGCGGTGACGCGTTTCGCGTGCTCTTCATACGCCTCTTCCAAGTTGTTGTAGCCGCCGCGCGAACCGAAAACGCCGAACCAAGGCGTCCAACTGTGCGCCGTGACCAACACCGCGCTCGGAACTGTGGAGAAAGTCGCGTCCGCAAATTCCGCGGGCGTCGTGTTGTTGAGCGTGGGACGGCCGTCGATCGCGAGACTGCCTCTCTTTGAATAAACGTCGTTGAGTTGTGCCGCTTCTTCAGAATTTTTACATGAACGAGGTTGTGAACTTTCTTCGAGCCGCTGGCCGTGATGGAAACTGTGGAGACTTCGACTACCCACATCCACAACACGCCCTTGTCGTTTTCCTTGAGCTTCCAAAATCCATCATGCTCGCTGGGCTCGAGTTTTTGCTGCAGCTCGGGGAACCATTTCGGGTGCGTGAAATCGCCAGTCGCGAGCAAGTTGAGTCCTTTGCGCACGGCGCCGTCACGCAAGTGTTCCAAGTCGCATTGTTGCGAGACGGCCATCGCGTATTTCGAGTGAAGGTGCAGGTCTGCGACGAGACGCATTTTTTTCGACTATTTCTTGCCCTTCGAGGGCGCTTGTCCTTTTTGGAAGTCGATCACGACCTTCTCGAGCGTCACGATGGGATAGTGCTTGAGTTGTTCCAACGCGAACGACAATTTCGACTTGTCACTCGAATACAAAGTGTAGAGGGGCGAGCCTTTCTTGACACGCTCGTGTTTGCGCGCGTGCAACACCACGCCTCCTTTCTTGTCGGTCGGCGCGCCGAGATAGCGAACGATTTGTGAGATGTCTTTGTTGTCCAAGTGATTCACCTCGCCCTCGTCTTCCGATTTGACGGTGTGGCTGTATTCTCCCACTGAAATGTCCTTCGACTTGACCTTGGGATTGCCGCCTTGCGCTTCGATTATTTCCCGCAGTTTTTTCAACGCGGCCTTGCTTTTCACTTGGCGCAGCGCGATCTTGAAACCCTCTTCAGGCGACACGTTCTTGATCTGCGAAATCATCAATCCCGCCAGCCTGCAGGATTTTTGCAACAGCACGCTGCTGCCTTCTCCGTCCAGCGTCTCGAGCACCATTTTCGCTTCCTGCGCCGGACCGATCGTGCGAACAGTGGGCTCCGTTCCATCAGTGATAGCGGTGTCGATGCGCATTCCTAGGTGGAAACCGGTGACGCGGAATTGTTCCGCAAGGTTTTCGGCGCGTTCGAGATTGTCGATCTTCGCTCCTCGACCGTAAGGAATGTCAATGAGAACGTAGCTCGCGCCTTCTGCGCGTTTTTTCGCAATGATGCTCGACAACAGTAATGGGTCGGGGTCGAGGTGCAGCGGGTTGCGGATGCGAATCAGTTTGTCATCCGCCGCGGCGAGATTGAGTCTTCCGCCCCAAGCGATGCAGCCGTCCGTCTCGTCAACCACTTTCTTGATCTGGTCAATGTTCAACGCGACCGGCGCTAAGACCTCCATAGCGTCGGCAGTTCCGCTCGCGCTGCTAATCGCCTTCGCTGCAGT
>DASYRB010000013.1:0-31682 GCA_036004805.1 Candidatus Norongarragalinales archaeon
CACTGACGAAGACGTCAAAACCTTCCTCTAAATTTTACTCATGCAGCAGCCTCACTTGTTCGCATTGCCGAAATGGGCCTCGAGACTCGAATGCAACAACAGTGGCAACTGCTGCATCGGACAACTCAAAAAATGGAGCGACGAAGACGGCGTCTGCAGCAAGCTCGACAAAGCCACGCGCAAATGCACCATCTATGAAGACCGTCCCAGCGCTTGCAGACACTTCCCCTTCTTCGGCTACCAGTTCGACGGCGTGATCGAAATCACCGCTTATCTCAACTGTTTCGGCTGCCTGCATGAAGGACAACCGAACGTTGATGTTGAAAAGACCGCGATTCTCGGAAGGGACGTTTTCGCAGAACTCAACCTTTCACACGCGGGCAAGATGCTCGAAGGCGACGCCAAGCGCGCGTACTGGGATGAGTTGAAAAAAAAGATCAAGAACGAAACGCTACTCTACCTCTCGCAACCCAAGCCGCTTTACTGGTCGCAAGAGCTCTACAAACACATCGCCAAACACATCCTCGGCCTAGAGAACGTAAAGCCGCCCGGATTCGCTGAAGATTTTCTCAGCTTCCGCGCCAGCTGTCCGCAATACATCTACACGAAGGAAAGCGTGTACCTGCTGCGGCCGCATGAGGAAGGAATCGAGTGGAAGGAAATTTTCACGGGAAGAAAGGGAATTCTTTCCTCGATAAGGAACGTCGAGGCCGAGCCTGAAGCGGGCGAGTGGCTGGGCAAATACATCGACTTCATGTTCGACAACAACTTCACAATATTCCTCACGCACAACTTCTTCAAACAAATGACCAAGAAAGAATGGAAGGACGTGGTGGTCACGAGCAGCGCGCTCGACCGCGTCACGTGCGACGCGTTCCTCGCCATCCTCTCCAACGCCAACCTCGTCTCCGTATTGCTCGCAAACATCGAGAACGGACCAATCACTGGATGGCGCATGCGAGCCGCGTGCGGATACGCGGACGGCAACGCGAAAATCACGATCCCACAAAGCGCCCAATCCCTCTGAAAAAAGCGAGAAAGCGCAACGTCTAAATTCTCTAAAACGCGAACAATTTTCACGGAAATGGACAAGAAGAAAGCGTTCGACATTTTCAGCAACGTGTTCAAGTTCGACAGGCCTTCACTCATCGGCATAGCAGAGCCCTCGATCGACGTTTTCGAGACGGAAACGGAAGTCATCGTGACCGCGCAACTGCCCGGCGTCAAGAAGGAAGACGTGCACCTCAAGGTCACGGACAACTCGGTAACCCTGCGCGTCGAAAAGAAAGAGCACAGGGAGAAAGAACACCACGAGGGCGAAAAATACGAACACTACCAAAGCGTTTCCTCGAGCTCTTGGAACCGCTACCTCACGCTCCCCTCGATAGTCGTTCCCGACAAAGCACAGGCACAGTTCAAGAACGGCGTGCTGGAAGTCCGCGTGCCCAAGAATAAGGCGAAACAGGGACGCGACGTGCGCATCCGCTAAAAACTCTCGGTTTTTAATCCGCGCGACGACAAAACTGGTATCAAAAACAATGGTCAAAGCGAAGCACGAAGAAAAATTCATCACCGTCGGCTCCATACTGGACAGTGAACACGACGCGCACGACGTCTGGATCAGAGGCTGGATTTATCGCACGCGCACGCAAGGCGGCGTCTCCTTCATTCTCATACGCGACAAGACCAGCGTCATCCAATGCGCCGTCAAGAAAAACATCGTCGGCGAAGAAAAATTCAAAGACGCCAGCAAGGCCTTGATTGAGAGCGCGATCGAGATCAAAGGCAAAGTCGTCAAGGATCCTCGCGCGCCCGATGGCTACGAGCTGCAAGCCAGCGACGTCAAGGTCACGCACTTCGCCGAACCATTTCCTATTGGAAAGGACCAAAGCGTCGAATTTCTCTTGGACGTGAGGCACTTGTGGCTGCGCTCCCGATTTTTGACCGCGGCAATGATTGTCAAGGGTACAGTATTGCGCGCTACGAGAGAATGGTTCAACGATTACGGCTATGCGGAAGTAACACCACCCATAATCGTAAGTGGAGCATGTGAGGGCGGCAGTACACTTTTCAAGTTTGATTATTTCGGTAGGCCGGCCTACTTGTCGCAAAGTGCGCAACTCTATCTCGAAGCAATGATATTCAGCCTTGAGAAAGTATACAGCATAACCCCGTCTTTCAGAGCCGAAAAGAGCAGAACAATACGCCACTTGGCAGAATACTGGCACATCGAGCCCGAAATGGCATACTACGACCTAAAAGATACGATGAAAGCTGAAGAAGAACTAATCAGTCATATCTGCCAAACCGTTGCAAAAGAAAACAAGAAAGAACTCAAAATCTTCGAACGCAAGCCCGAAGACCTCATGAAAATCAAGCCACCGTTCGAACGCATCACTTACACGGAAGCCGTAGAAGAGTTGCAAAAGAATGGTGTAAAGATTGAATGGGGTGAAGACTTCGGAACAGAACATGAACGCGTACTGACGGAAAAGCGAACCTCGCCTCTTTTCGTTACCCATTACCCGAAGGACATCAAAGCGTTCTACGTCAAGGAAGACCCGAAGGACTCAAAGATGGCGCTAAACAACGACTGCCTAGCGCCTGAAGGATATGGAGAAATCATAAGTGGCAGTGAACGCGAAGATGACGCCGACAAGCTAATCAAAAGACTCAAAGACGAAGGCGTAGACCTCAAATCATACCAATGGTACATTGACCTGCGAAGATTCGGCAGTGTTCCGCACAGCGGCTTCGGAATGGGACTCGAAAGACTCCTCAGATGGATGCTGAAAATGGACCACATTCGCGACACGATACCGTTCCCGAGAACAATAAACAGGGCCTATCCCTGAAAATCGGGATCGTATTTTTCAAGTTTTTCTTTTTTCGAAGCGAATGAACAGTTCTTTCTCTTGCGGGCTGTCAGTCACTGTTAGAGTATGTGGAAATACGCGTGTAAGCATGTCGAGAGATTTTTGCAACGCTTTAGAAAAATCGTATTTGGCAAGGCTTCTGGCAGCAATGATTTGGTAAATTCTTTCTCTTGCATCGTGTCTCTTGTAAGGTATCAGTATTCCGTAGCTCTTCGAACATTAGCGAGTGGCTGATTCTATAATTTTTCAGTAGCAAGTGTACGTGTTCGGCGGCTTCAGACCTCTTCACCCATGACATGCACTCTAACTTGGTAGCTGACAACCGCTTCTGAAGGCGAGTTCTTGAAGCGTCCTCGCGCCGGTAGTGCGTTGTCCGTTCGCGAACTCCCACGTCGGATAGCTCACGATCTGCGCGTCCTTGCATACCTGCGTCTGGTCGCTCTTGTCCGGCAGCGAACACTCGACGTAGTTGATGTATTTGGACGAGGAGCCGAACATTTCCTTCTGTTCGATGCAGTGCGGACACCAGAACGCGCCGTACATCTTCACGCCCTTATCCGTCAAGCACTGCGCAAAGGCGTCGTATTTTCCAGGCTGGCTTGAAAAGAACCAAATGACGGCGGCTAGCACTGCGACAATGACGACTGCAAAGATGATTATTTTCTTCATGTCCATTTCCTAAGCCACGCAGCCTCCTGCAGTCGTGCATGTTGACTCGTTGCCCGGAACGCCTTTCTCCGAACACTTGTTCGAACCGATGCACGCGTTGGAGGTTACTTGGCTCAATTGTTGCTGTATCTGTGCATTGTTTTCGCTGCCGTAGCTTATCAAGATTCTGTCCAAGTCATGAATCTCGTAATTGCCGAACTGCGAGTTGGGCTGACCGTTCACGAAAAACTTCAACGTCTTCGCACCATCATTACAGTACGCGCGTCCCTCGTCGGTGATGAAGCATGTAGAGTTGAAAGTCATACCTATCGATTTGAAGAAAAGGTTCAGATTAACTCCCGTGAAGTGTTTGTGAATTATCGTGCCATCACCGTCGTGCAGATGCAAGAACGGCGAGAGGGAGTGGTTGGCGTCGGACATGTACTTCGGTTGCGAAAAGTTGAACGCGTAGCCATCAATCAATACGAGAAAGTCGGCGTGCTCGTGAACCTCTTGCGAAACCTGGTTTTGCTGCCATGGAAAAACGCATCCCGCTAGCAAAAAGGACGACGCGGCAACAAACGCGATTGCGAAATTTCTCATTTTTCTAATAACCGGAACCGCCACCACCGCCACCGGATCCATAAGGTCCAGGGCTTGGAGTCACACAAGTCGCCGAGCCATCGACCAGCCTGCAGATGTAGTTAGAAGCGCATTGTCCGCCGTAGCAGCAAGTCTGGTTTGCTCCACCACAAGGCGCGACAGTCGGCGCGGGCGTGGGCGTTGGAGTGGCGGAAGTCGCTTGAGTAGGAACGGGCGTGGGTGTTGCTGAAGCCACTGGACGAACGATAGTCGTCGGTGAAGGAGTCGCGATGGTTGTAGGAATGGGGCTTGCTGTGGCCGGCCTTTCTGTTTGTTGGACGCATCCGGCGATAAGCAAGCAAGCGAGTGCTGCGAGGACGATTTTCAATGACATGGAATTATCGAAACGCTCCCGCCGGGATTCGAACCCGGATCTTCAGCTGTCTGCAAACATCACGATTGAAACTCGTTATTGCAACCGCGGATTAATTGTTTTCCGCAAGCTGGTGCCTTGTCCAGGTTGGGCTACGGGAGCTTAGAGAAGAGCTACGAATAAATAGGCGGTTCGGCCCTCTTATATCTGATTACTACTTCTCTCCGGGAAGGAAGTGAAAAACTACTAAGGTGAACAATCTCGCAATGTCTAAAAATTGCTCCAGCTGCGGACGCATTACTCTGCAATACTCTACCTTCGAATGCCCCAAGTGCCGCAAGACAACACTGTTGCGCTGCAAGGTGTGCAAAGAGAACGAGAACCAGTACCGCTGCCAAGAATGCGGCTTCACCGGACCATAGAAATGGGCAAAGTACTCACACGCTTGAAGATCTTCCCTGAAGAAGGACAAGACGCCGAAGAATTGGCGCAGCGCATCAAGAAAGAAATTCCCGAGTGCAACTCTTCACGCGCCGAGGACTACGTCTTTGGACAAAAGATCGTCATCGCCAGTTTCGTTTGCGACGACAAGGAAGGAAAGGATTTCGAAGAGATCGTAAAGACGGTCAAGGGCGTCTCTGAAATTCAGGTCGACGAAGTCGGACTCATTTCTTAAAACAACACGCAATACGAAAGGCGTAAAAATCTCTAAATCTTACCTATTTTTGAAAAAATGTATTCGCCAGCCATAAAACAATTACAAAAGAAAGCCACTCTTACTGAAAAGGAAAAGGACAGAATATGGAACGATGACCAGCTCTTCTGGGAGCACATGTACAAGATAGACCCTGCATTCAGGAAAGCAATCCGCGAAGTTGAAGCAGGAAAGACCAGAAAGATGACTCTGAAACAGCTCCTGAAAGAAATCGATCTAATAGACTAAAATTCACGCTAACTTTTGAACGAGAGCCACGAGGTAGAGCTCTCCGACCTCTTTTTGCAACAACTAAAGAAACTCGACCCCCACCAGCGAAAGCTCGTCATGAAAAGAATAGAAAAAATAGCCCAACAACCACTACTCGGAAAACCACTCACTGGCGGTTGGAAAGGCTATTTCAGCGAACGACTGGAGCACTACCGGATCATTTACAAAATCGTGAATGACAGAGTGGTACTGACTGAGATTGGTGATAGAAAGAACGTCTACTCGTAAAAAAATGCAGGGAGGAGGGCGGCGGAATTTCAACCCACCAATCCAGGAAGGTTGTTCTGCCGCGCTCTCGCTGAACTTTTTGTGGTTTATTTCGTGACGCGCAGCAGGAAGCGCTCGTGCGCTTCGTGAACTAAGCTGCGTTTCAAGAGACCCGCTTGTACAAGCTGCACCACTGCGGGCGAGTTCGGGTGCATCATGCCTTCTTCGATGCGCCTCAGCATCGAGTCTGGCGACATTCCGACGAGTTGTTGCGCAGGAAGCTGACCCATTCTTCCCACCCTCCTTAGGTTTTTTTCCGAAGGAAAACGAAATTGCCTCTCCGGAACTATTACGGCAATCCATTCATATTTAACCGCAACGAACCAGACAAAAATTTATAAACCGAAAAACGATCAGCGCAACGTTTTCTTCAATCCCTTCCAGTGGCTTCCCTTCCAATATACGTGCCCGCAGTTCTCACACTTCCAAAACACCTTCTGTTCCTTCAACACTCTCGGCCAAACCTTACCCGCGAGCGACTTCTTGCTCACTTTCTTGAGTTTTCCATCACAGACTGGACAACGCGTCGGCAGCGCGCCAAGCTTTAACGAGATTTTGAAAGCTTGACGCAACTGTTTCAATTGTGCACTCAAACTGCGGGGATTCAACAGCAAAGCGGGAACGTGGTGTCGTGCTCTCGCAAAGAAGGGCTTATCCGCTGTAAGAAGAATTCGCTCGCTCTTGCGCGCCAATTCCAGCACCTGCTCGTCTGAAAGATCGCTAGTGGCGAACATCGTGCTGTAACCAGCCACCCGTAGGTATCGTGCGAGTTTTTGGAGCATCGCGTCACAAAAGAAACGAGGCTTTGCCATTGCAACGGCAGGACGGCAGCGAACAGTATATAGGCTCGTGAAAGACGGTTTCTACCACTAATGATTTCCGGCTTGAAGTTGCGTAATTGGCGAAGTCACGAAGACACCCAACTCAAGTTCTCGAAAGGCTCGCACTTAATTCTCGGACCAATGGGCAGCGGCAAGTCGTTATGCGGCCGCGAGACCGTGCTTGTAAACCTTGATGGCTGGCGAAAGGTGCCTATAGGAACGCTCGTGGACGAGGTTCTTGGCCTCGCGCCAGAGGTGCTTTCCTGGCAGGATCACGAGGCAACAAGAGACAATCCGTTTGGCGCTTCAGTTTTGTCCCTCAATCCCAAAACGTTGCGTTTTGAAGAACGCCCAATAACCGGTTTCCTTCGACACACCGCACCCAAACGATTACTTTGCCTAAGGACTAGAGGCGGTCGTGAGGTAACTATCACTCGCGATCACTCTTTAGTAGTTATTCGAGAAGGAAAGGCCGAGGCAATTAGAGGAGAAGCGATTAGCGTCGGAATGCACGTCCCAGTTGCTAAAAACTTGCCGTTAGGTTCCTGCTCAAGTTTGATCGATGTTGAATCTTATCTTCCTGACTTTCGAAGCACCACCCCCATCTTGGAGGGCTTGACACTCGTTAGCGAGGGCTTTTCAGTACGTGAAGCCGCATACGAAAGTTCAGTGCCAAAAGGCATTCTCGAAAATTGGAACAGACGAGGTAAAACTGCGCCAGCAGGATACATGATATCAAGAAACACGAGCAATGGGATTCCGGAATTTCTTGATTTCTCCACTCCATCAGCCAGATTATTCGGCGCATTTGTAGCCGAAGGACATGCGGACGATGCAGGCGTACAGATAACAAATTCTGACCCGGTCTTCGCCAGAATTATTGAAGAGGACTGGGAAAAGGTATTTCCAAACATTCCTTGCAGATGGAATGACATCAGTCTTTGTGCGCATGGCAAGGCTCCCGCTGCTTTTTTTGGGCGAGCATTCGGAAACAACTCGGGCGGAAAAAGAATTCCTGCATTTCTTTATTCTGCTCCAATTGAGCAGGTCGCTGGCTTTCTGAGCGCTTATTTTGAAGGCGATGGGTGGATAGTTTGTGAGAACGCTATCGAACTCGGTTGCGCTTCTAAAAGCAGACAATTACTAGATGGCATTCAAACTCTTCTGGCTCGTTTTGGAATCAACAGTAGCATTAGAACTAAGCACGTCAAAGGCGCACAATACTTTTCGCTAACAGTGTCACCAAAGCACATTCCAACGTTTGCCGAGTGTATTGACTTCTTGTGCCCTGCAAAAAAAGAACGACTTAGTATTGCGAGTAGAAAGATCCTCACGCGGTCGCGTTGGGATGGAATCGACATAATCCCTGATTGCGATAAATCACTTCGCGCACTCGTACACGATTACCATTTAGGAAAAAGATCCAACCCCCTGGGCAGAAAAATATCAAGAATGCTGTATACTTATGCAACCAAAGAAAATATTGGTCGCGAAACTCTTCTCAGAATCCTTTCACGAATCAATGCACAAGCCGATTTCAAATCCGAATCGTTTTTGAGGCTCGAACGTCTTGCAACGGGTGACGTGTTCTTTGATGAGATTATTTCTATCGGAGAGATTGAAAGTAAAGAACCCTTCGTTTACGACTTGCAGATCGACCAGTTCGAAAACTTCATAGCGGGCACCGGCAATTGGGTGGTGCACAACAGTTCAATTTTTGATGCGATAACGTTCGCACTGTTCGGTACATGGCCAGCCCTTAAATCGCGGAGAGTAGCGCTTGAAGAAACGATCATGCAGCGACCCAACAAAGCCAGCGCAGCCAAAATCGAGTTGTCATTCGACAAAAACGGCAAGAACTATGCAATCGAGCGAATCGTCACGAACAAAGGCTCCGAGGCATTCCTGCGAGAAGACGGAAGACTGCTAGACGGTCCGCAAGCTATCCGAACGAACGAAAGCATCTACAAGCTCTTGAAAACGGATTACGAAACCTTCGTGCGCACTGTTTACAGCGAACAAAACCGCCTCGACTATTTTCTCAACCTACAACCACGCGAACGCAAAAAACAGATCGACGAACTGCTCGGCATTGATCGTTTTGAAGCCGCGCGAGCCGGATGCACGCAAGCCATCAACAAGCTCAAAACACAACGCAGCGAGCTGGAAAGCTTTCTGCAAGGCGCAGGCATCCTTGAAGCGAGAATGGAAATCGAGCGTTTGATCGAGGAACTTGAAGAAGCCAAACTCAAAACGCAGAAGACGCAAAACGAAACGCTCGCAGCAAGACAACAACGCGACACTGAAAACAAAAAACTACAGGAACTCGAGAGGCTAGAGAAAGAATCACGCGAAGTCGAAAAACAAGTCGCGATGCTGGAAAACCAGAAGGAATGGCTCCAAAACTCGATAACAAGCCTCGAGACGCAGCTATCGCAAGCGCCAAGAAAAGAACAAGCCGAAGCTGCATTGAAACGAGCACACGACGCGCTCTCGGAAAAAGAAAACGCGCACGAACAATCGCAAAACTCGCTAAGCAAGCTCGTTGCTGGCGCTTCTGAAACCGAAAAAGCCATTGCCACTTTACAGAAAGAGATTGCCGACTGTCCCGTGTGCGACTCTCAACTCACAGAACAAAAAAGATCCGACTTGCTGCAACAGAAAACAAGCGCACTGGCTAAACAAAAAAGCGAAATTGAAGAGAGACAAAAACAGCTCGCTAGCGCGCAGAAAGAGATCGCGGATTCTAGGAAGAGCGTGATGGAAGCACAAATTTTTGTGGCTAAGGCAGAGCAAGGCGAAAAAACACGCGCCGAAATCGAGAAAGGCAAGCAAAAACTGCAAGCGACAATCACGCAGCTCGAAAACCTGCGACAAACACTCGCGTCCAGAGACTCACAAGCCGCGGCCAAACTGGAAAACGAATTACGCGACGCGCGCGAATCTTTGCGAAACAGCGACAAGGCGCTTGCGAACGCGGAAGCTGAATCGAGACACGCCGCAATGCTACAGCAAGAAAAGAACAACGCGCTAGAACGCTTGAAGACGAGAATTGTCGCGATCGAAAAGAGAGCCGCAGAAGCGAAAGAAATTGAACGAAAGCAGGAAGCGCTGCAAAAATTCCACTCACTCTTAGGAGAAACGCAAGCCGAACTGCGCGCCGAGCTGGTTGATGCGGTGAACGAGGCGCTCGCGAGCGTGTTTCCCGCCGTTTATCCCTACGGAGACTTCCGCGCCGTGCGTTTGGAAGCGAGTGAAGAAGATTACGCGATACAGCTGCAGTCTCGCGATAATACTTGGCTGGCAATCGAAGGAGCGAGTGGTGGAGAGAAGAGTTGTGCGGCGCTGGCGTTGCGCATCGCTTTCGCTTCTGTCTTGTCACCCGGCCTTTCTTTGTTGGTGCTTGATGAGCCGACGCACAACCTCGACGCGCGCGCCGTAGAATTGTTGAGTGCGGCGTTACGTGATGAGTTGCCAAAGCTCGTGGAGCAGACTTTCATCATCACTCACGATGATAATTTGAAAGAGAGCGCGAGCACGACCATTTTTAGAGTCGAGAGAGACAAAGAACGAGGAGAAAAAAGCATGGTCGAAGCACTAGAAGTCGTGAGCACAGAATGAGCAAGCTTGATCGTTTTCTTCATGAAGGACACCCGGAAAACGTAATTCCGCACATTGGTAAACTAGGGAATCCTTACATCGTTGCAAAAGCGCTCGGCCATCATGATCGAGAGGTTTTCATTCGCGCGGCAAAACGCTTGAGCAAGATTGGCGGGCCGGAATCGCGCAGGATCGCCGACACATTCGCCAAGGATTTGGTCCACAGCGACCCCGACAAGGTAGCAGTCGCCGCGTTATTCTTGAATCATTACGGAGACCCGAACTTTCTTTCCCAACTCGAGAGCGCGGAAAAAAGAATTCACCGAGAACATGAAGAATACATTGCGAAAGATGTTGAAGCAGACCACTACGGGAGCTGGCGCGCTCCACATCAAGACGCGCTAAATTCCTTGAACAACGCGATTGACAAGCTCAAGCTCGTTCGCGGTTGGAGAAAAATCAAGGGCTGGTTCAAGAAGCGATGAGCAAACTAGAACGCTTTCTTCGCGAAGGACATCAAAAGACGGTTATTGAGCACTTGGAGAAACTGAAAAATCCCGACATCATTGCTAAAGCGTTGTTTCATCGCAACGAACAAGTTCAGTTTGCCGCGGTTAAGAGACTGAGGGAATTCGGTCCTGCGGCCGTGCATCATGCAAGAACGATAATTGAGCAAGTTTGGCTGGAGGACTGGGAATTTAACCTGAATGAAGGCTCTGGGAACTCCAAACTCACGGAAGCCTGCGAAGAAACGTTAGGAAAAATGGGCCCGAAGGTACTTGACGAAATCAGAAAACTCTCAGAGACGAAGCTCGGCGATGAAGAATACCAAAAATTCCTACTGGAAGACATGCGAGAAAGACTCATCCGAAAATCGCTATCGAAAAAATACTAGAGCCAGTAGTCGCGCTTGAAGACTTCTTTTCCGATTTTTCTGATCGTTTCTTCTCCGAGTTTCAGCATCTCACTGTTGTAATAGATTTTGGCGCTTTTGACGTATTTCGCTAGGTGTGAAGCGATTCCGCTCTCGACCGGCTTGGACATTATTTTCGCGAGTGCCTTGTCTGCTTTGTCGATTTCGCGCTTGCCCTCGACCACTATCCTCTCATTTTCGATGAATGGTCCGCGGATGTTTTTCGCGTGGTTCTTGAGAAATGCCGTAACATCTTTCTGTGCGTGGACCGGCGGTCCAAGAATCTTTCTGGTCGGTTGCAATTGCGCTGCTTCGAGCTCGAGCCAGACGAAGCACTTGTCCTTGACGCAAAAGCTAGAAACGTTCGTGTTGTTGAAGTCGTGTCGCTCGAGTTGTTTCGCGATGTTGAGCGCGGTGCGCTTTAGTTGCGGGAAAAGAATGTCGTCAACGAGTCCAGGCTCGCGGCGGAACTCGATCAGCAGGTAGTTCGCGTTGCGGTCCTTGATCGCTTTCGCAATGTCTTCTTTCAGCTCGGCGAGCGGTTCCGGTTTTTCTTCAAGCATGAACAGTCCTTGAGAAGGACTCTTCGCCAACGCCCGCGCAAGTGTCACGAAGCGTGCCGCGTTCGTTTTAGAAATTGCCGCGGCGGCGTTGCGGTTCTGATCCACCGCGTCTACAAGAATTATCGCGGCGTCCTTGAATTTTTCGACGAGCATGCGCTTGTCCTTCCACTGCTCTTCAGGATCGATGATTGCGGGCAATCGCCATTGGGCAGCGGCTTCGATGAGTTTCTTGAGCGAGCCGAAATTGAGAATCAGTTGTTCGCAGACGAGTCCGCTGAATCCTTCGATTTCCGCCTCGGCGCCGTAGAGACCATTGTTTTTGAGCAATTGTTTCAACACGCGCACGTCGCGTCGTTGTTGGTCTGTGAGTCGCGATTGGAGATAGTCCATGTGTAGTGGCGAGCGGTCCGTGGCGCTCTGGATGGATTCGCCTGGCTGCATTTGGAAGCATGGAATCACTTCTACGCGCACGCCTTCAATCTCGCGCTGCAAGTATGGATGTTCTGCGTAGTGCTTCAACCACTTGCCAGGTAGCGCGGAGTTGGTGGCTTTGAACGTGTTGCTGACGATTTGTTCGCGTTTCATTGAGCGCGGCCAACAAACGAACACGTCCACGTCATGGTCTCCTCGTAATCCCGTGTCGCGGGCGGTGCTGCCGATGAATTGTACGACGACGCTTTTTTCTTTGATTTTCGAACGAATCTTTTTGACGATCTTGTCGGCGAACGTTTTTTGGGCGATGGCTTCCGCTTTGGTGGGACTGACTTGTTTCGCGACGTTCTCGATGATTGATTCTATCGTCGGCATTGGCTTGTTTGCAGTTAACGTATTGTGAGGGTTTAAATCGTTCTGTAAAGTGAAAAAATCTCCGATGGCCCGAATAGAGACGAACTATCCGTTCTCCAAATACATCGTCCAAAGCGACAGCTTGACGCCCAAAGAACGCAAGACCGCGGAAGCCGTCAAGGACCTTATCGGCCGCAAGATGGACGTGTCCGCTTTTTGCAGGGAGTGCGGCATCGACAACGACATGCACGCGAAAACCATTTTGGCGAAAGTTGATCCGACGAAAGTGGGCCGCGTGCTGGGCGAGAGCGAGAAGGCCGATTTTCGCTTGTCCGTACGCGAGCTTCTCGCAACGACCGATGTCGACAAGGAACGCGTCGCGCGCGTGGTTTCGAGCGAGTTGTTCGGCTTCAAACTGATCCAGCCGCTTCTGGAAGACGACGAGCTCGAGGAAATCATGGTGAACGGACCAGGGCCCGTGCTAGTGTTTCACCGCAAGCATGGAATTTGCGAATGCGACGTTTCTTTCGAGAACGACAGAGACGTTCGACGCCTCGTCGAACAATTAACGAGCCTGAGCGACAGGCCATTGCAAGACGTAAAACTTCCCGATGGAAGTCGTGCTAACATCGTCTTGCCTCCGCTCGTTCCGCACGCAGCTATTACGATTCGCAAGTACAGGAACAAGCCACTCTCAGTCGTCGACCTGGTGAAGGAGGGAACGATCTCGCCGGAAGTGGGAGGGTTTTTGTGGGTCGCGATCGACGGCCTGCGCTTTTTCCCATTGAACGTACTCGTGGTCGGCGGCAGCGCGAGCGGCAAGACGACGATGCTGAACTCGTTCACAGCTTTCATTCCGCCACACGAACGCGTAGTCTCGCTCGAGGAAACGCCCGAGTTGAACCTCGTGGGTCGCAAGGACTGGGTGCAGCTCGAGGGAGGCACCGCAGCTTCGCTTGATGATCTTTTGAAGAACTCGTTGCGCATGAGGCCCGACCGAATTCTCGTCGGCGAGGTGCGTGGACGCGAAGCTGAGACGTTGTTTACAGCGATGAACGTGGGGCACCGTGGCTTGATGAGTACTATTCACGCGAACAGCGACCGCGACGCCGTGAAGCGCCTAGAGAATCATCCGATGAACGTTCCACGCAGCCTCATCCCCCTCGTTGATCTGGTGGTGGTCGTGAATCGCGTCATTGATCGAAAGCGCGGAGTAATTCGACGAGTCATGCAAGTAAGCGAAGTTTCACGAATCGAAGACGAGATCGCGTTGAACGAGGTTTATCACTGGAACCCTGTCGAAGACAAAATCGAACGCACCGAGGTTTCGAGCGAAGCGCGCGAAAAGCTTTGCAAGGCTTGCGGAATTTCCAGTGAAGAGTTCGAAGAAGAAGTCGCCAACCGCGCACAAATATTGCAACTCATGGCCGAGCGCAACGTGACGGACGCGTTGAGCGTGAACAAGTTCATGGCCGAGTTCTACGGCAAGCTCGCGAAGGAAGAGACGCGATTCACGCGGTAAGTTGCGCGAGCGCGGTGTAGACGTGTCCGGCGGCGCCGAGTTCGGATTTGTAGAACGTTAGAGTTTTTGCGGCGAATCCGGAGAAGACTTTTTCTTTGTATTGTTTTTGCAGCTCTTTCAGCTTGTCGAGGTTTTTGCGCGTTTTCGGACGACAGATCGTGATGTGCGGGCTGAACTGGCTTTTCGGATTGTGAGCGCCGGTTACTTGTTCGAGTTGTTTCTGCAGGTCGATTAGCTGTTTGCCTCCGTCGACGCCTATCCAGAACACTTTGATGAATTCTTCGTTAGGAAAGAAGCCCGTGCCCTTGAGTTGCAGGGGGAAAGACTTGAACTTGATTTGCTTGAAACTCTCAACGAGTCGCGGTACTTCGTTGTCACGCACTTCTCCGAGAAAGAGCAGGGTGAGGTGTTGTTCGTTCGCACCGGTAAAGCTCGCCTCCAGGTTCAGGTCGCGTGTTTTGTTTTCGAGCTCTCCGAGTGCCGTTTTCGCGTCAGCGGGCAAGTCGAGGGCGATGAAGCAACGCATCGTGAATCATGAGGACTGAGGAGGTCTTTTATACTTCCAGATGCTGAAAAACGCTTGTTCGGAAAAAATGCGCAGTAATCTTTTCATTCTGGCCCTCTTGAGCTTCATGATTTTCGCCAGCGCCAGCAAAGTCACCGTCATCGACCCAGTCTCTCAAAACATTGACAGCGCCGCGCCAGCAACGCTCGACTTGGGCGTGGTTGGTCCCGGACAGACCGTAGAGATTTCCGCGCAGCGCGCGAGTGGACAGTTATCCAAACGCACGGGTTACGAGGGCAAGGAAGCGTTGTGGGACCAGTTGATCGTTAATCCAGCCACTCTGCCACAGGGTTGGAGGAAGGAAGACGGAAAGCTCTACGAAGAACCCATGAAGGCGTTCGTCATCGTCTCACCCACGGCTGGCAATGGCGATTACGAGTTCGAAGTGAAGGCATGGGACGAGGGCGATTACGAAGGCATCGGCGGCGAGCTCGTTTTCAAGGTGCACGTGCGCGTGTCGAACGACGTGATGGATTTCGAAGTCAACCCCGACATTGTTTATTCTGGAACGGGTCAGCCGGGCATTTACACTTTCAACATCAAGAACAAAGGAGCAGCGAGCGACGTTTTTGAAATAAGCGCGACCGGCCTGCCGACGATCTGGAAGTACAAAAAGAACGTCTACGTCCGCCACAACGGACAATCACAAGTCACTTACGAAATCGTCGCCGAAGAACAAGGCAATTACAACGTCAACTTCAAAGTCACCTCGCGCTCGAGCTTGCTGATCCAGAAATCGGCACCCGTACAACTCGTCTCGAGAAGCAGCGTCTGGGAAGACATGAAAGCCGCCTCGCACGGCGTACCATTATTCCCCACCAGCCTGCAAGCCGTGTACGGACTCGTCGGACTCATCAGCAACCTCATCGGCTAACAATCTCCGGTTCGATAGTCGAGTTAAAAACTGGACGATGGCTTTCTTTTTTCTGCGAAGGGAAACAAAAAAATGGCCTATTCTCCAGCTTTAGAGAAACTCTTCAAGAAGCAAAAAATCGAGCCCGGCACGCGCATCAAGATCACGCGCAACGACGCCGAAGTCTTCGAGGGCTTGTTGTTGCCGCGCATCGAGAGCGGCGACAAGGAATCCGTCATCGTCAAGCTCGACACAGGCTACAACGTCGGCATCAAACACAGCACTGGAGTAAAGATCGAGAGACTGCCTGGCGCGATCGCCAAGCTCGCCGTCTTTGAAAAAGCCGAGTTCCAGAAAAACAAAAACCTACCCTCCATCTCCGTGGTCGCAACGGGAGGAACCATTGCTTCACGCGTCGATTACCGAACCGGCGGCGTACACATGCTTCTCTCACCCGAACAAATCCTAGCGACGGTGCCGGAGCTCGCGGACTTCGTGAACGTCAAGAACGTCACTTCTCCATTCAGGCTCGCGAGCGAAGACATGGGACCCAAACAATGGATGGAAATCGCTAAGGAGACCGCCGCGGAGTTGAACGACGGCGCGAAAGGCGTCATCGTCACGCACGGCACCGACACGTTGCATTACACCTCGGCCGCGTTGTCGTTCCTCTTGAAAGGCAGAAAGCCCGTCGCAGTGGTTGGAGCGCAGCGTTCGCCGGATCGCGCGAGTTTTGACGGCGCGATGAACCTCGTTTGCGGCGCGCACTACGCGGCCAGTGATTTCGGCGAAGTGGCGGTAGTGATGCACGGCACGCCCAATGACGATTTTTGTTTTGCACATCGCGGCACGAAAGTGCGTAAAATGCACACGAGCGCGCGCAACGCGTTCAAGAGCGTCAACGCGAAGCCGCTCGCGAAAATTTGGAGCGATGGAAAAATCGACAAGATGAACACGGACGCGAAGATGCGCGAAGAAGAAAAAGTAACCGTCGAAGGACGCTTCGATGAACGAGTCGCGTTGTTGAAAGTTTTTCCCGGAAGCGACCCCGCAGTTCTCGACTGGTACGTTTCGAAAGGAATGAGAGGCATCGTGATCGAGGGCACTGGACTAGGACACCTGCCGACGCAGCCGTTAGAGAAAAAGAAGAGCTGGCTGCCCGCGGTCAAACACGCAGTAGAGAAAGGAGTGGTCGTCGCGGTCGCGTCGCAATGCCTGCACGGCCGCACGAACGATTTTGTTTATACGAACCTGCGCTTACTGAAAGAAGCTGGCGCCGTACACGTCGACGACACGCTGCCCGAAACCGCGCTCGTGAAACTAGGATGGTTGTTGGGCAGTGAAAAGCATGATGAACGCGTGCGAGAGTTGTTGCGCATGAATTTCGCGGGCGAAATCAACGAGAGGTCGCAGGAAAATGAGTGAACCACTCGACCTCGAAAAGCTGGGCTTCAAGTGCGGCCTCGAGATACACCAGCGCGTCGACACGCACAAACTGTTTTGCGATTGCTACGCCAATCCCTCCGCTGGAGGAGAGGCGAAGAAAGAACACGCGCTGCAACGAAGACTGCGAGCCGTTGTCGGCGAGCTGGGCGTGGTCGATCGCGCGGCGGCGTTTGAAGCACAGAAGGGATTTCTTTTCAATTACGAGAGCGAGCACGACACTTCTTGCCTCGTTGAGATGGATGACGAGCCTCCGCGCGAAATGAACAAGCAAGCGCTCGAAGTCGCGGTGAGCGTTTCGAGAGCGCTGTTGTGCAAGTTCGTGGATGAGGTTCACGTGATGCGGAAGACCGTGGTCGATGGCAGCGCCGTGAGCGGTTTTCAACGCACCGCCTGTATCGCGAGTAACGGAGCGATCGGCAGCAGCGAAGGACCCGTCAGCATACAAACCGTCTGCATTGAAGAAGAGGCGAGCGGCATCATCGAACGCGCCGCGCAAGGCACAACCTACCGCTTGGATCGCTTGGGAATACCCTTAGTGGAAATCGCGACGGATCCTGTATTGAAGGACGGCAAACACGCGGCCGAGGTCGCTGAAAAAATTGGCTTGCTGCTGCGCGCGACGGGAAGAGTGCAGCGCGGCATCGGCACGATAAGACAGGACTTGAACGTGAGCATTGCAGGAGGCACGCGCGTCGAGATCAAAGGCGCGCAAGACTTGTCACAACTACCTAAAATCGTCGAGCACGAAGCGCTGCGCCAGAAACGATTGCTGGACCTGCGCGACACGCTCAACCGCCGCAACGTCAAGAAACAACAACTCGACATTCTCGACGTTTCATCACTCACGAAAAACTCGAAAAGCCCGCTCCTGCAGAAGGGATTCGCACAAGGCAAAGTATTGCTGGGCGCGAAGCTCGCCGGATTCACGACCGTGTTGAAAATGGAAATCATGCCCGAACACCGCTTCGGCACCGAGCTCGCCGATTATGCTCGCGCGAGCGCTGGCGTTGGCGGATTGATTCACAGCGACGAAGACCTGGAAGAAAAATACAAGATCGAACAAGACATCGCCGCCAGCCTGTTTCGAGGATTGGGCGTTACGAGTACGGACGCGTTCATTCTCGTCATCGATACTCCCGTGAAGGCGGAGAAGGCGTTGCGTAGTGCTTTCGCGCGAGCCATGCAAGCCCTCGAAGGCGTTCCTGTAGAGACGAGGAAAGCCGAGGGTGACAAGTCGCGTTTCTTGAGGCCGATGCCGGGAGCGCAGCGAATGTATCCGGAAACCGACGTTCCACCCATCGCGCTAACGAGAGAATTCATCGAGTCGATAAATCCGCCCAAGTCTCCCGAAGAAATAGTCAAAGAACTTCGCAAAGAAGGACTGAATGAACAGTTGACGCAAAAACTCGCATCATCACCACACTTGCTCGCGTTCCAGGAACTGCGTCAAAAAACCAAAGCCGACGCGACCATCGTCGCCACGACGCTTCTCGAGACGTTGCGCAACCTTTCACGCGAAGGCATTGACCAAGACGAACTGGTCGATAACGGAACCGTCGAAGCGGCACTCGTATTGTTTGCGCAGGGCAAGATCACTCGCGCGGCGATCAGCGAGTTGTTGAAGAACGCGAAGAACGGCAAACAAGTCGCGAAAACTGCCGAGGAGAAGGGCTTGTTGAAGATGTCGCTGGACAAGCTGCGCGACGTCGCGCTCGAGGAATTGAAACTCGCACAGGGTAACGTGGGTCGTGCTTTTGGCGAGATCATGCGCAAACACAGGCTCGTTGTGGAGGCGGAGGATGCGCGCGCGGTGCTCGAAAGACTCGCTTGAACGAAGTATCGGGAACAACTCGTTTTTTTAAGTCGCGAGCGGCTCTGATTGTTCGAAAATAACACTATGGAGCCTGGTAATTACGAAGAACAGCCACCGTCATTGCAAGAGCGCTTGCGCGAGCTCTTGGATAACATCAAGAACGGCCTGAATGGTTTCGGAAAAAAGATAGGCACGCGCAACCTCAAGATAATCGCGGCCGTGATCGCGATAGTGGTTCTCGTGTTTCTTGCTTACTCGTTCCTGCCGAAACAAGCATCGCTGAAAGTGATCGTGCTCGAGCTGGATAACGAAGGCAAAACGGTCGAGGGCGCGCAGGTCGTGATCTGTCCCGCCAGCACCGGCTCTTGCTCTCTCGATAGCCCGAGCGCGCTGCAAGCTCCCGGCATTACCGAGAACGGCGAGGTCGTTTTCACCGGGCTGCCTGCGGATACTGACTTGTTGATATTTGTTGATTCTTCCTCGTCCGGCTTGGGCGAAGCGACGCGGCTGTCGACTCTGAAGGCGAATGAAGAGAACGTCTTGAGGATCGGCGCACCGAAGAACTGGAAATTGTTGTTATCGCCAAGCAGCATCGCGATCGACGCGACGCCCGGATGCAGAGCAGAAGTGCGCCTGAACGCTTCCAACCGCGGCGATTCGGACGCAGAATTCTCGCTCGTATCGAGCTCGCCACTGTTCCAAACGGTGGATTCGCCGCAAGCATTGAGCGCCGGCGCAGACGCATCGTCATCTTTCGCAATTGTGGTTCCTGCGAGCGGTGCGAGCGCCACCTCGTTCGACGTGCGCGCGAAGTATACGTACGCGAAGTCGAGCGTGTCGCTGCGTTTGGGAGAACCATTGAGCGTGGACGTGTTGCCTTCGCAGATCTCTTGCAGCAGGACGGATTGCAGCGACTTCATCACTGTGAGGAACAAGGGCAAGAGCGCGTTGCAGAACCTCGACGTGCAGATCTTTGAAGAAAGCAAAGTCCAAGGCAGCATCTCGCTACCGGGCTTCGAGCGCGGCGTGAGCGTGAATCCGGGAGAAGAAAAGAAAATAATCGTATCCATCTCTCCGAAAGGAACCGGCGCCGCGTTGTTGACTGTGAGTGGTAATTGCTTCTCGAAACAAGTCCCGATAGTGATCAGTCTTCCAGGATGACGCTCGAGCAAGACCTGTTCTGGGGCTCGCTTGGCCTGTTCTTCGGAGCCGGCGCAACAATCCTCCTCACGCGCAAAAAGCGCTCTTTGTTCGTGCTCGTCGCTCTCGCGGTGTTGTTGTTCGTTCTCTTCTACCTCGGTGGCCTCTTGGGCTTTTTTGCCGGCCTGGGTCTGCGTATGTATGTCTTGAAAGCGCCGCGCAAGTGAAACCCTGGTTTTTATTCCTCGAAATCGTTTCCATCGATTAACAAATGGCGAGCATGGAAGAGCTCCTGAAGAGAGCCAGAGAAGAAAAGGCGCGCAGCGAGAAGAGCGAAAAACCCACGCCCACTCCGGTAGCGCTGCCTTCGTCAAAATCTGCACAAACAGCCATTCCACCCTCCAGCGAAGCACTCAAGAAAGCCGCTGCAAAGCCCGAAGCGAAGGTCGAGCCGAAAGCGCGCGGAGAACCCAAACCCGAGCTTGGAGCGGGCGAGCGCGTGCTGATCACCAGCTATGGCGACGTCAAGATCTACAAACAGGAAGGCGAACCGCTCCTGCTCTACGAAATTCCTTCGCCACACCTGCGCGGCGAGGAAAAATCGCTCATCGACGCGCTGATCGAAATAATGCGCGTGGTCGTAGTGGGCATTCCTGAAAACCTGCCGATCGAAGAGAAAAAGTCGCGCTATTTTTCGAAAGCCGTCGAGATCATCGAAGCCAGCCCCGAGCTCAAGGTGCCAGTCAATGCCAAAGAGTTCTACGCGAGCACGGTCGTCAGGGAAATGCTGGGCTTCGGCGTCATCGACCCACTCATCCAAGACGACCAGCTCGAAGAAATCATGGTGATCGGTCCGAACAAGCCCGTGTTCGTGTTCCACCGCAAGTACGACATGATGCGCTCGAACGTCGAGTTCTACGAAGACAAAGACATCCGCGACCTCATCGAACGCGTCGCGCGCAACGTAGGAAGACGCATCGACAACTCCTCACCGCTCTTGGACGCGCGTCTTGCCGATGGTTCACGCGTCAACGCGACCATTCCTCCAGTGAGCCTTGAAGGCAGCACGCTTACGCTTCGAAAGTTTCGCAAAGACCCGCTCAGCATCATCGACCTCGTCAACTTCGGCACGCTAAATCTCGACGCCGCGGCTTTCCTGTGGCTCGCTGCGGACGGAATGGGCGTCAAGCCGGCAAACGTGCTCATAGCGGGAGGCACTGCTAGCGGAAAAACGAGCACTCTCAACATTCTCGCTTCCTTCATTCCGAAAAGCGAACGCGTCATCACTCTCGAAGACACGGCCGAACTTTCTCTGCCGTTGGAGCACTGGATCCGTTTCGAAACGCGACCGCCCGGACTCGAGGGCACGGGCGAAATTACGCTTGACATGCTCATGAAGAACGCGCTGCGCATGCGTCCGGACCGCGTCGTGGTTGGTGAGATTCGTGGCGAGGAAGGATTCACTATGTTCGTCGCGATGAACACGGGACACGACGGAAGCATCGGAACCGTACACGCGAACAGCGCGAACGAAACCATCGTGCGCTTACTCAACCCACCCATCAACGTGCCCCCAGTAATGATCGGCGCGTTGAACTTCGTCGTGATGCAGATGCGCATTCACGACCGGCGCAAAGGACTCATTCGTCGCGTTACGGAAATTGCGGAAATCGTGAGCGTCGACAAAGGCGTGCCGCAATTGCAAACTATATTCCAATGGGACGCAGCCAGCGACAATCTGATCGCGACGCAGCAGACGAGCAATTATTTGCGCACGCTGTCGCGCTTCGCCGGCATTCCCGTAGAGGAAATCAAGCAGGAGCTCGAGGCGCGCAAGAAAGTGTTGAAGGAAATCAGCGATAAGGGCATTCGCGGCTTGCCTGAAGTGAGCGAAATAATTCAGGACTACATGCTCAAACGAAGAGGGCGTGTTTACTAGAAATGACAGACGAGAACGAAGGACGATCGGCTTCTTCTGAAGAGATCGAAAAAATCATCGCGCGACTCAAGCAAAAACAGGGCCAGAAAATAGAGAAGGCCGCGCCCAAACAAGAAGCCGTGCTGAAAGCCGTCGAGGCGAGCGCGTTCGAAAAAGAACAACCGTTGAGCTTCGCGCGCGTCGCGCCCACGCTGCAATCCAGCAAAGGCTTTTTCGGATTCGTCGGAGGACTCTACAGCGTGCTCGGCGGACTGCTCTCGGGCGCTGCGAAGTTCTTGTTCCGCTTTCCAGCCGCGCGCGGATTGCGCAAAGACTTGGAGAGCGCTGACATCTCGATTCCTCTTGAGGCGTATCTTGTCGTGAGTGGCGCGTTCGGACTTCTTGCGGGAATCATGGTTTTCGTCGCGGCCGCGGCTTACGGATACCTCGCCGGCGACCTGTTAGTGCTCGGCGTTTCACCACTTCTTGGATTGATCGTTGCCTTGATGGTGAGCTTGTTCATGATCATTCGACCCGGCATGACTGCTTCCGGGCGCGCGGCGGAAGTGGATAAGGAGTTGCCGTTCGCGTTGCGACAGATGAGCACGCAGTTGAAAGCGGGAGTGAGTTTTCACAAGAGCATGGCGAGCATTGCGAACGCGGGTTATGGCGTGTTGAGCGAGGAATTCAGGAAAGTGATGCGCGACCTAGAACGGGGCAGCAGCACGGAAGAAGCACTATTGCGTCTCGCGACCAGAACGAGAAGCAAGGGCTTGAAGAAAACGCTCGTGCAGATCTTGCGCGCGATACGCACGGGAGGAAACCTTTCGGAAATCATTACGGGCATCGCTGACGACATCGCGTTCGAAACGCGTTCGAAGATTCGTGACTTTACGGAGCAGTTGAACATCATCAGCATTTTTTACATCATGGCGAGCGTCGTCGTCCCCGTCATGTTGACGGTCGTTAGCGCGGTGCTGCAATTGCCCGTACTTGGCGGCGGTTTGCCGTTCGGCGTGATTTTGTTTTTGTTCTTCGGCATCTCGCTCGTGATGATCGGAATATTGGCGCTTATACACAGACTCGAACCGACCGCGTGAAAAATTTCAATGAGTAAAATAGGTGACAAATGGCAGGAACTCAAGCGCTATTACGCAGCCACGGGCTTCCGCGTCAGTTTCGGCGTGTTCATCTTCGGCATGTTGTTCTTGTCGCTCATCGCGGCGGGCATCAGTGTTCTCGCGATTCCCTTTCTTCCGGCGGACTTGCAACAGTACGGCTTTATCGTCAGCGCGACGCTGTTCGTCGCGTTCGCGAGCTTCATCATCTCCATTCCTATTACGTATCGCAACAACCGCATCACTGCGATCGAGAGCAACTTGCCGGACGCGTTGAAGCACATGGCCGCGGTGCTGCGTGCTGGTGGTACGGTGGAGAACGCGTTGGAAGAGGTCGCGAGCAGCGATTACGGACCGCTAAGCGTGGATCTGAAGGTCGCGCTTCGGCAGTTGCGCGAGGGACGAAACTTCGACGACGTGCTCACGGACGTGGCGTTGAACAGCGGTTCTCCAGTATTCAGACGCTTGGCCATCATCATTGTTGACGCGCGCAAAGCTGGAGCGGGACTCGCTGCAGTGATGGACGCGATCGCTGACGACTCGAGAGAGACGTTGCGCATTCAGAGAGAGCGCGTGTCGCGTACCACGATGCCCGTCATGTTTCTTCTGATCAGCGCGTTGTTCCTCGCGCCGCTCATTTTCGGTTTCGCGATGGGCGTAGTGGCGAACATTGGCGGCGGTTTGTCGACGGCCGGCGCGGGCGGTGGCACGCAGGTATTGTCGCCTGCTTTGTTGAGCGCTTACGACCCCGGCTTGTACTTGTGGTGTTCGTTGTTGCTTGTGGATTTGAACCAGCCCGTGTTTCAACTGCGCAACGTCGCGCTGACTTTCCTGCTCGCGTTCTTTTTGATCTTTCTTGCGGTCATCAGTAACATCGGCATCGGGTTGATTCGCGAGGGGAAAGCGACAGCGTTTATATTGTACGCGCCAATCATGGTTGCCGTGGCTCTCGGCTGCTTCATCGGTGGCTTGTACTTGAGCCGCATCATCGCCGGAACTGCATGAATCTGCAATGATTTCAAAACGAGGACAAACCGCGCTCGAATACTTGCTGCTCGTCGCGGGCGCCGTCGCTTTCATTACGATCCTGATATTCATCGTCAAGAGCAGGGTTTTCGGAGCATGAACCATCCACCAAAACGCGGACAGACCGCTTTCGAATACATAATGCTGGTAGCGGCAGGAATCGCGTTCGTCGTCTTCGTCATCTTCCTCCTACAAAGCACGATATTCCGGCCCACCGGTCAACAGATAGGCAATGTCGGTAGCCAGATTCAAAACATTCTCGGCGGGATCACCGTCACGCCGTCACCAACGCCAAGCAGCACTCCAACACCATCAGCCACACCCACGCCAACGCCCACTCCGTCACCTACGCCTACCGTTTCTCCAACGCCCACGCCTACTCCACCGCCTTGCGGAGCTAATGGACAAGTCTGCTGTACGAGCGGAAACGCTTGCAACAGCGGATTGCTTTGCAGCAATGCTCAAGGAAATCCAGCATCGCCAGGAAGTGGAAACACTTGCAAGCCGTCGGGATTCTGGGCGAGTTGCACGGGACCGCCGCCATTCCCCGGAGGATCGCAATCGGTTTGTCAAACGATCTGTTCATCCAACCCGAACCCCACGCCACCCCCGGCCTGCAACAGCTGCAGTAGTTCAACACAGTGCGGCATCCTGCCCGGCAACCCGGGAAACATCTGAAAGGACTGGGGTTAAAAAACGTTCAAAACTTTAAATCGCTGTAATCGTTTGAGGTGAAAACTATAGTGAAGTTTCGCGGACAAGGAGCGTTCGAATACGTCCTACTCGTAGGACTAGTACTCGCGCTCGTCGTAGGAATAATTTTCGTACTGAGAGGAGGACTCGCCGGAAGCGGCTCGCAAGTCGCCACTCAGCAATGCCTCGCACAGCTCGCGAGCGACCCGTACTGCTACAACTCGACTGGAGGATGGGTGCCGGGCAACAACCCCGTACCGACGCAGTACAACGCGTGCAGCTCTTCGAGCGCGACGACAGCGCACGGTACCGGAGCGAGCCCGAACTTCTACTGCGGACCAAAACCCGCGTAGAAAAAAGCTTAGCGAACTCCTTTTAACTCCCAACCAATTTTCTTTTTCTGAATCACAATGGCGAGAGCACAAGGAGCGTTCGAATACGTCCTACTCGTAGGACTCGTTCTCGCGCTCGTCGTCGGCATCATCATCACTCTGCGCGGAGGACTCGGCGGCTCGGGCAGCAACGTCGCGCTAACAAACTGTCTGGCACAATTGTCCTCGTCAAGCGAATGCTACAACACTACCGGCGGATGGGACAGCAACAAGCTGGTACAGACGAACGCTTACCGCGCCTGCGGCTCCTCACCAGCGACTGCACAACACGGCACGTGCGGCGCTCTGCCCACGTGTTACTGCGGACCAAAACCATCGTGAATTATTCATGAAAGCACAAGTCTCGACCGAATACATCCTGCTCGTCGCGTTCGCGTTAGTACTAGTACTTGTCGGCATCGCCGTATCGCTGCAAGTCAAGAGCTACACGGACGCTGCCGCGTCGCAAGTCGCTAGCGAGCGACAACAAACGCTCAACCAGATCACGGTCACCGCCGCGCCAACCCCGACACCTACACCGACTCCCACACCAACGCCCGCGCCCAGTACGACCACTCAAGCCACGAACGTTCCAGGCAACGGATAGATCCACGGTTTTCTTTTTTCACGCTCATGTTTTCGCAACTCTTGCCGCTAAGCGCAGCCATCTTGCTGTCCGTGCTCGCGATCCGTAGTGACCTTGAGACGCGGAGGATTCCTGACGCGCTTAACTTTTCCGCGATCGCGCTCGGCGTCGCGTTGTCGATCTTTTCAAGAGACATGGGCGCTTTGGTTCTCGCTGCTGTTTTTTGGCTCTTCGCGTTCGCCGTCTATAAGATGGGCGTTTGGGGTGGTGGCGATGCGAAGTTCTTCACCGCACTATCAGTCCTGCTAGTACCTGCAGACATTCTCAGCGCGATGTTCGCGTTCGTCGTGTCGGCAGTGATGATTTTCGCTTTCTCGCTCGCCGCAGGAAAAGCGCGAGTGTCGAAGCGAGCGGTCGACGTGCGCGAGGGCGACGTGCCGTCCTGGTTCTGGAGCGCGAGCGGACTGAATAAACAACAAGCCTTGATGGTGGCAGGTGTGGGTGGTAGTGTGAAACTCGTGAGGACGTTGCCTTTCGCGCCTTTCTTGGTCGCGGGATTTTTCATCGTTTGGAGCGCGGCGGCGGCTGGACTTGTCCTTTTTTAATGTTGGAATTTTTGCTAATGGTCGAGAAAGAAAAATGGTTTACGAGTCAAGCATCGGTTTTCTAGCGTTCGGCCACCTCGCGGCCGGCTTGCTGGCAGTTTTTCTCGTGATCTACTTCCTGCTCGAAAAAAGACGCCTCAAGAGCGTTCCGCGAGAATGGTGGTTTCTTGTCGCCGCGCTCGCGATCTTCAGTCTTCACGGCCTCACTTTCTATTACTGCTACGACTCCTGCGGCTGGATCGCTGAAACCAGCGTCGCGCTCGGCGTGTTGTTGTTCGGCGTCGGCGCCATCATGACTGTCAGCTGGTCGAAAAAAGTCGAACTCAGCAACATCGAGCAACGCATCAAGTTCTTGGAGAGCCTGACGCAACAAGTACAAAAACAAGTGCTGCGCGGCGCTCTCGACGAGCGCGAAGCCAACAAGATCATCGGCGAGTACAAGCGCGAACTGGCCGAGTTGGAAGTCAAACGCGAACAACTCATGTGAAGTAAATGCGTGGACAATCAGCAATCGAGTTCCTATTGATCGCCGCGTTCCTCTTGGCACTATCCGCAGTGATACTCAACAGCGTACAGGCGCAAGTCATTGGAACGAAGGATTTGCGCAACGCGCTGCTCGTCAAACACGACCTCGACGTCCTAACGCAATCCATGAATCTTGTTTTCGTGCAGGGAGACGGCGCGCGCGTGACGCGAACGATGTACTTCCCGCCGGGAGCTGTGTGCAATTTCGGAACGTCACCAAACAACCCGCTACAGTGCACGGTTCAGAACGTGGGCACGGTGCAGGCGAGCGACTCTTTCCAAGGCAGCGTTATTTTCAGCGCGTGCGCCTGTTCGGATTGTTGGAAGCGCGCACAGATAGAACGCAGTGCGGGAGTGACGGTGGTTTCATGCACCAACGCATAAGGGCACAGGGCTCGATCGAGACGCTCTTCCTCATACTGATAGTCGCGAGCCTCGTGCTCGGATTCCTGCTCGGCGTTTTTCGAGAATGGGAATTGTCAATGGCCGTCGCGAGCGCGCGGCAGGGCGCGTTGACGTTCGAAGCGCAACACCCGCAATACGCGTTGTCGAAGATCACGGTGAACGATGCGCAGAACGTTACCTTGCTCGCGGCTGTGTTCATTCCGGCAGTCGACCAGACCGACGCGGTCTTCCAAGAGCTGCGTGCGTTGATGATCAATGACGTGCAAAAATCTCTCGCGCCGCAGGGCAGCGTGCAGAACAACTGCGTCACGTCGTTGCTGAGGAACTACTGCGTCTGAAAGAACGAGGGGTTTTTATGATTCTGAACAATACCAAAACCATGCGCAAAATCGCCTTCGCAATGATCGCACTTCTAGCTTTGTCGATGAACGCGAGCGCCGCGGGAACGCTTTCCGACCCCAACAACAACCGCATCTGCGCCGACGACACTGGATGCAGTGGTGCTAATCGTTACAGCAACGACGTCTGCGCGACGAGCAGTTTCGAGTACACGTATTCCGGAACGTGCAACAAACTCGTGGGCGGCTCTTGTACGAGCGGCACTTACACGGCTTGCCCGAACGACCAGAGCAACTGCTACAAGTACGCCTGCGCCAACGACCAGATAGTAACTAACGCGGGCTGCTATGCACTGGGAGGCGGTCCTTCATGCGTCAACGCTTGCCAAGCGATAGGACAACAAAGCAACCCTTGCCGTTATGCGCAGAACCACGCGTGCCAAACGGTCACTAACGGACAGACCGGCGGCGCGCAAGGACAATGCGGACAAGGACAAGCCTGCTACAACGGCGCCTGCGTTTCCTGCACGCCACCCACGCCCGGCGGAAATCCTAAGGGCGGCGGCGGTTGTTGCAGCGGCACCTTCAACGGCACGGCCGGATGGACCAACGGCACCGGATCGTTCTGCATCGACTGCGCCGGCTGCTTGGTGAACGGCGTTTGTTACGCAGACGGCGCGCCCATCGCTGGAAACGCTTGCACCGTTTGCAGCACGGGACAATCAATCACTCAAGCAACGAACGCCGCGAGCGGCACTGCCTGCGGCACCAACACCGCGGCCGGCTGTGCGCCTTGCACCCGCACCTGCAACAACGCAGGAGTCTGCCAGACGTGCACGCCATCACAATGCGCCGCCGCGTCCAACCAGTTGCTCATCAATTGTCCACCGACGAGCGTCACTAACACCACGCAAATACTCGTACAACTTTACGTCAACGGCGCCGCCGCCTGCACACAGGGCGTCTCGCTCTCGATTTCCCGCGACGGACAAAGCGCAGGTTCTTCTTCACTCAACCCGCCGTGCAACCCGCTGCCGAACACTTTCAACTTCAGCGTCAACACGCAAACCAACGGCACTTACACCATCACCGCAACATCAACAGGCGCGCAGGCAGTGACTTGCAGTTTCATCAGGACCGCGGGCAGGCCTACTTTCCGCGTGCCCGACTCCAACCCGTTCGTGGCGATTCTTGCGGGTCTTGCGGCCGGATTATTCTTACTAGGGAGAAAACGCTGAAAAAATGAAGGGGCAATTCGCGATAGAGCTCTTGCTGATGCTCATCGCCGTATTTCTCATGCTGCAATGGGGCATTGGCTACGCCACCCTTGCTAAAAACAACTATCCAGGAACCGTTGCGCAACTCAAGATCGCCGCCGCATCCATCGCGAGCGCTGCCGACCAAGCGTGCCTGAAGAAAATAGCGGTAACTTTTCCAGAACCCTGCATCTACTCCGGCAGCCAGCCCGTTTCCTACAACGTCGTGTTCACGAACGGCGGCATAAGAGTTTCAGGCATCGACCTCAACGCCAGCGCGCCAGTCGGCTGCATCACCGACACGTCACTACTTCCCGCGTTCTACTGCGTCGGAGGACAAATCTCTAACAACGGACCACTCGTCTGCGCACAACCCGACGGCAATGGCGGCGCGAAAATGTTTTACGGTGCATGCGTATGAAAAGAGCACAACTATTCGTCACAGACGTCGCGATCGCGCTCATCATCGCCATCGTCAGCGTCGGCGTATTGACACAAGCGCTGGAAGCGAACCAGCGCGCGACGATCGAACAAAGCGACGCTGCCGACCTGCACGCGTTCCAAATCGCGCAATTCCTCATCCAAAACAGCACGACCGGCTTCAACTCCAGTTTCACGCCGCGGGGAACCTGGTGCGTTTTCCACGTGCCGCAACAACCAGGCGACTCCTGCCAAACACCATCGAACCAGGCGGCGTTCGCGAACTGTCAAACAATACGCACCGCGCGAAGACTCGCGCCATGCAGCAACACGATTTGCTTGCTGGAGGTACGCACATGCAACTGAAAGCGTTCATTTTCACTCTCGACGCGATGATCGCCCTATCACTAGTAGTTGCGGGAGCTTACGCGCTCGCGATGTTCCAAACCAGCGCGACCGAAGACAACGCGTTGCAGTTACAAATGCTCGCGCGCGACTTCCTCATCGCCAGCGGCAACACTACATTCAACACATCACAATTCACTAACCTCACAGGATTCGGCATCTCCACAACGGCAGGAGGGGTTTCGCAGTCCGCGCGCGTGATCGGACACGCTTTCATTTTTGAACACCCGCTGCCGTGCACGAACGCATCAAGCGTCGGCGGCTCGAACGCATGCTTGACGGGCAGCGATGCGAACGTTACACAAATCAAGAGAGAGGCTTGGACATGGCCATGAAGGGATTCTTTTCAGCAATCATCATCATTCTCGCATTCGCCGCGCTAATGGCGGGCCTCGCGTTCAGCATGGCGTCGCTCAACAGCGACCAAGCCAAAACCACACTGCTTTCCGTACGAGCGGTGAGCGACAGAGCGGACGATTCGGAAAGTTTCTTCGCAAGCACGCTCGACGACGCCATCATCGACTCAGCATACCAAGTCTGCGGCTGTACAACTTCCAACGCCAGCGGCTTTACCGCGTCACTCCTCAATCGCTCGCGTCACTATTTCAACACGAGCGCCGACGTGCTTTCCGTCAATGGAATCACGGTGCAGCGACCGTCACCAATAATAAGCTCCGGAACTCCAACGAACTGCAACATCACGACCATCGTGAACGCATCCATCACGATGAACGTTTCCGGAACGCGTGCACGCGCGACGAGAACGTTAACGATTTCTCGATCCTTCCGCGAAGTGCAGGGTCCGAGCTTCATCACTTTCAACGTCACGCCCATCATTGGCGGCGGACAACCGTACTATCTGACAGTCTCTTGCTGAAAAAAGCAAAAATTTCTTTTTTTGGGAAAAAATGCAGAAACAATTACTAGCCACCATCCTCGCCACATGCGGCCTGGCAGTGTTAGCGATCGGCGCGCAGCTCTCGCCTCCCGCGCTCGTTCAGCCGAACGACCTGAGCGCGTCTCTTGACAACCAGCTCGTCGCGGTAAGCGGAAAACTGCAATCGAAATGGCAGAACGAGAACGGCTGGCGTTTCCGCATCTGCAGTGATGGATGCGTAGTCGTCATCATTGACAACCCGACCGCGCAGGAATTGGAACGAAAAGGAGCAGCGATCGACGCAATCACCGTGGGACAACGCGTGACGGTCGAAGGTTTTGCGAGACGCACACCGGCAGGTTGGCGCTTGTTCGCGCGAGGACCCGGCGGCCTTCACGCCTGAAGAAAAAAATAAATTCCGCTTTTTTGTTGGAATCGTTTTTTGCACAGTTCATCGCAGGCCTGGCAGCGGGAGCCATCGGTCTCGTGCCGCTCGCGCATCCCAACACGTTGCTGCAGTTCTTCCATCAAGAACAAGCCCTCGCGAGCGCTGTCTTCATCGTCTCGTTCGCGTTCTCGCACCTCGTGTTCGAAAGCTTCGCGAGCGTGCTTTTCTCTACGCCAAGCGAGCTGCAAGCGGGAATGACGGGCGCGATGGCTTCAGGCAGTCACGCGTGCAAGACGCTCGCAACAACCATCCTGGAGAGCGGATTCTTCTGCGCGGCATTACTGCCGATCGCTATTATTCTCTTGCCCGCGGCTTACGGCGTTGTCGAACAAGCAACGGGCTTTGTTCTGCTGTTCGTCGTGGCCGTGTCGATATTCATGTTGTTCGCGCGCGACAAGAAAGCGGGACCGGCTTCGTTGGTCGTTTTTCTGGTTTCGGGATTTTTCGGCATCATTGTTTTTTCTTCAGGATTGTCGCACAACCCTTTGTTTCCGTTGTTGGCGTCGCTTTTCGGTTTTCCCGCGTTACTGGATCGCGAAGAGCAGAGCGAGAAAGTTGATCGCGATAGGAAAAGCTTGGCTGTTGGTTGCGTGTTGGGCTTGTTGAGCGTGCTGCTGCCCGCAGTCACGCCCACCTTGATCGTTTCGGTCGGCTTGCTGTTCCTCGAATCATCGCCGACGGTGTTGTTCTCGCTGGCTTCGGGAGTCGCCGTGTCGCGCCTCTTCTTCGATATCGTGGGCGTGAGTGCTTTCGGCAAGCCTAGAAGCGGCATCGCGGTCGCCGTGCAACAGCAACTCGGACAGGTTTCTTTGATGCACGTCGTCACGCTCTCTGCCGCGGCATTGGCGAGCATTGCGATAGCGGTAGTGGCTTGTGAAAAAATCACTGCCAAAATACCGTCTTCGTCAAGCCACAGCAGTTTGAAGCTCGGGGCTTTC
>DASYRB010000014.1:0-89892 GCA_036004805.1 Candidatus Norongarragalinales archaeon
CTTCAAGCAACGAGTCCTGTGAACGAACGGCACGCAAGTTCCTCGAAAACTTCAAGCCCAACGCGGTCGTCTTGACGCGAACGAGCCACGGAATGACATTCATCGAAGCACAAGGCAAACCCGTACACTTGCCAGCCATCGTGAAAAAGCCCGCCGATGTAAACGGCGCGGGAGACACGGTGCTGGCAGTTCTCGCATTATCAATAGCCGCCAAGGTCTCGTTGCCGACCGCGGCCTTCCTCGCGACCACCGCGAGCGCGATAGTCGTCAACAAACCAGGAACGGGAGTGGCGACACCGACTGAAATAGAGTCGTTATTAAAGACCGCAAAATAAAATTTCTAACACTCATTTTCCAGAGCTGAAAGCGAAAAAAAATGCAGGAATTCAAATACACAGGCACCAGCGCAGAAGGCAAAGAAACCAACGCGCTGCGATGGGCTAGTCTCGACCGCGTGTTTCACGCACAGCGCTACAACGCGATCTACGACCACGTGCTCGGCAAATCCGTACTCGAGGTCGGATGCGGCAACGGCTCCATCATTGGCGAGCTCAAAAACAAAAAGCCAGAACTGGACTGCCGAGGAATCGACATCAATCCCGACTATATCCGCAACGCCAAAACACATTTTCCGAGCGTGAACTTCAAAGTCGCCGACTTATACAAGTACAAAACGAGCGCGGACACCGTAGTAATGACGGAAGTGCTCGAACACTGGTTCACGCCCATCGACTGGCTCAAAAACCTCAACCGCTTGGCACGAAAACGCGTCATCGTGACCGTGCCGAACAAGAACCGCGTCGAAAACCCAGAACACGTACTATTCCTCGATCACTCCAACTTCGAAAGCTTACTAGCGCAAGTTTTTCCGAGAAAAAACATTACGATCAAGCCCGTCGCTGCCGATTTTCCAACGCTGCGCAACAACGCGCTGCTCAACAAAGGCACCGGCCGCGTCAGCAGCGCGCTAGGTATGGACAACTTCTTTTCTTCCACTGCGGCGAGCTTCGAGAACTCTTTGTTCTTGATGGCGATAATTGACAAGCGCTGATTGCATTGAACAAAAAAATAGTTATTCTTGGAACAGGCCCTTGCGGCCTCGGCGCGGCTTGGAGGTTGAAAGAGCTAGACTACGATAATTACCAAGTCTTTGAAAAGCGAGCGCAAGCAGGAGGACTCGCTTCCAGCTTCAAGGACGAAAAGGGATTCGTTTGGGACATCGGTGGACACGTGCAGTTTTCGCACTACGAATATTTCGACAAGCTCATGGATTCGCTTCTCGGCAAAGAATGGCTCTATCATGAGCGCGAGAGCTGGGTTTGGCTGCGCGGCAGGTTTATTCCTTATCCGTTCCAGTTCAACATTCGACACTTGCCAGAAAAAGAACTCAAAGAGTGTCTCGAGGGCCTTGAAGAGATCAATTCAAAGCCACCAGGAAAGCCTGCGAACTTTAAGGAATGGATTCACGCGACTTTCGGAAAAGGAATCGCGCGCGTCTTCATGGAACCATACAACTTCAAAGTCTGGGGTTACGACCCTTCCAAACTATCATATCATTGGATCGGCGACCGCGTCGCAGTCACAGACATCAAGCGAGTAAAGGAAAATATTGAAAAGCAGAAGGACGAAGTTTCTTGGGGTCCGAACAACAAGTTCCGCTTCCCACTGCGTGGCGGTACGGGAGAAATCTGGCGCAGGCTCTACGAAAAACTCGACAAGTCCAAAATCCACTTCAACCAAGAAGTCGCCGCGATAAAAACGAAAGAAAAAAAGATCGTTTTCAAGAACGGACGCGAAGAAACTTACGACGCGTTGGTAAGCACGCTGCCCCTCGACGTGTTTTTGCGCTTGTCTGACATTCCCGACAAAAAGCCTGCAGACTTGCTCGTGCATTCTGCAGTGCACATCTTCGGAATTGGTCTCAAGGGAAAAGTGCCTGAACACTTGAAAACGAAGTGCTGGATGTACTTCCCAGAAAATGACTGTCCTTTCTACCGCGTCACCGTGTTTTCCAATTATTCTCCAAACAACGTGCCGGACAGCGAAAAGTACTGGTCGCTTATGGCAGAAGTTTGCGAATCGAAAGACAAGCCGGTAGACAGAGAAAAAATCGGAGAGCAAGTAATTCAGGGCTTGTTGAACACGAAATTGATTGAGTCGCGCGACGAGATTGCTGACTTTTGGCATCACTTCGAATCGCACGGATATCCAACGCCATCGCTCGAGAGAGACAACGCACTCCTGGTTCTCAAGGAATTGGAGAAAGTTGGTGTTTATTCGCGCGGAAGGTTCGGCGCTTGGATGTATGAAGTTTCGAACCAGGACCACACATGCATGCAAGGAGTAGAAGTGATTGACAAATTGCTGAAAGGAAGGGAGGAAGTGACGATCAACCACCCTGAAGAAGTGAACGCAGGCAAAAAACGATCCTAGTTTTTCGCTTTCTGTACTGCTTCTTCGAACACGTGTTCTATCTGCGAAATGCACAAGTCGGGATCGAAGCGTTTCGCGGTCAAGCGCATTGACTTCACTAACCGCGAACGCAGTTTGGGTTGGCTGATTATTCTCATCGCGGCCTGCTCTATCGATTCCGCGCTTTTTGGTTCCACGAGCAACGCGTCCTTCTCATCAGTGAGCACTTCTTTCGTGGAAGTCATTGCTGTCGCGATTACTGGCTTGCCGCTCGCCACGCTCTCCATGAGCGTGAATAAGTAATCCATCGGCGCGGGAAGAATGATCGCGTCAGCGCCCTTGTAAGCGCCGGCGATTTGTTCGTTCGAATTGAATCTTCCAAGAAACTTGAACCTGTTCTCCAAGCCCTTGTCTCTAGCGAGTTGTTCATATTCTTGCATCTTGTCGCCGTCGCCCACCGCGGCGAAGTAAGCGTTCTTGTATTTTTTGCAAACCTTCTCGGCCGCGTCCATCAGGTACGTCCAGCCTTTTTCTTGCGCGATGCGCGCGATCGTGAGGAAAATGAACGCGTTTTTCGGGAAGTGCTTGCGCACAACTTTTCCATTCGCTTTTGAGAGGTAGTCGGAAACCCAAGTCCAGTCAGGAATCAGGTAGACATTGTCGGTGTGCAAGTCTCTCATCGTGTGCTCGGCGATTTCGCGCGAGACGCCAATGAACGTCATTCGCTTGAGTAACGGTTTCGAAAAAATCCTGAAGGGCGTCTTGAGCAGTTTTCGATGGATGCGTTTGCGGCTGTCTTCCGCGAGATGGATGCTGTTGACGATCGGGACTTTTCTCGACATCGCTAGTGCGGAAACGTAACCCATTTTCAGGTTGTGTGCCGAGACCACGTCCGGCTTGAATTGCTTGAGCGCGCGTCGTAGTCTTTGTATTTCGAAAGGAGCTTCGAGTTTTCCGAGCGAGTTCGGGAAATAATTCACTTTCACGCCGGGCAGCGGCCTGACCTGCAAGTGCGGCCTGGGGTTCATGGGCATGAAGAAAACTTCGACTTCGTGACCGCGCTTGTGCAATCTCTCAGCGAGCTCCCAGCAGTGGCGCTCCGTGCCGTTCATTGGTTCTGGGAAAAAGTTCGTTACAAGAGCTATGCGCAAGGAGTTCACTTCTTTGTCAATAGGAACGGTCCGATGACGAGGTCGTCCATTCCGCAGCCGTAAAACATTTTCACGGCCTGGTCCGGTCGCTCGACGATCGGTTGTCCCATGTCATTGAAACTAGTATTGAGCGAAACTTCGACGCCGTTGTTGACTTTTCCAAGTGCTTTTAGATAGTCGTAATAGAGCGGGTTCACATCGCGTTCTACGGTTTGTGGCCTCGCGGTGCCGTCAACGTGAACGACTGCGGGAATGTCGTCGCGTCTCTCTTCGACGATGTCGTATGCGACGATCATGTATGGCGCGTCTTTCGGTTTTCCGTTGCTGTTCAAGTATTTTTGTCCAGCGTCGACAGTCATGCTCGGGCAGAAGGGTCGGAATGGTTCGCGGTGTTTCACGTAGTGATTGATCTTGTCTTTCATGTCCGCGTGCGCCGGGTTGGCGAGGATGCTTCTTGCGCCTAGCGCGCGTGCGCCCATCTCCATTCTTCCTTGGAACCAGCCGACAATGCGTCCCTTCGCGACTAGGTCTGCGGCGGTGCCTGGAACGTCGCTAACGCGTTCGTACTTCACCTTCGCGAGTTTGAGTTCTTTCTCGATCGCGGCTTCGTCGTAAGCGCTGCCGTAGTAAGCGTGTTTGAGTTTGCTGAATCCGTGTCCGTCCATTTCGCTCTCGTAGACCGCGCTGCCGATCGCTCCGCCCGCGTCTCCAGCTGTCGGTGGAACGAAAACATTGTCAATAAAATCTTGCTGCAAGAGAACGCCGTTCATTTTGCAGTTGAAACCAACTCCTCCAGTGATGCAGAGGTCGCGCAGTCCGGTCTTGTTGTAAAGAATGCGAGCAAGGTGAATAGCGGTTTTTTCGAGGCAGTCTTGCATCGAGGCCGCCACGTTCGCGTGCCTCTCGTCAGTCGTTCCACCCAAGCGTGGTTCTCCGAATGTTTTCACGACCTTCTCACTGTAGAGCGAGCCGTCGCCGCCGAACCAGGTAGGGTCGACTTTGTAGCCATCTGGCGTGAGAGTGACGATGCCGAGTTTGAAGAAGTCCCAAGTCGGTTTGCCGTATGGCGCGAGTCCCATGACTTTGCCTTCGTCGCAGTCGGGCTTGAAACCGAGAAAGTCCGTGAACGTGCTGTAGAGGATGCCCATCGAGTTCGGCAAATAGATCTCTTTGATTTTTTCGATCTTTTTGCCGTCACCAACAGCGAGCAGCGTGGTTGCGCGTTCTCCAGCACCGTCCATCGAAAGAATGTTGGCTTTCTCAAAACCTGAAATATAGAAGGATGATGCGGCGTGTGCGACGTGGTGCTCGACGTAGTGCACTTTGGGGTTGGCTCTGAAGTAGTGCTTCAAGTTCTGGCCAACGACGCTGTCCGCGCGTCTGTAGAAACCGATCGCGCCGATCCATGATTGGGGCTTGAATACAGAACCACGTTTGAGGGCCTCGATTATGTCGGGGCGCATGTAGTAACAGACCTTATCGACGTCAGTGATTTTGACGCCGGCTTGTTTGAGGCACCATTTCGCAGCAAGAGTCGGGAAGGCACCACCACCGTGCTTGACGAGGCTCAGGCGTTCTTCCTCCATTACGGACAAGATTTTTCCATCTTCAATGAGCGCGGCAGCCGGGTCGTGCGCTCCGGGCGTTCCGCCACTCAATCCTAAGTACAACATTTGAATCTGATTTTTCTCTTTTTTCTTTTTTCTCGATTTCCTGTTTTTGTCAGTGCCTTCGCGTTAAAGCGTTGGGCTATAATGACTCTTGATTAGTCCTGTCACGAGTCCGTATAAAAAAGCGGCGCCTAGCTGTTTTTACGACTTGTTTTTGGGCATTTTGCTTTCATCCATGAAGAACACTTCCCAGACGTGCCCGTTCAAATCCTCGAAAGCTCTCTGGTACATCCAGCCAAGGTCTTGTGCTTTCCTGTACTCCCTGCCCCCAGCGCTTACTGCCTTCTTCACCATTTCATCAACTTTCTTCCTGTTTGGAAGCGATAGCGAGACGAGTACTTCAGTGTTCTTCTTCGCGTCAGAAATTTTCTTGTTCGGAATGAATGTTTTGAAAAACTTTTCAACCAAAAGCATAGCGTACATGTCCTTGCCGATGATCATGCAAGTGGCGTTTTTGTCGGTAAACTTAGGATTGAACTTGAAGCCAAGCTTGGCGAAAAACCTGATGGTTTTGTCGAGGTTTTTCACCGGGAAGTTGACGAAAATTTGCTTCACCATGTTCTCAAAACACCCCACCTGCGCCCCGCATTCGGACGCTGGAATCAATACTGCGGGACGGTTTTTATAGTTTGAAAGCCAAGAAAATCATGCGCGAAACAAAACTATTTTCCTAAAAGAAAAAGAGGCTTAATCGGATTTGGGCAAGCTCCAGAAGCTCGTTTACACAGTCAAGAAGAAGGGATTCTCGAAAGAGACCGCCAACATCATCATGTATGGCGTCCAGAAGAACGTCCTCAACTTTCCAGAGCAATCGCTTTCTTACCCGACGAACGCGCATGTTGAAGTCACGAGCCGCTGCAACCTGAAATGCTTGATGTGTCCCCGCGCGGTGCCGGACGAAAAACTCGGCAACATGTCCATCGCGCAGTTCACGAAGATCCTCGACGACATTCCATACCTCCAAAACGTCTCTCTGCAAGGACTCGGCGAACCTACACTGTCGCCGCACTTTTTCGACTTCGTACGCATATGCAAAGAACGCAACATCACCAGCACCACCGTCTCGAACGCCACTATTTACACTGAAGAGCTCGCGAAAAACCTCGCGACGTGCGGACTCGCGCAGATCAACATTTCAATCGACGGCGCAACCAAAGAAACCTACGAAGCGATACGCGTGGGCGCGAAGTGGGAAGCAATGCTTGCCAACGCGCGCAAGGTCATCCAGTACCGAAACGAGAGCGGAAGCAAGACACGCATACACATGTCGGGCGTGTTGATGAAGAGCAATTATCATGAGCTGCCACAATTCGTCCAACTGGCACATGACATCGGTTTCGACGAGCTGCGCTTCTGGCACGTGAACTACGGATGGAACACGAACATCAGCAACCCCGGCGAATCGCTATTATTCATACACGACGATCCTGCAGTCGACGAAAAAATCAAGGAAGCTACAGCGCTCGCGCAAAAGCTCGGCCTGCGTCTCGTGCTGCCAAAAATGAAGATCGACAAGATCGCGTGCGGCTGGCCGTGGCACAGCGTCTACATCACTTGGGACGGCAACATCGCGCCGTGCAGCGTCATGTACGACACGTTCTTCGGAAACATGTTCAAAGAACCCTTCGAAAAAATATGGAACAACCCGTCTTACGTAATGTTCAGACGCAACCTCAAGAAAACGACCGAGTGGGCAACTGAACAGACCGCAGGACAGGAACCGCCACTCGGCGTGATTCGCGACTGCATCGGCTGCACGTTCCAACGCTGCGAGTTCTACTCGGCAAGCGAAGGCAAAGGACCCTCACCCGTAGCCACTTACGAAGCCTAGATTTCGCTTTTAGCTCATTTTGTTGAACGCGCGCAACGCGAAAACCCAACCGCTACCCACCGCAGCCACCTTGCTTGCCAATAGAGACAGCGCGGCTCCAGTGCCGCCGAGTGTTGGAATGAGCCACAAGCTGAGCGAGATGCTCACGACGGCTTCGATGAACGCGAGCACGACGTACTTGCGTTGTTGGTTGGTCGCTGTCAACAACTGGTCGCTCCATATCGTGAGCACGAAGAATGGAAGCATCCAGATCAGCGCGATGAGCACGGGAACGGATTGCAGGAAGTCGGGTCCGAAGAAAACATTGACCAAGAAACCGGAAGCTATCGACAAAGCCACGCAGCCCAGCACGACGATGCCAGTGCCCCGCAACACTTTCCAGCGCAAGTCCGCAAAGTATGATTTGCTCTTGAACTGTGCGCTGCTCACGGGCAGCAACGCGCTCTGTATCGCTTGCACCGGAATCAAGAACCCCGTGAGGAGGTTGTTGGCCGCGGCGAACAATCCCGCCTGGCTCATGTTTGCAAGAGAGGAAACGAGCACGACGTTGAGCTGGTTGAAAGAAATGCTCAACAATCCCGAAGCGGCGAAGTATTTCGAATAATCCAACAACTGCTTCCACTCCGCCAGACGCGGATGGATCGAAGGATAACCACCCAACGCGTTCTTGGACTGCAGGAAATACCAAACGAGCTGCAAGCCCGTGCTGATTATCGCGGCAACGATAATCGCCTTAATTCCTCCGACGACCGGCAACAACAACAGCGTCGCGGCGGCGAAAACGAAGCGTTCACCCATGCTCGCGAGCGCGATCATGCGCATGTCTTGCGTGATGTTGAAAATGTAGCGGAACGTTTCCGCGCTGCTCGTGAAAATCAGCGTGATGCCATAGAGCAACGCGAGTAGTTTGAAGTTGAACGCGTAACCCGTCACTGCCAGCGTCGCGAGCAACAAGACGAACGCGAACAACGACAAAACGATCTTCAGCGGGAAGTATTCGGAAACGAACTCTCGAAGACGCGAGCGCTGCTTCGAACCCTCGCGAATGATGATCGGCTCGAGCCCGAAGTTGGCGACGAGCACGAACATGCCGACGAGCGCAACAATCGTACTGTAAGAACCATAACTTTCCGGCCCCAAAGAACGCGCGATGAAAATCAGGATGAGGAAAGTGACCAGCTTGCTTACCGCGTTACCGATGCTCAAGTAAGCAGTGTTTTCCAATATCTTGCGAAGCACCGGCCTTCCAAGTAGCTTCACGCCCGTCGATTTTTCGATGAATTCCGCGATGCGCCTGAGCCAGTTCACTTGCCTTTCCTCTCTGGTTTGACCTTTACTTTAGTTTTCGCGGTTTTTTCGGTTTTTTCCTCTGGCGTAATGGGTTCTTTGGTGGCTTTCAACACTCTCTCGATCGTGTTGAGTACGTCCCAAGCCTTGATGCGCATCATGCCCTTGTCGTCGCCCACCGCACACACTTCCGTACTGTAATTGCCAAGGTCCATGCATGGCACGCAGCCGGGAGAAACGATGGCCTCGTGCGGCCTCGTCGTGAAAGGACCCCAGCGCAGAGGTGAAGAGTGGCAATACAGACCCACGACTGACGCGTTCGTCGCACTCGCTAGGTGCACGAGTCCGCCGTCGGCGCTCGCGAAAACATCGCACTCGTCAAGCAAGGCCGCGGCGATTCCGGGAGTTTTGGAAATAAACATGGGCGCGCCGCTGAGCCTCGAGACCTCCTCGACTTGCCTCACGTTTTCCGGAGACGAGATCCAAATCACGCCGTACTTCTTGTGCTTCAACTCTTCACAAACTTCCATCCATGATGCGACGGGCCAAGCGCGCAGTTTTCCGCGAGTGAAAACGTTCAAACAAATCAACGGATGCGGCAATCCCTCGATCGACGTTTTGGCGTGCTGTCTGTCCATTGCGGAAGGCCAGACATTCAACAACTGCTCTTCCTCGTTCACAGCAACACCTAGGGCTCGCACCGCGTCGAGCAGGTATTCCGCTTCGTGCTTGTCGCGCAACATCGGCGCTGGTAGTGGCGCTTTCGCGTTCAACAAGAAACCCCTGCCGTTCAAATCGACGCCGGCGCGGAACGGAATGCGCGCCAGCCAAGCCATGACTATGAATCGCAACGCGTGCTCCTTCAACACCACCACGTCGAAATCCTTGCGGCGCAATAACGCGGCGCCTCGGAACGCGGCAATGTTTTGAGAAATAACTCCCTCCTCGCCAGGAAAAACTATCACTTCATTCACGAGCGGATTGTTTTCGTAGACGGGAACCGCGCCCTTCATCACTAGGACGCTGATGCGTGCTTTCGGAAAAGCGTCGTGTAATGGCTTCAATGCGGCCGTCGAAATCACCGTGTCTCCCAGAGAATCCGTCTCGGCATGTACCAGAAGCACTTTGTAGACGCTTTCAGGATCCGGACGCGACGCGGGGATTTTGAACAGCGCGTTCGCTATGCCGAGGAAAAAACCCAGCACTCCCTCCTTCACTGGTTTCAGACCGGACCTTAAGCTCGCCATTTTGTTTTTTGATTTAGGAAATGGAGCGTATTAAAAGCGCTGTCAGAGTTTTGAGATTCTCGAAAGCAACAATGAGCAGCGCTTTGTTACTCAACGACTCTCCCGAACACGCCGGCGTCGGACGATACGCTTACAGCCTGTGGCGTGCGATGAAACAGATCAAGGCGCCCGTCGACATGGCCGTGTTCAACTACGGAACGCCCACGAGGTCGCTTTACGGAGAAAGAATCATCCAAGCACCACTGCGCTTCCCGATTCTCAACCGCACGCTCAACTGGTTTTACGGCCTGCCACGCGCCGTACCGACCGGCTACGGCCTCTACCACGGCACGAACCAACACATGGCGAAAGCGCTCCTCGCCACAAAGGGATTGCGCGTACTCACTATGCATGACGTGATCGCGATGGATCCTGGCGAGGGACACCCGGCCGTGCGCTTCTTCGAACGCGACGCGCTGCGAAAACTGCGCGACATCGACCGCATCATTACGATATCGCACCACTCGAAAAAAGAAATCAACCGCGTGCTGCACGTGCCAATCGACAAGATCGACGTCACGTGGCTCGGTGTAGACAACGCCGCGTTCAAGCCCGGACCAAAAACCGTTTCACGCAAAGCACTATTGCTGCCGCAGGAAAAGAAAATCGTGCTGCACATCGGCGGCGACGAGCCGCGAAAAAACCTTTACGGCGCGCTCAACGCGTTCGCGCTTCTGAAAGACAGGAACTCGCTGTTCATCCACGTCGGCCACGCGTCAACACAAACGAGAATGATCGCGCAAAAGCTCGGCATCGAGAAACGCGTATACTTCATCGAACGCGCACCACAAGAAAAACTCGTTCACTATTATCGCGCGGCGAACGTCTTCCTCTTTCCATCGCTGCACGAGGGATTCGGACTTCCCGTGGCTGAAGCGATGGCTTGCGCCACGCCAGTAGTCACTAGCAACAACACCGCGCTCGGCGAGATCGCCGGCCGCAGCGCGCTCACAGTGAATCCTCACGATTTTCGCGAGATCGCACGCGCACTCGAAGCCTCGCTTTACGATGAAAAAATCTCTTGGCGCTTGTCGCAAGCCGGATTAAAGCGCTCCGCCATGTTTTCTTGGACAGAGTGCGCGAAGAGAACACTCGACTCTTACAAAAAAGCCGGATGGCAGCCTTGAAAAAAATGAAAAAACCGCTCGTCAGCTTCATGATCCCCGCATACAACGCCTCCAAAACCATAGAACAGGCATTGCGCGCGATCGACAAACTGCACTACCAAAACAAGGAAGTCATCGTCATCGACGACGGCAGCACTGACGACACGTTCGACATCGCGAAACGCTTCGCCAAAAAACATTCATACGTGCACGTTTTCCGTCTTCCCGAAAACTACGGAAGGGGTTTTGCGCGACAATTCGCATTGTCGAAAGCCAAAGGAGAACTGCTCGCGTTCATGGATTCAGACGGCTGGATAACTAACGCGCGATGGGTCGAGGAAATGAGCAAACACCTCAAAGGCGACACGGCCGGAGCTTTTTCACTCAGCAACACCCGCAACCCACAGCACAGCGTAGCGAGGTATTGGAGCCTAACTACACTCGCGCAGATCATCGAGGGAAAGAAATACCCAACGACAGGAACGGGCAACGTTCTCGTGCGTGCCGACGCGTTGAAGAAGAGCGGCGCGCGTTTCGACGAGCGACTCGACGCCGCGGAAGACCACGACTTCTTTTCACAACTGCATGACGCCGGCTACTGGTTCGCGTATGAGCCGAAAGGAATGGTTGATCGCGAACAACCCGAAAGCTTTGTGCACGCGCTCAAGAAACGCGTCTATTACTTCAAATGGCACGGCGTGCGCCAACGACTCAAAGGCAACTGGCTCTTGTTCTTCTTCAAATCGCTCGCGACCTTCGCAATGACGCCAGTGCTAGCGCTGCACTCGCTTTACGTCAGCGCGTTATGGTTCTCAAAAACAAAAGACGTCGCTGTTTTCTGGCACGTGCCCATGCAGACCATCATTGCGCTCTTGGCGCCATTCATCGCGTTGCAAAGCGCCTTCGCAAAGACTCGCTAAGCGGGCGCGCGTCGGTAAACGCTGACGCCCGAAAAGCTCTTGCCGAACAATGACGCTTTGAACTCGCGATCCAACACAAAACCCTGCAAGCTGGTTTGCTCAGCAAAACCACTCGCGACCAGCGCGAATCTTGCTTTGTCGTTGTCGCACGTCGAGTAAGAAGCGTAAAACGATGGCGCGTTGGTGTATACGCAAGAACCGGGCACGGATTGTGCGAGAGTGTTCGTGTAGAGCACCGCGCTCTGCTGCGCGAAGGCGAAACTGAACAACGCAAGCATCCAAGCAAAACCTACAAGTGTTGGTACGGCGAGCCAAGCGACGAGACGCGAGCCCTTCAATACCCGCACCATCGTGATCACGGCGAAAGGCAGTGCTGGAATCACGTATCTCGCTTCCGACGCGGGAACACCCGGGCCTCCTTTCGTTATCGCTAACAGGATGCCGATGAATGAGAACGCCAACAGCAACAACTCCAAGTGATCGCAAGACCCTTCCGCTCTGCCTGAAAGGCATCTTTTGGCGGAATCGAAACCGCTCTTCGCCCAAAAACCAGCAATGATCGCTCCCGCAATAGTGAACAGCGAAGTCAGCGCGACGTACGCCGCGTTCGGAAGCAAGTGATACAATATCGGAATTCTTCCCCGCACGTCGAGCAACGAGCCCCAAACGCTCGCCTTGCCACTGTTCAAGAACTGCCAGCCTCCACTCGCGAACAACAACAAAGCCAAGAACGCGAACACGCCAAACAAACCAAGCATTACGTGATCTTTGCGTCTCCAAGCCGAGCCAGCGAGAAGCATCGCGGCAGGCAGCGAGACGAAACCGATCCACGCGAGCACGTAAGGAATCTTCGCGATCGCCAACACGCTCAAGTCCAACTCGTGCGGCGTGGGCGCGAGCCACTGCCCAAAATTGTCATGGACGTAAAACAGCCAAGGCGCGACGAGCAGCGCAGCGATCAAGAACATCAATAACACGCGCGGAATCTCTCTGCGCTTGGAGCGGTCAAAAATCACGAGAACGAGTGGCAGAGCGAGCACCGCGATCGCTGTTTGCCGCACGTAAAAACCCGCGACCGCCAAAAAAGTTCCGACAAGAAGCGGCGTCCATCCCGGCTTCGCGGCGTACCTATCGAAAAACACTAGCGCGGCGAGCATGAACGCGAGCGCGATCGCGTCGCTGTACAACAAGTGGCTGGTTTCAAAAACTTGCGGCAACGTCGCGACAAAGAACGCAGTGATGGCGGCATGAGTTTCGTCGAAGCCGTAACTTCGAGCGATCTTGAACGCAAGGAAGAGAATCGCGAAGCCCGCCAGCACGCTGAATGCACGAGCGAACAATGGCGTGAGCTCGTTGTTCAACCAAGCGCCAACACCGGCCAACAAGATTATTCCGGGAGTCACGCTACCCGACTTTCCGTAAGCTGCGTTGAACTCGGAATCGAAAACGTGTCCTTGCGCGACGAGCTGCGCGATGGGCGCGAACACGTTCTCGTCCTGAATGAAGGGAGCATTGGGCCAGGCGGCGAACTGCAGCACGCTGAACGCTAGCAACGCATAGAGAAACGGCTTCGAAAACCAGGACTTCGCAATCATTTGAATCAAACGAAGGTCAGCCTGCTGTTGACCTTGTAATTCCAGCCCGCGGCCACGAGGATGCCGATAGCGCTGGAAGCCATGTACCACAAGCCAAAATGTTCGGTGAGCAATGCGAGCACTGCGTAATTGATCGCCATTCCACCAAAACTCACTACGTGGTATCGGAATAATCGGTCCTTGAACGTCCTCGTCTTGGTAGTGTTTTTCCACGTGATGTTGTCGTGAAGCACAAAGTTCAAAAGAAGCGATACTTCGAGCGCGATCGCTCCAGAAAACAAGTAATACAGCTTGAACCACTCGGTCAAGCCGTACAACAATCCAAGATTTACGAGCGAACCGACCGCTCCGACGAGCAAGAAAACCTGCAGCTTCCTGTGACCCAGCCAGTAATGATAATCAAGCCGCGACGGCGTCTGTGCTTGTGTGTTTGAAGGTTCTGGATTCATGAAGTCAATCTCTCAACGAACAATCTGCCGACGGTCTCGAGAAAACGAAATATTTCCTTCCTTCCGAGCTTTGACTCGCCGAACTTCCTGTCTTGCAGCGTGAAAGGAATCTCTGCGATCTTCAAGTCCGCTCGCGTGGCTCGGAACAGCGTTTCCTGCATGAAAGAATAACCAGAGCTCTTCACTGTCGGAATATCGATTTTTTGCAACGCTTCGCGCTTGTAGGCACGGAAAGCGCACGTCATGTCGCGGACTTTGATGCCGAGAAGCACGCGCGCCATGAGGTTCGCGACGCCGCTCTGCAATCTTCGCAGCGGCGACCATCCCGGAGTTCCACCGCCCGGTGCGTACTTGCTGCCGATCACTACGTCGTAACCCTCGTCGAGTTTTTCCAAAAGTTTCGGAATGAGTTCTGGCGGTTCAGCCAGGTCGCTATCAATACTCACAATGACTTTTCCACGAGCAGCCGCAAAGCCGACCTTGTACTTGTCTCCCAGGTCCATTCCGAACGGTTTTGAAATCAGCTTGATGAACTTGTATTTCTTTGAAAGCCGCTTGACTTCTGCGCCCGTACCGTCGGGAGAACTGTCATCCACGATGATGAGTTCGCCCTTGAGTTTCTCTTTCTTCAAAACCTTCGCGATCTCGCGGACAAGAATTGGGACGTTCTTTACTTCATTGCGCGTCGGGGAAACGATCGAGATGTCTAGAGACGCCATTGCTTGATTTTCACTGACTAGGAATTGATTTCGAGAACAATTTTAGCCCGAGGGCGGTTAAAAATACAATCGGGAGAGGAAACGGAAAATGTTTTTTCATTCCAGGTTCTTCACGAGCAGCCACGCGGTACCTACGAGCGCGAGGAATGAAATAAGCAACGCGATCCAGGCCTCGTTCGGCGCGCTCCTCTCAACGACGACCGTGTGGAAGCCTTGCGTCACTGGAACGCCGAACCACGTCTGATGAACCTCCAGAGTAACTGGTTGGCCGTCGATGCTCGCGCGCCAGCCGGGCAGTGGCATTTCTTGCACTGCGATAACGTCGGAATACTTGCAATCCGCACGCATTTCGTAGCGACCCGCGCGGTCGAAGCGGTCGAGCAGCACCGTGCATTGGCTGCTCTTTGAAAACACGAAGCCCTTCCATTTCGTGTTCTCGAGAACGACGAGGTCGCCCGCGCGAAACACTTCCTTCAACGCAGGGTCCTTGATTTCCTCAAGGCTCGCTACCGAAGACAATCCCGAAGACGCCTCATCCACCACCTTACCGTCCCTTACGAAAATGTACTTCACGCCGTAATCCGCTAGCTGTAAGGACGCGTCGGTCGCGAGAGGATCGGGATGCGACAAAAAGAAATCAAGCAAGAAGTTCGGGAAGCCGATGCTGCGCTTGCCGTGCTGCGAAACGTAAAACCAACGTGCCTGCTGCCAGTTCTGATAATACTCCGCAATAGCGAACAATCCCGGTTGTTGCTGCACGAAGCCATAGGCCTGCTCGAAATACGGCTGTGCTTCAAGGAAGGGCTGCGTAGAACCGCCAGCGTTCACGAGCAACAAGCCAGGCGCGACATCGACGAACAACAACGCCACAAGCACGATCCACAAAAACTTGCCCGCATTGCTAGTGGCTCGCGCGCTCCACTTGCGTGCTTCCGCGATGCCGATCGCGATGAGAGGACACAACGCGAGAGTCACGACGAACAACCAACGCGTGCTCACTTGCACGAGACTATTGATGATGCTTAAATCGACGAACAAGAAGCGATTCGCAGCCAACAACACGGCCACTACGAAAAGCGATGCGAACGCGAAAACTGTACTCGATATTCTCTCGTCACGGCCGATCTCTCGCCTCAAGAACGCCAACGCGGGCAGCGACGCCAACATGAGCGCCACGCCGACGTAAGGGTTCACATCAACACTGCCATACTTACCAAGGTAAGACAAAGCGAGCGGCTGCAACGCGCCAAGAAAACCAAGACGCTCAGAAATCACGTCACCGAACCTCGCCTCGAGGCTCTGTACACGCACCACGCTCGCTAACGGGTCGAAAAACGCCAGCGGGTTGTACGCGCGATCGAAAAAGTTCACTGTTGTAAAGTCCTTACCGCTCTCGGAAACAATGGGCCCATAGAACAACAAGGAGCTCGCGATCCAAGCAAAGCTCAACAACAAAGCCGCAACGCCCGCGATGATGACTATCTTTCCAGCACCGCGCAAGTATTCAGAACGCCTTTGTTTTTCGTTCGACGCCAGCCACGCGGCCGACGCGAACAACCAGAACGCCGCAACAAAACCCACGAGCGCGCCGCTGTAAACGTGAGACAACGTGATGAACGCGATTCCAGCGCCAGCAAGCAGCGACAAGCCCAGCGCGTGTTTCTTGTTACCCTTCTGCAGCGCAGACCAGGCACGATCAACAGCGATCAGCACCAAGGGAGCGATCGCGTACGCAGGTCCTTGCGCAAAACTGGCACGGAAAGCCACGTCGATCCAGTGCCAAGGCGCCACCATGTAAACCAGCGCGGCAACGACCGCGGCGAGCTCGTCGCTAGTAAAGTTCTTCGCGAGCCAGTACATCGCGACTCCCGAAATGAAGACCCAAAGCAAGAACCAAAACTTGTACGCAACGATAGTACCTACAACCAGCGCCGTCAGACCTGCCAAGAGGAATGAGAGTGGTCCGTAGACGTAGAACACGGGGTTTCCGTAACCCGTCAAAGAATCCCACTCGGGAAACAAGTGGCCGGAAGCGAACGACAAACGCGCGTAATCAATGTGGTATAAGTGAATGAACAGGTCGAGACCGCGTGGAGCCGGGTCGGCCGTTAGCACGGGGAGACTGGCGGCTATGGCCGCGACGGCCAACACTAAATAAGCAGTTTTTCCACCCGTTAATACAGGAAAAGCCTTCACGAACCAGACTTGGTAGCGAGCTTTTTAATAAGCGCTAGAATTGAGAAAAAAACAATGACGAACCCACTACTCAGCATCATCATTCCCGCATACAATGAAGAAAAACGCATCCCGCTATTCCTTCCCGGACTGTTGCAGGAAGCCAAAAAACTGCCAGCACACGAAGTCATCATCGTGAACGACGGCAGCAAAGACAACACCGCGGGAGTCGTCAAACAACTAATCAAGGGACGCAAGGACGCGCGACTGCTTTCCCTCGAGAAAAACCAGGGCAAAGGCGGCGCCCTGCAAACCAGCGTGTTCAGCGCGAAAGGAAAATACGTGCTCTTCATCGACGCCGACGGCAGCATCTCTCCAAACGAGATCCCGCGAATGCTCCAAAAGCTCCAGGAAGGATACGACGTCGTGGTCGGCGACCGCAGCCATCCGGAAAGCCACGTCGACCAAAGCAAACTCCGACACCTCACGGGAGTCACGTTCAACATCTACACGAGAACCTTGTTCGACACGGGAATGGGCGACCACTTGTGCGGCTTCAAAGGATTCCGCAGAGAAGTCGCGCGCGACCTGTTCAAAGACCTCAAAAACAAGCGCTGGGTTTTCGACGTCGAGCTCTTCTACAAAATACGCAAACGCGCCTACTCGCTCTACAGACTGCCCATTCACTGGAAACACGTCGGCGACTCGAAAATTTCCATAACGGACCCGGCAAAAATGGCCTGGCAACTCATCGGCCTGCGACGCGAACTCGCAAAAGAAAACTAGGACTTCTTCTTCCTCATCTTGCCATAGTAGAGCGAAAGCACTTTTTCACAAACCAGCGGCCACTTGTACTTCTCAGCCGCAACGCGCGCCGCGCCCGACATCGCCGCTCTCTTTTTCGCATCGGCAAGCACTCTCAACGCGCCGGCCACGCTCTCCACATCGTAATCACAAAGCACGCCCGTCTTTCCATTCTCTATAATGTAACGAGGTCCGCCGTTGTTGATCGCGACGCATGGCAGGCCTTGAGCCATCGCTTCCAAGTAAACAATCCCGAAAGGCTCGTAGGGAGAAACGCTCGCGAAAAAATCGCAGGAAGCGAACAAACGGTGCAGCTCGACGCCGTGCTTCGGGCCCACGAGCCTCACGCTCTCAACCAACTTCAAATCGTGAATCATGTCGATCACTTGCGACGCGTAACCATCATCTGGACCCGCAATCACCAAACGCGCTCCGGGCTTTGAGCGCTGAAAGGATGCGAACGCGGGGAGTAGCACGTCGAAGCCCTTGATCTTGTTCAGCCTGCCAACAAAAAGCACGACCGGTCCGCCGCCCAGCCGCCATTCCTTCGACTCTTCCAGCGACGGATAACCCTTGAAGAAAGACTCGCCCACGCCGTTCGGAATCACGCTGATCTTTTTCACGTCAACGCCACGCGAAATTAGCTCTTGCTTGTCGCCCTCGTGCATAGCGATAATCGCGCCGGCATTTGCGCAGTCGCGTTTGAGAAAAACTGCGTCATAAACGTTCGTCGCGAATTGCAGCAAGGACGACTTGGTGCCTGTGTGCCATGGGCTGTGCGACGTTATCACGCCCAACGCGCCGATGTTTTTCGCTTTGCTCATTGCGATGCCGACGTGCGGATGCCGCAAGTTGTGCGCGTGTATCACGTCGAAACCTTCCAGGTCGTTCGCGAACGAGGGCCAGTAAGATGCGAATTGTCCGATGCGGAACGTCACTGGATAACGGCGAATCTCGTATCCTTCCATTTTCTCGACCGTTTTTGAAGAAGCCGGATCGCCCATGTGATCAATGTTCGCCGTAAAAACTGAAACCGAGTGGCCTTTTTTCACGAGAAACTTGGCCAGTTCTCGCACGTGCAGCTCAACACCGCCAGTCACGGGATAGAAAAATGGAGTGACGAGCGCGATCTTCATGAGGAATACACCGTCTTCGTGCTGCGAATGCTTTTCCAGGGTTCTTTCACGCGGAAAGAAAAACGCAACAACGCCAAGCTCCAAACGAGCGCTTCCATGAATGGATAAACGAACGCGAACAACACGTGCAACGGCTCCTTCACCAACGAGCCCATTATTTTGAAATAACCCGCGCCGCCCGCTCTCGGCGCCTCCACCTCACGAACCACGCCCTCCTGTCTTTCTTTGTGCAGCTCTTCCAAAACTTCAAGGTGTCCGTAGCGCGTCCTGGCTTTCTGTGTAAGGAAGTCTTTGAAGTTGTCAGGATAACGCACGACAACCACCGCGTCCGGCGCGTAAGCCACGCGCAAACCGGCATCAATCACGCGTTTTCCGATGAACGCGTCCTCACTCCTCGCGAAAAGTGGGACTTCTTTCACGACTCCCTTCCTCAACGCGTACAAATAACCAGTCACTTCATACATCCGACCCGTCGCTTGCAGCCGCTTGCGGTCAGCGTCATAAGCCGTCGAGGCGAGTTTGCTCCACCAATCAAACAATCTTTCCTTCAACGAATTCATCTTGGTGCCGGGTTTCGTCACATAATACTGAACTCTGCCAGTCACGCCACCAACGTTCTTGTCTTTGAAAGGCACGAGCAGTTTCGCGATCGCGTCGGGCGCGAAGTAAACATCAGCGTCAGTAAAAACGAGAAAGTCGCCCTTGGCTGTCTTGAGTATTTTATTGATCGCGCTCGCCTTGCCACGCCTCTCGCTCTCGACGACGAGTTTCACACGCGCGTCTTTCCTCTGCAAACCCTTCACTACGCCTATGGTGTTGTCTGTGCACCCGCTCGCTACCACTATCACTTCATGAACTCGCGGAACGCTTCGCAACGCGCAGTTCACGGCTTGCGCTATCGTCTTTTCTTCATTGTACGCCGCGATGCCGACGCTTGCTTTTGTCATTCTACGAACTTGCGGCCGACGCCGTGTCTTTCTAGGTCGGCTTTGAGCATTTCGCGAACCATTCGCTTGAAACTGGTTTTGGGTCGCCATCCGGTTTCTTTCTTGATTTTCGAGTTGTCACCGACCATCGGGTTCTGGTCTGCAGGTCGCGGAACAAAGTTCGGGTCTTTCCGGAAGTGTTTCTTTTCCCAGTCCTTGACGCCGATTCCCGCGAAAGCTTCGTTGACGAACTCGCGGACAGTGTGTGTTTGTCCGCTCGCGATCACGAAGTCCTGTGGTTTTTCATGCTGAACCGTGAGCCACATCGCCTCGACCGCGTCGGGAGCGTATGTCCAGTCGCGCGTGCCTTCAAGGTTTCCGAGCTCTAAGAATTGCGTTTTGCCTGCCGCGATGCGCGCAACGGTGTCCGTGATTTTTCTTGTGGCGAACTCTAGGCCTCTACGCGGTCCCTCGTGAGGATAAAGAATTCCATTCACCGCGTGCATTCCGTGACGCGCTCTATAGTTTACGACGTGCCAGTGGGCAAAAACTTTCGCGACCGCGTAAGGCGTTATGGGTCTGAATGGCGTTTCTTCGTTCTGCGGAGTTTGTTCCACGCGCCCGAACATTTCAGCACTGCCGGCTTGGAAAAACCTGGTTTTTTTCGGGTCATTCTTCACTAGCGCTTCCAATAATCGCAGAACGCCGACGCCGTTGATTTCTGCAGTTCCGACAGGGTCCTTGTACGACTGTGGAGTGTTGCTTTGCGCGCCGAAGTTGTACAACTCGTCCGGTTGCGTTTGCTTGATCACGCTGTCGAGGCTTTTCTGGTCCATCAGGTCGCCCTGCACGAACTTGATTTTTTTCTTGATGTGTTCGATTCGCCACGCGTTCTCTGGCGTGAGTTTGCGCGTGAGTCCGAAGACTTTGTAGCTTTTTGAAAGCAGCAAGTCCGCTAGGTGCGAGCCGTCTTGTCCGGTGATTCCCGTAATCAATGCTGTTTTGCTCATTTCCTGAATACCAATTCTCTTGCTTTGTTTTTGATTTGTCTCGTTAGGAAGTGTAGGTTGACGGGAAATATAATCTTCGACGCGTCGGTCAACATTTGGTACTTGTAGTTCGCGTGCGGCTTGAAACGCATAGCGCCCTCGGAAAAGTGAACTCCGCGCGTAGCTATGAAAAAGTCCTCCAAATGCCACGCGCCCACGCCCAACGCTTCACACCTCTGCAAGTAGGGAATCTCTCCCAATCCAGCGAGACGCACCGCGACCGAATCCGCCGCCAGAGGGTCTGTGCTCGCGATCGCGCACCGCATATCGACGCGCAAGTGGTTATCGTAGTTTCCAGCGAGCCCGTACCAAGCGTCAAGCACTCCGAAGTCGGGTTTGCAGGCGTTGATGAGGCGTGCGAGGTTGTCGCTCGCGAGCATGTTGTACTTCGCCAAACGATGCAACCACAATCTGTCCTCGCCGCGCAGCTTGTGAATCATCAATCTCTGCGGTTGTGAGGGCACGCAGCCCATCACGTTCTTGCAAGCGCCCGTGAAACTGAAAATTCCATGCGTCTTCGGCAGCGCGAGTGAAATGAAGAAAGATTTTTCCGGAAGGCGCGAAACGGGCACGTTCGCACTGTAATGATAGCCCGTCACGCGGAGCGGTTTTGTGGGGAATTCTGAAAGATCACTGAACTCCAGTCCCTTGTACTCTTTTTTCAATGCGGCGTAACCATGAAGCGGCGGCTTAGACGTGAAACTGACAGAGTTGTCGCCGATGATGACGCGCTTGAAACCGCCGTGCAGCTCGTCCAGCACTCCGCGCAGCGCGTCGATCTGCGTGCCGACTTCTGGTTTGCGGTGGTCGACGGTGTTGACTTTGATGAAGAGCGTCCGCTTTCCTTTCTTCTTGATCGCGCTGTAGAGCTCGTTCTTGACGAGGTGGATCGCGGCGCGCACCGTGCTTTTGCGGTCGTGACTCCTAGCGAGCGCTACGACTGGCTTCTTCATTTTTTGACTCTAGAAATCGAGGCGGCGTGGCGATTAAAAGCCACCCCATAGCTCTTGTAAATGACATTCCATGAGGCTCCTCTACGGCTCGATAATCGACCGCGAACCTTCAGACGGCGGACGCACCGAGACGGTAATCTACCTCGGCGGCTGTCCGTTGCGCTGCGGCTTCTGCAACACCGTGCCGCTCGTTGTTGACGCGGAGAAGAACTGTGCGAATGAAGACGTGGAGTTTTTCGTGAAGCACTTGGTGAAGCACCAGGACGAGATCGACGTCGCCTATATCGCTGGCGGCGAGCCATTCATGCAGCCCTCCACCGTCTATCTTTGCAAGCGCTTGAAGCATGAAGGCTTTCTCGTGAAGGCGGAAACGAGCGGTTTCTATCCCGAAGCACTCATGGAAGCACTTCCCTACATCGACCAGATCACGATGGACGTGAAAACCACGCTAAAACCCGAACCATACGCGGAAATAACCGGCTTCAAAGGCGACCCGACCGTTTTGCTGAGCAAGGTGTTGCGCGCGATCGCGTTCATACAAGCCAGCACCGTGAAAGCCGAATTCAAAACAACCGTACTGGCGGGCGTCAATGACAACATCGATGCGATCGATGACATCGCGAGAAGCGTAAAATTTGCGGACCAATACACGCTGCAACAATTCGACGCCTCCAAACCCATCATAAACCCGGCACTGATGGAAAACGACCTCGTCGTACCACACGACAAACTAATCGACCTGGCCATGTTTGCGAAACGCTACATCAAAAACGTCAAAATCCGCTCCGCAGACGGAAAAGAAGAAGACGTGCTTTAAGAAAATGAGCAAGATTGAACGATTCCTCAGACACGGCAATCCTGAAAACGTGATGTCGCACATTCCCAAAATGCGAGATCCTGCAAAAATCACTATTGCATTTCAACATGACAAACCGGAAGTGCGTTACGCCGCATCGGAAGCTTTGGGAAAACTTGGTCCAGAGCACTTAGCCAAACTACTAGCACACCACCATCCAGAAGTTTTCGGACATGCAGAGCGAGAGTTAATAAGAATTGGCTCAAGCGCCGCACCGCACGTCGCCAAAATGCTGGAAAATGACGAGCATCATGCACGTTGGTATGCTGCTTACATATTGGGAAAAATTGGCCCCACAGCGGCGCCTTTTGCAAAAAACATTGCAGAACACGCACTAACACACAAGAACTGGCACACGGCAACAACCGCAGCTAAAGCATTGGAGGAAATTGGTAATCCTGAAGTTTTGCCACAACTGCAAAAAGCGCTTGAAAGCGAAAAGAACTCGCGGCCGCGCGAGCCAGTACTTAGAGTTCAAATACGAGCAGCAATTGCAAAACTCAAGAAAAAACAAAAAAGGTCATAGTGACGATCAATCCCCAACAAGCCAAAAACATTGTTGACTCTTCGCTCAACGCGGGCAAGCTCTGCATTCTCGTCGGTAATTGCAAAGTTCAGTACGAAGGCAGAGCCGCAAGCAAGCTGAGCGAAGGCGACCGCGTTTTGATGATCAAGAGCGACGGAACATTCCTCGTACACCAGTCAAAACAAGCGAAGGCCGTGAACTATCAAGGACCCGGAGCAAAAATACTCACGGAAATCAACGACGAAGGACTGGTAGTAAGCGCCGTGCGGAAATTGCCAAACTTGATTGAAAAAATCGACGTGCGATTCCGCGACATTTACTTCGCAGAAGCTTTCGGTCTGAAGGACGATGCGAACTTGAAACTTTTCGGCAGCGAAAGACAACTCTCCGACCTCTTAATGCAAGACTTATCGCTCATCGAGCCTGGACTCGTTCCTCTGCAACAGGAAAGCGTGCAAGCACGAGGATACATGGACATCATAGCACAAGACTCAAAAGGCAGAATAGTAGTCGTGGAACTCAAGCGCAGGATTGCCGGACTCGACGCGGTAACACAGCTCAAACGCTACGTCGAAGAATTGTCGAAACGCAAAGGCAAAATTACGCGCGGAATCCTCGTCGCGCCAGAAATCACCGAACGCGCCCTACTAATGCTGCAGAACTGGGGACTCGAATACTTCAAACTCGACTACGAAATCGACAATCCGAGCGCGCGAATCATTGGTTTGGAGAAAAAGCAAAAGGAATTGAAGGAGTACTTCAAATAATTCTTAGACATGGTTTTGCCTGAAAAAGTGATGGAGACGCTCAAGACAGTCGAAGATCCCGAATTGAAAATCGACATAATCACTTTGGGCTTGGTTTACGAGATTCGCACTTACGACGACAACACAGTCTTCGTGAAGATGACCTTTACCTCTCCCGGCTGTCCTTATGGGCCTCAGCTGATTCAGAAAGTTAAGCAATCAATTTACGACTTGGGTGGCGTGAAAGACGTGCGCGTCGAAGTCGTGCTGGATCCACCTTGGCAGCCCAGTGAGGAAGTGAAAATGATGCTGGGTATGCCCATTTAATTCCTCCAAAAAGTAACCCTTCGCGAGACAAAATGGTTAACGTTCAAGACATCATTCAAAACATGCGACGCAGAGGCATGACTGACGCCCAGATTAAACAAAACCTCAAAGAGTTGGGCGTTGCGGACGTGGAAAGCTTTTTCGAACAAGCCACCAGCGCCCTCAAAGAAGTCAGGATGATGCCGGAAGACGAAAACATCAAACCAATACCATTTACGCGCATCGTTGGCGACGAAGAGAAAAGCGAAGGCGCAACCGCTGAAGAAAGGCCGCAAGTCGTGACGCGCGTTTCCAAGATCGACACGGAAGAGCTCGGCAATCGAATGGAAGAAATCCTCGCCCTGATGAAGGCGATGCAGCAAGTCAACAAACAGATCCTCGACACCAACCGCGACATCTTAATGCGCCTCAAGATGCGCGAATAAGTCTATTTCTTAAGAACTTGAAGAAACCTACTTCTGTCCAATGAGCAAGCTGGAACAATTCTTCAAACGCGGCAACCCGCAAAACGTTACAGATCACCTCGCGAAAATGCGAAATCCTGCAAATATAGCAACAGCACTACAACACGAAAACTGGCGCGTGCGCTTGGCCGCAGCAGAAGCGCTAGGACGCATCGGTAAAGAAGCCGCACCATTCGCCGCACAGGCACTAAAACACGAAGACAGCGACGTGCGCGAAGCCGCGGCAGACGCGCTGGGACTCATCGGCCCCGCAGCAGCACCATTCGCCAAAGACATCGTAGAACAAGCACTAAAACACGAAGACAGGAAAGTGCGCTACGCCGCGACTGAAGCGCTAGGACGCATCGGTAAAGAAGCCGCACCATTCGCCGCACAAGCACTAAAACACGAAAACAGGAAAGTGCGCTACGCCGCAGCTAGAGCGGCAAAACGCATCGGAAATGCGGAAGTTCTGCCAGAACTCGAAAAAGCAAGGGATAGGGAAACCGATTTGTCAGTAAAGAGACATATTGAATACGCGATTAGGGCATCGCAGCCCGGAATCTTTCGACGATTAATTGGAAGACTCAAACGCCGCAAAACCTGAGCCACCGGCGGGCAACCTCCCGTCCTCTATAAATGCCGCTTTCGCCATAGTGTTTTGCGAGGAAGAAATGATAACTAAGGCAGCGAAAGCCAGTTCTCGCGAAGAGATCTTGAAAATGCTCTCCCCTACCGTCAGGGAGTGGTATTCAAAGTTCGAAGAACCCACACCACCGCAACAATACGCGGTGCGCTTCATCAAACAAGACAAGAGCGTGCTCGTCACCGCGCCCACTGGCAGTGGAAAAACCTTGACCGGCTTCCTGACCGTACTGGACGAGCTGTACAAGCTCGCTGACGACAAAAAGCTCGAAGACAAAGTATACGCGATATACGTATCACCACTCCGCGCACTCGCGGCCGATATCGAGAAGAACTTGAACGAGCCCCTCGACGAGATGACCGAGATCGCGAAAAAGAACGGCACGGAACCGGCAAAAATCCGCGTCGCGGTACGCACGGGAGACACGACACAGAGCGAAAGGGCGAAAATGCTCGCGAAGCCTCCGCACATTCTAATTACGACTCCAGAATCCCTCGCGCTCTTGCTCAACAGTCCGAAGTTTTTGCTTCACTTGAGCACCGTGAAGTGGATGATCATCGACGAGATCCACGAGCTGTGCAGCAACAAACGCGGCGTACACTTCTCGCTGTCGCTCGAAAGATTGCAAGGCACGCTCGACCACGCATTGGTGAGGATCGGTCTGAGCGCTACTATTCACCCGTTGGAAGAGGTCGCGAAGTACCTAGTCGGTTACGAGAATGGTGATGCTCGTGATTGCGTGATTGCCGATGCGCATTACGCAAAAAAGATCCAGTTGGAATTGCGATCGCCCGCGCCCGACCTGGTCTACATTTCTCAAGACGAGCTCAACAAAAAAACCTACAGAGCACTCGACGCATTGATCCGCAGCCACAAAACAACACTCGTTTTCACAAACACGCGAAGCGGAACCGAACGCGTGGTACATCACCTGAAAACAATGTTTCCAACATACGGCCAGGAGATTGGTGCACACCACGGATCACTATCGCGTGCTGAAAGGGAGCGCATCGAGAACGCGTTGAAGAAAGGAGAGCTCAAGGCAGTGGTTTGCAGCACGAGCCTCGAACTTGGAATCGATATCGGATATGTCGACCTCGTCGTGCAGCTCGCGAGCCCGAAAAGCGTCACGCGCTGCCTGCAACGCATCGGACGCAGCGGCCACAAGTACATGGCGACCGCGAAAGGAATCTTGTTGGCACAAGACCGCGACGACTTGGTGGAGATCGCGGTGATGCTTCACGCGGCAAGGAAAGGCAAGCTCGACGCGATACAGATTCCAAAGAACGCGCTCGACGTGCTCGCGCAACACGTTCTCGGAATGGCCCTCGAAAAACAATGGAATACTGACGACGCGCTCGAACTCGTTCGCAAGAGTTACTGCTATAGCGCGCTGTCGAAGAGCGATTTCATCGACACGCTCAAGTATCTCGCTGGAAACATGGAGCGCTACCACGTTTACGGAAAGATCTATTTTGACGAGGAACGCGGCGTGTTCGGAAAGCGCGGCAAGCTCGCTCGATTGATCTATTCGACGAACATCGGCACGATTCCCGAACAAGTCAGCATGTTCGTAAACCTGCTGCCGCTCGGTTATCACGTCGGGAACATCGAGGAAGAATTCCTCAACAACCTCAACAAAGGCGACCGCTTCGTGCTCGGTGGAAAAGTTTACGAGTATTGCTACACGAAAGGCATGCAGTGCTACGTCAAGAACGCGGAAGGAGCACCTACCGTGCCTTCATGGTTCAGCGAAATGCTCCCATTGAGCTTCGATCTTGCGAACGCGATTGCCGGTTTCCGCGAAGAACTCCACAACAGATTGAAGCACGAAAAGTTGCCGAAGGTGAGCGAGTGGGTGATGCAAGAGTTCCACACGGACGAAGACGCCGCAAAAGCCATCATTTCCTACATCGAAGAAGAAGCCAAGTTCCTCGAGCTCATGAAAGCTCCTTACCCTAGCCGCAAAAACATCCTCGTCGAAGAGTATTTCGAACCTCGTAAAAAGCACTACATCGTACACGCGCTCACGGGACGAAGAGTGACGGAAGTGTTGTCGAAAGTACTCGCATCACGCGTGTCCGAAAAAATTGGCGAAAGCTGCGCGCTCACTTTCAACGACAACGGATTCGAAATCACGGTTCCACGCAGCGTGAAGATCGACATCGCGAAAGAACTCGCGTCGATCAAGAACTTGCGCAAGGAAGCCGAAGACTCTCTCGCGAAAAGCGAAGCGCTCAAGCGCAGGTTCAGGCACGTCGCCTCGCGCGCATTAATGATACTGCGCAATTACAAGGGCGTGCACAAGAGCGTCGGAAGACAACAACTCAGCGCGCACATCCTATTGAGCGTCGTTAAGAAGATCCCGAACTTTCCAGTGCTGAAAGAGGCCTATCGCGAGGTGCTTGAGGACTACATGGACTTGTACCACGCGCAGGAATTCCTGAACGACCTGCACACGGGAGATAGAAAAATCGTGCAACTGCCCGCTTACGACTTGCCTTCGCCATTCGCCTTCAACCTCTTGACGCAGGGCTTGGGTGACGTGATCATGCTGCAAGACAAGCGAATGATCCTGCAAAACCTCCACACAGCAGTAACGAAGAGGCTGCAGTCGCGTGGCGTGCTCGCGGCATGAAAAAGTTTACGCTTCCAGAAAGCAACGTTTTTGCTTACGGAGTACACTTTCCAGAAATTGATACCCTAGCGATTAGTGACATTCACTTCGGCTTTGAAAGGGCACTTTACAAAGAAGGCGTCTCTCTTCCGTCGCAGTATGAGGATGTTGCGCGGTTGACTGACGCGATGCTCGACAAGACCAAAGCTTCTCGATTACTGATCAATGGCGACGTGAAGCACGAGTTCGGAAGCGCATCGCAACAAGAATGGTTCGAAGTCAACGCGTTTTTGGATCATTGCAAGGAACGCGGCGTAGAGATCGTCATGGTGAGAGGCAATCACGACAACTACATACTGAACGTGCTCAAGGGCAGGGATCAGAAAGTTTTCGACAATTTCTCAGACGACGGTTTCCTCTTCCTGCATGGGCACCAAATGCCTGAAAAAGGAGCAAAATGGGACGTTTTGGTGATGGGTCACGAACACCCAGCGGTTTCAATCAGTGACCGCGCGGGCGTGAGGCACAAGTTTCGCTGCGTAATGATTGGCGAATGGAAAAACAAGCCACTCATCGTGCTTCCCGCGCTTTCGATGTACGCGGCGGGTGTCGATTTTTCCGAGCCGAGAAAATCTTGGTGGAGCGGCGAACACCACGAATTCCTCTCGCCAATATTACAGGAATGCGACGTGCCGGAGTTCACGCCGATCGTTGTTGATGAGGAAGGTGGCGTGAAAAAGTTCCCGAAACTCAAACTTCTCTGAAAAACATTCTGTTTTTGTAACTCCTTTGCAGTAACGACTTGCTTATATAGTTTATATGCGTCTTATAGATAGTCGATAACAAATCCCTTGGCGCGAATTTCGGGCGAGAACCGCGTCCGGCTGGAGGCAGGCACTCGTGGCGATAAGGAATTACAGTAAAAAGAAGCGAAAGTTGCACGCCAACTTCGCTTTCGGACTGACGACAATATCTCGCAAAAAGAGATACTGAAACAAAACTCCCTCGGACGCAAACTTTTCTAGCAAACCCTATTTTACGAGAACCCTTACACCCGCGATACACTAGCGATTAGTTGTTTCTTGATTCCAAGTTCCGATCACGGATGGCCCCGAGTAAGCGTTTTTTGGTTTTTTTAGAAGCGTCTGGGCTTACCGCGGAAGCCTCGCTCTGGTGGCTTGCGGAGCTTTTTGCGTCGGCGTTGTCGCCAGTTCATTCCTTTGTTGTGGCCGCGCGAGAGTTTCTGTTCTGCCATGATGCTCGTTTAAATAGCTCTTCCGGCTATATAATGGTTAACAAAAAACGACGGTGCTTTCGGAAAAGTTGAGGAAAGGCTTCTTGCGGGACACGTTGCGGCGACTCATTCTACCGCTTTGGCGTGTAGGGAAAAAATCGGTCAACACAACACATCCAGTACAGGGTCTCTTTCCGTAGAAAACTGAAGAACGAAGGAATCGCCAAATAAAAAATAGGTGAAAGTGACGAAATGAGAGATTTTGGAAGCAGAGATAGAGGCGGAAGTAGTGGCGGCGGACGACGCTACGGCGGCGGAGGCGGCGGCTACGGTGGTGGCGGCGGCTACGGCGGCGGAGGCGGCGGACGAAGAGAATACGGAGGAGGCGGCGGAGGAAGCAGCGGCGGCGGATTCCGAGAGCCACCGGTACACGTCGGCGAAGAGCACGACGTGCAGATCACTGACATGTCCCGCAGAGGAGATGGAATCGCAAAGGTACAAGGATTCATAATCTTCGTACCTGGCACGCACCAAGGCGACCAGCTCCGCGTGAAAATCACGAGCGTCAAGCCGCGATTCGCGACGGGAGAACCAGTCGGTGCAGGATCTTCAACATCCTCGGGCTCGCAAGAGAGCGAAGTGATGGAAGAAGAGACCGAAGAAGGCGCGGAAGAAGAGTAACACACTCTCGCAACGCGTCTTCTGTTACTAACTCCCTCAAACAAACTCCCACACAAATTCTTTCTGTTTTTTATAGACACAATCCTTCAGTCACTCTGAACGAATGGACATCACTCTAGACCCGCAGAGCTTCAAAGCCCTAGCGAGCGACACGCGCGTCGAGATATTGAAAACGCTCAAGAAGCGCAGAATGACCGCCAGCGAGCTCGCCAAAAACACCGGATACAAAGTGCAGACCGTCAGCGAACACCTCGGAAAACTAGAACGGGCCGGCCTCGTGAAGAGGCATGAAGAGGGACGCAAATGGGTCTATCACTCGCTCACGGAAAAAGGACTCGCGATAGTCGAGCCACAGCCGTTGTCACCTGCAAAGCTCTGGGTCGTGCTCACGCTCTCACTCGTGATGCTTTCTTTCGGAACGCTTGGCGTGCTGAACAGCGTGACTCTTCCAGTAACGAACAAACCACCAGGCGCGGCCAGCATCACTACGGTATCTGAACAAGCGCCACCCGTCGATACCGCGGTCGCTCTGGGACCGACGCCTTCCAGCGATATCGATGTTTCTCGAATATCGGGAGCGGACGCGGTGCTCGCGCTCACCGGATTATTGTTGTTGATCTACAGTGCCAACAGGTTGAGGAAGTTGCACGCGGAGCTGCGCTAAGGGCATGGCTGACTTGTTGTTTCTTTTTGGCGCGGTTCTTATCGTCAGCCTGATTTCTCTCGTCGGCATCCTGACTCTAGGCATGCGCAAGGGATTGTTGAACAAGATTTTGTACGGGCTGGTGAGTTTTGCTGCGGGCGCGATGATCGCGGCGGGACTTTTTGACTTGTTGCCAGAGTCAGAGAACGCTTTGGGAGCGAGCGTCGCGTTACCAATCGTCGCGGCGGGCATCGTTTCTTTCTTCGTGCTAGAAAAATTCGTTTACTGGACCACTCACTTCCACAGGCCAAGCAAGAGCTCCGCGCGCAGTTTTGCATACATGAACCTCGTGGGTGATAGTCTTCACAATTTTCTCGACGGCATCGCGATGGCCGCAGCTTTTACGATCAGCACGCCTCTAGGCATCGTGACGACTCTCGCGGTGATTCTTCACGAGATTCCTCAAGAGATCGGCGATTTCGGAGTTCTCGTTTACGGAGGCTTCGCGCCCTCCAAAGCGGTTTTCTATAATTTTTTGGTCGCGCTGATGGCTTTCGCGGGCGCGATCGCTGGAGTTCTTGCAGCGGGAAGGATCGAAGGCGCGGTGCCGATAATGTTGGCTTTCAGTGCTGGCGGTTTTCTCTACATCGGAGCGGCCGACATGCTGCCCGAACTCCATAAAGAAACGTCAGCGAAAAGGTCGGTCGTACAGCTCGCGTTGTTGATCGCGGGAATGCTTGTGATCTGGCTGGGCGCGGGCGTTGTTTAGACGAGTAATTCTTTCGAAGCCATAAAGAGCATCATTTCCATGAGCCGGTTCGCGTAAGCCCACTCGTTATCGTACCACCCGTAGCACGCGGCGAAGTCGCTTTTTTCTTTCGGCACGGTGCGCGTGAGCGTCGAGTCAAAGACGCAAGAGCGCGGGTTGCCGAGAATGTCACTGCTCACGAAGCTCTCTTCACTGTATTCCAACAGGCCGTTGAACTTGTCTTGCGACGCTTTCTGCATCGCCTCGTTGATTTCTTGCACGGTGACTGTTTTTTCGAGGTCGGCGATGAACTCGAGCAAGCAACCGTCAGGCACCGGAACGCGTACCGCGGAAGCATTGATTCTGCCCGCGAGCTCCGGCAGCACCAAGTCGAGTGAGAGGCTCGCGGTGGTAGTGGTGGGTTCGATGTTGAGTGCAGCGGCACGCGCGCGGCGAAGGTCGGCGTGCGGCTGGTCCGTCAATACTTGGCTGCTTGTATAGGCGTGAATGCTTGTGACGAGGGCGCGTTTGAGTTTGAAAGCGTCGTTCAACACTTTCGCCATTATAGCCGTGCAGTGCGTGGTTGTGGATGCGGCGCTGATGACTTTGTGTTTTCCAGGATCATACGTTTCCAAGTTGATGCCGTTGACGAGAGTGACGTCGGGATTGCGGACTGGAGCTGCGACGATCACCTTGCTGGCGCCGATCTCGAAGAAGGTTTCGGCTTGTTTTTTGTCCTGGAACTCTCCAGTGCAGTCGAGCACATAGTCGATTTTTTCCGGCAACGCGATGTTGAGCGGGTCTTGTTCTTTCGTCATGTGAATCACCGCATCACTCACGCTCAACGCATCGCTCCTGTAGTAAACATCCATCGGAAGGACGTGCTGGACCGAGTCGTACTTGAAGAGGTGTGCGAGGGTGCCGCTGTCGACGATGTCATTGATGCCCGCGATCTTGATTTGTTTATTGAAATAAGGAGAAAGCACTAGGGCTCGCAGGAACATTCTGCCCGTTCGTCCGAAGCCGTTGATCGCGATGTTGACGCTCATTTTGTTTCGTTTTTGGTTTTAGCGCGGGTGTCGATTTAATACCTCCCGCGTCCAAAATTATTACGCAGGGATGGCAGAGCGGTCAAATGCGGGCGCCTCAAGAGCGCCTCCCTTAGGGGTTCGAGGGTTCGAGTCCCTCTCCCTGCACTACCTCTTTATATTTCCAGTGTGTAGTCCAGAACTACCCGGAAAGAGAAGAAAATATGAAAATTTTTCTTTCCGAGGGAGGTTTTCGAAACACACATGAAAATTAACAACCTTTTCGTTTTCGGCCTGGTGGCCGCATTGCTGCTCGCCGGATGCGCCGGATATGGGCAAGCTAACGTCGGCGCCGGAGCCGGACGCGTAGTTTTCGCAGTGACGGACGCTGCTGCCGACATGGGCAGCGTGTCGAGCGTCAAGATGACGATCGACAAGGTCGAAGCGCACAACGACGCGCAAGGATGGGTCACCGTATCAACGGCGTCCAAGACTTACGACTTGATCGCTTTGAAAGCGCAAGGCAAGACCGTCGTGCTCGCCGACTATCAACTACAATCCGGAACGTACCAGCAAGTGCGCCTGCACATCTCCAACGTCGTAGTGACGGACTCAAGCGGAGACCACACCGCCAAGCTGCCTTCGAACGAGCTGAAAATCATTGGAAATACTGTCGTGCAAGAAAACACGACGTCTTCGGTGCTTTTCGACTTCATCGTCGACAAGTCGCTGCACGTGACGGGAGACGGCCAATACATCTTCGCGCCGGTCGTTCACTTCCAGACTCGCGAAAAAACGAGAACTGAAGTGAGGTCGGACGAAAGCGTAGATATCCAGAATGGCCAAACGGATGACGACAAAGAGGTCGGCATGGATGTCAATGGAAACGTCCAGGTCGGAGCTCAAATCCCGGCCAACGCCAGGCTGAACATCGAGTCGAACGGAAGAATCGGCATCAGCGGATAAAAAAATCTCTCACAAAAAAAGGCTCTTAACTCCCTACACTCTTTCTTTTTTTCACACGCGCCCCCACCCCCCCCCAAAAAAACATTTTTTTCAAGAAATGAAAACCATCAAGCAAAAAGCGTTGTTCGACGCGGCACCGCACGACGTTTTCGAAGCACTCATGGATTCGAAAAAACACCGCGAGTTCACCGGCGCCAAAGCCACGCTGAGCAGGAAAGTGGGCGGCGCGTTCAGCGTCTGGAACGGCTTTGCGAAAGGAAAAAACCTGCAACTCGTAAAAGACAAGAAGATCGTGCAGTCCTGGCGCGCGAACGACTGGCCCAAAGGCGCCGTCTCAAGAGTCGTTTTCGACATTAGTTCCTCAAAACACGGCACTGAATTGTTGTTTTCTCAGAACGGCGTTCCTGAAGAATTCGCCAAGGACATCGAGCAGGGCTGGATCGATTTCTACTGGAAACCCATGGCGAGAATGTTCGCTAAGGCGAAAAACTGAACAATTCACGCTGAATAAATACCCCCCAAATCTTACAGTGTATCGAAACAAATGGAAAACAAAGCGATCTTTGCAATCATCGCGGCCGCAGTACTCTTCGCCGGCTGCGTAAACATCGGCAACGAACGCACCATCACCACCACCGGCGACGCGGAAAGACAAGTACAGCCGGACGTCGCGGAAATCTTTTTCACGGTACAGACGAACGACACCAGCGCACAAATCGCGCAAGACAACAACTCAAGAATCACCGCGGCAATCGTTGATGCTCTCAAGCGCGCAGGAGTCGCGAGCGCGGACATCGAGACTCTGAGTTACTCAATACAGCCGAACATCGAGTACGACTACATCAATGGAAAATCTATGCAGAACGGATTCATCGCCAACCAACAAATCAAAGTTACAGCGCGCGACATGCAGAAAGTCGGCACTTACCTGAGCGTCGCGGTAGACGCCGGCGCAACCACGATACAAAGCGTACAGTTCTCTCTAACCAAAGAGCACGAGAACACTCTCAAGGCGGAAGTTCTTGCCGAAGCGAGCGCCGCCGCGAAAACCAAGGCGCAAGCGATCGCAACCGGACTCGGCGCCAAGCTCGGACCTCTGAAAACAATCAGTGAAAGCAACTGGCGCATCTTCCCATACATGTATGGAGGAATCGCTGAAGCGGCCTCCGCAATCAGAACCGGCGCGCCCGTTCCACCGATCAACCCGAGCAAGGTCACGGTCACCGCATCGATAACTGTCAGCTACGACATCATCGGCGGATAGAAAAAGAAAAACTAGCCTTTGATGACGCCGAGCGGCAATAGTTTCGCAACGATGGAACTGATTTTTGCTTTCTCTACAGTTTGCACGACGGCGTCGACGTCTTTGTAAGCGGGTCCGTATTCTTCAGCCACTCCACGCGCATTCGGCGACCGAACGGCTTGTCCTTTCTTCTCCATTTCACGCATTATCTCTTGGCCGTTATAGCGACGCAGCGCCTCGTGCCTGCTCATCGTGCGTCCGGCGCCGTGGCAAGAACTGCCGAAGCTCTCTTCACTGCCAGCCTGTCCCACGAGAACGTACGACGCAGTATTCATGCTGCCCGGAATCAGCACCGGCTGACCGACTTTGCGATAGGCTTGCGGGACTTCCGCTTTGCCGGGACCAAAAGCGCGCGTTGCGCCTTTGCGGTGGATGAGTAGTTTTTTGCGTTTGCCGTCTATGCGGTATTCTTCGAACTTGGCGTTGTTGTGGCACAAGTCGTAAACGAGACGCATGTCCATGTCTTCCCAGCCGCGTTTGAACACGTTCGCGAAACTCTCGCGCGTCCAGTGCGTCATCACTTGTCTGTTATTGAAGGCGAAGTTCATGCCGCACTGCATTCCACCAATGTAGTTCTGTGCTTCTTTGCTGTGAATCGGCGTGCCAACAAGCTCCTTGTCAACTAACTTGACTCCGTACTTGTCTGCCGCGGGCAGCATTTCGCGGATGTAATCCGTAGCGATCTGGTGTCCGAAGCCGCGAGAGCCGCTGTGGATCATCACGCAAACCTGTCCCTCGTACAATCCGAATGACTTGGCTGCTTCTTTGTGCAGAATTTTGTCGACGACTTGCACTTCTGCGAAGTGATTGCCGCTGCCGAGAGTGCCGAATTGTGGTCCGCCGCGTTTTTTGGCGAGCTCGCTCACTTTTTCTGGCAACGCGCCCCGTGCCTCGCCTTCTTCTTCGCAGTGCAGCGAGTCTTCGCGCGTCGCGTATCCTTTCTCTTCACTCCACTTCGTGCCACGCGTCACTGCGTCGTCGAGTTCTCGCGCCGTGAGCCGCAATCTTCCTTTTTCTCCTGCGCCGGTAGGAATGTTTTTGTAGAGCTCGTCAATGAGCTGTTTAATTTTAGGTTTTACATCGTCAACGGAAAGATTCGTTCTGATGAGACGAACGCCGCAACTTATGTCATAACCTATCCCGCCTGGTGAGACGATTCCTTCTTCGTCGTTGAATGCGGCGACGCCGCCTACGGGGAATCCGTATCCTTCGTGTCCGTCAGGCATTACCAGCATCGCTTTCTCGATTCCTGGAAGAGTCGCGACGTTTTGTGCCTGCATGAGTGTGCGGTCGTTGTTCATTCCTTGGAACATCGCGTCGTCGTTGCAGTAGGCGCGCACTGGCACGCGCATTTCTCCTTTTTTCGGTAGCTCGTAGATGACGTTGTCGATTTTTTTGTGTTCTTGCAAAAGTTTCCACTCGTCTGGTTTTTGGAATTGTTAGAATAGTGTTTGTTGAATGTTTAGCTATATTAACTACCTTCGATGAGAATGCTTTTGACACCCCAAAGATGCAACTCGGCAAGCTGAAAGCTCGTTTCGTCGTCAACCTGACAGACATGGGTTCCGGCAGTATCGAGTTGTTCGATGACGGCGTGCAGATAAACATCGGCAGAGCGCGCACGGTTCCTTACAATTATATCGAGCGCGTGGAGAAGACGGGCGAACTGCCGCTCGGCAAGGTGGGAGTGACGCTGCACTTTTTCGATCCTTTCGGCAACCGCGAGCGCACCGAGTTCGCGATGCGAGACAACGACTTCAGAGCCCTCCAGAACGCTCTCAGGAAATAAGGAAAAATGACTTCAAGGACTTTTTCTCCCGAACCCGCTTTTTTCAAGAGCTGGATAATGCGAAAAGTTAAGCAATCCGCACCGGGTTTCGAGGTGCATGAAACGCCAAAACACCACTCCTACCTATCAGGCAACACGAAGATCTGGGATTACAAGGCCGCGATCAATTTTCAAAAAAACAACGTGCCGTGGCACGTGCCAGTAGTCATCAGTTTGTTCAAGAGGCCCGAAAGACATGGTTATGGCGCGTTCGTGAGCGTGCCTCAACACCCAGCCGCTCTCGCTGCTTTGTCGCCGTTCAGAAGAATCTGGGGCGCGCCGGTTAATGCAGAAGCGCATGATTACGGCAGCGAGCACTCCATTGTTGCAGAGTTCAGGGTCAAGCGCTGAAAGCGGCAATCTTTTTAGACGACCACTCTTTCTGCATTCACAAAAAAAAAAAAAATGAAGCTATTCAACACTCTACTCGCACTGCTCGCGTTGTCACTGTTGACAAGCGCGGCCAGCATGCCCGCTCCCGCGGTCGATACTAACGGAGAAGGAATAGTCACCATCATCACTGCCGACGTTTCTCCCGGCAACGGCTACGTACACCTCGTGCTGCCTCCATACATCAGCACGGACACTCAACAAAGCATGGCATACGCTGCCGCCGCTGCGTCCGACGCCGCCGGCGTGCCTTTCGAAAACTACGATTATTACTATTCTATCGAAACGAACGCGGAAGTGATCGACGGTCCTTCCGGAGGAGTTGCGATGGGTCTCGCGGTCTATTCAGAACTCGCTCACCGAAAACTGCGCAGCGACATGGCCGCCACGGGAACGATCGACGACCTCGGCGTGCTCGGGACGATCGGTGGCGTCGTGCAGAAAGCCGACGCGCTCGCGCAGAAAAACATCACGCTGCTCATCGTTCCCTTCGGACAATCACAAGAAGCCGGCATCGACCTCTCGGCTTACGGAGCGACGCGCGGAATACAAATCGTCGAAGCACGCAGCTTGAGGGAAGCGATCGGTTTCGCGTTCACGAAAGAAGGAGAAAAAGTCAACTACACACCACCACAACAACCAAGATTCTCCATTGATTACTACAACGCGACAAGCAAGACCGCGCCCATCGCTGCAGTCGCCGGACAAGAACTCAATCGTTATTTTCAACGCATCTCCACCAACGCGTCCAGCGTTTCAAAACAGGCGCTTGAAGAAGTGCTCAACAATTCCCGAGAGCTCTACGAAAAAGGATATTCCTACAGCGCTGCAAACCTGCTGTTCGTGACTCAAGTCAGCCTCGACACGCTCGACCTCGCGACCGCAAACACGTCACGCGAATCGGTGCGCAACGAGTCACTGTCACTAAGACAGCAGCTCGAATCTTACGAGTTCAAACAACTCACGATCGACAACTTCGAAATCGTCGCCGGCGCGCAACTGAGAGCGCATTGGGCGGAAGACCGCGTAACGAACATTCTCGACGCGCTCGACCACGGCGCTCCCGAAAGAGCGCTCTACCGCGACCTCGCGCTCGCGCGAAACTGGGCAAGAGCCGCCAAAGCACTCGACCAAGCCGCGCCATCCACCGGAAAAACCATCAACGAATTAACACTGAGAAGCATGGCGAGCACGCTCGTCGAAGCCGCTTCGCGAGCGAGCGAGACCATCATTGACGAGGAAGGCGACCAACACCTCCAGGGAGCGCGAACCGCGTTCAGCAAGTCTCGATACGCGGCGGCCATTCTCGATGCGACGCTCGCCGGTTCTTTCTATCACTCCGCTTCAGAAACAGCGAACCTGACGAGCAAGGAACAACAATCACTAGCGATCAACGCCTCGCAAAACTTGCGCAAGAGCAGCGAGCTCTCGAGCGCTTGGGCAGAAGCCTACCAAGCACACGCCCTCTACGACTTGGAGGAAGGCAACCGCACGCAAGTCGCGGGTTTCTACGAACAAGCTTACAAACTGTTCTTCCTGAGCGGCCTCACGGAAGAAAAAATGAGCCAAGCGAGAACACTCGCGCTCGCCACTCCCTCACCGACCGCGACGGAACAGCCTGCTTTGAACGTGATCGTCACGCAGCAGGAGGAAAACAACCCCATCGCGTCCTTTTTGAAAGAACCCGGCTCCAGTAAAGCTATCATCGGCTTTCTCGTCGGCATGATTCTTGCAAGCCTAGCCGCCATCATCATCTACGTTTCCACGCGGCCTTCTGAAACGACCGCTCGTTCCACGAAAGAAGCGCGCAAGACGAAGAGCTTGTGGCGCCGAAGGTCGCGCTGAAGCTCTGTTTTTAAACACCCGAATCCAAAAACCTCTTAACACATGAAGATAGTCGCAGTCCTCGCTTTACTGCTCGTGATAACCGGCAGCGCTAGTGCCGCGTGCCAATTCCTACAACTCGCCACTATCTCTAGCGAAACCGTACAGCAAGGCGGCATCGCCGACTTCCCCATTTCCATTACTAACACCGGACCCAACGACCAGTTGGTGTACGTTCACGCGACGTGCCCGCAAAGCGCGTCTTGCAGCTTCTCGCCAACGCCGCCGCAGTTCACTATGGTGCCCTCGCAAAACAGGGTCGTTCACTTCTACGTAGCCACGCCCGCAAACATGCCGGTCGGTTCTTACGACGTACCTATCCAAGTGACCGGCGGAAACACGGGCGCCTCGTGCTCGACTGACGCTACAGTTCAACTCGTCGTCGAACCCTCCAACGCGACCACGATAACGACTCCTGATTATTCCGCGAGCGTCGCGCCTTCCACTTCGCAAATCGCAAGGCCGGGCGAAAAAGTCAGCTGGACAATTACTATCACTAACAACCTTGACGAACGCTTGATCGCGAACATCGGCGCAGAAGGCAACCCGTTCTCTCAAACCACGCAATACAGCGCCGTGCAAATATCGCTGGAAGCGAGACAAACGCGCGCAATCACCGTAACCACCACGATTCCGCCAGCAACGCCAGGCGGAAGTTATGACTGGAGCTTCGTCACGAAAGGTGCAGGACCGTCCGGCGTCGTCAGCATCGGCGTACTACCCGCACGCGTATTCGTATTCGCCCCTACAGTCAACCTTGATGTGCAGCAAGAACCACTCACATGCACACCCGCGTACTTGGAACAGAACACGCCCGTCAATCTCAAGATCAAGAACAACGGCGAAAGCACAGGACCATTCAGACTATCCATAATGGGAGACGCGACCGCGCAAAACAGCGTGACTCTCTCAAGAACTCTGCTCGAAATAAACGCGGGCGAGACGCAAGACCTGACGATAAACATCAACCCCAAGCTCGGCACGCCACTCGACACTTTCTACTACCGACTCGTCGCGAAACAACAAGACTTCGTCGTGCTCGACCGCAGTTACTGCTTCAGCGTCGCTGGCAGCGCCGACCTTTCCATCGACAAGCCCAGCGTAATCGTCGTAAAACGCGGACAGACGACCAGCGCAACCTTTACGCTGAAAAACACTGGAACGCTTTCTGAAAACTACGTGCTAGAAACCATGCCGGTCAATGGCTTCGCGATACTCGTCGACCCCGCCACTTTCACGCTCTCACCGAGACAAACCATCCAAACCACGCTCACTCTTTCCACCAGTTTGCAAACGCCGCTCGGATACACCGCCATTCCAATCACGATAAGGCCGGCGAACAGCGCCGCGCAAGTAGTGCAGTTCAACGTCAGCGTCGTGAGCAGCAACAAGAGCTCCGAGAGCTTCCTGCACGTCTCCAGCCCTTCACCAATCGTCTCCGTAATCGGTGAAGAGAACGTCTACAACATCAGGATCAGCAACACGAAAACCACGCAACTCGACGCCGTCGAACTAAGCGTCAGGGGCGTGCCTCGCGCGTGGTGGAGCGTTTCTCCAGCGCAAGACATTCCCGCAGGCAGCACGCGCGAATACAAACTACGATTCCACGTCACGTCGCCACAATTCAGAGAATACCCACTCGCCATCGCCGGCGTTTCGGGACTAGAGAGCGTGGAAGAACCCGTGCTCTTGAAACTCGAAGACCCCATACACGAGTTGAGCTTTGATTATTCAACAACGCCTTCACGCAGCGAGCTCGTCGTGCGCATCACTGTAAAGAACGATGGCAACGCGCGAATCACCAACATCGAACCCGCACTCCTCGCGAGCGATCCGAACTCTTTCGTCGCGTTCTCGACGCCATCATCACTCAACCTCGGACCCGGAGAAACGGGAACCATGGATGTGCGCATACAACCCGCGCGACAACAAACCAGCAGCCAACAAGCCATACTCGCGATGCAGGCCGACCAGACCGGCAAGAACCGCACGCTCGCCATTCCAGCGCTCTACTCGCCCGAATACGTAGAACCAACGCAACCGCCATGGGGCGCTATCGGACTCTTGCTCTTCCTGATAATCGTCGGTATCGTCGTCTATGTAAAGCGTGAAGAGATACAGCAACGCTTCTTTACGCCGAAAGAAGAGGTCAAGACGCGCAAGCTCACCGCACAAGAGCTCGAAAGAATCACGCCCGCAGCACCACTCCACCCGCCTAAAGCAAAGGCGAAAGCGAAGAGAGCGAAGAAGAAAGGCAAGAAATAAAACCCCTCACGCGCGCGTTCTAGTTTTGTGAAGCACGTTTTCGCCGTTTTCCCCAAGCAACAGCGCAAGATCCCTTCAACGCTAGCGAAACGCATGAACGATTACATACCGCCGCACTCGGAAACGGAACTATCACGCGGCAGAAAGATCCACGAATGGCTGCAAAAAACGCTCGTTCGTGCAACGGCAGGCACGAGCAAGCACATGGGCGCGCCGCCAGGATACGTGCACATCAGTGAAGGATCTCCCGGCTGGGCGCGCCTGCCAGAAACTCAAGGCTGGCACAATTTCCGATTCGCGCTGCCGTTCTATCCCGAGCCCTATTTTTTCGCGCACGCAACGATGAAGCCCGACTTGGCGTTCGCAAACGTGAGCGAGAACAGAGAGAAAAAAGCACTGATCGTGATGGAGCTGCAGAACAACATCAACCCGATGCGCCACATTCACCGCGAAAGCTGGATGAAGTGGTGGAGAGCGCGCTACAAAGGATGGCACGCGGCACTGCTTCTTACAGCTGCCAGGTACGCGCAAGAACACGGTCTGGACTTGTACGTAACGATGCCGCAACACCACAAAGCTACTTGGGGCGGCGTTGCTCAAGGCACGGCGGACAACATTTACGGACGCACACCAAAAAACGTCGCGAAAGGACTCGGCACGAGAATCGAGAAAGTGAACGCGGTTGAAGAACTCGGCATCAAGCTCGTCACTGGTCCGTATAAGGGATTGGAAAGAGCGACGCGCACGGGCAGAATACTCGCCGGAACCGGCTTGCGCCACCCTTACGTGTGGAAAATAAACCTGCCAAAAACTTGAAAGTGGACTCGGCGGGATTTGAACCCGCGGCCTCGCCCTTGCGAAGGGCGCGATCTACCACTGATCTACGAGCCCGCACACTAAGCTTTGTTGTTTGTGCAGAGAAAATTGTGGTTTTGGGAATTAATTAAGAGCTAGTTTTTCACACTTGAATTCGTTCGAACTCGTTCAATTCTTCCTGCGAAATGGCTGCGCCCGCGTCCCTCAAGGCGCGCAGCGCGCCGTGGAACGCGTGTTCTTTCACAGGTCCATAAGCGTCGAAAAACCCGCGCTTCGCCGCTGCGGCAAGCACTTCCGTCGAGCGAATCACGTACGTATCGCCAACGAGTTTTTGCAAGTCATTCACCGCGTTCTGATCGATCGTCACGCGTCCAGCATATTCTTGAGACATTCTTTCTTCGAGACGCGTCGGGTTTTCCAGAATCAAGCGCGCGGTTTTTTCATCAATCACGAGCGCGCTGGGCGTACCAATTTCTGGAAGCAAAGCAAGGCATTCTGCCTCACCACGCTGTAGAATAGCGACGGCTTTTCCGCGCACGAGAAATATTCGGTTGGCGAGCTCCAACACTCTCTGCGTGTTGCGCTGCAAAGAGCCCGAAGCGCCAAGTTGCAGCACTCCATCATCCACGAGTTTCTGTATTTTCGCGGCGCTGTACTCGAACTTTTTCACGCGCAACGGATTCGTCACCGTTTCATCGTAAACCGTCGGCGGAATCACGAATTTCGCGCCCGTGCGCTGCCTCAAGAAATTCAACGCTTCGGCGTTGCACACGTTAACGAGAGAAATGATCGATGAAGAATCGATTATGAAGAAGGTCATTCGAACAATTCCTCCGTGATTTGCAAACGACGCGCGAGCGGAATGGTTTGGTATTTCTCGTGAAGCGTCGTCGCGCCAATGTACTCGCTCAAGTCGCGCTTGTCCACGCCCGCGAGCTGCACAGCCGTTCCGAGAGAGGCGCCGTGTGCATACATGTCCGCGCCGGTCTTGATGCGCGCTTTTTCCGCATAGCTCCTCACGAACCGCCCGAGGGCGGTGCTCACGTCGTCGATGTCGCGCGCTGCCTGGCTCATTGTTTTCTGGAACGCTTGAACATCATTCCGTTCGAGAGCATTGGAAGCGTTGGTGAGGTGTTGTGAAATTTTGGTTTTGTACATCGGCCATTCCGCAGCGCTCGCGATGTAAGGCTTCTCGAGAAATTTCGCGACACTGTGCGCAACGATCGCAATAGGCATCAAGGAAGAGTCATTTCGCAATAACACTAGTTCTGCGGTCTCGCTCGCGAGCGCTTTCAACGCGACACGATCATCGTCCTGAACGGCGCTGCGTATCTTCGCTATGAGGTCTGCTAATTCCTGGTCGTTCGGCATTGCGGAACGCTTAACGCGCGCGGAGCTTTTTTAGACGAGCTGTTCGCCGGTTTCCTTGTTGAACACGTGAATAATGTTCACCGGACAAGAGTTAGCACTGGTCTCCATCAAGAGCAGTTGTTTTTCGTCGATCTCGAGCTCGAAAACGCCTGGCGACGTTTCATTGCCATTCACGAGATCGGCTTTGTTGTCTGTAGTGTTTTCTTTCCAAAAGAAAGGCGACACGTTCGTGCACGCAAAGGCGCCGATGCACTTGTCACGCTCGTAAACCACGCGATATTTGGTCATTGAATGAAAGCAAACTTCCACAAAAAGTATTTATATACAAGTGTCATGACATTGTCACGACACAAGCATGTTGTTGTCAAGTGCCTTCGCGGTGCTTGGCGAATAGGCAGTAGCGGTGTCGGGATATTAAGGTTTTCATATGGCTGAAGCGCGCGACGAGTCAAGAGAGTTCGAAGAGCTCTCGCAAGAGTTTCGTAAGTTTCAGCAGGAAATGAAGGACCCGCTCGTCGTGGGCGCGTTGTTGTCGCGCTTGCATGAGGAGCGCAGGAACACGAACATCATATTGAAACAGATCCTTGGAAAGCTCGATGCGTTCGAGTCAAGGATTCGCGCGTTCGAGAATTCGAAAACCTCGTCGCACGTAATCGCCCCGATCCTCTCGGAAGTCGACGAGGACATCGTAGATTTCGTGAAGAGTCGGAAGCGCGTCGTCGCTGAAGACGTGGCGACGCACTTCAAGTATCGGGGCACGAATGGCGCTTCCGCGCGCCTCAACCGCCTAGTGGCGTTGGGGTTGCTCGAGAAAGCGCAAGCAGGTAGGAAAATGGTTTTCCTGCCGAAGTCACGCTGACCTGCCTCGAATGGCGGTTTTCCTCCTCCGAATCATTTCTTTTTGATTTGTGAGGAAACTGTCCACTTTCTTTGCGGCAGTTCATCCCACCTACACAGACTCTGGGGGAGCGCGGACGACCCACCAAACCGCCTCCCCAACCTTTCACCCGCACAGCCCACGGCCGAGGCAATCAGAGCAGCGGCTAATAGTTTCTGAAATTTTGTGCCAGCGTTTCGGGACGTTCGGAAAAAAAGAGTTTTTTGGAAGTTAGTGCGGAAGAGTTTAGAGGAATTCGATGTCTTCGATTCCGCCTGCGTTCTTCGTGCCGCCGCGTGATGATCTCGAGCCAACTCCTGTTTGTTCTCTTCCACCGAGCATGTATGGACTCTTGATTCCCGTGAAGATGGCTATGGCTTCGACTTTGCCTTCCATTCCCGGATCGACACGCGCGCCCCAGATGACTGTGGCTTGCGGGTCGACTTTGTCCGTGAGCGCTTCTCCGATCTGGTTCGTCTCTCCCAGCGTAAGGTCGCTGCCGCCAGTAATGTGCAACAACACTCCCGTCGCGCCGGTGTAGTCGACGTCGAGCAAGCTGTTGTTCAAAGTGTTCGCGACGACTTGTTTCGCGCGGTCGGTGCCTTTCGACTCTCCCACCGCAATCATCGATACGCCACCATTGCTCATGACTGCCCTGACGTCTGCGAAGTCTAGGTTGATGAGTGAGGGTTGCGTGATGGTTTCCGTGATTCCTCTTACGGCGCGGGCGATGATTTCGTCAGCGACGGCGAAGGCTTGGTCGATTGGTAAGTTGGGGACGATTTGTACGAGGCGGTTGTTGTCGATCACGATTATCGTGTCCACAACATTCTTGAGTGCCTCGAGTCCAGCGTCCGCCTTTTCCAGTCTCGCGCGTTCGAGAGCGAATGGATAGGTGACGATGGCGATCACGATCGCTCCTTGCTTTTTCGCGATGTCAGCAATGATTGGCGCGCTTCCCGTTCCCGTTCCACCACCCATTCCGGCGGTGAGGAAGACGAGGTCTGCGTTCGCTAATGTTTTTTCGAGAGCGTCTCTTGAAACGTCAGCGGCTTTCGCAGCGACTTCCGGATATCCTCCGGCGCCCATTCCGCGAGTCACGCTCGCTCCGATGAGTAGTTTTTTGACGCTTTCGGAAATGGTTGTTAGGTGTAGTCTGTCGGTGTTAATGGCTACGAGTTCTGCGCCTTTGATTCCTGCTCGCGCTAGTCTGTTGACCGAGTTGCATCCTCCGCCTCCTGAGCCGACGACCATTATTTTGGGCGTGGCGAAGTCCATTTTTGACTGGTTGCTGGCGGGGGTTGTTCCGTGTTTGCTTCTCAGCGCGTCTCCTACGATGCTCTCCACAAAAAATCACCTAAAGTTTAGTTTTGAAAGATATTCGAGTGAAAATCTCGAGTAGTAAGCCCTCGGCCTCATATAAAAACGTTCTCGCGCACTATTTCTATCAGCAGGGGACAGCTGGGGGGTTAAGGCTCCCTCGTTAACGCCAATGTCTTTGAGGCGGGCCATGTTGCGCAGGAGGATCCTCGCGATCGCCAATAGTCTGGTGACGCGCCGTCGATCCTTTGCCTTGCGTTAGGACCCGTTCTGCGAACCGAGCCAGACCGGAAGGAGCAACTCTAAGCGGTTCGAGCCCTGCTCGCAAGAACACAGAGGGGAGGCGTTCAACAGGAAGCTCTTGACGAACGCGGCTTTCGAACGCGCAACGCCCCTGCCACTTTTTTGCCGCATTTAAAAGACACCTCCACCACGAACTCATTCCGAAAAAAATGGAAAACTGTGTCTTCTGCAAACTCGCCCTCGACAAAAACAAACACATAGCGAGCAACGCCCACGCTTTTGCCGTGTACGACATCGCGCCACAAAGCAAAGGACACGCACTCGTCATCACAAATCGTCACGCGACCAATTATTTCGAGCTGAACAACGAGGAAGTCGACGCCGTACACGCGTTGCTAAAGCAAGTTCGCGAAAAATTGAAAAAGGAATTCAGCCCCGCAGGATTCGTCGTGCGCTCGAATGATGGCAAGGCCGCGGGACAGATCGTGTTCCACGCGCACGTACACCTCATCCCCGCCTATGAAAGCAAGTGAAAAAATAAAATGTTAAAACTTTTACTGATAGCCGCGATCGTCATTGCCGCGTTAATGATGGGCTTCGGCAGCTCTTTCGACATTCCCGGACTCAAGAGCGTCGAACAAAAAATCAACACGTCCTCCAACTCTTCACACGCGGTCATTAGTGCGATTCAAGAGGCGCTCAATCCGCCGACGCGCATCGAGCTGAAACTGCCCGCGGTCGACAAGCACGAAAACGGATTATTGATCAACCTCATCGTGGAACGCAGCCCGGGAGACGGCGGCGTGTTTTTCCGCATCGATGATGACAATCCTCTCGTGAATCCTGAAACGCAAGTCTCGCTGAAAATGGCGGTCGCGGTAGCGCGCGCCTACTCGAACGTGCAGTACGAAAAAAGCAATCTCTACTACAGCTTCATCGCGCCCTCAACCATCGTAGGCGGGCAGAGCGCCGGCGCGGCCACATCAATCGCTACACTCGCGCTTCTTCGCGGAGAACGTCTCAAGAACAACACGCTCATCACCGGCACCGTTGAACCTGACGGCAGCATCGGACCCGTCGGCGGAGTGCTGGGCAAGGCCATGGCTGCAAGGAACGCTGGTTATGGAGTGCTGCTCGTTCCTAAAGGAGAGAGCGTTGTGGCGTTGAATCGTGAGAAGTGCGAAAAAGTAGAGCAACCGGGCGGCTATGTGCAGAGCTGCAAGGTTTACTTGGTTAACGTGAGCGTCGCTGAAGCGTCGGGCTTGAACGTCACGGAAGTCTTTAATGTGTCTCAGGCTTACGCACTGATGAAAGCATGAAGACACTACTCGTTTCCATCGCCGTGTTCTTGGCATTGGGAAGCGCGCTCGCGCTGGGATATTTTTCTTTCCCTTCCAAAACACAAGCTACTTTCTACGCCGCAGGCATCGGCGAGAACGGACAAGGCGTGCTCGTGCCGTACGTTTTGGAACTCAAGCCGGGAACAGGAAAAATTTTGGTGGACGTGAAAGACACGACTTACGGCGAGGACGTCGAGACCTCACTGCGCCTCGCGCGGCTCGGTGCTGAAAATTATTTGGGAGTCTCGCTCGAGAATTACGATATTTCCGTCGATTTTCCGCACAGACAACAAATAGTACAGGGCGGCAGCGCTGGCGCCGCATTCACGGTTTCCATTATTGCTTCTTATTTGAAGAGGCCGATGCGCACTGACACCGCGATCAGCGCGACTCTGAAAACGGAGGAGGAAGTTGGTCCGGTCGACGGCATTGAAGAAAAAATTATCGCAGCGAGCGAGAACGGACGCAAAACTTTCCTGATCGCTGCCGACCAGCCCGTGCAGCACGAACAACAATTGAAAACAGTTTCGAACATCGTGCGCATCAAAACCATCAAGGACGCCGTCGATTTGTTGATCGCTTGAAAAAGTAAAGCGCGGGGGGCGGGATTCGAACCCGCGCGCAGCTTTCGCCACTCCAGCTTAGCAGGCTGGCGCCATAGCCACTAGGCGACCCCCGCCCAGACATCTTCGAGAAAAACAGTTTTTTGCTGAAAGATTTTTGGGTTTTGAGCGCTATTAATAGGTTCAGTGGAGTGAAAAAAATCCGTAATTTACCTAACGGGAAGCGGATTTGTTTTTTTGTTGAAACCCAAGAAGAATTTGCCAAGAATGCCGGGCGCCAATTTTTTGCTGCTAGTGCTAACCGCCGCGATCCTTGTCGTTCTGCTGTTGCAGCTCGACCGCGGTCCCGTGACTATTACGGAAAATTCTGTTAACAACACGTACGCGAGCGCGGTCGGTTTCGGCATCAAGAACCCTTCAGTGATCAGTTTTTTGGATTGGAACAGCCGTCCGCTTGACGACGTCGTCGACCAACAATCGATGCCGGACGGCGTGCTGCGGGCTTCTTTCAGTGTGGACAATAGCACGTTGCGAAGCATTGACTTTTTCGGCCTCGACACTCAGTCGAGAAGCAACGTCGTGAGGGTTGACGAGATCGATCCTTCGCTTTTTCCGAAGCATGATTTCTTGAGGGTTTTCGCGATCGACCCGACCAGCGCGAGTTTCGAAAAAGCGAAAGTCACGGTGAAGGCGAAGGGCTCGACGCTTTACAAGTGCAAGGACTGGGATTTCGGCGCGCGTTCGTGCAGGGGTACTTGGGAATTGTTCCGCAGCGATCTGGTTCCTGGCCAGGAGTATTCTTTCTTCATGACTCCCAACGATCCCGGTTTTGGTGAGGGCGCGGGAACGTTCACGCTCGTGAACATTACTGTGGATGGAGTTTTCAGTGATTGGGACCCAGTGCTCGCGAACCCGCGCAACGTGATCACGGACGGTCTTAGCGGAGTGAACGATCCCGACAACGTGACTATCCAGAGCGCCGACCGCGACTTGTTGTTGTTCGCGGTGACTTGGAACGCTTCGCACATTTTCTTCTACTTCAAACGCGCAGCGGTCGGGCAGAACCAAATACCGTTGCTCGTGTACATCGACAAGAACACCGATGGGTTCTTGAACTCGACCGACCCGGTGGCGAGGTTCTTGTGGTTCGGCAGCAACGCGCAGTTCGACAGTTACAACCACACCTACATCCCGGCGAATGCGACCGGCGACGCGTTGACTGGCGACGGCTTCGCCGAGCCGGGAACCATCAACGCCGGGACATCGCGAGAATCCAACATCGTGGGTTCGGACACGAGCGGCATCATTCTTGAAACGAGAATGCTATGGACCGACCTGGGTCTCTCGTCGGGACAGCCGTTGAAGTTCCACGTCTCGAGCGCCAGGGGCGCTGGAACCAACCTCCCATCATCCGTCGAGGACAACTTGCAAGGCACCGACACGGTGATCACGGCGGTGTCTATAGTGCCGAACAACACGGGCGGCGGCAGGAACGGAACCACGGTGCAGTTCAACCACACCGTGACGAACCTCGGCACGAGTAACGACACGGTAAACATCTATCTGAACTCTTCGCAGAACTTCACGCTGCGCGCCAACTATTCCAACGGCACCGCGCTCTCGGACACGAACGGCGACACCGTGATGGACGTTGGACGCCTGCAGCCAGACGCGAACGCGAACATCACGGTTTACGTCACCATACCCGTCAACGCCGCTTCTGGAACGAGCGACAACGTCACGGTCAACGCGACCTCCAGCGTCAACTCTTCGGTCAGCAGCGCCGCACTCGACTCCCTGACGGTTGGAGACATCAACATCGTGCCTTCACGCGCCGGATCGATAATCAACAACACGGTGCTCTCGTTCAACCACACGATCACGAACCTACAGAGCTTCTCCGACGTGATCAACGTCAACGCGACGTCCACGCAGGGATGGAACCTCACCCTCGTCTTCGCAAACGGCACCGCACTCACCGACTCGAACAACGACTCGACAATCGATGTCGGCAACCTCTCCGCGAGCGCATCCATCAACATCACGCTCAAAATCGCCGTACCCGCGGTCGCTGCAGGAACTACGGACACGCAAACCGTGCGCATCAATTCGACAATCGACCAAACAGTAACGAACACGGTCCAGGACCACATCACTGTGGCGGCGAAACGAGTCTCGATAGTGGCCAACCAGTCCACCAGCGCCGGAAAAGGAAGCTCCGTGTTCTACGAACACACGATAACGAACAACTGGAACCAGTCCGACGTGATCGACATCTCCAACCGCTCCACGCTCGGCTGGACGATCGAACAATTCAACCAACAGAAAACCACGCGCCTCACTGACAGCGATGCGGACACGCTGCAGGACACGGGCGCCATCGCGGGCGGCGGAGGCACGTTCGTGTTCTCCGTCAAAGTGCTGGTGCCGAGCAACGCGTCGTCGAACACCACCGACACGGAAATCATCACGATAAACTCGTCCCTTTCCACGAGCGTGTCGGACACGCTCAACGACACCACCACCGCAGTCATCCTCGCGACGTACAGCGACAGCGCACGCACCAACGCCACGTCACAATTCATCCCGAACGCCACCGTTTACGCGAAAGCTTGGGGATTGACGAACTCTTCCAACGTGTTCTTCCAATGGATCGATTACAACGGCACGATCCTGCGCACGAGCCCCTCGCAACCGGTGCTCGCCGACAAGACATCGACGGACGAGCTGGTGCTCGCGAACAACGCGACTCCGGGCAATTACTCAGTGATCGTTTTCGACTCGCAAAAAAACAAGCTGCTCGAGACCACGGTGTTCTTCGTGCGCGACATCGTGCCGCCCAACATAACGATAACGTCGCCACAGAACGTGTCGTTCAACACCACCAACGTGACGGTCACGGCGAATACGAGCGAGAACGTCACCGTCTGCCTCACAAGCGTGGATGGCGGCAGCAACCAGACGATGAGCGGCGGGAACAATTCCTGGACGCTGAACCTTTCCGGAATCGAGGACGGCCCGCACAACGTGAGGCTCTATTGCAATGACTCTTCCAACAACATCGGCACGAACGTCACGTACTTCTCCGTCAACACGTCCGCTCCGCAAATACAATTCGCGTCGCCAACAAGCAACGGCACGTTGTCGCAGACATGGATTTTCGCGAACGTCACCGCGAGCGACGGCGACCTGCGCAACATCACAATATTCCTTTACAACGCGTCCGGCGCGCTCGTCAACTCGTCGACCAGCAGCTCTTCGCCGCTGCAAGTGAACTTCACAGGTCTTGCTAGTGGCACGTATTATCTCAACGCGACCGCGCGCGACTCGTTCAACAACACGAACGCGACCGAAACGCGCACGATAGTGTTATCACAAGCTCCAGTCGTGAACATCACCAACCCCTACACCAACACCATCAACCAGTCAAGCATCGTAGCGAACGCGACAGCAAGCCCGACCGCGAGCGTCTGTTTGAGAAGTCTCGATTCGGGTTCGAACGTGACAATGAATGGTTCTGGCGCTTCTTGGAGCACGAACCTCGACGGCCTTGCCGACGGCTCACACTCGCTCGTGATTTATTGCAACAGCACGGGAGGACAGATCGGCAACAGCTCCGTCTTCTTCACCGTCGACGCTTCATTCCCGCAAATAAGATTCGTCACTCCCACGAGCAATGGCACGCTGACACAGAACTGGATTTTTGGAAACGTAACGGCGAACGACACGACGCTACAGACAATAACTCTGAACTTGTTCAACTCGACCGGTTCACGCATCAACTTTACGACGAGCAATTCTTCGCCCTTGCAGTTCAACTTCACGGGACTCGCGAGCGGCAATTATTCAATCAACGCAACAGCGAACGACTCTGTTGGTCGTTCGAACAGCACCGAGACGCGCTTGATCACACTCAACTCTACACTGCCGCTCATCATTTCGACCGCAATCAGTCCCTACGCAGCCGTCAACGGCTCTGCGGTCAACTTGTTCATTTCTGCCCAGAACTATCTCAGCGTTTTCGCGACGGTCCGCATGCCTAACGGAACGAGCGTTAACGTTTCCTTGACGAACGGCAGCAACACTTCTTTTTCGAACACGGTCCTTCTTGGCACGTACAACGTGACTTTTCGCGCTAACGACACTCTGGGCAACGAGTCTACAGCGACCGATTATTTCGAAGCATTCCAAGTGATCAATTTCGTGTTCCGCATCACGAACAACACGCTCGTCACCGGAGAAAACTCGAGCTGGACAGCATTTTATCGCGCGCAAGCGATCGCTTCCAACGCGTCAAGCATCGGCAGCTTCTCGCACTCGGTCGCGAACGCGCCGGTCGACATCAACCTCAGCGCGTACAACGGGCGGTTGCGCTTGTCGATGAGGAGCGTGAACATGTCGCAGTGCAACGACACGACCATCGGCATGGACAAGTTGTCGGCGCCAGTTTCCGGACAGCTGCGCACTTACGCGCTCAACACGAGCTGCACCGCGAGCTTGTTCACGGTTCGGGCGTTCTATGACGACGCCAACTTTTCGAACGAGTCCGCGGTGCGTTTCGACAAGTGCAGCGACTGGAACTTTTCAGGACAATCATGCAACAACAATTTCTCCGACATTTCCAGCATTTCGACGCAAAACGCTACTGAGCATTCCTTTACTCACGCGAACGCGACGTTGAGCGGTTTCGGCATCAGAGAGCCGACGCCAACGCCCACTCCGACACCAGCGCCGGGCGGTGGGGGTGGCGGAGGAGGCGGAGCTGGTGGTGGCGGAGGTGGTGGAGCTACGCCTTACCCGACGGTCGGCGTCACGCCCACACCAACAATCACGGCCACTGCAACACCCGGACCGCTCACGGTGTTTCCGAGAGGAATTCGACTCACGGGACCGGAGACCGCGTTCCAGGGAGAGTTCATCGAAATTCTTGTGGAAGACCTCCAAGGCAACGCCATTCCTTTCGTTCCGTTCGAAGTAAAGTTCCCGAGCGGCAGGTTGTTCAGACTAATCTCTGACGACACGGGACACCTGCGCTTCCTTGCGGAAGAATCCGGCATCTACATGATTCGCACGCTGTATTTCGACGCGAGCCTGACGGTTCGCGTGTATACCAGCGCAGCGCCGGGTCGTCCGGTTTCCGCGCCGAGCATCATTCAAGACATTCCGGTAATTGGCGGCTTTGTCGATTACTGGCTATACGCCTTATCGCTCGCCGCAGTAGCGATCGTCGCGATCATGCTGTTCTACGCGAAGAGAAAGAGAACGATGACTCTGTATTTCGACAAGCGACCAGAAAAAACCGACAAGATCGGATTGTCTTTGGAAATGCGCCAACACTTCAGAGTCAAGGTCGGTGACAAGGTCTTGTTGAAGCTCAACGGAAGAACCGCTCAAGCCATCGTGGAAAGCCCTCCAAGGGAATTGTTCCTCATCGAAACAGAACCTGCAGACATAGAAGCCCACTACGGATCGATAGGAAGCGACATAGTGAAACAGTTGGGCTTGCGTTTCAACAAGCGCCGCGACACGCAAGGCCACGGCTTCGAACTCTACGAAACGAAAGTGCCACTCCAAGTAGAATAGCAACAAAAAAAAAAAAGAAAAGCCAATTGACGATTGGCGCTCGTTTAATACCCGAAAAAGCCTCAAAAGTTGAATCCAAATGACCAAGAAAAATCCCAAGATCTCTCCCGAAGCCAAGCGCACCATGAACGCCAGCATCGCGGAGGGAAGTGCTTGGGGTGCGATGAACGGCTTTGCTGAAAACTTCGTCACGCCATTCGCCCTCGCGCTAGGAGCAAGCAACGCGATCATTGGAATCATAGCCGCGATGAGGCAGCTCATCGGCAGCGCCGTGCAAGAGTTGGGCGCGACTCTCGTCGAGCGCTCGGGCTCCCGCAAGCCACTGCTCGTCTGGGGCACGTCACTGCAATCCGCGATCTGGTTGTTGATAGCTGCGATTCCTTTCTTCATCGGCGACAGCGGCTTGTGGCAATACGCACTCTTGATACTGATCTTGGTTTACGTTTTTCTGAACTCGATAAGCACGCCCGCCTGGGCAAGCCTCTTGGGAGACGTGGTTCCTGAACACGAACGAGGAAGGTTCTTCGGCAGGCGCGAAAAAATAGTGGGCTTCGTCGCACTCACTGCCGGAGTACTTGGTGGCTGGTGGCTCAACCTCTTCGACACGAAAAGCGTGTTGGTGGGTTTTGCGGGCTTGTTTTTCGCTGCCTTCGTCTGTGGACAATTGCAAGCGTTCTTTTTCACGAGGCACCACGAGCCCAAGTTTTCGAAAAACGGCAAAAAGACGGACGGCTTGTTGAAATTCCTCAAGAACACCGAAAACAATCCGCTCGGTACTTTGGTTTCTTACAGCGCGCTCTACCAGTTCGCCGTAAACATTGCAGGACCTTTCTTCGTCGTCTACATGCTGAAAGACCTTGGTTTCAGTTATCAACAGTTCGCCGTGATCCACGCGCTCAACATCCTCGCCACAATCGTCACGATGCCTTACTGGGGCGTCCTCTTAGACCGTTATGGCTCGAGGCGAGTGATCCAAGCCACGGGTCTTCTCACCGCGTTCGTTCCACTCGTTTGGCTCTTGAACAACAACCCCGCATGGATCGCGGTGGCGGAAATCTACAGCGGAGTGGTCTGGGCCGGACTCAACCTCGCGACGAACTCTTACGTGCTCGCCTCGACGACGCCTGAAAAGAGGCCGCGTTACGTCGCGCATTTCAACTTCGTTAACGGCATGGGAGTTTTCTTCGGCGCGCTGGCCGGCGGACTTCTCGCTACGAGTGTTGAGGGCATGCATCTCTTGTCCGTGCAAGGCCTCGCAGCGGTATTGCTCGTTTCGGGAATTGCTCGCTTGGTTGTTTACATCACGATGATCGCTAAAGTCAAGAAGCCGGGAGACCACTACATACCGATCGGAGAAACGATCTTCTTCACAAGACTCATCACGACGTATCCGGTAAAGGGTTTGCAGCACGGCATTTACAGTTCCATAACGTCATTGAGGCACTTGGAGAAGAAAGCGGAAAGAAAAATCCTAGGCTGGGTATAGAAAAAATATAGAGATTTTATTGTTTTTCTGAATGCCAGTATTCTCTTAAAGACCTGATTTTGCTTCCTTGAAATTCGAGGATGGCAACTTCAACGATGTGGATTCTTGCCTTTTTCTTGTTGCTGTAAAAGCTTGCGTCCCATTCTGCAAGAACAGTGTCTTTGTCGATCCAAAAGTGCAGGAGTTTGAATTTGATGTCGGATTGTTCTTCAACAACCTTACTTTGCCAATATTGTTTAATCGCTTTGTGTCCAGTGAATGGTCTTTCAAAAGCGTTCTCGCGATAGCTCGCATTTTTTATGAAAATCGTGAGTATTTTTTCAGGATCTTGTTCGATCCACGCCTTTTCATAAACTTTCAAGGCATTTTTTACCGTATTTTTACTTACCATGATTTGATTTACCAGTTTCAGTTTTTGAGCAATTGTTCAACCGCCACGGTCGCATAAGCTCCCGATGGCAGTGAAAAGCGTATCGTGGAAGGCGCGTCTTTTACGGTGTGGAATTCTTTCAACGGCACGAACAACGCACGCGTTCCACCCTTGCTTGCAAGCTCGGGCATGCCCTCGAGCTTGAATTGTTTCAGGTCGATCTTTTCTTTTTTCAGCAACGCTTTCTCTTGCGAGTTGGGCTTGCTCTCGCTTCCCAAAATCGTTCCGGCAAGGAATGCTTTGCCTTCGATGATTTTCTTCGAAACGCTCGCAGCGGCCTTCGCGTTCTTCACCACTTCGACTTCCTCGACGTCGGGGAAGCCCGCGTGGTTCTGGTAGCAATAGTGGTCTCCTTTCTGTGCCGTGAAGAGCTTGCCGCTTTTTTCTCTCTCAGCGAGCAGCTTGTTGAACAAGAAAGACTGGTAAGAATGCACGAACATCAGCTGGAGCGTGCGTGGTAGTTTTCGGAACGCGCCGATGTAGTCTTTCGTGTAGACGTTCAGGTGCGCAATTATCTGCCGCTCGTACTTCAAGTAGTGCGGGAAATAGTCGAGTGCTTTGGCGAATCCTTTGTCCTTATCGAGGTCTTTCTCTAACTTCAAACGCGCTTCGCGAGACGCGCTTTCTTCGTTCTCGTCCGTGTATGTGAGAAAATTGAGCACGGCTTCCTTGAATTTTCCTTGCAGCATCAGCTTGCCGATGTGGTGGTTGTTTTGTCGCAGCGAGCCGAAGCGTTGTTCTCCGAAATAGTTCGGCACTAAGCCGTTCATCTCTTCCGCACGCTCTTCCAAATCGTGAACGTCGACGGCTTGCCCGCAATTGCGAGGCAAAAGCGTTATTGTGAACCGGTTGCCTGCGAGGTCGCCGAGGCGTACTTTGTCGCTGGCGTTCCAAGCTCCCAGAATCATTACGTCCTTGACCTTTGCACCGAGCACGCGCGTTGGATGCACGGCGAAAACGCTGCACAATTGCACGGTGGTCGCGTTACGGTCTTTCGTTCCGGCAAAGTTGAATCTGCTTTGAGGAACGTGTAGCGCGTGTCCGATGGCTTCCAGCGCTTGATGCGTATTCCATGAGCGTTTTTGCATGACGAAGTGCGTGAACTTGCCGGGCTTGTCTTCGCGCTTGAAGGGCTTGTCCAGTTCCAAAATAGTGCCGTCGCTGAGTATTTCCTCGACGAGGAATTCTTCAGGTTGGAAAGTAAATCGCATCGCTTTGAGGAAGGTTTTCGAGCGATTTAAATAGTCGCCAACACCTCGAGTATTTCAGAAACATGGTTAGAGTTCCTCTAGAAACAAAAGCTGGCAGAGTAAAGTCACGTTCTTGGGATCGATTGGGCGCTCCGATTACCGGTTTTGGTGCTAGGTTGTTGAAGAAGAGACACGAGAAAGCGGCTTTGATGAATGAAGAGATGGCAAGGTTTTTGGAAAAGCACAGGGAAGAGCTTTCTCGCGGTAAAATGCCTCAAGAACTGCCAAAAATGAGCGGAATTTCTAGATGGGCCAGAGAGCAAGTAAATCCTCGGCCGGAAGCTCACGTGCTACACAGGCAAAGAATTGATGCGACTATTTATCTTTTGCACGGAAGAGCTAAGGCACACGGTCTTGAAGTTTTTGCGTTGAACCAGTTTCTTGAAGCGAGAAAAAAAGTAGGCGGCGGACCGAAGTTCAGAAAACCCCCGCTCTGAACTATTAAGACTGTTTCTTGTAGCGCAGGAAAGCGCCCACGCCTTTGAATGTCGCTTCGAATTGTTGTCCTTCCGGAGTCTCAGTGCTTACAACGTCGACTGGGACGTTTTGTGACTCTGCGATCGCGATTATGTCTTCTGATTCGTCAAACTTTTCTGAAACAAGTATTCGCTCTGCGCGTTTTTCTTTCAGGGCCTGCCGCACCGCCTCAATTCCATAAAGCGCGAGTCCGCCTTTCACGACTTCGTCAAGGAATCTCGCGAGCAACTTCTTCTCAATGATCGCTTCTTGTTCCGCGATGATGTCGCCGCTCTTTTCCAACACTTCACGAATGCCGTACTCGTCCGTATAACCAGTGTCGACCACTCCAAGAACTTTCAGTTGATAGTTCCACGGCGCCATTTTCACGAATCCTTCTTTCGCAGGTCCGGGTCCGCCGATGATGACTCCCTTGAGTCCTTTTTCGCTCACGAACGCGTCCATCGCTTCACCTATGCGCTTGTAATAGAACTCGACTCCTTCCGTGTGCAGGCGCATATAGCGAGCTGCCGATTGTCCTCCCTTGTGGACTTTCTGGTGCGCCGTACTTTCAAGCCGCTTGACTATCTTGACCGCTTTGCCTTTCAGGATCGCAACGGTAGCTTCTTTGCCATCCATCACGACGAGTCCGTACGTTCCCTTGCTTTCTAGAATCTCTTCGAGTGGCGCGGTGATGAATGTCGACTCGCATCTGTAGAATGAAACGTGCAGTGGAGCTGGAGGAACTATTGGAAACAGTCTGATGTCCGTTCTTCCTTCGACTTCCGAAATGTTGCCGCAAAATATCGCCATGCCGTTCTTGGGCGCTTTCGGCGTGGTTTTCAAGAAATTGATTATTTTATCGAGAGCATCTTGCACGTTCTGGCGCGTGCTCTTGCTTTTGATGTTGGCTGCTTGTCCGTACTCGTCGCGTAGCTTGTTCATCGTGTCCGGAATCGGCGCTTCCGGCGACAAGTAGACGGTGACGAGCTCCGTGCCTCTGCCATGGAATTTCTTGACTTCGTCAACGAGCTTCTTGAACTCGAAATATTCTTTGGTTTTTTCCAGAGGTTCGGCCATGCTTGCCACTAGTTTTTGTTACGAATTAGAATTATGGCGATGGTCGCTATTTAACGCGCTTTTTCGGCTCGATGCTTTCCAGACCATTCGCGTACTTGCGCAGAACCTTCGGCACTTCCACACTGCCGTCTTCTTGCTGGAAGTTCTCCAAGATCGCCGCGAGAATGCGGGGGGTCGCGAGGGCGGTGCTGTTTAGAGTGTGCACCCATTCCTTCTCATCTTCGCCCTTCGCGTTCTTCCTTCCCGTGCGGAATCTAATACCACTGCGTACGGCTTGGTAAGAGTGGCAGTTGCTGCAAGAACCCATCTCGCGATAAGCGTTCTGCACGGGCATCCATGCCTCGAGGTCGTACTTCTTCGCAGCCACGATTCCCAAGTCTCCTGTGCAGACGTTGACGATGCGGTATGGCAGTTCTAGCTCTTGGAAGATGAACTCGATGTTCTTGATGAGTAGCTCGTGCCACTTCGCGCTGTCTTCGGGCCTGCAAAAAACGAATTGTTCGACCTTGTGGAACTGGTGAACGCGAAAGATTCCTTTCTGATCTTTTCCATGAGCCCCGGCCTCTTTGCGGAAACAAGGAGAAACTCCAGCATAGAGCAAAGGCAGTTGCTCATTGTCCAAGAGCTCGCTGTTGTGCAGCGCAAGAATCGGATGCTCGCTCGTTGGAATCATGTAGAGGTCTTCGTTCTCGATCTTGTAGATCGTGTCTTCGAAGTCAGCGAGCGAGGTGGCGCCTTCGATCATTTTCTTGCGCAGCATGTACGGCGTGTCGAGCAGCGTGAAACGCTTGTCCGCGAGCACGTCGAGCGCGAAGTCCAGCAATCCATGTTGCAGGCGGACGAGCTCGTTCTTGAGGTAGTAGAACCTAGCACCTGCGGCGTTGGCCGCGCGTTCCAAGTCAGCAACGTCCAGCGTTTGTAGGAGTTCGACGTGGTCGCGTGGTTTGAACTTGAATTTTTGGATCTTGCCCCACTTGCGCACCTCGACGTTATCCGTGTCATCCTTTCCGAAAGGCACTGATTTGTCGGTGAGGTTGGGCAATCCGAGAAGTATTTCGCGAATTCTTGAGGCGTCTTTTTCGATCTTGGTCTCGATCTTGGCTATTTCTTCGGGAACGCTCGCGGCTTTCTTGATAACGGCGTGTGCTTCTTTCTCTTTTCCGGCTTTCTTGAGCTCGCGGACTTGGTCGGTGAGCTTGTTGCGGCTTGCGCGTAGTTCTTGCGATTCTTGCATGAGCTCGCGCTGCTTCTTGTCGAGCGAGAGAGCTTCTTCTAGGAGCTTGGAGAGCTCGTGCTGTTGTCGCTTCTTGAAGTCCTTCTTGGCTTCATCGTGGTGTTCTCTGAGCCAGCGGATGTCTAGCATGTTATTCGAAAAGGTTGAGGAAGTGTCGGATTAAAAGCGCTGTCTCGAAGCAGCCCGTCGGTTGCCGGCATCATCCTTATATGCGACGTTCTTCAGCATAACTATCCAGATAACCAAATCTTGGTGGGATTGTTGGGCGCTGCGAAGCGTTCTTTGAAATCTCCGGCCTCGTTCGGCAACGAGTTGGTTTTTTCTCGGCTAGGGCCTTCCATCTTTTTCGTCTTGCTTTTGTCTGGCTTTGTTTCTGCTTCTTGTTATTCCGCTCCAGCAACGAATCTGCAGGCGTTCAACAATCCTGGCACATGGTTCGAGACGAACACGCACAATCCTTACGGCAACAATCAGAACTGCAACAGCAACGTTTACACCTGCCCGTCGGGATACCACCCCAGGATTCATGCGAGTATTGAAACCGAGCCGAGGAACGACGGAAGCGTCAATCCCTGCATCAGTTCGAGTTGTCCGAACCACCCCGACAAGCTCAGAGTGCGCAATGGAAATACGAACGCGATCGTTCGTGAGGTAGCTGGACCAACCGTCGCATCTCCGCCCGGCTCGCTATTTCAAAACACTTGGTTCGCTGACGGCGAGAGAGCCATCAAGTTTTCTTTCATTTCCGACAGCTCGGTAGACAATTACTACGGAGTAAAGGTTGACGACATCGTCTGCGAAGCGGACTCGACCACGTGTACGAACCAGTGCTCTTCAGGACAATATTCTTGCCAAGGAAATAGCCAGATTGCGTGCGAGTGGGACGGCGCGTGCTGGGTTTGGAGCCAGATTAGCACTTCGTGTCAAGGTGGACAGGTTTGTGTCGCGCCGAACGGTTGTGTTGCTGCGAGCCCAACGCCGGCACCGGCTTGTTATTTGAACAGTGATTGCGGTTCGAATGGTTACGGCGCGAATTATTGCCAGGGCAGTGACTTGTATCATGACTATCTTTCTTACACGTGCAACAATCCTGGACAACAAAGCGCTTCATGCTCTTCGAACTCGAACCCGACATTCATACAAACTTGTCAATACGGTTGCTCGAACGGTCAGTGCGCATCCGCGCCCACGTACGCGATTTTCGTGAACCTGCAGGACGAGAACGGCGCATTCCAACAGAACGGCCAAATCATTCTCTACAATTCTTCATGGTTCCCGCTCGACTCAAAGCCCCTGCAGAGCGGACAGACCGCGTTCGTCCAAACCGCTGGCACTTACTATCTAGAAGCCTATTCCGGTACAGGTAATGTCGAGTATTGGGACACGCGCACTGTGATGGTGTTCAATTCTTACGTTTACGTCACGATGCAGCGAACCACGCCATACGTCGCGCAGGTCGTTGCGAACAAAGATTGCGCGCTCCAAACCAAGACGAGCTTCTTGCCTGGTGATTGCATTCACGTCGATGTGCGCCTGCACAACCCTGGCAGTGTTGGCGTTCCGGCCGCCGTGAATCTCGCGGCGAGCAAGCAACAATCGAGCAATTACTGGGACAACCAGACGCACTACGCCGCAATGAACGCGCAAAGCGATGCTTGGTTCGGCTTCGACTCCAATATTCCATTAAATGCGACGCCTGGCGCGCCGATTTACTTCTCACCCATCGGGCTCGAACAAGCCAGCTCCTATTACGCGATCACTGACATCGGTTCGCAAGCGAGCGTGACCCTCGCACAGTTGCCTTCGTGCGTTGTGGGTTCTGTGGGATGGTTTGATTGCAATGGTGGAACGTGCAGTTCGATTGGTGGACAAAGTGTAGTTGAAGGCACACCAGTTACTATGATATCTACTTTCTCTCCGCCTGCTGGTTACAATCAATGCGCGGCTCCTTCGAGCGCGTTGTTCAGTCTTTGGGAGGATGACTGGCCTTGGTCTCCTGATGATTTCATGAACAACTTTACAGTTGGCGTTTCGAATGCTTCGTCGCAAATAACGATTGGCGCGCCATTCATTAGCGACCAGCCATTCGGCTATGGAGATCCAGAATATTACATCAACGTTACCGCCGGAAACTCTAGTGTCAGGTCAATCTCTAGCTTGGAACTTCACGTGACTGAAAACATCACGAAACAAAACTTTACTGACGTGATTTCAGCCATGAATGCTTCCTACATCGTTATTGCGCAACCTTTGACCACCGGTCCTAATTTGACGAGCGCGATCAACAACCTGACAATCGCCATTCAAGCAAGATATCCGTCGGCAACCGTGAACGTGGTGCAGACGCCGTCATCTGGTCCTGATTTTTGTTTCGTTCCGAACGCAAATTGGGGCGCGTTGATAGCTGTCGGTAATGCTGCTGACAATCGTGTTTTTGATTGCATCAGGCCATCGATGCGCAGTAACGGTTTGTTTTTGGACTTTAACCCGCAGAACCCGCAGTACGGCGCGCTGTTATTGAACGCAACTGATAACAACTTCGACTCTGTAATCACGGCGACGGAGTTGTTCAAGACGAACACGCCCGTGTCTCCCGGCTTGTTTAGTCGTGCGATCTCGACTTGCTTCTGGGCTTACGGAATTCCTAACTCAGGCAGCCAATTCGTTGGAAGTGCTGCTTGCACGCTCGTGCCTTGTGCCGGAGTAGCGCCTGCGTTGTCGCAGGATGCCCAAACTCTTGCGTTGTGCGGCGACGAGATGAAGAGCGTTTGGGGACAAGACTTGCAAGACATCAATGGTTGGGGACTGCTGGCGACGGCGGGTTGTGGTTTTGTTGGTATCGCTTACGGCATCGATTTCACTCGCACTATAACCGCGGTAGACACCGCATGCGTTTCCGAACTCGGACTCGCGATACCGGCCACTACGCTAAGGTCTTTGGGTTATGCTGCGGCCGCGCAATTGCCGATCGCGTCTGTCAGGACTTTCTTGAGGAACATTCGAAAGATCCCGAATATCGGCGAGAACTTGAAGGATGTTTTTGAAGCTGTCGCGGCCAGTAGAAGTTCTTCTGAGCAGGGAGACATAATGCTTGCTACACAAAAAGTCGCTGCGAATTCGGAACAAGTTTCTCAAAGAGCAGTGAGCTTGCTGAATAAGTGGAAGAGCGAAACTGCATGGAGCGCGGTCACGAGATCGAATGCGATTGAGGGCGCGGGTGAAGCTTTCAAACTCGATGACCAGGTCAAGGTTTATGCGAGTGGCGGCACTTGGAATCCTAACCCCAGTCAGAACCCGCCATCAGTATGGATTCGCGACCTCGAGACCTATACTGGAAGTGACGTTTCCAGCTCGCACGGCTTGTTGTTGTTCGCTGAGATGAGCCCGAAACAACTTAACGTGTTCAGTCAGAACGGTATTGTTGACCTAGGAGAAAGCATTCGCACCAGCGCGCAGGAACTAGGAGTGACGCTGGACTCCTCTACTGGAATGGTTCGTGGAATCAAGTTCTACAACCAAATGCCCGCCGGCATCGCGAGCGTGTTCACTCCTTCAACCAAAGAGATCACGCTTTCCATTTCCAACCCGTTCGCCAGCCAACTCATCCCACAAGCCGAGCGCTTGTCAATGGGCGAGTACGAATGGGTCCGTGCCGAGCACCTCGTGTCGCACGAGTTGAGCCACTCTGTTTTCGATAAGGAATGGCCCAGTTTCTATTCCGGCCAGAACTCGATCATCGCCACGAGCGGCTATGAAGAATATTTTGTGATAAAGCACAACCTCATCAAGAAAGCTGACTCGACAAAGTTCGTTCTTGGCGGACAGGTCTTGCTCGACAGGAACCACATGGAAGGCTCGATTCCTTCCCTAGTACAGGAAGCGCTCGCGCCTCTGGCCGGCGGACAGAACCCGCGAAGGCCGGTTCACTTGCTCTCTCACGTGATCGCTAGAGCCGATGATTTGGGGCGGCCGGCTTACAAGCAAGCAGTTCTTGCAGAGTTGCAGAACCAAATGATCGCTTTGAGCTATACAGACGGCGTGATTGACGAAGTTTCTGCACAACTGGCATCGAGGCAAGGAAACAATCTTGCCGACGCGATGAAATCTTCCGCCACCATAATGACTTACAACATTGGAAACACTGGCTGGGCCGGGCTGAACACTATTCAAACAAATCTCTACAACAGAATCGATGCTCTGGAATTGCTAATGACCACGCCAAGAACGAGACAAGCACCACAACTACCGCCCGGTGTTTTCGACTCGATTCCCAACTGCCAGATGGGTGGAAACTGCACGATCAATCAAAGCATCACGCTGGCTGGTGGTTTGCGTTTCTATTACGAAAACGTCGTTGTATTACCGGGCGTCGTGGTTTCGATTTATCCAATGCCTGGAAAAAGCTTCGAGCTCGCCGCGCGCGATTCCGTACAAGTTCTCGGAACGATCTCGGCGCGCGAAAACAACATGCCCAACGGAGCCAGTGGCGCGAACGGCGCGCGAGGCTGGGATGGTTCGGATAACTTGCCGGACGGACTGAAAGGCCAAGACGGCGCTCCCGGCGGCAATGGACAGAACGGCGGCGCAATAGAGCTCAGTGCAGATCTAGTTGTGGTTTCTGGAGTGATTGACGTCTCGGGCGCTAACGGAGGAAACGGCGGATACGGTGGAAATGGCGGAAACGGAGGTAATGAGGGACCGCCATTCGCATGCCATGGTCACGCAGGAAACGGCGGAGACGGTGGCAGGGGAGGAATGGGTGGAAATGGAGGAAACGGCGGAATCATCACTTACTACACGCCGAACTTGCAATTCGCCGGACAAGCATTGCTTGCTGGTGGGACTCACGGCGCTTCAGGAAACGGAGGCATTGGAGGAAATCCAGGATCAAACGATGCGCTCTGTTTTAGCGCTAGCGCGCATGCCGGACAACAAGGAGGTCCTGGCGGTATTTATGTTGGGATCTGGCCGTTCGGCTCTTGGTGGAACGGAGACAACGGACAACAAGGCAGTGTCACGCGCAACAACAGCGTAAAGTATCCAATACCGCAAAACGGAATCATTTCAAACGATGCGGTTTCAAGAAATGGAATAATCGCGATCGACACGAAAACCAACACGCCAAGCCAGCAAGCGCCACAAGCCACGATAAAAGTTACTGCAACCATAAAACCACAACCAACGCCGAGCACTACGCCTGTTTCTAGAACTGGCCCGAAGTTCATCGCCATCACGCAAAGTTAAAATCCGCACGATTCGTTTCTTTTTGATGAAGGGAATCTATCCCATAGCCAAGCCGCGGCAGCAAGGATTCTTCAACGTCACCGACGGATACAAGCTGCACTACTGGCTCATTGGAAACCCGAAAGGCATCCCCGTAGTTTTTCTCCACGGCGGTCCCGGCGCCGGTTTCGATAAGGAACACACGCGTTTCTTCGACCCGAAAAAGTTCAACGTGCTGCTCTTTGACCAAAGAGGCGCGGGCAAAAGCACTCCCTTCGCGAGCACCGAGAACAATAACACTCCCAAACTTGTTCAAGACATTCGCGTGCTTGCGCGCCATTTTTTTGGAAACCGCAAGTTCGCGATTTTCGGAGGCAGTTGGGGCTCGACGCTCGCTCTCGCCTACGCGCTCGCTTATCCGGAAACGGTTTCGGGAATGGTGCTGCGCGGAATCTATCTGTGCGGCGAGGATGAGAGTCAAGAGTTTTTTGTTACTGATTCGAAAAAGAACTATCCAGATGCTTACGAACGCTTCATCAAACCCGTCCCGCAGAAATTGAGGAACAATTGGCGCTCGATTGTTAGGTTTTACCAGAAAAAGTTTACATCTAAGGAACGTGACCACTTCACGAAAGAATGGGCGCGCTTCGAAGTTTCAATGTTGAGTCTTGATTTCAGCGAGAAATACATCAACGAAAGTTTGAGAGGCGATTCTTACAAGTCGCTTTCTCCACTGGAAGCGCATTTTTACATCAATTCTTGCTTCATGCCCCGTGATTATCTCATTAAGAACGCGCACAAGTTGTCAGGCATTCCTACGCGCATCGTTCACGGCAGGTTCGACCATGTCTGCAGACCTATCGACGCATGGAACTTGCACAAAGAGATCAAAGGATCGAAACTGTTTTTTGTTACTGCGGCGCACAGCGCTTCAGAACCAGCCATGCAGGAAAAACTGCGTGAACAAATGGACGAGATCGGCAGGATTATTTCTTGAAGACTTGCGAAATCCTGCCCTTCGCGAGCTTTTTGATTCCGAATTCTGGCTCGCGATCGCATTCCAGAATTAGCGCGGGCCACGACATGTGGTTATCAAAAGCAACTTTTAGTCTGCGGTGGCCGTCGAGAACATAGTCGCCACTTCTAGTGCGTAGGAGAATGACGGGCGAGTGGTATCCGTACTTCAATGCTTTCGCGATCGCGCGGGTTTTTTCTTCAAAAGTCGCTTCGCTTTCTTGTCCTGGAAAAGTGTAAATCACGTTCGCGACTTTTTCGGGCGAAAGGTTTTCTTCCTTCACCATGAATCGCGTCTGTGGATAGAGCTTTTCGTAATAACTCTTCAGCCGCGTAAGCAGGGCGCGTTCTTGCTGTGTCGTTATGAGTTCTGTTAGTGTCATGGTGATAGTTCGAAACCGAATCCGCCGGTAGCGTTTCTTCGCGTTCGCGCTGCGCTTTCGGCTTGGTTCATGAGTGATCGGACTTTGTCGATTGCGTCAATGTTTACTGATATGCTGTCGATGCCGCTGTCTACGAGAAAGTCCGTGTACTCGTCGTGAATGCTGGGCGCTTGTCCGCAAATGCTCACTTTCACGCCGTACTGGTGGCACGTCTTGATCACGTGGCGTATTGAACGAAGCACGGCGGGGTTGCGTTCGTCGAACTCTTCGGCGACTATCGCGCTGTCGCGGTCGATGCCGAGCGTGAGTTGTGTTAAGTCATTCGAGCCGATGCTCATGAAGTCTATGCCTTCGGCGCAAAAACCGTCGGCAAATATGACGTTGGAGGGCATTTCGCACATGATTCCGAACTCGAAACCATCCTCTCCTCGGCGCAGGCCGGAGTTTTCGACGATCTGCTTGACTTCGCGCAGCTCCTTGACAGTTCGGACGAATGGAATCATGAGTTGCAAGTTTTTGTATTCTTTGCGTACGCGTTTCATGGCTTCGAGCTCCATTTCGAACACCGTCCGGTCTTTGATGTAGCGGAAGCAGCCGCGGTAGCCGATCATCGGGTTTTCTTCTTCCGGCTCGAATTGTTCCCCGCCCTTGAGGTGTCGGTATTCGTTGCTCTTGAAATCGTTCGCTCTGTAATACACGGGTCGTGGGTGGAAGGCTTTCGCGAGCGCTTTCATTCCTTCCTCAACGAGTTTTACGAATTCTGCACGCTTGCCCTGTTTGACGGCCGCGTTGGGGTGCATTCCGAGTCCGGCGATGAGGAATTCCGCGCGGAACAATCCCACTCCATCAACCGCTTTGCTTGCGACGCGTTGTGCCTCGTCCGGCTGTGCCAGGTTGACGTAGAGCTTGGTTTTGCCTTGCATCGCGTGAGGCGTTACCGACGAAAAAGGCGTGATGAACGATTCCGGCTTTGGTGGCTTTACCGCGCTCCATCCTTCCTCTTCAGTGGGCGTAGGCGTTGGAGCGTACGATGGTTGTTGGAACGTTTTCGCGGTTGTTTGTTGTTGTGGCGCGGGTTTGGGTGCTTTTGCGGCGTCATAAACTTCTCCCTTGACCGCGTCGACGAAAACTTGCTGTCCTTCGTGGAGAACCATTGTCGCGTCGCGCGTGCCGACGACCGCAGGAATTCCCAGCTCGCGGGAAACGATGGCTGCGTGTGCAGTGATGCCGCCGGCGTCCGTGATGATGGCTGCGGCGCGTTTCATGGCGGGCACGTAGTCGGGGCTGGTCATTTTTGCGACGAGGATGTCGCCTTTTTTGACTTTGTCGATGTCTCTAGGGTCGAGCACTATGCGTACGGGTCCGGTCGCGCTTCCTGGTGACGCGGCGAGTCCTTTGACGAGTGGCGCGGTGGTTTGTTGTTGCGGCTGGACGCGTTGTTTGTACAACTGTGCTTTCAGAGTGGTGATGCCGCGGCTTTGGACGATGAATACTTCGTTGTCTTGGATGGCCCACTCGATGTCTTGTGGCGCGCCGTAGTGTTGTTCGATCTCTGTGCCGTAACGCGCGAGCTTCAGGATCTGGTCGTCAGTGATTTTTTGACGCGTTTGCAGCTCTTCAGGCACGTTGACCGTTTCCGTGCCGCCGCTTTTGGCGTAAACGATCATTTCGGTTTGCTTGGCGATGTCTTTGTCAACGATGCGCATGGCGTACTTGTCGACGTGGTATCTGTCTGGAGTAACCATTCCGCTCACTACCGCTTCTCCCAGGCCGAGTCCCGCTTCAATCACTAGTTCGTCTGGGTTTTGCGCTACCGGGTCGATCGTGAACATTACGCCGCTCTGGTCGCTCTCTACCATTAATTGTACGGCGGCCGCGAGTCCTACTTTCAGGTCGTCGAATCCTTCGGTTTTTCTGTAGTAGATGGCGCGTGCTTCGAACAAGCTCGCCCAGCATTTCTTCACGGCGCGCACGACTTCGTCAGGTCCCTTGATGTTCAAGAAAGAAGCTTGCTGTCCCGCGAACGATGCAGTGGGTAGGTCTTCCGCGGTCGCGCTGCTGCGAACGGCGACGCGTGCTTCCTTGCCCATCGTGGGAATGAGGTCGACGCCGCTGATCTTGTTGTAAGCACGCACGACGTCGGCATGAATGTCTTGCGGCACGTCGCTCTCGATGATCGCGCGCTTTATCGCCTCACTGGCTTGTTGCAGCGAGCGCGTGTCTTCAACATTCAGGCTGCTCGTTTGACGCTTGATGACTTCGTCAATGCCTTTCCCGCGGATGAAGTCGAAGTAGGCCTCGCTGCTGACGACGAATCCCGCTGGTATTGGGAGGCCGGGTATTTGGAACATTTCGCCCAGGTTGGCCGCTTTGCCGCCCGCTACGCGTATGCTGTCTTTGGTTATTTCGTTGAACCAGTAAATGTTCTTCGTCACGATTCACAAGTAGCGAGCGGGAGTTTTTAAGGGCTTTATTTCTTTTTCTTCTTGGCCTTATCGTCGTGGCCTTCTGCGATTTTTTCGACTTTTTTCTCTATTTTTTCCAGTGCCTTGACGACGTCTTTCGTGGTTTTTTCTCCCTTCTTTGGCGCTTCAGGCGGGTTGAGGAACTCGGTCTTTTCTCTTTTACGGTGCTTCTTGAGCGCTTCCTGGTATTCTTCGCTCGAAGTGAACCAGTCGGTCGCCACGGTACCCATGAGTCCTGAAATTATCGCCCAACCGGGATTCGCGGGCGGCATTGGCGGCGGACCTTGAGGCTGTGCGGCCGCTGCGGTTTTTTCTTGCTTTGCGGGCGCGGTTTTGGGAGAGGCGACGTCCGCGATCGCGAAAATGAATGCTAGAAGAATGAAGGCGAATGCGAGCCAGCCCACGCCGATGAAGAGAGAAATCGCCGCTAGGACGAAGAGTGAAGCATAGGTCGCGAGGCTCAAAGATTTTTCAGTCCTCTTTCTTCTTATCCGCGCCGCGAGTGATTCCCCAAGCGAGCTTCACGAACGCGTTGAGAATGCCGCCAATGTTCTTCGCAAAAGCTACAGGGCCCGGGTCGCCGCCTCCGAAGTCAGGCTTGAACTTGATCTCGGTCGGATAGGGCGGATAAGGAGGATATGCGTACTGCGGACCGCCACCGCCAGACTTCGCGGGCGCGCTCTGGCTCTCAACAAGCAGCCACAATATCGCCGCAACTACTGCGAGGCTGCCGAGGAAAACGGCGCCGCTGTTGTAGAGAAAATAGCCCGCGACGACGAGCACTAAAATTGCCAAATAATTGACCATGTTTTTGTTCTCAGTATTGTCCAGGCATGTAGCCTTGAGGAGTCATTCCGCCGTCTCCCGAATCCATCTTGGTCGCGACGGCTAAAATAATGAACAGTCCCACCAGCACGAACCACGTCGGCACCTCGCCTCCGAAGAAAACGAGTGAAGCGATCGCGATGCCGAGCAGCGTGGCGCCCGTGAGTATCTTGTTTTTCGAAATGAACAAAAGCAAAATGATGAGTCCGGCAGCGACGGCGTAAATCTTGGTTTGGAGTGCGAGGAGCACGAGGACGGCGAGGAACAGGAACGTGAAGTCCATTTTTTGTTTAGTCCTTTGGTCCTTTCCAGAACTGTTCTGGTTTTGCTTCCGACAACGCAGGCGTCATGAAGATGATGATGAAAAGCAGGTACTTGAACCAGTCATAAGGCACGACCAGAATCAGCGTAATGAGTATCGTGATGACGAACGCAACCGAGGGCGTGAGCCAGTCTCCCTTCGTGAACGTCTTGTAAAGACCAATGAATACCAGTATGAGAACGACGAGTCCTAGGTCTTCCGCGAAAGCCATTGCACTAGTATTTTGGCTTTCGGGCTTTAAAAAACGCTGAAAAAAGTCGTTGCAACTAGTGCTTTCGGGCTTTCCCGTGTGGCGGTCTCGTGGGTGGTCCCAGTTGTTCTGTGGTGCCTTTTTCGAGGTGTTTCAACGTCTTCCAGATGCCGAGAATGAATTCTCCCTCGAACAACAAGCCGGCGGCGAGGATTCCGAAGAACATTCCCGCAATGAACCAGTTGAACAGCTTCTCATAGAGCAGATAGGCGTTTTGTCCGATGAGTATCTGGATGGGTGTGCCGTCGTGGCTGTAAGCACTTTGCAAGTGGTAATACACAAGGAGTATTCCTGTCGCGACGACTGCCGAGACGAAGAGGCGGAACTTGCCACTGAACCACGCCTGTCTTTGTCTGTTGGCGACGTAGTAGTATTCGGCGAGTTTTCTTATTTTGGAAACCATTTTTTTCAAAAATCTTTTTTTTTACTGCGGCTTTTTGGGTGTTAGTAATCGGAAGAATGGGAACGTCAATGGTATTACGTAGATCAGGCTCGTGGAAATAATAATCCAACCCAGGATGCCTATCGTCCCGATGATCGGGTGCTCAATCACAAGATAGTAAATCAAAAGGCCGCCGACGATGAGCGCGATGGTCGGTGAAAAGGGCAGGTGGTCTCTCGCCCAGCGGTAGAGATAGAAGGCAAGAATCGCGAGCCAGACCCACCACGCATACGTGAAAATATTCACTATGTCATCGATTATTGAGAACAGCGGAAGAATCATTGCGCGCGCCTCTGCAACAGACGGTTTTGTGCTTGTTCGAATTGTTGTTGCTTCTTGTAATGCTGCAATAATAGGTTCTGGTCGTCGTTCGAGATTTCTTGCCCCTCTTGCATCTTGGTCTCTATTTGTTGAATTTTCGTCATCACTCCGCCCTCCTCACCGCCGCCGCCCCATTCTTGAGGCATGTTGAATCCGAGCCCGCGCATTAGCGGCGCGAAGCCGAAGAACACTGTTTGTTGCAGCATGTTTCCGAAGTTCGTGAACATGACGAGGAAAAGCGTCGCGACGAACGTCATGAGTATCGAGTGGAAGAAGATCAAGTACGCGGCTCCGATCGACACCGCGGCGAAGATGAACGGCTGATCGTTCAGCCAAACGTAGAGTTGGAAGAGGATGAAAACGAATACGAGTATTTTGAACACGAACGACAAGTCCTGCACGGTGGACAAAATATCGCCCAGTTGCAGCAATGGCAGGAATGGCAGTAGACTCAGCATGCGCTTCAGAGAAGCTACCGTCGGGCGGTTTTTAAAACGCGTCTTCAAACAAGGCCCACGGCGGGAAGAAGCAGCATCTTCACTAAGAACACGACGATGAACAACACGAACGCGGCGAGGAAGTAATTGCGCGCATCGGTCCATCCCTCGAGCAGTGAACGCTTTTCCGTATAGTCATCAATGATGGCCTGACCGAGGAGAGTAGCGGCAAACACCGCGATCACTTGCGGCAGCAGGAAGGCGAAGTCGAAAGCACTCATCAAGTGTTGCGTGAATAATCCCGCATACTTCGCGCCCTCGATTCCGAGCGCTATCGGGGCGCTTAGGCCAAAGAAGAGCAGTGAAAAAATGAACGTAAATAGGAACGCGTTCAGCTCGCTCAACAAGTCGCCTCCGGACGCGTAGCTGTATGGCGGCGTGAAAACGATGGGCGTCGCGCCAGTCGTGGTGTTGTTTATGTAGACCGCGGCGAATACGGTGGCGAAAACGATGAGGCTGAAGAGAGTTATCGTGTTCATCAGAAAAACGAAGAAGCGTCGAGTCGCTTTAAACCTTGTAGATTTGCAGGTGCGGCACGCCCGCGATGGTTCGCGCGTTTTTCGACGCGCCTTTCTGCACTTCATCCGCGGCCTTTACCGAAGCCTTGCCGACGATGTTCGCATTGGTCGCGTTGCGCAATAACTCTACGGCTTGCGCGTGCGAGACTTCTTCTCCATCATAGAAGGAACGGTAGAGTTTCAGGTCGAGCACTTTTTCGCCTTGCTCGAAAACTTTGCCCAAGAGGTTCTCGTCGCACATCGCGAGTACCTCGTGCACGCCGCCTTGCGGAGTTCTTCGCTCGTGAATTTTGGCCTTGATCATTTGTTTTCTAGCACGTGAATGAGTTCATCATGAAGTCGATGACGGTCTGGTCTTGTTCGAGTTCTTGCGGCACTTGCGCGTTCATGATCACAGCGTTGTCGCTGCATTGCACTGCCGCGATCTTTTGCTTTACAGTGTAACCATCCGCGTCCTTTTCAGTGACGTCGAACACCCACGCGTCGCGGTTGTTGATCTTCGTCTTGCGCCTCGAGTCAAGCGAGTAGGAGAGCTTGGTGTCGGGGTCTTGGTATGGATAAGTGCCGGCGTCCTGTTCGAACTTGGCGTCGCTGTATCCTTCCTTCAGTACCTGAACCGTGAAGGTTTCGGGCAGCCCGTCGGGATTGAAAGCGGTGAACGCTAGTCGCGTTACGGGATCGGGATCGACGAGCGCGGCATAGCCGATCGGGTATTTTATTGAAAAATTGTGTTGCGGGTCATTGTATTGCAGCAACTTGTCGCCGTGCTGGCTCGCGAACTGCACGCTCGCGTTCTCGGGCGCGGCGGCCAAGGTTACGGGCGAGATTTTCGCGCCGAGCGCTTGGTCGCCTCCGAGGAGGAAGAACCACGCTAGGAAAATGATGGCGATGGCGAGTAGTGATTGTTGCAGGATGTTCATGGCTTGATCACGATTTTCTGTATCGGTCTTGCAGCGTCGACCGCGGGCGCGGCGCTGGCGGTTTGCGCGTTAATCGTTACTGGTGGAGCGTCGGGTTGGAACACTGAACTGTAGAGCACGATGGGGTCTTTGATCTTGTCGCTCGACGTCGCGATGAGCAAGTATCCTTGCGGGTCTTGGCTCGTGCGCTGCAGCGCGATGCATGCAGAGTCTTGCGGGCACAAGTCTTTGGCGCTGGTGCAGTCGTTGCCGATGCAGATTTGTTGCGTCGACGGCAAGTCGCTCGATGGCGTAAAGGTTACGAGGTGGTTTTGCGTGGTGGCTTGCAGGTTTGTTTGTACAGGTTTGAGGTTACACGTGGTGAGCGCGATAGCTGCGAGGCTCGCCGCGACTCCCGATGCTCTCAAGAAGTTGCCGCTCAGTGACGGCGTCAATAGTTTCGTTCTCTTGAAAGTTCTGGAGTCCTTGAGTTGTTTCTCTACGGCGCTGGCTGCGGTTTTGGTTTTCGCTAGCTGCGCGTTTGGTACGCCGGCTCTCTCGAGAAGCGCGTTGTCGACCGGCTGGTTGTTTCTCACCGCGTCGATTATTCCGTCAGCGGCCCTCTCGGCCGTCGTTAGCGATAGTCCGGAGCCGACGAGTTGGTTGATTGCGCGCGTGCGAGGACCGAACAGAAGTCTTGCCGATTGTGGCACGATCGTTCCGATCTGCGTGCCGACGGTGGTTGGTTCTTCGCCTTTGAATGCCTGGTATCCGGAAGCGCCTGCGCCGAAAATGAATTCCATCGCCGTCTGCCTCGAAGCGAACGATGCGCCGAGCGCGCTCATTGTTGGCTTGAACGCGAGTCTTTGTGATTCTGTGATGGCGGCGACTGCTCCGGCGCGCGTGCCGAAGGAAGCGCCTGGGAATAGCAGGCTGGATTGTGCGGCGATGGCTTGCAGCGCACAGTCGCACATTATTTCGCAAGTGTCCGTAGTGCCAGTGACTGCCTTGACGCTCGTGATGGCTGCGCACGCGGTTACTGATTGTACGAAGGCGCTCGCGGCTTGAACAGTGCCGACTCCACTGAACAACAAAGCGACGTCTCCCGCAAGCACGCTTGCGGCGGTTCCGAGCACGGCTTTGCCGTTGAGCGCGCAGAAACCGGCATCGCTGTAGTAAGTGCTTTCTTGGAATTCGTCGGCGCTCGGCGCCGTTCCATAGAGAGCGCGTGATAGTGCGATGGCGTTGCTTTCATCGAGCTTGCTGCGTTGCGGCGCGTAGTTTCCGATGTGCACGCCGTCAGTGATCGCGCGTTTGCGCGTGACGATGTCCTTGAAGTCACTCGCGAAGCTGGCGAGCTGATTGCCCGTGAGTCCTTCTACGGCTTCTTGCGTGAGCAGTGCAGCGTTGGCAATGTTTTCCGGCACGGCTTGCGCGTCGGGGAGCTGCGAGACTTCGATCTCGATGCTTGCCTGTCTCTTCCATTCTTCCGCGGTCGCGGGCTGTCTGCCGCACAGGAGGTTGAGTTGTGCAGTGATCGTATAGATTCCTGCGCGCGACATTAGCGCTTCGCTGCCCGTGACGTGCGCGTTAATGCCGCTACTGGAGAGCGTTTGTTGTGCTTTGCTGGCGAGGAATTCTGCGGTTTGCTTCGAGGCAACTTTTTGGATTATGATTGCTTTTCGAACCGGTCCTGAGGCGGTCGCGTCGCACAGCGCGTTGATTGATGATGGATAACTCGTTGCGGCGTTGTTGACTATCGTGCGTAGTCCTTGCAGGAAGCTCGTGTATGCTTCGGTGACTTGTTCGTAGTTGCAGTAGTGTTTTTCGCATCGCACGAATGCGTCTTGCGGAATCGACGCGTTTCCATAAGTGACGAGTGTTGCGGTGTCTCCCCAAGGTGACGCTGTGTAGAGGGCTTTGGCTTGTTGTGAGGGCGCGAACACTGTTACCGCAATGATTTGCTTCACGTTTTCGTTCGTGCGCGCGCCTGTCGCGGTGATTTCAAGCGTGTCACTGGAACTGCCGCCAGTAGAGGAGCTGCTGGTGCATTTCACGATGCGTGCCTCGCCGCTTTGTAGAGTTTCGGGGATGTCGCATGATGCGAGTTGCGTGTTGTGCGTTATTTGCAGCTTGACGTTTTCGGGTCGGTTGTTGATGAGCGCGATGGGTCGCGAGTGTCCGGCGTCTTTGAATGATAGCTGCATTGCTTTGCCGGTACGTTCGCTCGTTTTGTCGTTGGCGTAGTTGATGGAGAAGTCGTTGAGCGACGCGCCTGCGGTCGATTGTTGCTTCCAAGGACACGCGGCGTCGTTTTTCTTGATGTGTACGGTCGCGTTGATGCTCTTGGCGCGGGTGGTGCGTCCGTCGCTGGCCTTGATGAACGCTTGGCCATTCAGGTCTTCGTCACGCGCGACGCATCCGAACGCGTCCTTGCTGCTCGCGGGCAGTTGTGCTTCGATCTGGAACTCATAACAAGGCTTTTCGGGTCTGGCCGCGATCTCGAACGTCGCGTAAGTTTCTTTCAAGAAACGCATCTTGCCAACGGGCAGTGCGTCAAAGAGCGCAGCGTCCACTGGTCCCGGCGTTATTTTGAGCGAGCGCGTCGCGTTGTTGTATATGCAAACCGTCTTCGTGTCCGTCTTGTGGTCGTCGCTGATTGAAAAGTCGAGCTTGGAAGGATCGATGTTGAACAAGTCGCCCTCGCTTGCCGAGAGCAGTGAGCGTGTTTCGAGCGGATTGCAAGGCAATATCGATAATGGCGCGTCGCTCGGCACGCGTACTTCTAGGCCGTTCGCGGTGCTGCCTTGTGGGAAGTAAACGCGCTGCGCGCTCGGTAGCTCCGTGAGGAATGTGGTAGCGACGAATACTTTCTGGCATGCTGGCAGTTCCGCGATGTTTCCGTCGAGAATCGTGCCCTGCGGCAATGTGACGCTGGCGCCGCCTGGGAACGCGAAAGTTAACAGAAGGCTGGAGTCACTCAACTCGCCGCATGCTTCTACTGTGATTTGTGCGCGTGCTGGAATGTTAGCGTCGAGCGGGCTTGCAGCGATTGCGCCCGTTTGCAGCGAGGTTTGCGAGAACGTTATCGCTTTCGCAGAGGGCAATTCTTGCGCGTCGGTGCCGTCGTTCGCTGTTACGCGCAATCGTTGGCATGTTGGAAGGATGGCTTTCGTCTTTCCATCAGTGGTGCGTTGCACGACCGTGCCTGCGGGCAGCGTGATGGTCGCGTCTTTTTCATAAGAGAGAGGAATCTTGGTGATTTTTGCCGCTGCCGCCGCGTCTCTCGATGGCTCGATCGTGAACGGCACTCCGGCTGGAATCGTTAGCGCTGCGATTCCGCCTTGTTGTTGCGTCGGATCGATCAGTACTGGATATGAGAGCACTTCGCCGCTCGAGAGCGTGATGATCGTGTTTTGTGCAGGGTGCGAGATTTGAAATCCTGCCGCGAGCGCGAGCGTTGCTGCGGATGGTAGTGAGAAGCGCAGCGTGGCTGTTGGTAGTCCAGCGTTTCCGAGGCCAACGTATTCTGCCGATGATGGCGCGACGGCGAAATTGATCGGTTGTACGAAATCAGTGGGGAAGAATGCTTGTGCGCCGCGTGGAAGCGTGATGAACTCGTTCGCGACGCGCGCTTCGTGCGGCAGGAGCACGCGTGTGCCGTACATGCTTACCGCGATTGAGCCGTCGGCGTTGTTTTTCGTCTTGAAACCCGCGGGAGCCGGCAACGTGAGTTGGAACGGGAGGGTGACGATTACGGGATTGAGTGGTGCACAGGGGTCGCTGCTCGAGGCGGTGATGCTGATCGGTAGTGATTTGCGTGCGTAAGTGCCTTGCACGCTAGCGATGAAATCAATTCTTGAGCCGAGTGATTCGGTGTCGAAAGTGCACGTGGTGAACGCGGTGGGCGCGTATTGAACGGTGAACGTGGCGGTTTGTTGTGGCGGCACGACGAGCGAGAGTGGTGTGACGGCGAGTCCTGGCGCGAGGGCTTGCGTGTTGATGAGCAGCGGCACGAGCGCGTTGCTCTTGATCGTGACTACTTGTTGTCCGAATGGCGTCGCTGGTGGATTGGCGGACAGCGAGAAAGTTGTGGGCGAGATGGTGAACGCGTCGTCGAGCGCGCTCGTCGAGAATGTTGATTGGACAGCGTAGCGGACGTCTTCTTCTTGCGCTATTCCTTTCGCTCGCGCAACTATGCGTACTCTGCCGGAGAACGCTTCTTGCAGCGTTTCTTGTTTGTTTGCGTATTGGTTAACTAGGTCGCTGATCCTCGCGTTCACAGTGATGGTTTTCTTTTCTTTGCCTGCGAGGCGCACTGAAGCATCCGGCGTATTGACGGTAGTGAATGATGGTTGCGAGTCTCTGAGAATCACTATGTGTACGAGGACGGGCGAGTCGAGCAGGTTTTCTACATCAAAGGATTGTTGCGTGCCTTCTTTCGAGTTGACTTGGAACGCGAGTGGTTGTGTTTCGATGCTGACGAGTTGTTTGGCAGAAACTTGGAGCTGTCCGTTGAGTTGTTTGAATCCTTCCGCCTGCACTGAATATTGTGCCGTTCCGAGATTGGCGGGAGTGACTTCTGCAGAATAAACGCCGCCGCCTTGTGGCGCGAGTTGTGTGGTGGCGCGCATCGCGTCGGTCTCCGTTCCGATCGTGACGAGCGCGTTTTCGACGTTTCTTCCGCTCGAGTCTTGGATGGTGAGTGATAGTTTGTTGTTTTGTCCCGCGAGCAGTGTTTGTGGCGTGGCACTGACGCGCAGCGCGCCGAGCGCGGATCCAGTGACGCGGATGGTGAAGTTCTTTTCGAAAAGTTTTTCACCCTGCGCATTCGACGCTTGCAGTGTGAGAGCAGCTGATTGCGTGACGCGGTCCGCGTTGATCAAGAAGGCAGCTTCTCCGCCTGAAAATTGTAGGGCGAATATCTTTTTGCCTTCCCTGTCGATGGCTTGTGCTTTGGTGGTTCCGGTCGCGCCGTCATTTATCGAGAGCGCGGCGCTTGATGAGAGCGTGAGGAGTACGGGCTGCGTGTTTTGTCCGGTTATCTTGAATGCGAATTGTTCGCCCTGCGCAGCATCGAACGGTTGCGCGCTGGTTTTGCCGCTCCTGCCTTCAAAACTCCATGACAAGCAGTAGTCGTTTTGGCATTCGCCTTCGAGCGAGACCGGCAGCGCGGCGGATTGCTGCGTGTTCGCGAGCAGTTCGTTTTTCGAGATTCCTGCTTCTGCGTCGGGAGGGCTTCTCAAGATTTCGTTCTTGTCCGTGACGAAAGCAGAGCGGTGGTTGAGCGTGAACATTGTTTGCGTCGTGTTCTTGGTTTGAATCACGATGGCGATTTCGCGCGTGCCTTGGAATTGTTCGAACGAGAACTCGACCCATTTGAACCTGCCGCGGTCGGTCGCAGCGAGTTGTGCAGATGTTACGTTCGTTTCGTTCGACGGCGCGGTGTTTTGTTGTGGTTGTGTTTGTTCGTAGTTTTCTCCCGCGACGATGCTGGCGTTCGCGTCGCTCGAGTCAAAACCAACGATTTCTGCCGGCTCGGAATCAAGTTGTGTTTGTGCATCTCCTATGCGTACGTGCGCGGTGGCTTTGATGAAGTTGAATGTTTTGGGCGCGGCGAGCAAGTATTTCGCAGTGTAACGCGTGAATGGCGCGATGTTTTCGACTTTGCGTCCGTTGCTGTCATAAAAGCCTTGGAACTCGAGTCGCAATTGTTGCGCCACGCTGGTTTCGATCATGTGGAACTGTGCTTGCGTTAGTGCGTTCGGCTGTACGTTGAAGGGCGCGCTCTCGAAATCGTCAAAACCTGGAGCGTTGACGCGTGCGGTTTGCGTTCCGGCAGGCACGTTGTTCGCAGTGCATTTTCCGTTCGTGCTCGTGGTGCACGTGATTTGCGCGATCGAAACGGTCGCACTAGAGATTGGTCGTTGTGTGAAGTGGTCAATTACTTCTGCCTCGACGTTTCCGGTTCCTTTCTTGAGAATTATCGTGGCGGAGTTGTTGCCGGTCGCGAGCGTGACTTGTTGCGTGCCCGTTTTTTCGTTCGACGTGGCTTGGATGTCGATCGTGTCATTGGCTGGCAGGTCTTGCAAGAACGCGGTGCCGTCGGGTTGCGTGTCTTGCGGCGTGATTCCTAGAGGGAATCCGTTTCTTTTCGCGGTGATGGTGGCGCCGGCGATCGGTGATCCGTCTTCATCGGTAGCGAGCGCGTTCAGGTTCGCGGAATTTTCTGCAGTTGCTTTGTGGAGGATGAGCGTGATGGTGCCGGTCGCGTTTGCTTGTCGTGATGGCAGGAATCCTTGTCTGTAAGCGGTCGCGAGCGCGGCGCTCGTTGTGGATGGATAGTTGAACGCAGCGATGCCGTTGAGTGATTGTTTCGCGTCGATTTCGCGCGATTGCGAATCGAAAATTTTCACTATCGCGTTGGTGAGTCCGGCGCCGTTCTCGTCGATTACGTTGACGACGAGTCGCGCAGTGTTTTGATCGGTCGCGAGCGCGAGTCGTATCGCGGTCGAGGTGTCTTCTTCGATCGTGATCGTGTCTGTAGAGCGCGCATGATAGCTCGTGGCGCGAGCAGTGGCCGTGATTTTTGTGCCGAGTGCGATGTCGAGTGGCGCGATGTTGCCGTCCTTGTCGGTCGCTACTTGGAACAGTGTTTTCGCGCTTGTTGCGTCTTTGATTTCTACTTGCGCGTTAGTAATCGCGTCTCCTTCAATGCCGGTCGCAGTTCTCACGGAAATTTTGAGTTTTCCGAGTGGCGTTTGTCCTTTCGGGTAGAGGTTGATCGTGACTGGTACTGTGTCTTTGTCTTCGACGTTAACGAGTTTTTCGCTCGGCGAATAGCCTTCCGCTGTGGCTTTGACGCGGTATTGCGTGTTGGGGTTGACGTTGAAGGAGACGATGATGTTGCCCGTGGCGTTGTCGAGCAGCGTGCCGTTCGTCGCGAAGAGGAGGACTTGTGTTTTGGCTGGCCCTTTGAGTTGTAGGTTGAGTTGTACTTTGCTCGTGGTTTTGAGTCGTGCGGTGAGCGAGAGTGTCGTGATGACTCCTTGTTTGAGTGTTCCTTGTGCGGGCGCGATGTCGAAGTCGTTGAGATAGGCGCGTGCTTCGATTTTTCCTGTTGGGACGTTTTTGAACGTTGCGTGTCCGGAGTTGTCCGTGACTTGCGTGAGTCGTTCGAACGTTGGTTTCGCTTCTGCGGATACGAGCAGGATGGTTGCGTTTTGCACGGGTTGTCCGAGGTTCGTGAGCAGCGCGACTTCTGCGCTCGTGGTGGGTAGCGTGGTGAGTGGTAGGTATGCGAAGAAATAGAGGCCTAGGATGACGGCGAGCGTGGTTGCGGTGAATGCTGGTAGGCTTGGAATGCCGCGGTCTTCGAGGGAGTCGGCGATGCTGCGCAAGGGTAGTCCTTTGTCTTGTGTCCAGTCTAGGAACGCGTACCATTTTTCTTGCAGTTGTTCCTGCAGGTCGTCTAGAACCAAGAAATCCACCTGTTACGGATTAGAGCGCCAGTGGTTTAAAACGAGGTTTTTTCAGCTTGCGCGGTCCGCGATGCACGTGCCGCCGGACGGGCACGCGTTGCTGGTCTTGTCGCATAGGCGGAAGGTGACGATGTCGCCGCTAGTGAACGAGGCGGGGAACGCGTTGGTCGGTCCTACTGTTGAGATGTACGGGTTTTGTCCGTTGAACACCGTGTCCGCGTTGAGTACTGTTGATTTGTAAATGATGCCGAAATAGAAGCTCGACAGCGGCTTGCCTGCGATGTTGTCTTGCGAAAAGTCCACTCTTATTGACGGGCTCGATCCTGAGAGGTCGACCTTGCAGCTGCTGTAGGGCTGCGTCGTAGAGCTGGATTGTAGCGTGTGGTATTGCACGGTGGCGGGTACTGTGTATTGGCAGGACGTTTCCGGGCCCGAGGTCGGAGCGATGGTGAAAGCGTAAGTGTTTCCTGGAACGTAAGTCGCTTCGAAGTGTCCCGTGAGCCTGTTTCCTGAAGGGATGATGGTTGCTGGCGGTGTTAGCGCGGTGACGTCTCGCTCGCCGCTAGGCTTGAACGTGCTTAGCCTGATCTGGTTTCTGGTGACGGCGCTGGGGTCTCTGTTGAACGTGAGAGTAAAGTCGATCATGTTTCCAGTCGAGGCTCGCACGGAAGCACTCGTGCACGATAGCGCGCTGGTTGGCGTTGTTGTCGCGCCCGTACTTGGTGTTGTCGTGGTTGTTGGAGCGCTTGAGTAGCCGGCGCTTTCTTCCAGCGTGAGTGGCTGGTCGCTTGCTGGCGCGGTGCTTCCTGGAATGTTGAGTAGTGTGGTTCTTTCGCGGTCGTCTTGCGGCGGGCAGAGTAGCGAGAGCGTGTGTGCTTTGTCGTCGTATGCTCTGTAGCAGCTGCTGATCCTGGTTTCGTTGAGTGATGTTTGCGCGTCGTTCGCTAGGTAAGAGACGATTTTTCGCGTGATGAAGTTCGACCAGCTCGGCTCTTCTACGCCCGTGATCGTGATGGGCGTGCTTCCGAGCGCGATGGTTATTGGCGGCCTGCTGGCAGCGATGAGCGCGTTTCCTGAAGCGTAAACCACTATTTGTCCTGGAATGATTTTTCCTGCGTCGCCTCCGAACTTTGTTCCCCAGAGCACTGTCTTTTCGAGAGGCTGCATCGTGTTGCTGGGCTTGTTCAGCAGGAACGAGGAGGACGTCATGACTGGGCAAATGCTCGGGTCGTTCACGGGCACCGCGTTGCAGACCCATTGTCCAGACGCGCTGGAGTCGGTGACGAGGTTCTTGAGCGTTCTCGTCGTGGCGCGCGTTGCTGTGAAGTAGTCCTTGAGTTCTTGGAACACTTTCACGACGCCATCGATCGATATTCGAGTGGCTCCGGTCTTGTTTTCGGTGGTCGTTGGGTGAATGATGCTCGTTCCGATCGCGTCAGCCTTTGCGGTGGTGCATTGCCACTCGTAGTAACATGATCGCACTTCGATGGATGGTTGCGCGTCTTGGAATCGCGGGTTTCCTTGCGCGTCGGCGAGCGGTTGGTAGATGCCCATCACGTCGAGCGAAGGATCGGGCTGGTTGAACTTGTACTTGTTCAACGTCGCCAGATTGATTCCTGGATTCGAGTCGGTGACTTTCGCGCTTTGTACGGTGTAAGTGTCTTTTTCGAGTTTGACGTATTGGTATTTCTGGTCGTTCGTCTTCTTGCACGAAATGTCAGGCGCGGTGTTTCCGGTTTGCAGAGTCGCGTCGCAAGTGAACAACTGCGTTCCAGCATCCGCGCCAGCTTTGCGTTCCGGCACGTTCACCGTGATCTTGTTCGTGAGGAGCGGCACGGCTTCGCTGACTTTCTGGTACTTGCTTTCCGTTTGCTGTCCTGTAGGGTCTGGTCCGAATGGAGTGCCGAACAATCCCGCGACTGCCGGGCTTGTCGGCGGTTGGAACTGGTTGTAGTAATTGTATTGGTATGGCGAGAATCCTTGCATTCCTGGCGTTTGGTATTGTACGAATCCTGGATAGTTTTGTCCGAGACGCATCGCGCCCGCGAGGCTCGAGGCTTTAGCGATTCCGCCGATTAGCGCGACGTTGCACGCGGCTTGTATTCCGCTGATTCCGAGCTGAGTGGCTACTTGTCCTTTGCGTTTCGCGACGAACCAAGCCTTGTCGCCGATCGTTCCCTGGCAAATCGCTTGCACTTGCACGGTCGGGTCGCAGACCAAGTTTTGCGCGCTCGCGCCTTGCGCAATGGTGCATGCTTGGTAGTCGGGGTCGCGGCACATTTCTCCCGCGACAGTATAGAGCGCGTAAACTCCTGCGTCGCTGAATCTCGCGAGCCAGTTTCCGAGCTTGTCTTCGGTGGTGAATGTTCCTGGGACGTATTCTTTGAGTTCCTCGTTAACGAGCGCTTTCACGGTGTCTTGGGTGATCGCGCGCGTGCAGTAACCATCGCGGCATCTCTCGAGCGTGGGCGCGTCCGTGTACAAGGAACCGACGCTGTCGAATTGTGCGAATCCTTGGTCGTTCGCCGACGTCCTTCCGAGGTCGGGCGCGATGTTGATGAGTTTGGCGTAGTCGTATTTCACGTCCGTTGGTGAACCACCGGCGCTCGCGACCGCTTTCGCGCCGCTCGTCGTGATGACTAGTTTTTGTTCGCTCGGGAGTTCTCCAGGCTTGACGTTTACGGTTTCGGTTTGCGCGATGGAGATTTCAGTGTTCGGAATGTCGCTGATGGGTGCGAGCGCAATGTTGTTCACCAATAGTAGCGGCTCGATGCTTTCTTTGAGCTTGGGTTCTGCGCGCGCGGTGATGTTCGCGGTCGGTCCGGGCGTCAATATGAGTGCGAGCTTGCTTGGGTTGTTTCCTACGATGTTTACCGCTACGGAGTATGACTTTTTGCCGAGTCCGCCGATCGAGAACGCGCCGATGTCGAATGTTTTCGAGCGCTGGTCTTCAGCTCCGGAGAAGCCGATCTTGAATTTTCCGTCGCTCGTGATGCTCTTCGTTAGGCATTTTTGTCCGCTGAACACTGCCGCGATGGTTTTCTTGCCGTTGGCCGGAACGATGAGTCTTGCTGAGAGCGATTTCTCGATGCCGGAGTTGCTGACGTCGCGCAGTTGGAAGCAACCGCTGCTGCTGGGCTGTGACAGTATTTCTTGCTGCGTGCTGAACGAGTTGTCGAAAGTTATCGCGAGCGCGTTGTACGGAATGAGTGGCGTGATCGTGAGTTGTTGCGGCGTGCCTTGCGTCTCAAGACCGGCGCTCGTGAGCTTGATCGTGATTCCCGTAGAGTCGGCTGCTGGTTGTGGTCCTTTCTGGAATCCGAGTCCTTGTGACAGCGCGCTGCCGAGGAAGTATTGGAAGAACGAGTCCTCGAAGCGTTTTTGGTACTTGTTCGCGATGCGTTGCTTGCAGCTGCAAACTCCCGCGTACAAGCACTTGCTTTGCGGCGTTCCTGTCTTTCCTGTAAACACGCCGCTGCCGGTTGTTTGCGCGGCGGGCCTGTCGAGGCAGTCGCAGTCTTCCTGTGTTGGGCAGTCTTCGTAACTCATGCAAGCGATCGCGTTCGGTGGCAGCTTTGGTTGGCAAGCGTTGCTCGCTGGAACGTCTTGCGAAGCGAACGTCGTTCCGTAGCCGTTCGCGGTGGCTTCGAAGTGGATGTTGCAAGCGTTGCTTGGAATGTACGGCTCTACTTGGATGGTTTTTGCTTTGCGTGGCGCGAGCGCGAATGAGATCGAGTTCGCTCTGAGGTTGGTTGTGGCTTGTGCGCTGCGCAGCGTGACGCATGGCTCGTAGGTGGCGCGCACGGTGACGCGCGTGTCGAGCGTGTTGACGACCTTGAGGCCTTGTACTTTGCAGTCTTCCTCTATGCCGACTTCTTCCGGTTCGAACAATAGGAAGTCGGTCGCGCGCACTTGAATAGGCACGGGAGCGAATGCGTCGGCGAATCCTTCGCGCTTCGCCATCACGTCGATGAAACCGATCGTTGTTGCTTTGACGCGTCGGAATCTGTACACGCCGTTTTGTCCGTTGTCTTTCGTGTTGTCACCTTGGATCTCAAGCTCGTGGCCGTCGAGTGGTTGCGTGTCTTGCGCGTCCTTGAGGAAAACGCTCGCGTCGGTGATGGGTTGTCCGATGTCGTTCTGGAGCGTGACGTAAACATCGATGCGTTGGTTCGCAGCGATGCCTGGCGGTATTGCTGAAACGACCATTCTTCCCGGTCCCGTGACGCTAACGAAGCTGTCTTCGCTGAGTATCGCGCCACGCGAATCGCCGAATTCTATTCGCACTCGCGAGTTCGGGTTGACGAGTTGTGCGGTGGTGTCGGTGGTGATGAAGAACTCGTTCGGTAGTGAAGAGCCGCCTATCTTGACTTGGAAGTCGTGGTTGCCGTTCGCGTTTCCGCTCGGTATTGTTGCTGGAGTGCCTTGGTAGTTGCCGAACGATAGCGCGTTGTCGGGGCTCGAAACTTTCAGGTAGGCGGTTGGTAGTTCGACGCTGCTTGGGGCTACGAGTCGCACTTCGGCGCGAGTCACGAACTGCGTTCCATACGGCACGTTGAAGCCGCGTCCGCCGCTGGATTGCGCGTTGCTGTATGAAACGGAAATGCATCCGTCGTTCGTGCAGCTCGTCGTGCCTGTTTGTATTGGGATGCTCTTGAGGCTTGTTTGCGCGTAGCACTCGTCCTTGAGCGCGGTGCGTTGCGAAATGCCGAGTTCCGAGTCTTCGGGCGTTCGCACGTAGACGTCGTTCTTGCGCGCGTACGCACGGTAGTAAAGATTGAGCTTGTCGCCTTGCTGCGCAGTGGGTTTGATGAGGACTTGCGCATCGACGCAGTAGACGCCTGCGGGTTGTTGGTATACGGCGGTGAACCATTTCGCGTTGCCGCTCGCTTGTTGGTTCAAGTAATCGTTGCTGCAGCTTCCGCCCGGCGTGTTGGTTGACGCGCTGTAGATCGATGAAGAACCGGGCGCTGCGTTCGACGGGTTGAGAATAGTTACGAAGTCTTCTTGTTCGCTTTGTTTGTCACTGGCGCGCACGTAGATTCCTGCTTCCTGCGCGTCTCCCGGAAGATTGGCGCAAATTATTGCGTCATAAGTGGCGCCGCGGTCTGCTGCTTGTGCGGAGCGTCCGTTGCGTTGTATGTCGACGCTTACTATCGAGAGGTTGTTGCGCAGTGATGCTGGCACGAGTGGTAGTGATTTTTGTATGGTTTGTTTGGGTCCGACGTTGAGTTGTTCGCTCGTTGTAGAAACGTAGCTCGCGGCGTCTGCGCGGATAGTGATTTGCGCGTTGGCGCGGACTTTTACGTTGCAGCTGCCGCCGGTCGTGGTGCATTGCGCGACGGGCAGGTTGCCTTCGAACGCGTTCACCGTTCCATCAATCACGCTCTTCGTCGTGGCATCTTTGAGTGTGACGCTGATGGTGCCTTGCGCGGGTCCGAGCTTGATTTGTGCTTGCGCGGGTTCGCCGAGGTCGATGTTGAAAACGTCGCTTTCAGCGTCGCGCGCGTCGATCGCGGCTCGCGCTTTGATGTTTGTTGTTAGTGGCAGTTGTTCGAAAGTCGCGATGCCGTTGCCGTCAGTGATTTCGCGTGGCGCGCCGAGGTAGAAACCGTCGTTGTTGAACAGGTCGACGTCAGCTCCTGATACGGGCACGCCGTCTTCATCGACGACGCTCACTTCTGCACTGCCGTAGTTTCCGATCACGGCGCGCGGTAGCGTGATGGTGCTGGAATCGCCTGCTTGCAGTGGCGCGGCGCAGCCGGCGCATGCTGGTAGGTAGTCTTCGTGTGAAGCGGTGATGTATGCGTTGACGCCTTTCGCGAGCACGAACGATGCTTGTCCGTTAGTGTTCGTCGTGCTGCGCAGTCGCGCTTTGTCGGGCGTGTTGGTGAAGAACATCGTGAGCAACGCGTCTTGAATCGCTGCGCCGCTCTCGTCAATGATTTTTACAGTGATTGTAGAGTGTGTGGAGCCGAACGCTGCGTCTTTTCTCTGCATCGTTACGCGGAACTCGGTGTCGCGCGTGCTGCTCGCGATCTGCGTGTCGCCCGTGCCGTCGAAAGTTTGGTAAGCATCAGCGGCGCTGCCAGTTGGTTGTACGATGACGAAAATGTTGCTTCCTTCCTCGACGAGCTTGTCGAAATAAACTTCTCCAGTGCTGGATTCGAGCGTCGCTTCCGGAGAAATCTTCTTGTCGCTGTAAAGATAGACGCGCGAAGGCACTGTGTTGCCGTCGCTGTCTTTGATCGTTACGAGTACGCTTGCTTTTGCCGCGCTGTTAGACGGGTCGGTGTTTTTTGGTCGCAGTTTTATCGTCACGACGCCTGCGGTCGCGTTGGCTGTGAGTGTTTTGTCGTCGTAGCCGCTCTTTGATGCTTTCAGCGCGACGATCTGGTTCGCGGGGACGGTGATTTTTGCGATGCCGCTTTCGTCGCTTATCGCGCTTTGCGTCGCGCCGCTTTCAGAATCAAAATAGGAAACTGTTGCGCTGCTGATCGCGGTGCCTTTGTCTTCTTCGGTCACGCGCACGTTTAGCGTCGAGCGCTCCGGAACCACGCTTTGCAGGTTGACCGTGAGCACTTTGCCTTCCGTGCCGACGTCGAAGCTTTCTTGGTATTGCGCGAATCCGGGCTTCGAAACCAGCAGCGTCGCTGTTCTACCTGTAGGAATGCCTTGGAACGTGACGACTCCGTCGGCTTGCGTTCGCGCTTGTCCGTAAACGCGACCATCGACCGTAATGGTTGCTGGTACGCCGGGTTGTGCTTGTCCAGCCGCAAATACGGTAGCGCTTACGGTGGTGGTTGGTGGTGCGAAAAGAATGGCGAGCACGGCGATTATCGCGATGACCGCGAGAATGGCTACTGGGAAGGATGGAATGCCTCGGTTTTCGATAGGGTTGACGAAGTATTTGTAGACTGGTGCGTGGACTTGCTTTTCGAGCCAGTCCATGACCGCGTAATAGCCGTCCTCGATCCTGAAATAGAACGCTTTCAGGTCGTCAGTTAGAGCCATTATTTTCGAAACAGTTTTGGGTTGGGAGCTTTAAAAGCTTAAACAGTTCGGTTCTGTCCCGGCGACAAGAGCTCCATCGTTAAAGAAATCGGGTCGCCGCGTGCTGGTTTTCCTTGCAGCCTCTCGATGACGGGCGGTTGTACCCATAACTTGTAGCAATTGCCGCCGTTCACGTCCTCGGTTTCGCCCGTAGGGCACAAGAATATCGCGTGCGCGCCGCCCACGATCGTGGTTCCGCCTTTGAAGTCTTGCCTCGCGGGCGCGGCCGTGAACGCGCAACCGTCATTATCGGGATTGATCGTGCCTCTGAATCCAGGCGAGCAAGGGCTCGTGAATTGAAGCACTTGCGGCGATCGAGAAACGTACTCGTTGTCACCGATCTTCAGCACTACGCCGTCGATGTATTTCACGTACGCGATGTGCGCCTTTTCAGGCACTTGGTTGCGCGGACTGAAGTAATAGAAAGCTCCACCAGCCGCGCCAGCAAAACCACCGATCGCAGCGCCTATTCCTGCGCCTGGAAGCGCGCCTACTCCAGCGCCTATGCTGCCAATCATTGCGCCGAGTCCCGCGCCTGCTGCAGCGGTTGCTCCTGCGCTTATTCCAACGGATTTGAGGAATGATGTTTTCGCAGGCACCTTGTCGCCTGTGAAGAACGAGTATGAATCGGTCATCGTGAATAGGTCGGCCTTGATGATTTCGCGGCCGTCAGCGCCTATCTTTGTTTTGAGCTTCGCGATTTCCGTCGGTCCGATCAGCACTGATGCGGGAAATTCTTTGCCTAGCGCTGAGGCGCGGTTCGACTCGTCCGCGTATCCGAATCGCACGAAGAGCGTCAATTGTCCGTCGGGCGCGCCGACCACGAGCGTTTGGTACTTCGTCAGGCTGATGATCTTGTTCGCTGGTGAGACGACGACCGCGTAGACGTCGAAAGTGATGGGCGCGTTGAACACGAGCGCGCGGCTGAACCAGTTCTTCTGGCTCGACGCGTCCGCCGCGTTAAGGTCGATGATGAATTTTTCGCCAAGCGCGCTCTTCCACTCGTCAGGCGTGTTTGCAGCGGGCTTGTCGCGGGTAGCCTTGCCGACGTCCTGCAACATCGTCGAAATTATTCCAGTTTTGTCTACGGGTTGCGGCTTCGTCTGCACTAGATACAATTGTGCTTTGTATCCTGCAGGAAGTGCTTTGTTGAACGCGACGTTGCACTTGATCTCTTCGCCAATGTTGAATGTCGCGCCGCTCGCAGGCCTGCAGAGTGCAGCGACGTGCGGGCTCAAGAGTACCAAAAAGATTCCGGCCAGCAATATTGTTGCGAGTTGTTTGTTCATTTTTTAGCCTACCGTGAAGAATTCTCCGCTTTCTTTAGCATCGTCACTGCCGACTTGCACGACTTGCATTTTTTGGAACGGCAGGTTGGGTATTTCAGTGCCGTCTTTCGCGTAAGCGTGCATCACTATCCAATAGATGCACGGGTTTTCTGCCCTGCAGTTCTGTCCCTGCACGTAAGGCATTCCCAGCTCGTTGATTTCCAAGTGCTCTCCGACCTGCGTCGTGCGCAACAAGTCTTTGATTTCGGGAAGCGCGTCAGTGCTCCTGAACAAAGTGCCTGTCGGTGCGAGTCCTTTCACGATGTCGAAGCGTCGCTTGCTCGAGTCGTCTCCGTCCGGGAACGTCCATGAGAGTGCGAGGATGGTTTTTCCGTTACCGATCTTTACGGGGTCGAATGTTCCTGCGAGCAGTCCATTCTTGTTGATCATCGGGTCGATCGATGTATTTCCGATGCGGTACTCGATGAATGCGCTCATCGTTGGCGTCTTGAATGGGAATGCGAAATTGATCTTGGTCGTCTTGGTGAACGCGGCGCGCGTGCTGCGCACTTCCATGCTGGCTTTCTTCTTCGCGATCTCCGTGCGTATTTCGTCGAAGCTTTTTCCTGAAAGCGAGGAGAAGTCGTAAGAGATGCGTACGCCGACGTTGCTGCAAGCGATCTTCTCGATGCTGTCACCAGGCCTGCTCGCGATGCTCTGAAGATTCCTGAGCGTGCAGAGAGGCGATTCGACGTCAGTGTTGCCCGCGGCAATCTCGTATTCTCCTTTCAGCGAGTAAGGAACTTCGATAGTGATTTCATCTCTGAAGCTCTCGAGCCACTCGCGCTCGGTCGGATTATAGTTCTGTCCTTGAATGAGCGGAGGTTGCGCAATCACTTGCACTGGAATCCTGTTCTGCGTGCCGTCGGGAAGCGTGATGACTATTCTTGCAGACATGCTGACTGGAGGTCCTTGTATGAAATGCGTGCTGACTGCGAGGCCGGTAGAGCTGCACTCGTCGATCGTTACTGGCGAGTCGATGCCGAACCACGAAGGCGAGTATCCATACGCGCCCTCGCTGAAGACGGCGTAGTTGTGGTATTGCGAAGCGCCGTAGTAAGGCGATGCGAGCGGGAATCCAGAGAACTGGTTGGCTCCAGCGTAAGCGTTCGGCGCATAATTGCTCCTGTAGAGCGACGATGCGCCTTGGCACATGCCGCAGCTCTGCGGTCCTCTGCAGACGTCAGCGAGCTTACATCCCGGCGGGTAAGGATCTTGAGCGTACAAAGGCGGATTGGCGCACAACTGGCAGCCCTGCGGATTGTAACAAAGCGCGGGATACGAACAAGCCGCAGGCAATCCTTGAGTCGTTGGATACTGTACTTGTGCGAATGGCGAGGCACTGAAGCCGACGCCACTCTGGAATCCGGCGTAAGGAGCGCCGTACGGTGGAATGGGCTGCAGTCCTTCAATCGCGCACTTTGGCTGTGCGCCGAGGTTGATTTGGAACACCGCTTGTGATAGCGGTGAGAATGGCGATGCGAACAAGCTGATGCGCGCAGGCAGCGACGCGGCGCCTTGAGGAACTCCCTGCAAATACACGGGGCAGTTGGGGCAGCGCGCGTTGACTTGCACGTTGACTTCCTCTTCGGTTTGTGCTTGAATGCCAGCGCGAGCGTTGAACACTACCGTGCACAGAGTGTTCGCGGAGACGTTCTGTTTGAGCGCTATGTTGAATTGGCAGTCGCCGTTCGCTTTCAACTTGCACGAGAGTGGGAATACGCGTAGCGCGTTTCCGACTGGCGCGCCTCCGATCGTTGACGGGTTGAGGCAGCGCACTGTTGCACTGACGCGCGCTTCCGTTCCCAACAGGTTGCTGACCGTGATTGTTTGCGCGTCTTTGATTTGTGAAGAGTCGCCATCGAAAACGAGCGATTCGGGCGTGACGCTCAAGAAGTTGCGCGCACGAACTGGAATGATGCACTCGTCGAACGTTCTGTAACCCTCGCCGCTTACGCGCACGCCGATGTCGCCCACAGCTACTGGCGTAATTGTAGCTAGATAGTTGGCGTTGTCGCCTTTTCCTCTCGAACCATCACCAGTGACCGTGATTATTTGTCCGTCGAGTGGCGCAGCGTCACAGTCGTAAAGTTCTACGGTGGCGTCTTTGACGTCTTGTCCCAAGCGGTCGCGCACGCGCAGGTTGATGTTGCGCTTTCCTTCGGCCGCGTAAACGAAAGAGGGCGCGACTTCTACGGTGAACGTGTTCGTTCCCGTCACGC
>DASYRB010000015.1:0-12818 GCA_036004805.1 Candidatus Norongarragalinales archaeon
TGCCGAGGAAGAAGAACGCGAACATCGCGAACAACGATTCGTGGTAAGCGAACAAGCGGAACTTGGCCTTCTTCAATTCCGACTCCATCGCGCGCTCCTCGCCAATCAACAACCTCACGAACAAAGGTATTGCGGGCAGCATCGCGAAAACCACCACGCTACCCTTGACCGAGGGAATGGCGACGCTCACGAACACTCCCAACGTCACGAACAACGCCGCCAACAGCGCCAAGTACTTGGGCTTCGTGCGAGCGGTCATCGGCGACACTAAAAGTTCGAACATTGTGTTCACTGCACAGCGCCACTGTTTTTAAAAACAAAGCAAGCCTCTCCCACACCAAGCAAATGTGGCCTTTTCCAAAAGCAAAATGGCGCTACGTAATGATCGCGCTCTTCCTCGGACTAGGCGCATCCATCGCGCTGCCACCACTCACCACCGCAACAACACAACCAACCACCTCCGCGTCTGCAACGATTCAAACTGACAGCGTTCAAGTGATCCTCTCGCCTGGCGCTACCGACGCGATGGTGGCTGCAATCGACAGCGCGCAAAGCACGATAGACATCCTCATGTTCGAGTTTTCCAGCACGGCGTTGAAAAGCGCCCTCCAGCGCGCGGAACAACGCGGCGTTCAAGTGCGCATCGTACTCGACCCGAAAGTCAACCAAAACTTCGGCACCGCTTCGTTCCTCGAAAACAACAGCGTCGAAGTGAAATGGAGCTCGAAGGACTACGTCTACACTCACGCCAAGCTCGCCGTCATCGACCAAAGACGCGTTCTTGTTGGAAGCATTAATTGGAGCAACAACGCGCTCAAGAACAACCGCGAAGCGGAAGTCCTGATCGACAACGTGCAGATCGCGGCGCAGTTCCAACAAGCATTCGACACTGACTGGTCGAAGGCTACCGACTATACATAAAACCCCAAAAAGCGTTCTCGAAAAAGGGTCTTGGCCAAAATTGAGAAAGAATAGCAAACGCGTCGCCATAGTTGCGGCCTTCTTCTTCCTGCTAATCAATGGCTTGACGGACACCAGCGGAATAATCCCTATCGAAACAGACACCACGACGACAGTCGCGGCAACTATCACGAATACAACAAACACAGTGACAGCAGCCGCAGAAACTGCGGTCGCAGAGACAGGAATCTCTGGCACGGCAGTAGCCGTGGTTGCAACTGCGAAAGATAATGTCCAGACGTTCACGTGTTTGTTTTTCGATTACAATTGCGACGAGCCGCCACCAGAACCGCCACAACCAACTACAGGTCCCGGCGGAGGAACGAGTTCGAGCGGAACGTTTTCCGTGAACGCTTCTGTCAAAGCTTCGAACGCAACTTGCGATGGATGCCTTGATGATTCCGGAACGTGCCGCTTGGAGAATCAAACAATTAACAACAGCGACGGCGTGGAGGGTTTTTGCTGCAGCCAAGAATTCAAACCCTCGACGCAGATCTGCGGCAGCGACCAGAACTGCAGCCTTGTTAACAATAGCTGCGAGCGTCCGAAATGCAGCGATTCGAGCACTTGTCAAGCGTCATGCGGCGCGGTCTTGGAATGCGACGGTTCGACGTGCAGCAAGCAATCGCAAGACTATCTCCAGTACTGCCTGCAGTCTGACGAGGCGGCGGCTTGCGGTGACGGTGTTTGCAACTTTAACGAGAACAACTCGACCTGTCCTTCCGATTGTAATTTCACGAACGCCGCCCCGCCAAGATTCACTCCCAGCGAGAGCTACGCTTCTCCACAAGGCTTCACTATAGGACAGCCGGCAAGCTTCGTGCTTCGCTACAACACGTCGTACCCGATAAAGCCAGAAAGCGCGAAATGCACGACCGTGCCCGAGGGAGTGAATTGTTCTTGCAACACCAACCATCCATACGTCGAGTGCACTGTCAGCAAGCTAGTGCCCGGCACTTACATCTTCGCCGCTGAAAACACGATAGGACAACCGCTCGCTATGAGAGTAAGCGTCGACAACCAAGGCAGAGTAACCATGTCAGAAGAGACCGCCGGCGCCATCACCAACTCCCTGCTCATCTACCTCGCCATAGGCCTCACGATCCTCATTGTTTTCGCCGCCTATCCAGTCGTAGATTTCGAGCTCAACAAGAGAAAAAGATTGGAGCAAAGGCTCGCGCAGAAAAAGAAAGAATACACACAAGCCATGAGGAACTACGCGCAAGGACACATGAACGGAGAACAATTCCAAGCATTCGAAATCGAGCTACTGAAAGAAACGCAACAGATCAAAAAAGAACTCTACAAACTCAAAAAATAACCCCCAACAAAACCACTTGTAACTACGCACCAGTGGTTACGCTTTTAAAGGTGGTTAGGCGTATATTGTATAGAGCGTTTATGGGTTTAGGTGGTGGATTGAGGACTTCTGTCGTCCTCGGCGCGTTCATTCTAGCGACTCTTTTGCTTACTATCAGCGCTAGCGCGATGTTGTTCAAACCAACCGTGATCTCTACCGACTCGTCAGACGATTCTTTCGCCACAACGTCTCCGAAAACAGCCATTCATTCCGTGGCCGCGCCCGTTGCAAAAGCCAGTCGCTTTACTGGACTGGTAGAAGCGGGCACGAGCGGCGGCAGTACTGGTGGCAACCAGGTTTTGGCTTACGCGGCTCCCTCTCAATTTTCTTGCGATTCTTTTTACAACTGTGTCGTTTCTTCGCCCGTGCAGATCACTGGCGGCGTTTATTCGATGAAGTCGCTCACGATTGCTCCAACGGGAAGCGTTTGGGTAGATCCGAACGGTTTGAATGGCGGAAACGTCCAGTTTGATGCGGATGATTTCATTAACATTCAGGGCTCGATCGTCGCGCAAGGACTCTCAGGCACCTCTGGCAGTAATGGCGGCAATGGTGCTAACGGTGAAGGTCCTGCGGCTCACGAGCGCCACGACGGACAACCCGGCGCGAGCGGCACTTCGGGACAGAGCGGCGGAAACGGTGGCTCGATCTTTCTCAATTCTTCGAACGTTTCAATCACGAGCGGACTGCTTGACGTGTCTGCCGGCAGCGGCGGCAACGGCGGCAACGGTGGAAGCGGTGGCACTGGTGGCGAAGAGGGACAGTGGTACGCGTTCTGTTACGGCATTCCGGGATACGGCGGCAACGGAGGCAGCGGCGGAAATGGTGGCAGCGGCGGCAGCGGTGGAGCGATCAACGTGTTTTATGGTTCTCTTTTCACTAATGGCGGCACGCACAACATCGCTGGCGGAAATGCAGGCAGCGGTGGAAATGGTGGCGCTGGCGGCGGTCCGGGAACGAACTATTGCGACCCAGACCCACAGGTTTGGGGAAGCAATGGCGCGAGCGGATATTGGGGAGCCAATGGCGCGAGCGGCACTTTCACATCGACACCAACAAGCAATTCGAGCAATTCTTCGAACGTCACGACTTTGATAATCACGAGCATCTCGACAACGCCACTGAAAGGCAACGCGACAATCACTATCACGACCAGCTCTCCCGCAAACATCTCGATCAGCTACGGAAACTCGAGCAACTACACGAACACCTACACGAACTCTTCATTCGCAACCAGCAGAGCCGAACTAATCGAAGACCTCACCTCAAACACCACCTACCACTACCAAATCACCGCATGCGCCAGCAACGGCATATGCAACCAAACCAACGACACCACACTCACCACACAAGTAGCTTATGGAATGTCAGACAATCAAGGAAGTGGACAAATAACCGCATTCGCAATTTTCCAAGGACAACTTTTCGTAGGAAATAGTCAAGGCCAGATATTCTATTCACCAACCGGCTTGCCGGGAAGCTGGACCATCGGAGCGAACTGGTGTGGAACTTGTTCAATCAACTCCCTGGCAGTCTATACTTTCGCAGGAAACGTAACGCGGCTAGTCGCAGCAATAGATAAAGGAATTTTTGCTTCAACTGACGGCAGTAGCTGGGGATTCATCAGTAACGTAACTGACGACCAAATCTTTTCTTTGAAAGTATTCAATGGAGAACTTTACGCGGCAACTGGATTCACCAATGGTACGCTCTGGAAAACTTCTGACGGCTGGACTTGGACCCAGGCCTGGGATCCATCCGTTTCTACAATAAGATCATTGGAAGTTTTCGGCGGTCAACTTTATGCAAGTGTCGGAACCACAATTCAAAGAAGTAGCAATGGTTTGAACTTCACCACAGTCTTTAGCTCTCCAACAGGATACCATTTCACTACGGTGGGCGGAAACTTTTTCGCTGCTAGCTTCAACAATATGGTTTACAAAACTACTTCCGGTGGCTCAGGAACTTGGATTAATGTTATGAATACCACGTATGGCCCACAAGCGATTGGCAATTTCCAGTCAGATGTTCACGTTGGAGATCAATACCTATTCTCCACTGGAAATGATTACCGCGGACGCCAGGGGCAATACTGGAGCCTTTACGCCATGATGCCATATGGCAATGGAACTAACGGTATCTATTCCTACCAAGAATTTAATGGAAAACTTTTCGTAGGAACTGGTAGCGGCGGTATCTTGTTCTACGGATAAAACTGATTGATTTAAAGGTAGAATTAGTTCAACTTCCGTGCGAATCTCGCTAGCGATTTTGTTAATTTTACTAATACCTTTAGTCCAGGCGACCCACCAAACCTGTTTCTCCTCACCAACCGGTTCATGCCCAGTTTCAGCAACGTATTCCGGCCCTTCAGGATATACTCTAAAGTGTAATGGTGTGCAATCCGGCACGGTTGGCAGTCTGACTAATGGACAAAGCGTAAGTTGCGCATGCAGTAGCGGTTCAGTTACTTTTGGTGCAGAGGATCCTGGATCACAACACCAGTGCCAAACTCTATCATACACGCCTGGCGGCGGGTCATGCACGCCAGTAACTTGCAATCAATATTGTCAGCAATACAATTCGTCTTATTGCCAAGGTGGTACTCCGGCTTGTATCAACGTAAATGAAGGCCAATCTTGCGGCCAGCCAAAAGCTTGTGGCGCAAACCAGTGTACGGACAAACAACTTCTTTCATACTCACAAGGAACACAGTGTTACTTTTCTTGTCAAGCGGGAGCCTGTAATGGCCCAACAACCCCACAACCAACTACTACGTCTGTTCAATGTTGCGGTCCAGATGACTGCCCCACGCAGTATTTCGCGGGTTCTAACGGCCAAACATGCTATTACCCGAGCGAGTACAAGACTTGTGAGGGTAATTCTTGTGGTTTGTCTTCGAATCCGCAGCAGGTTTGTTTCAGTGGTCCTGCTCCAACGCCGAGCGCTTCGCCGACTCCAATTGCTGTAACGCCGACACCGACGCCGGAGCCTTGTGCGACGCAGTGCATTGACGACGATGGCACGTGCCATTATTTCAACGAGCGCAAGGCGCGCGATCCTTGCCAGGTCTGCACTGGAACAGGTGGTGTGTTGACGTGGCAAACGGTTTCGGACAGTTCGACCGCGACGAGCCAGCAGGGTATTGATGGCATTTGCTGCGCGGGAGCGTTCAAGCCAGCGTCACAATTCTGCCGAAACAACGCGGACTGCAGGAGCCCTAACACCTGCGAAAAACCCACGTGCACAAACCCGGCGACTTGCAGCGCTTCTTGCCAAAACACTGTAGTCTGCGATGGAAGCACGTGCAGCAAAAAATCACGCGACTATTACAACTACTGCATCGACAACGACATCTCCAAGAGCTGCGGCGACGGAGTATGCAACTTCATCGAAAACGGCCAAACCTGCCCCAGAGATTGTGCCGCGAACGCGACAGAACCTTCATTTTCTGAAAACGAGAGCTTCACACAACCCGCCATCCTACGAATCAACGAACAAGCACTGTTCCTTCTGAAGTACAACAGCACTTACCCCATCGCGCCCAACAGTCCCAAATGCGAAACAGTACCCGCGGGAGTCGCTTGCTCTTGCGTGTTGAAAGACGCGTTTATCGAGTGCAGCGTTGACAAAGCGAAGAGTGGCGATTACGTCTTCGCAGCGGCAGACACTGCCGAACGACCCTTCTCCATAAGGTACAGCGTGGACCCGTTCGGAAGAACCACCGCAGTAAAGAGCACGCCGACCAACTTGATCGTCATCGGCATCCTGGCACTGCTCGCCCTAGGCATCACGGGCGTGCTCGCGTTCTGGGTTTGGCCGAAAATCGATTACGAAATCAACAAGCCCAAACGCATCCAAGAACAGCTCGACCGCCTCGAAAAAGAATACAAGCAGGCGTTGTTCAACGTCTCGAAAGGCTTCATGCGACCAGAACAGTTCAAACAATTCGAAGACGAGTACGCAAAGAAGAAAGCGAAGCTGCAAGCCGAGCTGCGACAACTCGAATCGAAACGACTAGGTGAACAAGAGTGAAGAAAAGAAAGCGAAGCCGTTAAAACCCGCCACGCGATTGGTCTTTTTGTAAAATTCATGAGAATAGAGAAGGCATTCTTGTTGTTCGCGATCGCGTTTTCAGCAATGGCCGCAGCGACCGAATGCCAGGACATCGACCCGACCGTGAACAATTTCACAGCTACTCTCGGTTACAGCCAGACGTTCGAAGAGCCGTTCGAAGTCGTACTCTCACCTTATCCGGGAACTTTTCCGTTCGAGTGCGCGATCGACTTTTCTCTAGAAACGCCCAACAACTTCCCATGGCTCAATGTTGACGTCATGCCGCCGAACGCTTCCGTCGGAGGACAAGGCATTCCTAAAAACTTCGTGTTCAGAGCACAAACGTTCGGAGCACCCATCACCACGAACTTCACGAGCGCACTCATCATCCACGACACCGGAAACGCCAACAACACGCGCAGACTGCCAATCAAGATCTACATACAAGGAAGAGAAACAACCACGCCTACACCAACGCAAGCACCAACACCCATACCAACTGCCGAAGCCACGCCTATACCGACGCCCGCGCCCTTCCTCGGACCACCAGTCAAACTGCCCTTTCTCGGAGAAACACCGCCAAGCTATCTCGCGATCGGAATAATCATTCTAGTCATCATTGGTGGAGCGCTCGCGTTCTTCATCTTCGGCAGAACAGAACAAGAAATCTAGCGTTTCCGCGCGATTACGCTCAAGAAAACGTGCTTCGGCGGCTTGAACTCGTCAATATCTAGACTGATTATTTCAAAATCTTTTTCCAACAACGGTTTGAGTTCGGGCGCTTTGTAGTAAGAAAACCAGCGCTTCGTTCCAGGATAATCCGGACTCTCCTCAAAACCTTCAGAAACACCTTCCTTCAGAATCAACCACAACAAACCACCTCGCTTCAGTACTTTTGAAACTTCATTCAACGCGTGCGGAAAACTGTTTTTCGGCACGTGAAGCAGAGAAGCCAGAGTGAGGACCGCGTCAAAGCTCTCCGGCGCAAAATCGAGCGATTCCAAATCCATTACTCGAGCCTTCAGTCCTTTTGCGAGGCATTTGTTGACCATTTCCTGCGAGATGTCAACGCAAGTCACAGCGTGTCCTTTGTCTTGAAGCGATTTCGCATGAACACCGGGGCCGGCACCAACATCAAGAATCTTACTGTGCGGTCTAAGCAAAGCTGCGAATCTTGAGAAAGAGCCTGCGCGAAGAGTCTCAAACCGATCCTGGAACTTTTCTGCAAAGATGTCAGCGTATTGGTCGTAAGCCTTGCGCGTTTCGGTCTTGTAGTCAGCGAGTGACGTCAAAGCTCTTCACCGCGCGATAAAGGTCGTTCGCGTGTTTGTTGCTCTCAAAATGTTCTCGAACCGGAGCAACGATTTCGTCGATCGCTAGTGCCACTCCGCGTTTGAGGTCGCTCGCGTGCAATTTCTTGTCGATGTAAGCAGCTTCGAGTTCTGCGTAGGACTGGAACGAGACGGTCCCGCCGTATTTCGCGGGACGCTCGATTTCTAGTGCTTTTCCATCTGAAAAAACTAGGTATCTTGCAAAATCGAGGACTGGATTTCTTTCCGCAGTAGGTGGACAGTAGGCTTTCTCGAGTTTCCTTGTTATGTCTTCTTGCGAGTCGTGAATGAAAATCGCTGTTTCTGGTTTGCTTTTGCTCATCTTGCTGCTTACCTCTGTATCAAGTTGTTTGTTTTCTTCAAGGCCTAGGTGCTGCGGTTCTCCTAAGCCCTTCAGTAAATGATGATGGACTGAAATTGGCGGTTTCCAGCCCATTTTTGGAAATATTTCTCGCGCCAGGACGTGTATTTTTCGTTGGTCCATTCCTGCGTGCGCGATATCAGCGCCGATGAATCTGATGTCAACTGCCTGCATCGATGGATAAACGTATTGAGCCAGTGACTGTGTCTCTTTTTCGGTCCGCCCGAGAATTGTCAAGCAACGTGTCGCACGAGCTAAGGTAATTTTTCCAGAAAACTCCAGAACTGCTTTCCAATAATCATCATTATGCTTGTATAGTTCAGAACCTAGCACAAACTCAGTAGCTGGACTAACTTGTTTGAATGCTTCTCTGAAATAGTCGCATGCCTTGTGAATTTTCGACCAGTCACCACCAAACTTCTTATTTATCGCGCTGTGCCAGTCGGCGAGAAAAATTTGAGTCTTAACACCAGCTTTGTTGAAATCATTCAGTTTAGCCGCGGTCAGAAGCAATTGACCAACGTGCAAAAATCCAGAAGCCTCAAAACCAATGTAGTGACTAGGATTGTGCTTCGTCTCAAACAAATTGCGCAGATCCTCGCGAGTAATCACTTCCTCGGTGGGCGGCTTGAGCACTAGATCTAGTTTGGTCTCTATGTCCATTTTCGGATTATTTCACGTTTAGAGTCGTTTAAAGGTCTTTGGCGTAGAGGAGCACGTTCATTCCTGCGAGCTGTTTCGAGAGCTTGCCGACTTTCTTGAATCCCTCGCGCAAATACAAGCCGATTGCTTTCGAGTTGTCTTCGCTGACGAGCAGTTTCGCCTGTTTCTTTCTAGCTTTCTTCATGGCTTTCAAAGAAGCTTTCAACAGCTTGTCGCCGATGCCGTAACCCTGATAATCGCTGTCGACCGCGACGCCACCGATCTTGCCGCTCGAGTCATAGAGTTGAAAATCGATGTAGCCCACCGTGTGTCCTTTGTGTTTCGCGACGAGGAAGTTGAATTGGCGCTTGCGCTTCATTCGCTTCCTGATTTCCTCCAGCGTCATCTTGCTGTAGGGAAAATAACGACGCGCCAGCAGTGAGATTGCGTAGAGTTCTTTGTTCGTCGGAGGTCGTATCCTTACTGGAGTTGTGAGTTTCATTTCTTGAACGCGCGTCTAATGATGCCGCGAGCGTAGGGATGCGCTTTGCGCAGCGCTTCAGGGAGAGAGAACCATGCATAGTCTACGTGTTCGTGACTGATATTCACTTTGCCTTTCGCTTTTGCGAAATAGACGGGTCCGATGACGAAATATTCAGAGCCTCTTGAGTGGATCTTGGAAGAAAAGATTCCGGCGAGCTTGAGCTTTGTTGCTGTGAGGCCCGTTTCTTCCTTCACTTCACGAATGGCCGCGTGTTCGGGAGTCTCGCCCCAGTCGATCTTGCCGCCTGGAAGCTGCCAGGCGAGCTTGCCCCATGAAGACTTCGGACTGCGCTTCAAAAACAGTATCTTGCCTTGCGGGTTGCGAATGATCGCGCCGGCGGCTATTCCGAGTTTTTTCTCCATCGCTTTTGGTTAAGGCGCTTTGTCGATTTTAAGCACGCTTGATGGCGTAAATAGTGAGTTCTTGCTTGTTGTGCTGGAGGCGTTTTATCGCTTTGACTTCAAACTTTTTCTCTAGCTCCTCAAGTCCCTCATCAACGACCTCAGGTCCGGGACGCGTTTTCTTGAATGTCACCACGATAGGCGCGCTTGATTTCAGTAGGGGCGCGACCTCGTTACAGATTTCTGCAGCTTTTTTCGGTTCGATGTTAGCGTCGAAAGTCAGCAGGTCGAGCGAGCCTTTCGGAATCTTGTTTTGGTTCAACAACTCTTCAGCACGCATTTTGAAGTGAGTAAAACCTTTCTCGCCCGCCAGTTCCGGTGATAGTTCTGCAGGGTCGACCGCGTAGACCTCGAATCCCTTCTCCAGGAGGACTTTCACCCAGCCGCCCGGCGCGCTGCCAATGTCGAGCGCCACGCCTTTCTGTGGGAGTTCGAAGTTCTCGAACGCTTCCGCCAGCTTGTGGAAAGCGCGAGTAAAGGGCCTCTCGCCTTCTTCATATTTTTTCACGTTTGCTGGGTTCTTGTTCACGAAATGCGAGAAGGGAGAGCTTCCGATGTAAGCGAGGTTTTGTAGTATTTGTACTGAAACGATTTTGCCTTCTTTCAAGTCGAGGCCGCCGAAGACAGCCTTGTTTTTCTCTTCCAACTCTTTGCCGAGTGCGAACTCGACGTCGCGGCTCTTGAACTCGTGCTCGCCCCTCCTCTCGCAGACGACGCGAAACTTTTCACCCTTCGCAGGCAGGTTTTCGAGGTGCATGACTTCATCAACGAGCTGGGCGACTCCTTCCGGGCCTTTTGAAATGCGGACTTCTTGTTGGAATGGAAGCACGCGTGCAACGAGGTAGGTTTCTGCGTCGCGCAACAGCGCTACGGCCTCGTTTTCTTCCAGCGGCGTGTCGACGAGGAGCAGTCCTTTCAGGAAAGTCTTTCGGGCAGTGGCTTTGCCGAGTGCTTTTTTGACTTCCTGCTGCGCGTCGCTCTCGAAGCCCGACACTGTAGTGATGAGAAAATGGCTAGACATTGTGCGAAAGAAAGATGGCCGGCGAGGGCTATAAATCGAGAGTCTACCGAAAACCTTCTGGCATGAAGATAAGCGACACCGAGAAGCGCAAAGTGCAGCACATCGACATCGTGCTCAATGAGGATATTCGCGCGCACAACACCACGAACGGTCTGGACTCGATCGTTTTCGACCACTACGCGCTACCCGAAATCGATTACGCAAAGATCGACTCTTCAGTCACTGTTTTCAAGAAAAAGCTCAAAGCGCCCTTCCTGATTTCTTCAATGACGGGCGGCGCGAGCATTACAGAAAAAATCAACAAAGAACTAGCCGCAGCCGCAGAACAGGAAGGCGTAGCGATGGGCCTGGGCAGCATGCGTGCAATGATCGAAAAGCCCGAACTCGCCCGTACCTACAATGTGCGCGGCGTCGCTCCAAACATCCTGCTCTTCGGAAACATTGGCGCGTTTCAGTTGAAGAAGTACAAGACGCGACAGATCGAAAAAGCGTGCAAAGACGTTGGCGCGGACGCGGTATTCATCCACCTCAACCCGTTACAGGAAGCGGTGCAGCCTGAAGGCGACAAAGACTGGACGGGCGTGTTGCGAGCGATTGAGAATTTTTGCGAAGAAAGCGACTTGCCTGTCGCTGTGAAGGAAGTCGGCGCGGGCATCAATGCTGAAGTAGCGGAACAGTTGGAGCGCGCGGGCGTGCAAGCCATCGACGTGGCTGGTGTTGGCGGTACGAGTTGGAGCGCGATTGAACAAAAACGCAAAGGCGGAGTTCAGGGAGAAACTTTCAGAGAATGGGGCGTGCCCACAGTCGACGCGCTTACGGAAGTAAAGAAGGCAGTAATGGTGCCGGTTTTTGCGAGCGGTGGAATAACGAACGGCCTTGAAGCCGCGAAATGCGTACGCCTCGGCGCGACGCTGGTTGGTGCTGGTTTTCCATTCATTCACGCACAAAACAAGGACGGCAAACAAGGCGTAGTTGCAGAAATAAAGAAGTGGAAAGAAGAACTGCGCACAGCGATGTTCTTGACGCGAAGCAAAAATCTCAACGAGCTCGCGAAAGCCAAGCTGCGAAGTTCTATCTAGCGCTTAACAATCGTTCCGCGAGCTTTTTCGCCGAGGAGTGCTTTTTCGAACTCTTGAGTGTTAGCATTCGTGATGACGATCGGCGCACTCTTCGCATAGGATAGGAGTTCGGTAACCTTGCCCTTCATGCCGCCCGTGACGTCTGCGGTTTTCGCTTCTTCCAGGAAATGCAGTAGTTGTTTGAGGTTTTTTCCGGAAATCAGCGGAATGAGTTTCGCGCTGGAGTCGCGTTTGGGATCCGCGTTGAAAACGCCATCGACATCGGTTCCGAACACCATTCGTTTCGCGTGCAGTTTTTTCGCGAGGAATGGCACGATCTGGTCTCCTGAAAGCACGCTCGCGTTCAGCTTCGAGTCGAAAACCATGTCGCCATGCAGCAATGGAACGAACCCGGCTCGCAGTATTTTTTGCAGTTCCGGCGTGAACATTGCGCGGAGTCGCTTGTTCCTCGATTCCGCAATCGCTACTACAGGGAAGCAAATGGCAGGCACGCCGTGTTTGATGAGCGTCTGTAGCACGAGTTGCGAAAGCCTCGTGACCGCGACGCGCGTGTCCGCTACGCCGATCATTTTTTCTCGCGTGAAAACGCCGTTGTTGATGCCGTGCTTGACTACTTGTGGATGGCCAAAACTGCCAACGCCTATTACGAGGACGACGTCATGTTTCGAGTGGGCTTTGGCTATCGCGCCCGCGACTCTTTCCAGAGCTGTGGTGTTTACTTGTTCATAGCCATGCTTGTTCGTCAGGACGCTGCCACCGACCTTGACTATGATGAGTTCACGTTTTGCCATCCGTTTTTAATCAGTCTTTGTTCGTTTATTAAAACCGTGAAAGAACTGCAGCGCGACAAGAGGCCTCTCGTACAGCTCGCCACCAGCCTTGTTTTTACTCGGGAGAAGGGCAAGACTAAAGTATTGCTCGTAGATCGTCCGTCTTCGAAGAGCAGGTGGCCTGACCAAATAATGCTGGGTTGGGGTGGAAAGGTTGACAAGGACGCGACGCCTGACGAGACCGTGAGAGGAATGTTCGCCAGACTTTCAAGAGAGACGCGTCGTGAGAGAAG
>DASYRB010000016.1:0-19382 GCA_036004805.1 Candidatus Norongarragalinales archaeon
AGATACGTGGGTCACTTGTTCGCGGCCGAGGTGAAGCCAGAGGTGGCTCGTTTGATTGAACGGAGTGGCGACGCGATAGCACGAGCAGCGAAAGATGATCAGTTACTGAATCCGCGATTCAAGACTATCGAAGAGATAGAGAAAATGCCGCGAGAAAAATTCCAGCCCCAGTACCGCTCAATCATTCCAATACTGCGTCATCTCGTCGAGATGTCAAGGCCGGGCCGCGCTGGCGGTGTTAAGACCCGCGCCATGCGGTAAAAGCGTTACTTTTTGCGGACCGTCATCGCGACAATGGCGTTCCGCGCTGTTTCCTTAGTGTCTGATTCTGGAATGTTTTTCGTGTGGTTTTCGAATTTTTCGAGTGCTTCTTTTGCGAGCTGGTCGGCAAGGTTTTCCGCATATGTTATGCTGCCATTGTCTTTGAACAAGCCCAGCATTCTTTCGACTTCATCCGGCATCTTTTGGCTTCTTTCTTTTGCGTACAAATGCTTGGCGAACTCGAGGTCGGATGGCCGGGCGTGTTGCACGAAATGGTGAAGTATCGCGGTCTTAACGCCTTCCATGACGTCGTTGCCAATGGTTTTTCCGAGTACTTCTGCAGTTGATGTGCAGTCTAGAATGTCGTCTTTGATTTGGAACGCGTTGCCGACGGGTGTTCCGTAATCCCTTATTCCTTTGACCACTTGGTCCGCTTGTCCTGCGGCGATTGTGCCGAGCTGCATTGGTCCGTAGACGCTGTAGTACGCGCTTTTTGCATGGATCGACTGCCAGTAATCTTCAAGCGTGAAGTCGGTGATGGTCTTGCGTTTGGTGAGTGAGAAGTCGTAATACTGACCTTCTACCGTTACTAGGATAATGTCGAAAAATTTGTCGAACAGTTTTTTACCTATCTCCGCGTTGGGAGTTCCTGAACCGTCGTGAACTATTTTCCACATGAGCATGTGGCCGGTGTCGCCAGCAAGGATCGCGTTCTCGTTTCCAAACATCTTGTGCGCGGTCGGCTTGCCTCTTCGCAACTCGTTGTTGTCCATCCAGTCGTCGTGCATCAATATCCAATCTTCGCACATCTGGATGCCGCAAGCGAACGGGAAAACGTTTTTCGAAGGAGCGCCATACAATTCTGACCATAGCAGGGCAAGGTTCGGCCTGGCGTATTTTCCACGGCGGTCCGTATACTCGCGGACCATCTTGTAGAACTCTTCAGGCGCGCGGCGTGGGATATACTCGTTAAGCTTTTGGTAAATCTCGTCAGAGTTTTTCTTGCAGTATTCCGCGAATTTTCCGCTCATTTTCCAAAAAACACCAAGCTATGGTTTGTCCGAGGTTGGGTTATAAACAATATTCCAAAAACCGTGACCAAAGTGTACTATCCGAATATGCTGCCGAAACCGCTCGCTGCGGCCTCTTCCTCTTCCTCGATCTTTTTGACGATCGCGTCCTTCTCGCTGCCGTGAACTTCAGTGGCGGTGGGTACTTTCGACATGCGCTCCTTGAGCCTGTTTCCGATGTTCGCGTCTTCGCTCTTGAAGTAAACCACGGTGTGTCCGCCTTTGAGTCCGAGCGCGGTGCTTGAGCGAGTGACCGCGCCGGCCTTGACGAACGAGTCGTCGGCGTAAGGGTCCTCGGAAAGCACTTTGTCTAGGTCTTTCTTGTGCCTGTCTTCAACGAGAAAAACGTACTTGTGAGTCATTAAATTGTTCAGAAAATATTGTGACGATTCGTGGCTTTTAAGCCACCGCTGAACAAGCTATTTTCATGCCGCGAGGAACGCAAAGACTGCCCGCTGGAAGACCGTTTGTCTATGGTGAAGAGGCTGATGTTTACCGTAAGGGCAAGCAGGTTTTCAGAGCCAGCGGCTTCAATGAGCAAACGCACCCACTCTTGCGTTATTACTATCACAAGATCGCCAACGTTTTCAGCCCCGGAATCGCGCTGCGACTAACGAGCGCTAATTCCAAAGGCATAAGCACGAGCAGCATGACGCATGTTGATCGCGACTACAAACACTACAGAGACAAGTATTACTCGACACGCTCGCATCAATGCCGCATCTGTGCGAGACACGAGAAGCGTGTAGAAAGGATAGCCGAGCCGGAAAAGGGAAGGCTTTTGGAACTGGGTGTTTGGCTGAACGACCGACCACCGAACGTCGCTTTCAGGAACGGAAAGCCTTTCTTTTTTGAAGTGAACCGTATCGATCCTTGGCTCGTGCGACAAGCCGCCGCAAAACTACCGAAAAAGAAGCGCGACAAAGTGGAAGAGTACTTGAAGAGAATCGAGTACCGAACGCACATGCTGTGAAAAAAATGAGCAAACTCGACAAGTTCTTGAAAATTGGTCACTACGTTACTGTGCAAGAACACTTGTTGAAAATGCGCAATCCTGAAAACATTGCTAAGGCACTTGAACACAGAAATGTAAACGTGCGACTCGGCGCAATCTACGCTTTTCACAGGATCGGAAAACCTGGGACGCCATACATAGTTCAGGCGCTTAGTAATCAAAATCCATACGTGAGAATAGCGGCAACACACGTCATGAAAGAAATCGGTCCAAACGCAGCGCCATACGCAAGAATTATTGTAGAACAATCACTGAAACACAAAACGCCATCCGTACGCACAAGTGCAGCACGCGCGCTAGCAGAAATCGGCGACACGAGCGTTTTGCCAGAACTAGAAAAAGCGTTAGAAAAAGAAAAAAGTTTAATCGCGCACTGGGAAATGGAAGAGGCAGTAGAAACTCTACAAAAAGCGAAAAGATGGAGATTTTTACGAAAAATCAAAACCCTATTCAGAAAATAGAAAGAGCCTCGGGCGAGAGTCGAACTCGCAACCTATCGCTGTTTCGCTAGAACCGTAGTGTTCTGAACTGCCGATTCTGTTGTTACGAAGCGATTGCTCTGCCATTGAGCTACCGAGGCTTTTGTGGATAGAATATTTTCTTGATGATAGCGGTTTTTTAGGCCACCACCCCTCTGGATTTGAACTGATGGTTTTCGCTTATCTCAACTTTCTCGTAGGAATAATCGTCACGCTAGTCATGGCCATCTTTGCTTACAAGAAAGAGGCCCTCAGTGTGCACGGCACGATTGGCGCGGTGGCGGTGGGTGCGATTGCTTACGGTTTTGGCGGCTGGCAGTGGTTCCTGCTTCTCGGCGTGTTTTTCATCACGAGCATGCTCGTGTCGCGTTACAAGCAGAAGAAGAAGGAGAGAGCGACGCGCGACTTCGCGAAGGGCGGCGTGCGAGACTTTTGGCAAGTCATGGCGAACGGAGCAGTCGCAATGCTGCTCGCGTTTTTGTATTACTTTTATCCGGCGGATCCTCGCATTTTCATCTTCTATATCGGCGTGCTCGCGACCGTGACGGCGGACACGTGGGCTACAGAATTGGGCGTCGTTTTTGGAAAGAATCCTTTCATGATCACGACACTCAAGAAAGCGCGTCCTGGAACGAGCGGCGCCGTGTCGCTTATTGGTCTGGGTTCGAGCGTGATTGGCGCGATCGCGATCGGCGGCGTGGCGGCACTTCTCGCGTTTTTCCATGCTACGGGCGTTTCTGCGGTTGACGTGTTGGGTTGGAAGATCTTCGCAATCGCTATAGTGGCGGGTTTTGTTGGTGGAGTCGCTGACTCTTTATTGGGCGCGACTGTGCAGGCGGGCTACTATTGTTCGAAGGACAAAAAATTCACAGAGAAGAAAGTACATTCCTGCGGCACGCGCACCACCCTAGTTCGTGGCGTGACGTGGATGGACAACGACGTCGTCAACTTTTTCTCGAGCATCGCGGGCGGCGCGGTGGCGTTATGGCTTTTCTACGTCCTGTGAAAAAAGCGGGCCTCTAGCGGCACTCTAAAAAACCCCTCGCGATTAGAGGTTTTACGAGCGAAAGGGGTTTTGAAGCCTTCTTTCTGCTCGCAATAAAACAAACAAAAAAAATACAGGTGGGAATTTTTTATGGCGAGAAAAGCGTTCGGCGGAATGACCGTATCATTCGGAAAATGCACGTGCTCGATGAAGGACGTGTTCGGCACTGGCGCATTGGCTCCGTCTGAAATGACGAAGAAGCTCTGGAAGCACGTCAAGGGCAACCACGGCGGACTAATGAAGAAAGGATAAAATTCCTTTCACTAACTCCCAAAAAATCTTCTTCTTTTTCACTCGTGTTTTTTCGCACAAAAATTAGTAGAGCGCGGAGGTAGGGATTTGAACCCTAAAGGGCGTAAGCCCAGTAGTTTTCGAGACTACCGCCATACCGGATTCGGCCACCTCCGCACTTAGAGAGAAAGAGTCTCGTTAATTGTTTTTGACGATATGGTAATTTAAGACCCGTCTCGGAAACTGTTTACGCTTATGGAGAGATTGAATCCTTGGGGCAGCGAGCTGCCTCGCGACACCGATTTCTTGTTCAAAGACTTCGGCATGCAGCACTTCGACGAAAAGCTAGTGGAACGCATGCCACACCCGAGCAGGTACTTCAGAAGAGGCGTGATCTACGGACACAGAGACTTCGACAAGTGGCTCGCAGCACACGACAAAGGCAAACGCATCAGCGTAATGACCGGCGTCAAACCGACGGGAGATTTTCACCTCGGCACCTACATGGCCGCCGAGCTCGTGGTGTATTTGCAGAAACAGTTCAACGCGAAAGTGTTCTACTGCGTCGCCGACCTCGAAGCGGTCGCTGACAATGGAATCACTTTGGAAGAAGGACACAAGAACGCCATACACAACGTCGCGGACCTGTTGTCGCTCGGGCTGGATCCGAAAAAAACCGTTTTCTACAAGCAAAGCACGAACCAGAACGTCAAGAACCTAGCATTCATGGCCAGCCGAAAAGTAACCGTCAACATGCTGGAAGCGTTGTATGGACATCAAAACATGGGCTTGTATCAAAGCGCGCTCATGCAGATCGGAGACATCCTACAACCGCAGCTGGAAGAGTTCGGCGGACCACAAAACGTCGTCGTGCCCGTAGGTGTTGATCAAGATCCGCACCTGCGACTGGTCAGGGACATTGCGGACAAGATCGATCCAAAATTCATCAAGCCATCCAGCATCTATTGGAGAACCTTCCCATCTCTAGACGGGTCTGCAAAAATGAGCAAGCGCAACCCGAACAACGCGCTTTCGTTCAACGACGCGCCCAAAGTTGCAGCGAAGAAGGTGATGAGTTGCAAGACAGGCGGCAGAAAAACGTGGGAAGAACAGCAACGACTCGGCGGAGAATGGTGGGACTGCGTCAACCACGACTTGGCATTCTTCCACTTCGTAGACGACGACAAGTACCTGAAATCATTCCAAGAGCGCTGCCAAAGCGGAAAAATCAGTTGTGGTGACTGTAAGAAAGAGAACGCGGAAAAAATCTCGACCTTCCTGGAAGACTTCCAGAAACAGCGCGAGAAAAACGTTCCACGAGCGAAAAAGATACTCGAAAGCGGCGGCGAATAGAGAAAAATGCGGAAAATCTGGGAGATCCTGAAAAAGAACCGCGGACTAATCGTCAGCCACACTTTTGAAACCAGAAAAGCGTTCGACCCGAAAAGAAATCTGAAAACGCACAAAGCCGTTTTCACTATCATGAACAACAATCTCAAAGCCAGCGACCGCTTGCTCAAGCACGAAAAATGGCTCGAACAGCAAGGAGTAAAGATGAACCTTACCATCCAACGACGCAAGGCCGCAATGCTCGCGATCGGCATTCAGAAAGAAGACGAAGAAAGACCCAAACGCACCACGCTGACAGACGTAGAATTCGAGTCAAGCAACAAGAAAGGACAGCAAGCGATCGCCAGCCTGGTGAAAATGGCCTTGAAAGAAAGCAAAAAATTGAAGCCACTACCAATACTCAAAATACAATAAAGCAAGCCCGCAGAGTGAAAGCGATTTTAACCCTGGCGCGCGTCTAATTCTCGAACCCATTTTCAATGCTCGCTTTCAACGAAAAACAACAATTAACAGTCAAGCTTTCAGAAACGAGCATCGGCCTGGACTGCAGAGCCGGCGAAGCGTGTTTCGTGAGCCACGCTCACAGCGACCATGCAGAATTCAGTCTCAAAAAGCCATTACTCGCGACGCCCGCCACTGTCGAGTTGTTGCGAGCGCGAAAATACTTGAAGAAAGACGAGATGGAACTCTTTCAACACGCGGACGTAAAACTTGAGAACGCGGGACACGTGCTTGGCAGCGCGCAGCTGCGAGCGGAAAATGACGGCGCGAGCGTTGTCTATACGGGCGACTTCAAGCTTTCCGACTCGTTGACGTGCAAGGGCGCGGAAGTGCTGCACAGCGACGTGTTGGTAATGGAGGCTACGTACGGCATGCCGCAGCACAAGTTTCCGGACCGCGACATTGTTTACGAACAGATCGCGAAATTCGTGAACGAAACGATGGCGGCGGGAGAGAGCGTCGTGCTCGGCGGTTACACGCTGGGCAAGGCGCAGGAGCTCGTGGCTGTGCTGAACGAGTATTGTGGCGTTTCACCAATCACGACGCCCGCGATCCAGAAAATTAATGACGTTTACGTAAAGCATGGCGTGAAGCTCGACAGCTTCGTTCCCGAGAGCGATCGCGAGTTCGATCATTCTTTCGTCGCGGTCATGCCCGCAAACATTGTTGGTAACGAGCTCGCTTCCAACTTGTATCAAGCGCATGGTCAGCGCGTGAGATGCGGCTTGGCGAGCGGCTGGGCGACCAGTGGTGGTAGTGGTTGGAGCAACACGCCCACTTTTTGTTTGAGCGATCATGCGGATTATGACGACTTGTTGCGTTACGCGAGCGAGAGCGGCGCGAGTCAGGTTTACTTGTTCAATGGCTATGGCAGAGAGTTGTCGAGGGATTTGGGAAAGATGGGCATAGAAGCGAGTTTTATTGAGGACGTGAGTGCTGAACAGAAGAAGTTGAACGCGTTCGTAAGGTGAAAATCGTAATTGGCAATTGATACGGGTTATTTTTTCATCGCGTGGATCGCCATCGCGGCAGTGCTGAACTGGTTCGTGGCGGGCATGCACGTCGACCAGGCGAGAGCGTTAGCGGCCGGTTTTCAGGCTCTCGCGGCCTTCGCGGCTTTGTGCTTCATCATTTACGCGGTCGTCAAGCGCAAGGTTGTTTCTCGCAAGGAATGGATCTTTGCAGGCGCCGCGCTGGTTTTCTGGTTCATTAGTGACGCGTTGCTCGCTGGTTATGAGTGGACGAACCACCAGCCCGCGCCCTTTCCGGGCGTTGCTGAATGGTTCTGGCTCGCGGGTTACGTTCCGTTGCTCGTGATGTTATTCAAGGGAGTGCTGCAAGGCAAAGAAAGCGCCACGACTCCCGACGCGACACTGTTGCTGCTAGTGCTTTTGCTTGCGGACTTGCTCGCGTTGAACATGCTGCTCGTGCCGCTCATGCAGACTCCCACTCCATTCATGGCGAAGTTGTTCGACGCGCTTTTCATCATCGGCGACTTGGCAGTGTTTGCGCTCGCGCTGTTCGCGGCGGGATTGTCGAGGGATTTTGTTAATTCTCCTTACACTGGTCTCGCTGGCGCTGCGGCTTTGTTGCTTGTGGCGCACGGCGCGCTGCTCTCGTCGCTGCTCAATGGCACTTTCTCGCCTGGCGGCATTCCTGACTTTCTTGGTCTGGTGACGTATGGCGCGTTCGCTTACTCCGCGTTGAAGTCAGCGCAAAAATAAGGAGTGGGCCCGGCCGGAATCGAACCGGCTGTCTACGGTGTGTGAAACCGTCGTCTTAACCAATCGACTACGGGCCCTAAGAAGACGCAGGAAAAATAGTGTCGGGGAAACTATTTAAGAAAGCACAGAGTTTGCTTCTCTGCTCATGGCGAAGCACAAAGCACACAAAAAAGCGAAAGGACCTCTAAATGATTTGACGAGCGCGCTGGTTTTGAAGAACATCGAGAACGGTGTCTCGACGCCCGGCGACTCGATGGTGCGCTCCTACGTCGACAAGGGCGTTATTTCCAAACAGCAAGTGGCGCAGGCGCAGAACGTTTTTGTCACGAACCACAAGCGCGGACTGATTCGCATTCACTCTGTTTCTCACGGACACCGCTAAAAACCGTGGATTCTCAATTTTTTCACGATCATGAAGCTGATTCGCGACGCTGTACACGGCAACATCGAGCTCGAGGACAAAGACGTTCGCATTCTCGACACTCCGGAAATGCAGCGTTTGCGCTTCGTGAGACAACTAGCGGCCGCCTATCTAGTTTATCCGAGCGCGACTCACACGCGTTTCGAGCACTGTCTCGGCGCCTATCATCTCACGCGACAGCTCTCCGCAAAACTGAATCTCGAAAAGGACGAAGCGAAACTCGCACAGTGGAGCGCGTTGCTGCACGACGTGGGACACGGCGCCTTTTCACACGCCAGCGACCCCGTCCTCGAAGAACAGGGCTTGGGGGATCATGAAAAGCGCGGCATCGAACTCATCAAGAAAAGCGAAATAGGAGACGAGATCAAGAAAGCCGGCTTCAGCGTCGAAGACGTGCGCAAGCGAATGGCGGGCCATGCTTCAGGCGTGCTGGTCGAATGGGACCTTGGAACGGACCGCATCGATTACTTGTTGCGCGATGGTCACTTCACGGGCGCGCATTACTCACTCGTCGACGCACAACGATTACTGGACACTGTCGTTTACAAAGGCGGCAAAGTTTTCGTACAAGAGAAAGGAAGCATCAGTGCTGAAAGCCTGCTCGTTTCGCGCTATTTCATGTTTACAGTTGTGTACTACCATCCCGCAGCTCGCATTTCGGAACAAATGATCCACGCGATGTTCCGACAAGCATTCCGCGACAATTCACTCACGCCGGAAGAGGTCGCGAACGGCGCAGACGCGCCCATATTGTTCAAGTTGGCGAAGGAAGGCAGCTCGATGGCCGCGCGGCTCATGAATCGCAAGCTGTTCAAGAAAGCGTTCGTGCAAAACATCGATCACGCAGACAAGGACGTGCAAGAGTTTTTCGCGAAGAAAGACGCTTGGAAAAAAACTTGGAAGGTGCTGGAAGACGCTGGTTTTTCGGAAGAGGAAGCGGTCGTTTGTCCACCGGCGCTAATTGCGAAGCCTGTGACGTGCAGCATTCTTGAGACGGATGGCAGCGAGTACAGCCTCGCGAAAGAATCGGCCGTCGTGCGCGCGTTGAACGAGGAAGGCAAAAAGACGGACTTCATTGTCGCGTGCGATGTTGAGAGGAAAGCGAAGGCTGAAAAAGCAGTCAAGCAATTCTTGTCGAGCTTATGAATATCTATTTCGCTGGTTCTATTCGCGGCGGCAGGAGCGACAAGGAAGCCTACTTGAAAATAATAAACAAGTTATCCGGACATGGCAAGGTTTTGACCGAGCATATCGGAGACCAGACACTCACGGATCAGGGCGAGATAGATAAAACTGACGATTACATTTTCAAGCGAGACACCGAATGGATAAAACAGGCAGACGTAGTCGTCGCTGAAGTCACGGCTCCAAGTCTTGGAGTGGGCCTGGAGCTCGCTCTTGCAGAGAAAATGAACAAGAAAGTTCTGTGCCTCTATAGGAAGATTGAAGGAGCGCGCTTGTCGGCAATGGTTGCCGGGAACGATTACTTCCAAAAGCAGCAATACGAGAACGTTGATGATCTCGACTTTTTCTTCGACGGCTTTTTCAAAAAACCTTGAGAGTGGCGTTTAAAAGACCCTCTCGCCAGCGAGTGTTAAACTCCATGGAGGTGTGTGCGGCTTGGAAGAGGCACGGGCCGTTCGACAGGTTGACGAGACCGATCTCGCCATCCTCAAGGCTCTGAACGAGGGATGCACGGAGCCGAACATTCGAAAAATACAGCGAGCCACCGGCCTGCACCGGCAGACCATCTACACGCGTTTGAAGCGCATGCAGGAGAGTGGCGCGATAAGAAAATTCACTCCAAAGCTCGACTTCAAAGCGCTCGGTCTCAAGACGCAAAACCTTGTTCTCTACGAGATCGACATTGCACTATCGCAACAGATCGGAACGCAACGAATTCGCGAAGTGCTGATGGAAGCGCCACACATCATGCGCGCGTACAGCCTCGTGCCGACGAGTGAATATCTAATCTGCACGCACGAGATTTTTGAGGACCAGCATCACGCGCACGAGTCGCTCATGGAGCTATACCGCAAACATCCCGAGATCATGAAAATAGTCAAGAAGCGCGCCGTATTCACCCTTGATGCGGATGATGAGGGCAAAACGAAACGTCTGGACAATAACACCGTGCTGCGACTCATTGCTCACAGGCGCAAAATGAACCTCGACGGGCCGTTGCGCTCGAGAAGCAAAAAACTCGCTGCGGCTAGTGGTGCTTGAAAGCAAAACGGGAAAAAAAATTAAGACTCGCTGTGGCGTCGACAGAAAAATTTAGCTTTCGAGAACTAGGTGATGGCCTTGGATTTTTTCCGGACCGTCTTTTTTTCCTGAAGCCCCCGCCTCTTTCCATGAGGCAGAAATCGCAGGCGGAATTCGTGAATTCATGGCTTTCGAGCGGGTTAACAGGGCTCTCCCCAGAGTAGCGCTTCGACGCGTCAACCCCCAAAGCAAACGCGTCAAAAACGCCAAACGATCCAGCAAAAACTTTTGTTCTCAAAGAAAGTTTTTCGGCCTTGCCGCCACAGCGGCGCATCACTGCGCTCGCTCTAGGAATAAATCAACTCCGCGAAAAAACATCGACAAAATGCACACGAAAACGCTCGCGGTTGTTCATTGTGGCCATGTACAGTCTTTCGCAGGCTTGTCCGGACGCAGTCCCTTGAATCTTGGCGCTCGAAACTTTCCATCGGGATTGAGCTCGTGGAACTCGACGCGAGCGACTATTTCCGGCTTCACCCAGTGCACTTTCCAGTAAGACGGTCCGACCTTGTCCGCTAATGGCGGTTTTTTGGTTTCGAGCTTTGCGAGCGAGTTGACGATTTGTTTGTATTCGCGCGTGTTGAAGCCGCCGCCTACGTTTCCAAAGTAATGCATGCCGCCGCCCTTCTCGAAGCCGGCGCAGACGAGGCTGCGGAACGCGCCGGGCATCTTGTCGCTCTCGATCCATCCGACTATCGCGACGTCGAGTTCGCCGCGGCGCTTGATCTTGAACCATGACTCGCTGCGTTCTCCCATTTCGTATTTCGAGTTCTTGCGCTTCAGCATGATGCCTTCGAAGCCTTTCGCGAGCGCGTTCTTGAAAAACTTCTTAGCATCCGTAGCCTCTAGATAGTCGGCAAAAATCATGTTGCTAGCGGTAGCGATCGTTTCACGCAGGAGCTCGAGTCTTTCTGTGAGTGGTTTCTGCATGACGCTCTTGCCGTTGATTTCAAGAATGTCGAAGGCGACGAAAGTGGCGGGTACGCGTTCCGCGAGAATGGAAATTTTGAAGGCGTTCTGGTTTTGTTCCCGCTGCTGCAGTTTGCCGAAGTTCGGCACTCCCTTCTCGAGAACAACGAGCTCGCCGTCAATCACCGCGCTCCTCGTGCGCAAGAGCTTGTGCAGGGGCAGGTCTGGATAGCGGTCCGTGATCTCGTTGAAGCGACGGTTCTGCAGCCTCGTGCTGTTGGCTGGTTTGTTGATGAATGCGATGCAGCGCGTGCCGTCGAACTTGATGTTTGCGTAATAATTCGCGTCGTTGAATGGCTTTTGCATGGATTGCGCGAGCATGGGCGCGACTTTCCCAAAAACTAGAGGCATTTTGTGAAATTATTTGCGTGGTCGGTTTTTGCGTTTCGCGATGTCGATGCTGGCGCGCAGCGCTTCCATCAGGTTCTTGGTTTTTCGCAGTTCTTCCGTAGATGGTGGCAGTTCGAGTTCTTTGCCCTTGATTTTGGCGAGGATTATTTTCTGCAGCCAGTCGCGGTACTCGTCGCGATAACGCGCGAGCGAGAACGTGGTTCGCGAGTTGCGCAAGAGTTCCAACGCTGCTTCGAGTTGTTGTTTCGATGGCTGTTTTCTGGTCTCGAGCTCGGAGATGTGTTCCGTTGAGCGTATTTCGTCCCAGTAGTAGAGCGTGGTTAGTACGAGGACGTTGTCGTGCACGCGGATTATTGCCAGGTGTTCTTTGTTGCGTTGTACGAACTTGCATACGAGCGCGCTTTGGTCGTGCTTGAGTGCTTCGCGCAGGAGCGCGTAGGCTTCTTTGCCTTTTTCCTGTGGTGCGATGTAGTAGCTTTTTTCGAAGAAGATGGGATCGATGTCTTTCACGAGCGCGACTTGTTCCACGTCGATGGCTTTCACGCTGCGTAGCGGTATTTTGGCGAAGTCTGTGGGTTTGACGATGACGAACTTGCCTTTTTCGTATTCGTAGCCCTTGACGACTTGCGGCCATGGGACTTCTTGCTTGTGGAATGGACAGTAGCGTTCGTAACGCAGGGGCGTTCTGCATTTTTCGTGCAGCAAGCGGAAAGCGACGTCTTTCGCCTCGACGGCCGTGTAGAGGCGGACGGGCATGTTGATGAGTCCGAAAACGAGTTCACCTTCCCAGATCGACTTCATAAGAAGTCGACTAGCCAGTGGGTGGATTTAAACAAAGCGGAAAAAAAATCGACGGCGCGGGCGAGGGTGGGGCTGGGGCGAGTTTTATTTTACTGCGTGTCGGTTACGGGTTCTTCCATGCCGACGTTCTCGACTGTGGTTTCGCTGACGGTCTTGACGTCGACGACTTTGGATGGTTCGGGTCGTCTTTCTTGTTGGAAGCGTTTTTCGCTGAATTTTCGGAAGCCGCCGCGGTTGGGGTTCTGGCGAGCGAAGTGTTCTCTGCGTTCGGCGCGCTCGGCTTCACGAATGTTTTGTTCGATCTTTTTTTGGTAGATGCGTAAGTGTTTGCCGCAGCCTGGACAGTAGGCTACTTCGCGGTAGAAGCCGCGTTGGTAGGTCTCGTCGTAGACGTCTTTGCGTTCGAGCGGGTTGCTGAAGACCTGTTTTTCAATAAAGACGGCTTTGTCCCTGCGGGTCTCTCTGCCGCATTTTTCACAGCGCACCAGGCGCTCTCTTCCTCTGCCCATTGAATTGTCACTTTCTTGGAAAAAATTCGCTTATTGTTTTTGAACGCCGAGAGTTATTAAACCAGCCCTGCAGCGGTTCGAAGAAATCATTGAAAGCTTTAAAAAGCGCACGAGCGTGATGAAGCGTCGTGAGAACCCTCCTCACTAGCTTCGGTCTAGTATTGATTTTGGCGTTCGCGCCGAGTGTTCTCGCTTTGACGTGGACCGATTCCGCTCTGACTGCTGCGAATGTTAACAATCTCGAGCCTGCCGGCAGTTCTCTGATCCTCGCGCTGCAAGCGCCTTACTATTTCACGACCAGCACGAGCAACCCGACGCTCGATTCTGACGACGTTATCGAAACGCGCCTCAACGGCGACGTGCTTACGGTGGTTTACAGCAAGACGAGCGGCATTTCCGGCACCGCGATAAACACCACCAGCAACGCGACCTTGAACACTTCAAGCAGCGCGGCTGACAATCCTTTGGACAGCTTCGTGCGCGGCTGGGTCTTCGCGAACAACGAGTGGTGGATCGCGACCGCAGCCGGACTCATGCGCTACAATCCCAACAACGGACAATTATCGATCCTCGGCACGCAAACCACGCCCGCGCTTTCCGGAAACAACGTCACGAGCGTCACTCTCGACAACACCAACAACCGCTTGTTCGTAACTTCTTACGGCGGCGGAGTTGACGAAATCAGCCTGCCCGGCCTCTCCGTCACTAGCTATACGACGAGTGGCTTGCACCCGCTTCCAACGAGCAACGTGATGCACGCATTGTTCGACCCGAGCCTCAACGTGCTGTACGTCAGCACTTGGGGCGACGGCGTTTTCGTGCTCAACCTCAACCACGTTTCTTCCGGAAGCGCTGAAAGCAGCGTGTTCTCTTCCACGCGCCGCGTGCTCATGGGACCTTCCGGATTCCAAGGCAGCGCGCCCAGCGCAACCAGCGTCATGATCGAGACCGCGTTCAGTAACGACACGCAGAACTGGACCGCTTGGCTGCCGTCGACAACGCAAACGCTCGGCAAGTACGCCAAAATACGCGCCGCCGTGACGACGACGAATCCTGCGGTTTCACCATCACTTCAAGCCTTCACGCTCGATTACGATTACGCGTGCGGAGACGGCACGCTGGTCAATTCATGCTCGACGTCACTGCCGCTCTACTGCCAGGATGACGGCGCGGACGGAACACTGGCGAACAACGCGAGCGTTTGCGGCTGCCCCGTCGGCAACTACGTGAACCACACTGACCCCAACATTTGCGCTAACGCTTGCGAAGACAACGAAACCACGGCTGTAGGCAGCTGTGCTGCCGTCAACAAGCCATACCTCTGCAACGCGACCGGATACATGCAGTACGACTGGAACACTTGCGCTTACTGCACGGGCAACGTTTCTGCGGGAACGTGCAACAACGCCGCACAACCACAATACTGCGAACCCTCGACATTCACGATAACGCAAAACGCTTCTTACTGCGGCTGTCCAAGCGGACAAGTCGTGCAAGGAAACAACTGCGCCACGCCACAAGGCGGACAAGGACCACCAGGCGTGCAGATAACCGTCACGCCACCGCCATCGACCGGAAACAGCGGAGGCGGACCACCAAGCAACCCGCCAGCTGGCGGCTCTGGATTCTCAGCACCACAATCAACAGCCAGCACGCCCGCTAACTTGGCAGCGAACACGCCCACACCGTCTCCGAGAAGCGCCGCACTCACTGGACCAGCGACGTATCCCAACACGGGACCAGCAGAACCCAGCGTCGCGGCTGGCTCGATAGAGAACAATGCGCCTTCAGGAATCACTGGACTAGTAGTCGGAAGGCCTGGAAGCGCGGTCAACTGGCTCGGAATACTAGCACTGCTTCTCATCGTTAGCGGCTGGGCGGCTTACGAGCTCAAATTCAAGCCCCGCTACATGGGTCTGCACAAGAGCGACTTTCACTACTGGCTGCGCGACAAGCTGCATTAATCAACAAGAATTGTTTTCGTAAATTTCTAAAAAAAAGTTTGAAGGGGTGAAAAATGTAATGGCAAAGAAATCAAGAGGCGGAAGACTGGTCGCAGCGAAGAAAAGAGCCGGCAAAGCGAAGGGAGGAAAGGGCCAGGTCAAGAACAGACCAGCTGGAAAGAAGATCATGAAGACCTAAACTTCTAAAAATTTTTTGATAGCGTTTTCGCCTGCGGGCGCAGTTTTTCCAAAAAAAAGAAACTCGCCCCGGGCCGAAATCCCGCTTTTTTTTACTTTTTACAAGAGTCCCTTGTTCTGTTCGCTCGCGAACATCGAGAAGACACTGAGTTCGCCCGTCGCTTCCTCCACGCCACTGCCGATGCTGCTGCTGATTTCCGTCGAGCCCTGCTGCGCCAAAGACACCAGCTCCGCCACGGCTTCCAAGCGCGTGCGCGCAACGTCAGGAATCGTCGAGGGACGGCTCCACTCTCTTTCTTCGAGCACGGCGAAAAAGACGTACTTGTTCGTCGCCAGCTCCACATCGATCATTTTCTCGTAAACAAGAAAGAGCGCGTCTTTGTCTTCGCGCGCTACCGTGAGGAACACTATCGCGACGTCGCTGTTCTGCAACACTCTCTTCGCCGCGACTGGCACTTTGAGTAGGTCGGGCGCAGTTGCGCGAGTGACGCTGTTGCCTGCTAGACGGTCGTCGAAAACTTTCTCGGCTACGGGCCAGACGTCGCCCATGTTTGAAACGCAGTCAAGAAAACCAATACGCATTTTTTTGTTTCGCGTTCGTTAACGCGTCGCGCGGTTATAAAACGAGTCGTTATTCCAGGCGCAGGCCGAAGCGTTTAGCTAGTATCTTTTCGCCCAGTTTTTTCTCTTCCGTCTCGAGCTCTATTTCTTGCGCGGCCGCTTCTAGCTGTTCGATGTTCGATATCTTGCCTTGGTGAATCGCGGTCTGGAAAGCCGAGGCGAGTGCGGATTGTTTGTGTCCGGCGCGGTGTTGCGCGAGGAACGCGCCGTGCAGGTGTGCGGCCGCATCGATGAGTTTTTGACCGCGAGTGTCGAGGCGCAGTTTCAATACCACGTCATTCAGGACCGCGGCCAGCGGTGAAGAATCCTTCGTTGTTGCTTTCAAGAAGTCGAGCCGCGACAGCAAAGCGCCCGCGACGAACATGCGGTCTTCAGGCAGGAAGCCGTGTTCCAGCGTGGAAGTGAGCGCACTGCTGTGCTCGTTCAAGCGCTTCCTCAAAAGTTCCCAAGACATGATTTCCAGAAAAACTTAGCCGGCCTATAGTTTATAATCGTCCACATTATTGCATTTTTCGCTCGGAACAAGGAAATGAAAAAAGCACTATTACTTTTGGCCATCGTCATTTTCGCGTCTTTCGCGATCGCGCAGACCGAGTCGCGCTTGCCGCCGGCGCCAGAACTCACTAAGGAAACGTTCGACGTCACCACCGAAGCGCAACTGGTACAGCTCTACTGCCACACGTCGAAATGGCGCACGCTGATGTATCTCGACGCTATCGACATCGCGAGTGTCGAGTTCGACAAGGCGAAGACTTTTTGCGGCATCGATTTCCAACCACCGCAAGTCACGGCGCTCAAGACGCAGGCACGCACCAGGCTTCAAGAGGTCTGCAGCGCGAAAACGATCGCGGAAGCGCACCGCGCCGCGGAAGAACTAGTGCGCATCGGTTCCGAGCTCGAGGCCGCTTATCACAACATGGGTGAAGACATTTCCGACAAGCTCAATGAAAAAATCAGGCCATCAAGAGAAGCGAGCGACGCGAAAGTACGCGCGTGCGCTGAAGAAAAGGGCGCAGCGCTGAAAGCGCGTCTGGAAGCGAAGTATTCAAACATGCCGTACGACGAGCACACTGATTATGCCGCGATTCAGGCGCAGATAGTCGCTGACATCAAGACTGGCGCTGATGAGATACAACGCGAATGCAGACAGATCGCCGCGTCCGAGGAAGAACGGATCAAGACAGAACTGAAGCCATGTACGGACGCGCTGCAAGCAGCGGGAGAGAAAGCACAGCACGCGCTAGACAACCCGAGCGGCGAGGTGATTGACGAGAAAAACAAGGCGATAGAGTTGCGGAAAGCGCTTATCGACAAGCTGGTAGACCAAAAGATCGAGGACGTACTTCAAGAAGTCCAAAAAATCAACAACACGATCATCGCCAATCCCAGCGGTGGTGGTAGAATCACGCTGCCTTCTCCTGAAGAAGTCAAGCTCAAGCTCAATGAAGAGCGCGAAAAACTCAAGCAGGAATGCGATGGCAACAAGGCCGGAGCCGTGAACAGCGCGGTTTCGCAAGCCAACGCTAAAATGGGAGAGTTCCAGTCGCGATTACAGGCCGCGCAAGCACAAGCGTCACAAAGCCAACAAGGATGAAAAACTAATGAAAGTATTCATAGCTGCAGTTCTGTTCTCTTGCCTTTTCTTAGCGGGCTGTGTGCAAACACAAACCACAGTGCAAGCCGGCGCGACGCCGTCGCCGATAAACTTGGGCAATCTCGATCTTGCAAAGGCAGGAAACTTGGGCGTTCCTGACGAAGTGGTCGGAAACATTTCAATCAATACGAGCGTGAAGGCGAACGTGACGTTGAACCAGAGCGCGCTCTATCCCAACGTTACCTACGCGAGCCCGACGCCATATCCGACGTATTCGGGATACGGCGGCTGAAAAAAAGAAAGAGAGTGCTCCGAGCGGGATTCGAACCCGCGTTACGGGATTGAGAATCCCGTGTCCTTGACCGGGCTAGACGATCGAAGCAAAGCCGGAAAATCTTTTTTTTGCGAGAGGGAGTTTGGTGGAGTGGGCGCGGAGAGATTTGGACTCTCGACCGCCCGATTATCAGTCGGGTGCTCCAACCAGGCTAAGCTACGCGCCCACAAAATAGACTAGAAAAAATATTCGGCTGTAGTGTTGGGTGGTTTAGCAGAATTTATAACCAGCGTAATCTAGCGTGCTGGCCAGCGTTTTCTTCTGATCTCTTGTTTGACTTGCTTGATGATTTCTCCAAATTTTTGGTGGTTTTTCTGGTCTTCCGAGTGCAGCTCGATAGTCACGTTGTTTGGAACCAACACGCCCTTTCTTACCTTGCCGGATGACTTGAAGTGCAGCACGCCCAACTCGCTCCACATCTCTTTTGATGAACGGTTTCTGCTTCTAGTCGCGTTTCTTGAAGTGCCGCCGAGTTTTTCCGGCACTGCCAAACCGGCGCCAGTTTTTTCTGCCATGAATAGCGATAGTCCAGTGCGTAGGCGGTCGGCCGCAAAGCTAGCGCGGGGAATTTTATCGCCCTTGTGCCATGGCGGCCATAAGTACCAGAGGTGCCTTCGAGGCATTTGCAAGTGCTTCAATTCATTGGAAGAGAACGAATACTTTGTAATTATTTTCTTGACCATTTTTTTCACGGTATGATCCCGTATCTCCTTAGAGCTGGAATCGTTCCTTCCGGCGCTACCGCGCCATGCAGCACGCTTGTTCTGTAATCTACCACTGCATTGCGCAAATAAAGCCACGCTACCGGAGCGAAAGTCACGTCTTCAGGACCGTTGGGTTGGAACACTTCATTCGTTTGCGCGAGAGTAGAGCGCGAGGCTTCGATGCGGCTCTCTACCGGACGCGGAATGCTGTATTCGAGCGCGAGAGCGTTGTTGATCGCGGTAGAGCGCGCGGCGGTTTCTATGCTGGATATTTGTTGGTCCGTTACACCGTAATCGTTCTTCGCTTTCTGTAACAAGTCGTTCCAGGAAAGTTCTCTCAGTGATCCGGCAAGATCTTGCAGTTCTTTGTTCGTAAATTCTCCAGGGTGTTGTTGCTGCACATTCGTCTGTACTTGTTTGATGACGTTCTCCGCCGCAAGAATGTACGTATAGCCCGGGATTTTCGGGTCGCGTGTTGCGAGCATCATGACGTTAGCTTTCTTCTGCTTCAACAACGCGAGTCCGGTGGTGGTGAGTTTTTGCGGACCGGTTTGCCTGTGGGCCGGATCCGTGAAGTACTCAATGGCCATTTTCGTTTCGAGAGGCAGTGTGCCCTGGAATCCGGTGTCGACTATTGTGAACGCGTCGGTTTGTTGGAACCAGTTTTGCTTGGCGGCGTCTTGGTAGACGCTGAAGGCGATGTTGTAGAACTCGCGGTCCGAGGCGCTGACTTGAGTGATGTCATCGGCTTTCGTCACGCGGTCTAGTATTTGGTTGAATTGTGCTTTCAGTGATGACATGAATTCCGGCGTGCCTTTCCCGCTGCTTTCAAGGCTGGCGGAGTCGATGAGCGCGCTCATGCGTTTGTAGTGCCTGCCGTCTGTGACTTGTTCGTCGATGAGTTTCTCGGTCGCTTCGAGATAGTCTTGAATGTTTTTCGCGCGCTGGTCGCGTGGAAGGTTGCGCCACTGCACCAAACGCGTTTGCAATGTCTGA
>DASYRB010000017.1:0-3769 GCA_036004805.1 Candidatus Norongarragalinales archaeon
AAAGAAGAAGCACCAGTAGTCACCGCGCCAGCACAACGACGCGCAACCGGCACCGCGATGCCGCGCGCGCCTCACGCTCCTCACGCACAACCCGCACCGCGAACTGAACCACAGCCAGCGCCGCAAGCGAGCGAGTCACAATGAACACCACACAACCAGCAGCACCACAACCCGCTCCCGCACAAGCGCCACAACCAGCACCTGCAGGACAAGGTGGACGCGACCACGGTGGAAGAGATTTCGGCGGTAGAGATGGAAGAGACCGCGACCGCGGATTCGCGCCGAGACAAGTCATGCCGAAAGAAGGACGCTGGGGAGTTGCGCACATTTACAGTAGCAAGAACGACACGCTCATCACGATCACTGACATCAGCGGCGCAGAAACCATCGCCGTCGGAAGCGGTGGAATGATAGTCAAGAACTCGCGCGAAGAAGGGGGACCATACGCAGCAATGCAAGCCGCTTTCCGCGCGGCCGAAAAAGCGAAAGAGAGAGGAATAGTCGGCATCAACATTCAAGTGCGCGCGCCAGGCGGACACCGAAGCAAGACGCCAGGCAGCGGAGCACAAGCAGCCATTCGCGCCCTAGCAAGAAGCGGACTACGCATCGGACGCATCGAAGACGTCACGCCCATTCCAACGGACACCACGAAACGCAAGGGTGGAAAAAGAGGACGCAGAGTCTAAGAAACCGAAAAGGGGTCTGGATTTGAAAAAATGAAAATTGAAGTCTTGAACGAAACCAACAAACGCGTCGACATGCACATCAAAGAAGCCAGCATCACCCTAGTGAACGCTTTGCGACGCGCGATAACGAGCGACATGTCATCGTTCGCAGTCAGCGACGTCACGTTCTTCGAAAACAATTCACCAATGTTCAACGAATACCTCGCACACAGAGTAGGACTCGTGCCACTAACGTTCGACCCCGCAGCTGCCGACGACCTGCAAGTCACTTTCTCCTTGAACAAACAAGGACCTGGAATCGTGCTCAGCGGCGACATGCAGTCGAGCGACGAAAAGATCCGCGTGTTCAACGACAAAGTCCCGATCATGAAGCTCGCCGAAGGACAGAAATTGCGTTTCGAGGGCGTCGCGGTCAAGGGCACGGCGAAAAAGCACGCTCGCTGGCAAGCCGCGCTCGCATCATACTCGTACTATCCGGAAGTCAAGATCAACAAGAAAGCCGTCAAGAAACCCGAAGAGTTAGTGAAAGCGGCACAGGGCATGTTGACGAAAGACTTGGAAAGCAAGGGCATCGAGAAAAGCGACTTGGCCTTCCTTTTACAAGAAATGGAGCCGGAAGGAGTCAAGGTCACGATGAAGAACGACGAGTTCCTGTTCTTCGTAGAGAGTTACAACAACATTCCCGCAATGAAACACTTCCAAACAGCAGTCAAGATGCTAGAGGAAAAGGTGAAGAAGATAGAGGACGAACTCTGAAGCCTTCGCAACGACGCAGGGGTGGCAGAGCCTGGTCAAATGCGCCAGATTGAGGTTCTGGTACCTTAGGGTTGCGAGGGTTCAAATCCCTCCCCCTGCACTCAACGCAATCGAAAAAAAAAAACCTCGAAACGGAAAAAGTGAAAAAGAGAAAATGAAGAGAGGACCAGAAAATCCCGAACTCAAGAAAGTCATTCACGCGCTCGAAAAAGCAGCGGTAGCACACGACGCGCCCGTCTACGAGAGACTCGCGCACTTGTTCCGCAGACCCACGCGCCAACGATCAGAAGTCAACCTCAACAAAGTCGCACGACTATCGAATGACGGAAAAACGCTCGCCACTTACAAAGTCCTGTCGCTCGGTAAAGCGACCAAGAACATCAACGTAGCCGCCTTCGCGTACAGCAAGGCCGCGAAAGCCAAGATCGCGCACGCCGGCGGACACGCGATATCGATACCAGAACTCCTCAAAACCAAGCCCGATGGAAAAGACGTACAATTGCTCTTGTAAAAATAAAAAAATAAAAGTGAAAAATTTAATTCATGAAGATTTTTGACGCGACGGACGCCGTCGCAGGAAGAATGGCCGCACTCACCGCGCACGAGCTACTGAAAGGCGAACAGATAGTCATACTCAACGCCGAAAAAGCCATAATCACGGGACCGCTCGAACGCACGGTCAACGTATACTTCAAACGCAGACTGCAGCAACAGAAAGCCGACCCAGAAAAGTCACCATCGCAAGGATGGAGCCGCAGACCAGACCTTCTAGTTAGAAGAATGGTGCGCGGCATGCTGCCGAAGAACAACGCGCGCGGAAGAGACGCGCTGCGAAGACTCCGCGTCTATCTGGGAACGCCTAGAGAGTTCGACGGCAAGAAAACAGAAAGGCCAGTCAAGACCATCAAGGACATTAACACGCGTTACGCAACTCTTCAAGACGTCTGCAAAGGACTCGGATGGAACCCCTACACAGCGTGAACAAAAAATGACCACGACAACCGCTCAAATGATTCAAACGAATCCGCCACAAACAACCGCTCCAGCAGGAGGCGCAGTAGTGAAGCAACGCAAGAAGAAGGAACGCGTAATCGTGGCGCGCGGAAAGCGAAAGGAAGCGATCGCGCGAGCCTCGATACGCGAGGGCTTGGGACGATTGAGATTCAACGGACAACTCGTCTCTAGCATCGACAACCAACTCATTCGCGAAATAGTTAGCGATTCTTTGAAGTTTTTTGACACGAGCAAGCTCGACATCGACGTGATCGTTAACGGCGGCGGAATGGCGGGACAAGCGCAAGCTGCCCGCACCGCGGTCGCGAAAGGACTCGTCGCTTGGTCGAAAGACGCCAAGTTGAGACAGCAGATGCTTCAGTACGACCGCTCGCTTCTCGTCGAAGACCCGCGACGCGTCGAGCCCAAGAAGTTCAAAGGACCGAAAGCGCGCGCAAGATTCACCAAGTCATACCGCTAAAATTCGAAACAATTTGAGGTTGATGAGTAACAAATGATGTGCCCCGTTCGCTGTTTCACGTGCGGCAAAGTCGTCGCTGACCAATACGACGAGTTCAAGTCACGCGTCGACCGCGGAGAACAAGCCGGCAAGGTATTGACCGAGCTGGGCTTGGACCGCTATTGCTGCCGAAGAATGCTCTTGGGGCAAGTCGACCTCATCGAAGAAATACTACCCTACCAAAGATACTAAACGAAATTCCCTCTTCTTCGGAACGGGGATGTGGGGTAACCTGGTTAGCCTACCAGCTTGGGGTGTTGGAGACCCGAGTTCAAATCTCGGCATCCCCACATTGATTCGAGCGCTTGGTTCTGGCGCAAACGCGACCAAAAACGCGTTTGCTGCACCCCGCCAAGACTCTTTTTATTCAGACGCTTCTTTACAAAACTCATGGGAGTTCCTTTCCACCCCAGCGAGAAGATCTGGCTCGACGGCAAGCTCGTTCCTTGGAGCGAAGCACAAACGCACGTCCTAACGCACTCGCTGCACTACGGCGTGACCGTCTTCGAAGGCCTTCGCGCCTACAAAGCCAAACGCGGCACTGCAATTTTCCGTCTGGACGCGCACGTCAGGCGGTTTTTCGACAGCGCCAAGATCTACAAACTAAAGATTCCTTTTTCCGAAAAAGAAATCACGGATTCCATCAAGCTAACCGTCAAACACAACAAGCTCGACGCCTGCTATATCCGACCCATCGCCTTCCGAGGTTACGGCTCCATCGGTCCTTACGCAGAAACCGGCCCCTCCAGAGTAGCGATTGCAGCATTCAAGCTCGGTGCTTATTTGGGAGAAGGCGCGATCGCGAACGGCGTCA
>DASYRB010000018.1:0-8690 GCA_036004805.1 Candidatus Norongarragalinales archaeon
TTCAGCGATTTCTTTTGCAAACTTTCTTGCTCTTTTAGCTTCTAGCAGAGCTGCGGCGGTTAACGATCTTGCTTTCGGATTTGTCGATTGTAGAAGTTCAACAATTTTTCCATCATCCAAAGACCAAATGCGTCTCCTCACTGCGTTTTCGATCTCCTCGTTCCTAATCGGTCTTGAAGAGCTCCAATCTTCCTTGTGGCCGAGTTCTCCCTGTGTCAAAAGCCAAGCAAGAAGCCGCGGGCTCTTCAATTTAGCAAGATGTCTTCGCACCAAATCGGGATTGCCGCCTTTGAAAAATCGTTCAAGCTTGCTCATTGGTAGAGAGCTTGTGCTGGGTCAATAAAAAACACGTTGCGCTGGGGGCTCCGGATAGAAGAAGATTAGAGAGGGGAGTTTTTATCGGCGTTTTTTGACGATCTTGACGTTTCCTGGCGTCAAGAGGATCTTGTCTTCGTCGATGCGCGCCATGTCGCCGTTCACGCTGTTGCAGAACGCCTTCAAGCTCGCGACCGCGGTCTTGAGTTTGGCCGGGTTGCGGGCGATCGGGTTAATGTTCAAAAGAACAATGTTGCGTTGGCGGAGCTCGTCTTCGACGATCTTGACGTCTCCCTCTTGCTGCAAAGCTATGGGTTTGACGTAGTAGTCGGCCTGTTTGTGCATCGCGTCGACGTCTTCGGCGTCGTGCGCGCTCATGAATTCTTCGACGTCCATTTCTTTACCGACGCCGAGCGCTTTGGAAAGTCCTTGGAAAATGCCCATTTCAAATCACCTAGAAATTACTCGAATTTTTTGTTACTGAGTGGAATGGATTCCACTTCGTTCTTATAAAGGTTTCCCTCGTAAAACGCTCGCCACGACACTGCAACTCTGATTGCACCACCGCAACTCTAATTAAACCAGGTCACAGCCAAACCTTTTCAATACGAACGGTGGGAATAGTAGAACTATGGTTAAGGATGATTTTGATGACGTAATCGGAAGGCCGACCGTCTTCAAAGACCGAGGCGTACTGTCGCCACACTATATGCCGTCGCAGTTGCTGCACCGCGAGGACCAAACCAAACACCTCGTCACTGCACTAGCACCCGTATTGCAGCATTCGAGGCCGAAAAACGTTTTCCTCTATGGCAAGAGCGGTACGGGCAAGACGAGCGTCGCAAAACACGTGCTCGGACAGCTGACGAACAGGAACCTAGAGCATGTCAAATCCGTTTACATGAACTGCCGCGTCTACGATTCTCGTTACAAGGTGTTGCAGCGCTGCATTGCCGACTTTTCTCCCGGATTCGCAAAAACGGGACATTCGTTCGCGCGTCTTTACGAAACTTTTCTCGACTGGCTGGAAGGAAGCGGAACTGGAAAGGGAAGACACGCGCTCATAGTGTTGGACGAGGTGGACATGGTTCACGACCTCGACGGCCTCCTCTACACGCTGACGAGGGCGAATGATGATTTGAAGATTGGAAGCGTGAGCGTGGTTGGCATTTCTAACAAGATCGATTTCAAGAACAAGCTCGACTCTCGCAGCAAGAGTTCTTTGTGCGAGCAAGAGCTCGTTTTTTCTCCTTATGACGCGACGCAGTTGCGCGGCATTCTCCAACAACGCGCCGGCGCAGGTTTTCGAGAGGGCGTGCTTGACGAAGCTGCTCTGGGACTTGCGGCCGCGATCGCTGCGGGTGAAAACGGCGACGCGAGGTATGCTTTGTCTTTGTTGCTGCGCGCTGGAGAACTGGCGGACCAGCGCTCACAAAAAATCAGCGAGAAAGAGGTCGAGGAAGCGCGCAAGGCCGCGGACGAGGACAAGGCGTTCGAAGTGATTTCTTCTCTTCCAGAACACCAACAACTCGCGCTTTACGCGTTGGCGCAGCTCGCGAGCGAGATCGGTTACAAAAAACTGGTCGAAGATGGTGGCGAAAAGATGTACTTCAGCGGCGAAGTTTACCAGCGCTATGCGAAACTCGTGAAAAAATTGGGCAAAGAGCCGCGCACGCCGCGCTGGTACAGGGAGTATTTGCACGACTTGGAAACCATGGGCTTGATTACAACTATTGAGAGTGGAAAAGGAGTGCGAGGACACGCCACGCTGCTGCGTTTGGGTTATCCTGCAGATAAAGTCAAGAGCATCGTAGAAAAAACCTTGCTCGCAGAATAAAAAGGAAAAGAAAAAGTTTTCGTCTCGTTTTAGCGTGGCCTGTGTCTGAAGCCGCCGCCCCTGTGGCCGCCACCATGCCCACCGCCGCCGTGACCACCGCCACCGCGATAGCCGCCATCTCTGTGTCCACCGCCATGACCGCCACCGCCGTGTCCGCCTCCTCCTCTGTATCCGCCGTGTCCTTGCGGTCTGTGACCGCCGCCGTGGCGTTGTCCGTAGTGTTGAGGCGCTCCGTGTGGCGCGCTGTCGTTGCGCGGGATGCGTTTTTCGAAAGGAATGTCGATCGCGTCGATCGTGCTTCCAGCGATCTGTGCCCAGAGCTTGACCGAGCGGATGTCGAGAAGGTTGCCGCAGAACGTGATCGATTCTCCCGCTTTTCCAGCGCGTCCAGTTCGTCCGATCCTGTGAAGGTAGACGTTTCCGTCTTCGGGAAGATCATAATTGATTACGTGAGTGACGTCGTCGACGTCGAGTCCGCGCGCCGCGAGGTCGGTCGCCACGAGGACTTGTATTTGTCCTTCGCGGAACTTCGCCATCACCTTGTCACGCGCGTTCTGCGTGAGGTTGCCGTGAAGAGCTAGAGTGTTGAAACCTTTTCTTTGAAGGATTTCGGCCACGCGGTCCGCGCCGTGCTTGGTGCGGCAGAAAGCAATGGTTTGCGTCTTTGCGCGAGTCTTGAGAATTGCTTGCAGCACGTCTATCTTGTCTCTCGGGTCGACGCCCATGTAGTACTGCGTGATGCCCGTGACCGTCAATTTGTCTTCGCTGACCTTGACGAGTTCGGGCGTGACCATGAATTTTTCGGCGAGACGTCGTATCGGCGCGGGCATCGTCGCGCTGAACAACATGGTTTGTTTTTCGCGCGGCGTTTTTTCGAGAATGCGGTTCACGTCATCAATGAATCCCATGTCCAGCATGCGGTCGGCTTCGTCAAGCACGACTACCTTCACTGAAGAAAGGTTGAGTGATCTGCGTTCCAAGTGGTCAAGTACGCGTCCGGGCGTTCCGACGACGATCTGTACTCCGGCGTGAAGTGGTCCGAGTTGTTTCTGGATCTCTTGACCGCCGTATAGCGTGATGATTCTCGTGTGCACGTGCTTGCTCAACTGCTTGAGTTCTTCCGCGACCTGAATAGCGAGTTCTCTCGTCGGTGCCAAAATGAGTGATTGCACTACGGGTTTTTGGTGATCGATCGATTGCAGGATCGGTAGGCCGAACGCGGCTGTCTTGCCCGTGCCGGTCTGTGCTTGTCCAATAATGTCACTGCCTTGTAGAGCTAGTGGTATGGCTTTCGCTTGTATCGGCGTTGGCGTTGTGAAGCCCATTTCGTGGATCGCGCGGAGCAGTCGCTCGTCGAGCTTTAACTGGTCGAAAGTATGTTCTGTAGTCATTGTTTCTTTTTCGTCTCGTAAAAATTGCCCTTCTGCTGGAAAAGTAGAGAGGCGTTTCTGTAATCATTTAGGCTTTCGTGTTATAATAACTCGCGTGTTCAGCGACAACCTCGGAGGGTCGTCAATCGTCTAAGTCCCTATGGGTTTTTATTGGGTGTTTTCGTGGCCTCAAGTAAGGAAAAAAACCCACCCCGCCTCGATTTTGGGGTTATTAGGTGATTGTAGGAAATGGCGAAAGGAGAAGATATGAGCGCGCAGATGGGAGCTTGGGCCTTCGTATTAGGTCTAGTCATAGCCATCATTGCGGGCTTTGTAGCGCCAAACAGCGGACCCGCCGCTTTGGTTCTCGGTGTACTGGGAATCATTGTAGGGTTGCTGAACATTTCGGAGAGAGAAGCCTCGACGTTCTTGATCTCGAGCATCGCTTTCGTGGTCGCTTTCAACGGCCTCGCTGGCGTGTTGAGCGTGATCCCGGGCATTGGCGGCTTCCTTCCAAGCGTGCTGAACTACCTGGTCATATTCGTTGCACCGGGAGCAGCCGTTGTCGCCATCAAGGCGTTGTTCAGCGTCGCTAGACAAAGATAAAATCTTTGGAAAAACAGCGCACTGGCAGAACAACTCCCTCTTCCCAACTCCTCTCTTCTTATTTCTTAAACACTCGCAGCGTAACCGCCCTTAACGAGAAAAAAATTACTCATGACCAAGATCAAGGGCGAACGCGTCGCAACCATCCACCACGCCGTTCCGGCAGACGTGAGACAGTTGCGCGAATACCTCAAGGGCAACTGGGGCAAGACACGCATACCTAAGATAGTGAAGCGCTGGGACGTCAATCTCGACCAAGACTTCGAAACCCTCGAACTCAACGGACCCATCATCGACCTCCACAAGCTCAAGAAAGCCCTCGACAAGCAAGGCATCCAAACCATCCTGACCGTCGACAACAAAGGCGCCACCAAGCTCCTACTCAAGTTCCGCAAAGTACAAGGCAGCTACGAAAAAAACAGCGCCGGCATCATTTTCCCGGACTACGTCGAAATGAGCATGGACGTGCCCGCGCTCGAGCGCAAGAAAGTTTTACGCATGCTTCCCGACTTCCTGATCAAGACAAGGTGATTGAAAAGAAAATGGTTGAAAACTGGAAAGAATTCAGAGACGAACTCAAAGAAATCCGCAAAGACATCAAGAGAACGCACGGCAAACTCGACTCCCACCGCGTAGCGGTATGGGTGGACAAGATGGTCATCATGATGGAAAAAATGAGCACCGAGATCGACCTCTTGAGCGAAGAAGTAGACCAGCTCAGCAAATAAAAAAAAAAAGAAAAAGCGGGAAAAAAGAGTTTCAGTAGCCTTCGGCCTTCGTCTTCGTCACGAACTCGAAAGCCTTTATCGCAGCCACGCAGCCCTCTCCCGCCGCCACGACTATCTGTTTCGTCGCGCAGTCAGTGTTGTCACCCGCCGCGAACAATCCCGGAATGTTCGTTTCCGTGTTCTTGTTCGTCTTGACCTCGCCCCAAGGGTGCCTCTCGACGCCCACAAGGAAGTCGTTGGCTGGCACGCGCCCGATCTCGATAAAAATTCCGGACGCCTCGAACGTCTTCACGCCTTCCGCGGTTTTCGCGCGAACGCCTGACGCAAAACCACCGCCATCGCCCAATATCTCGAGCGTCAACGCGTCGTAATGGATCTCGACGTTCGCTAGCTTTTTCACGTGATCGAACAGCGTCGGGTCGCCTTTGAACGCGGGGTTCTTGTTGATGAGAATGATCTTCTTGCCGATCTTCGCAAGGAACTGTGCCGCGTCGAGCGCGCTATTGCCACCACCGATCACCGCGATGGTTTTGTTGTTGAACAACGGACCGTCACAAACAGCGCAATAGCTCACGCCCTTCAAGTAATACTTTTCTTCACCGGGCACTCCGAGCTTGCGCGGGCCAGCGCCCGTCGCGACGATCACGCTTCGCGAATAAAGATCGTGCTCGCTCGTGGTGACGAGGAACGCGTCGCCTTGTTTTTCGCAGCGCGTGACCGACACGCCATCGAACCTCTCGATCTCCGGATATCTTTCCAGGTGTTCTTGGAATTTTGCCGTGAGCTCGGGACCGTTCGTGCCGGGAATGCCTGGATAGTTGTCAATGTCTCCAGAGAGCGCCATTTGACCACCGATGTCCTTGTACACCATCGCGACGTCCAGCTTGGCGCGGGCGGCGTAGATGGCTGCGCTTACGGCCGCGGGTCCGCCGCCGATTATTATCACGTCGAAAATTTTCTTGTTCAAGTGCAATTGTTCAATCCCCCGAAAAAAATCGCTCGAAAACAGTTCTCCCCTCGCGCGAGGGCTTCGTGGTTTTTTTTAGAAAAAAATGGTTGCTATCCGTTGATGCCCAGCAATCGCGACAGTTTGGGCTTGTCGAACCCGATGATGACGTTGCTGTCGACCTCGATGACGGGCACGCCCATTTGTCCGCTTTTCTCGATCATTTTCTGCGCTTCCTTCTCGTCCGCGCTCACGTCGACCTCCGTCCACTTGATGTTGTTCTTCTTGAAGAATTCCTTGGCCATTTTGCAATAGACGCAGGTCGGTGTTGTATAGATTTTCACGTTCGGCATTTTTTTTTCTTAAACCAGATGAGTAATCACCTCAACCCATTTTTAATAACTCCGTAACGCGTCACCAAACCATCGTGAAACCTTCAGAAAGAGCACAAAGCGACGTGTTGAGCTTCCGCAACGTCGCGACGATCGCGATAATGTCCAGCCTCGTGTTTCTCTACTTCTACACGCAGCCGCCCGCAGCGACGAGCGCTAAAAACAGCGCGTTAGTCACCGGTCTCAGCGAAGGCAATACCGCGCCCGATTTTCACGCGAAAACCACGAACGGACAAGTAGTGGGCTTGAGCGATTACCGTGGCAGCAAAGCGGTCGTGCTGTTCTTCTGGCAGTCTTCCTGCCTCGCGTGCAAGCATGAAATGGTGATTCTCGAAGAGCTCTACCAAGACTACAAAGACTCGCTAGTAGTGCTTGCTGTGAATTACGGCGAAAAAAGCCCGAAAGCGCAAGCCTTCGTCCGGGAAGCCGGCGCGACGTACCCAATTCTTCTCGATGAGGATTACTACGTCAGCCGCGCGTACCTCGTGAACGAGACGCCCGCGATTTTCTTCATTAACAAGAACGGAACGATCGCAAAAACCGCGCGCACGGACCTGAGCGATCTGGAAACCCGTGAAGAGGTCGCTTCGCTCACGAGTGCAAAACAGCCGTGATGATTTTCCGTTCCAGCCTCGTAGCGCCGTAACGCTCCGGCCTCGATATTTCTTTCACGAGGTCGACGTGCATTCCCGCTTTTTTGAAAAGACGCTCGACCTCTTTCGAGCGGAAGAAATGCACCCAAACGTTCGTGCCCTTCCTGAACGTGTCCCTCTCCACTTTTCGTCCTTGTCCGTAACGCGCGTCGCCCACCGCGAACGCCTCGAAATAAGCGAGGCCGCCTTTTTTCAAAACGCGCGCGATCTCCTTCGCGCAATTCTCGCGTTCTTTCGCGTTCATGTGCTCGATGACGTGAATCGCGTAAACCGCATCAAAAAAACCATTCTTGAAAGGTAGCGCGTCACCGCTCGCTTCTTGCAGGCGCGCTTTTAGTCCGTGTTCTTCCAGAGCTTTCTTTGCCAACGTGAGGGACGTTTTCGATACGTCGACGCCGTAAACGTCAAGACCCTGTGCGGCGAGCGGTATGAGTGTCTTGCCGTTGCCGCAGCCCAGTTCGAGAACGCGTCCTTTTCTGACGAGTGCGGGTGGCTTGTTGTAGCCGCGCCAAAGCGCGCCTTTCGTTCGGTATTCTTTTTCCCACGCGTAAGCGTGCGGCCTGAACTTGTTCAACGCTTTGGATGGTTTGGATGGCATTTTTGTTTTTTGTTGCAAGAGTTTAGACGAACGCGTCGTTTTTTATACGCCTGCGCGGTGCTTTCAAACTGATTCTGTAAATGGAACTGAAGCCTTTGACGAAAGACCCGCGAGACCTGATGCTCGTTTTCTTAGCGTTGTGGTTCGTGCTGGGACTCGTCGACAACGGTTTGAAAGTTCTTCCGACGTTCCTGACCGCGGTCATCGTTGCTGTGGTCGCGGACGTTGCTTTGGCGAAGTACGCGAAAAACCAGAACCGCCTGCCATTGCCGAAAAGCGCGCTCATTTCCGGATTCTTGATCGGCGGCATTCTCTCTCCCGAAACCGCCTTATGGATTGTGGCCGTCGCGTCCATCATCGCGATCCTGAGCAAGTACGTCATTCAATACCAAGGAAGCCACGTGTTCAACCCTGCCAACTTGGGAATTCTTTTCGCGGCAGCGATCTTCGGCGCGCCCGTCGTCTGGTGGTTCGCTTCGCCCACGCTGGGCGGAATGCTGCCAGTAATGGGCACCTTGTTGCTCGTGCTGGTGCTGGGCCTCGTCAATTCTTTCAACGTCGAACGGCTCTATGCGACGGCTGGTTTTCTGATTGCCGAGTTCGCCACGCTCATGGCTTTCGGACTGCCCGCGTCGAGCGCGTTGAGCTTGCTTAATGTTTTCATCGCCTGTTTCATGATAGTAGAGCCGCAGAGCTCGCCTTGGAGCATTCGCAACATGTCGATCTTCGGAGTGGTTTGCGGAGTGCTTGCCGCGGTCTTCCTGCAGGTCCCGGACACGCAACTGTTCTCGGACAACCTTGCTCTCGCGGTAGCTAACGTTTTCGGCGTGCTGCTCGTCAACTTCTGGCCCGAATGAAAAAAACCTGAAGAAACCTTCACTATTTTATACGGGTCTCGCGGTTGTTCTACCTAACAATTCCAGAAGCACGCTAATCAAAAAAAGGTGGTTTTTCGGTGGACGAGTCAACAGGCAAACTAAGCAACATCAACATTCTAGCGATCGCCATAGTAATTTCCGCAATAATGGTCAGCGCGAGCATGTTCCTCGCAGCCGGCAGCATCACGAAAAGCGTAGACGCGCTACGCATCGCGCCCGGCACCGGCACGCAGCTCCTTGCAGGCGCAGGAACGCAGCCAGGCACGCCAACCGGACAACAAGCCACCACGCAGCCGACCGGCGCGCAAGCAGGCACCAAGCCCGACGTTTCAAACGCGCCCTTGGATGGACAATCTGGAGCCAAGGT
>DASYRB010000019.1:0-31632 GCA_036004805.1 Candidatus Norongarragalinales archaeon
GAATAAAAAACAGCCTAACAAACAAAAGTGTTCTTGAGCCATCTGGGGGTCGAGAGTTCAAGCCTCTCCTGCGGCACTCTTTTTTCTAATCAGTGACGACTAGCGTGCCTTTCATGGCGCCGTGTCCGCTGCCGCAGATGACTGTGCATCGGAATGAGAAGCTGCCTGTCTTGTCGGGCGTGAATTCTACTATTGTGGTTTCGCCGGTGTTGATGCGTTTGTTGATGCCGAAATCCGTGAGTCCGAAGCCGTGAGCCACGTCCGTAGTTGTGATCGTGATGCGGACGGGAATTCCTTTCTTGACCGTGATCGTGTCCGGAATCCATTTCCAATCGCTAGCTACGAGAGAGAATTCTTGAATCTCTGGTATCGACGTCGAAACCGCTGAAGGGCTTGGAGTGGTTGATGGCGCAGCGGTCGTGGGCACAATTGTTGGAACAGCAGTGGCTTGTACTGCGAGTCCGGTGATTTTGGAAGCGTCGCTGGATGGCGCGTTGGCTTGCATGCATCCGCTCAGCAACAAAGCCGCGACCGCGATGATTATGCCTATTGACTGTTGATTCATGTTCTTCTCAAGCGTAAAAGAATTTTTCAGTACGGATAGTATGGTCCGTATGGAGTGTCTGTCGACGCGGGCGTTGGAGTGGGAGTGCTTGATGGAGGCGTTGCGGGCGGGTTGGTTGGTGCTGGAGCGGTTTGTGACGGTGGGCTTGCAGGTGCAGAAGCGGGCGCCGATGTTGGCTGGTAGGAAGGCGTTGTTGTTTTCGCGCCTTGCTGTGCACAACCGGCTGCTAAAAGGCTCGAAACGAGCAACAATGCAAGCAGTAGTTTCTTCATTATTTTAAGATTCCTTCGCTGCAGCGTTATAAAGGTATTCAATGCCTCTCCCCCTGGAGGAATTTTTTGGCAATGACTCGTTTTTGGCAGGTAGATGCGGCGAGAGGTTTGGCGGTGGTAATGATGATTGCCAGCAACTTCGTCACCGATTTGCAGTATTTCGGTCACTTTGACGGCGGCGCGTTCTGGCAGTACTTCGCGCTTGCGACGGGCGCGTTGTTCGTATTCATCGCAGGATTCTCTCTAGAGCTCGCACGAAGGCATGGCAAGACGACTCGAGAATTCGCAAAGCGAGGCATCGTGTTGTTGCTTTTGGGTTTCTTGATTACTCTAGTGACTTGGTGGTTCATCCCGAAAGACTTCGTGAGATGGGGCGTGCTGCACTTGCTGGGAGCGAGCATTCTCCTCGCACAACCATTAGCGAAAATGGGCAGGGAATTGCTGCTCGTGCTGGGATTGCTGTTGATTGCTGGAGGCGTTTTGGCAGGTGAAATGGCGGCGAGCAGTGACGGATTCGCGTTTCTCGGTTTCAAGAGCGCTGGTTTTTCGAGCGTGGATTACTTTCCGTTGCTTCCGTGGTTCGGCGTTTTCCTCCTCGGCATTTTTGCCGCGAAGAGCTTCGAGTTGAAGGAATCGTCGCCTCGCGCGGGTTGGATGGGTTGGTTGGGTCGCAACTCGCTAGCAGTTTACATGGTGCATCAGCCGGTGTTGTTGTTGGTCGTGTTTTTGTTGTTCGGTTTCCCGAGCTTCCTGCAATTCTAGAGAATGGCTTGCGGGCGAGGTGAAGGTTTAAATTCCATTACGGGGACGGTTGTGGGAACATGTCTCAAGTTTCGAACACGACGCTGGCAGTTTTGATCATTGCAGCCCTCGCGATAAGCATTATCGGCACGTGGCTGGTTTTGAACAAGCCCGTGACCACCGTAAGCGGCATAAGCGCCGCGGTCGTCGGTAATGCCACGTTCAACGTGACTTCGATCTCGAGCATCAAGTTCTACAACTCTACATTCAGCATCGTGAACTTTGGAAACATCAACACGACAGACTGCAGCCCATGGTTCGTCACGGGCACCAACGCAACGCCGCCATGTTACAACAACACCGAGGATGACAATCCTAATCCGTTCGTGGTTGAGAACGACGGTGGTAACAAGGTCAACGTTACGCTGCAGACCACTGGAATGGATCTTTTCTCCACTTCTTCATTCATGGCGTTCAAGGTCGCGAACCAGACCTGCTATCACGCGCGCAACACGCCGACTGGCGCTTGCAACGGACAAACAGTCACTTCTACGGGCGGGGCGCGCTTCCCAGGAGAGGCCGATAGCTTCTTCAAAGCGCTCGTAGGAACGAACAACACTAACGCGATGAACGAGTGGCAGAACAAGACGCTCAACGTAGGCACGAACCCGACGACCATACTCACGATAACCTTCCTGAACTCCAGCGACAGCAACGACACGTTCGTGATCGACTGGAGCGTCTATGTCGCGGGAGACGAGAGCGCGGGAATGCACAACTCGACAGTCACGCTCACCGCCAGCGATTCAGGAACCGGGCCGTAAAGTTAACAAAAAAATACTCAAAATTTTGGTGAAAATTGAAAAATGGCTGACTCCACATCGAACACAACACTCGCCGTCCTAATTCTCGTCGCCCTTGCGATTTCGATCGTAGGCACTTACCTGGTACTCAACAAGCCGGCCGCGGCGGGCTACGGAATCAGCGGCGCAATCGTCGGCAACGCCACGTTCAACGTTACCGCAATCAGCAGCATCAAGTTTTACAACAACACTTACGCGCTCGTAAACTTTGGAAACATCAACATCACCGACTGCTCGCCATGGTTCGCTACTGGTGGTACGAACCAAACGCCACCGTGCTACAACAACACTGAAGAAGACAACCCCAACCCATTCATCATCGAGAACGACGGCGGCAACAAAGTCAACGTGACCGCTTCAGCGACCGGTCCCGGATTCGCCAGCTCGCAGTCCTTCTGGGCTTCGAGAATCGCCAACACGAGCTGCTACCACGCGCCCAACACCGCGCCAGGCACTTGCAACGGCGGAAACACGACTGGCGGAGGAGTTCGCGCGCCCGCAGAAGCAGCAAGCTTCTTCACCGCAACCACGAGCTCGGTCAAGATGGGCCAGTGGAACAACTACAGCGGCTCTGCAGCGTTCAGCAGCGTCGGAATGGGAGACTTCCCGTTCCTCAACTTTACGGACAGCAACGACACCGCAGTAATGGACATGGCGGTCAACGTCGGCAGTGACGAAAGCGCAGGAATGCACAACCTCACAGTCACGTTCGTCGCCACGAGCTCCGGAACCGGACCGTAGAAGCGTCCGAAAAGACTCCCCTCTTTCCTTTTTCTCTTATTTTTTTCTATCAATCCCCGGCGCACAGTAGGTAGTGTTTTTAAGTCCCCTCGCGATTGAAGACTTCGAAAAAGAAAATGGCCGAAACGATTTCCAACACCACACTCGCGATCCTAATCGTGACTGCGCTCGTGATAAGCATAATCGGCACATGGTTGGTTCTGAACAAGCCCATCGTCATGGTTTCGGGCATTTCCGGCGCGATCGTGGGCAACGCGTCCTTTAACGTTACAGCGATCTCGAGCGTCAAGTTCTTCAACGCTACGTTCAGCATAGTGAATTTTGGAAACATCAACGTAACTGACTGTTCACCATGGTTCGTGAGCGGTACTAACACGACGCCGCCTTGCTACAACAACACTGAAGACGACAACCCCAATCCTTTCGTTGTAGAGAACGACGGCGGAAACAAGGTCAACGTCACGATTTCGGGAACCAATCCCAACTTGGCCAGTACTTCTTCACACTTTGCGTTCAAACTAGCTAACGCGTCATGCTACCACAACCCGAACAACGCGAGCGGCGGTTGCAACACGGGCGGAGTTCGCTTGCCTGCAGAGCTCAACGGCTTTTGCGTTCCTTGCTCGAAAAGCACCGGCGGTGTCCCTGCGGTTGAAAGCTGGCGCAACGTGACCAGCACGGTGCTCACTTGCGACGTGAACGGTCTGGGCAGTGGTGTCGAGTGTCCGAACGTGGCTTTCCTGAACTTCACTGACAGCAACGACACGTTCATGATTGACGTCGCGGCCAGGGTCGGCAGTGACGAGAGCGCCGGAGCACACAACTCGACAATGACGTTCACTGCTTCAGCCAGCGGCAACAACTAAAAAAAAAAGACGTTTTTTCTGCGTTAACGCTTACTGCTTTTTTCCTCTGGCGAAGAACGGAGAACCGCCACCCCTCGCGCCGATCTTTTGCAAAAGCTCTACTGCGGAGTGCTGCGACCCTTTCGGCACGGCCGCCACGACGAATCCCTCATTGTTCTCGACGATGCAGGCTTTGCCTTTCAGCGCGACGCTGTTCGCGATGTCCTCGCATAGTTTTGGAGAGGCGTCTTTCGCGTCGTAACGCACGACGTCCGTCTTGTCTTGCGCGAGCATGATTCCCAAAACGTCAGCCATTCGCTCGTAAACCTTGTCGAGCGCCTTGTTGCTCGCCTTCCACTCTTCCTGCATCTTTGCGACCGCCGCAGGCACTCCCTCTTTCGTGGTTTGCAATCTCACCGCCGCTTCTTCAAGCATGAGCTCGGTTTTTTGAATGTGTTCGATCGCCGCGCTCGACGCTTTGAAATAAATGCGAATGATGCCGTCCTGCACCTGCTCCGTGCCGACGATCTTGATCGGTGCCAATTCCTGCGTGTTGTGCGCGTGCAAACCACCACAAGCCTCGACGTCAACACCTTCTACCTCAAGCACACGAATGCGCTTTGAAATCGCGCCACCACCCTGGTACAATCTAAATCCATAGCTTTTTTCCGCTTTGCCGCGGTCCTGCTCCTCAACACTGATGGCGCGGGCTTCGCGCACGATCTCGTTCGCTTTGTTCTCGATCGCGTTACGCATCTCGGGCGAAAGCTTTTCGTAATGCGTAATGTCGAGGTGCGCAATGTCGGGTTCTTTGCGCGCGCCAGCCTGCCACGCGTGATTTCCGAGAAGCATTCTGCAAACGCCGGTTAGCACGTGCGTCGCGCTGTGGTGTCTTCGCAAGGCCATTCTTCGCGGGATGTTGACTTTCACTTTCACGGTCTGTCCTTCGCGCAGCCCCGAAACGTTCTCCAAGTGGTGCAGCACGACATCGCCGATCTTCTCAACGCCGAGCACTACGCGCTCGCTGATCCAGCCCGTGTCGCACGCTTGTCCGCCGCCTTCAGGATAGAGCAGCGTCTGGTCGAGCGCGACTGCCTTGTCATGGATCGCGACGATTTTCGCGTCGGTCTCGAACTTGTCCTGCAACTCGTAATACAACAAACGCGTGGCTGGCGCCTTGATCTCTTTCAGCGTTTTTACTTCGCGTTTTTCCATGACGTGTTTCTGCGTTAAGTTGCTGTAGAACTCGGTAGGAATTTCGATTTTTTCTCGCAGGTCGCGCGCTACCTTTTCCAAGAGTTCGGGCGTGATGCCGTTGCTTTCGTAAAGCGTCGTCATCTCGTCCACCGAAATAGGTTTTCTTCTTCGAATTATCTCGGTAGCTTGCGATCGCGCTTTCGAGATGCTGTCGCGATACTTGCGCTTCTCCGCCTCGAGAATGTGCTGCACTTCCTCGAGGTTTTGCGTGAGCTCGGGGTAAATCGGCTTGAGGTCTTGCGCGTGCATGAACGCGACGTCGAACAAGTCAAAATCGAAACCGTACTCCTCGATGAAGTTGAAGCAGCGACGCGCCAACACGCGCAAATTGTATCCGCCGGCCGCGTTGCTGGGAATGCCGCCGTCGTTCAGCGCGAAAAGTAGCGAGCGGGAGTGGTCGGCAATCGCGTAAATGCCCTGCAAGGGCGAAATGCCTTTCTCCATTTGCTCGAGCGAAATTCCCAATTCTTGTGCAATCTTCTGCTTCTCTTCACGCAATGAACGTGCAGTTTCCACGTCCAGCGTTGCGCTCCATGAGGCGTATTTTTTGAACAATTCCTCGCTGAGGTCGAGCGCGCTGCGTTGCTTCATGAACTCGATTTCTCGAGGGAAAGTGGCGTCGTAGGCGGTGAGGGTGCCGCTCGCGTACCACAGCAAGCGCTCGAAGCCCCATCCGACGTCAATGACTTTCGTGTCGAGTTCTCTGCGTTGTCCATTCGCGTCGAGAGAGTACTGCATGAACACGCTGTTGACGAGTTCCGCGCCGCGCGCGTTGCTTTCGATTGATGGCCCGAAGGCGCTGAAGTCGGGCATGTTCCAGACCTCTTCGCTGTAAATGATTTCTTCCTTCGGAATTTGGAGGACGTCGCGGAGGAACTTGTAGTTGAGCTCGATGCATTCCTCCTTCCAGTATCCTTGCTTGGGCGGGTTGAAGGCGTGTTGTCCGGCCATCATGAATCCCGTCATGTGCCTTCCAGTGACGCCGACGTTCGCGATGTCGCCGAAACGCAAACACATTTGCGGCACGACGAGCGGGTTCGCCGGGTATTCGAAAACAATCTTTCCATTCTCGACGCGCTGAAAGTCAACGATGCTTGCGATGGTGAAGTACAAGTCGTCTCTCCATCTCGAGAGCACTGGATAGCGTGGGATGACGCTGTGTCCTTGTTTGCGGAAGAAGTCTGCAAACTTTTCCCAAAATTTTGCGTACTCGTAACGAACGGGCTTGTCCTTGAAGAACGAGTATGGCGTGTGGCTGGAGTCGCCGCAGTCCGGCGCGTCGCTCGCCGTCCAGTAGCCTTTGCCGTCGAAGAGGCACGTCTTGCGCTTGAATCCTTCTCTTTCGAACAAGGGCACGCTGTAGTGTTTTTGGTGGTCTTTCGCGAACTCTTCCCTGAGGGACTTGGTAGTGAGCATTTTTTTCAGAGTTGTTTTTGTGCTCGCAAGGTTAAAAACCGCTCAAATGTGCGTCTTTTGGGATATGCCTGTTCTTCGCCACATCATAATTCGTCCCAATGACCTTCACCCACGCTTGAGAAGGATCGTGGATAGAATGAAAAACATGACGAGTGTTGACCTGATCAATCGCGGCGGCTTGTTCGTGACCGGCGTCGGCCTGGGCGGTTTTGCTTTCGCGCTCGCAAAACACCACAAACAGCCTCCTGCAGTGTGGGTTCCTTTCGCGCTCGTCGGCAGCGGGATGGTTGCCAGCAGTGTTTTTGGCGGTGAAAAACGCTTCAAGAAATTTCACGCACTGCTCAACAAGCTAGGACGTCACGTGAGGTTCAGCAACATTGTTCACCCTAGCACGCGCCTGCGCGACCCGAAAAAGTATCCCTTCGAAGAAGACATCAGGAAAAACTTCAAATACGTCGTTGTCGGCATCGATGGCAGCATGGTTTTTTCGAAAGAACGTCCTCCACAAGAACACGGCATGATGCTCGTGCCGCCACATAGGCTTGATAGAGTGCTAAGGAAGAGAAAGGAATAAGCGCGCCGAATCGAAGGTATAAAAGAAGGTCTCCGCCTATTTTTACGAGATAAACTTACGAGATAAAAAAAAAGAAAATCTCGCTTTTTTCGAACCGAGGAAATACAAGACAGCATGATTACTACAGCGGTCATTCTTGCCGGCGGCGGAGGCACGCGCCTCAAACCGTTCACGGAAGACAATCCCAAACCAATGGTTCTCGTAGCGGGCAGGCCGTTGCTCTACTGGGTGGTGCAGTGGCTCAAGAAGCACGGCATCAAGAAAATAGTTCTGGGCGTGGCGTGGAAGAAAGAAAAAATTATCGATTACTTCAGAGAGAACGGCAACTTCGGCTGTGAGGTCCATTTCAGCGAACACACCATGGAGGGCGGCACGGCGCAAGGATTTCGACTCGCGATCGAACGCTTCGTAAAGACGGAAGAGAACTTCGTGGCGATGAACGGCGACGAGCTCACCAGCCTCGACCTGCACAACATGATGAATCTGCACGAAGAAAAAATACCGGCAGTGACCATGGCCGTGACGCCGTTCTATTGCAAGTTCAGCGTCGTGCGCGTAGGCGACGAGGGACAAGTCTGCGGCTTCACTTATGGACAAAAAGTTCCCGAAGCGCCCGTCAGCATCGGCATCTATGTTTTCAATCGCAAAATACTGCCACTCATTCCGCAAACCGGTTCGATCGAGGACGCGGTGTTCAAAAAACTCGCCGAAAGCGGCGAAGGCATCGTTGCTTATCCATTGCGTGAGGTCGAGGATTGGGCGAGCGTCAACACCCACAAAGACATAACCGAGGCGGAAGCGAAGCTCAAAGAGTGGGCGGGCGGAAGACTGCCAATGCGCATCTTGTTCATACACAAAGAAAGCGGCTACCGCTTCGGTGGTGTGGAATACCACATCCGCGAACTCGCCAAGAGACTCTCTCAAAGAGGACACCAAATCACCATCCTCGCCGAAGAAGGCAACCCCAACCCGCTTGCAGAGCTCGAAAAAATGCCGGGAATCAGATGCGTATACCTCGGCAAAGCGCCGGTGGAAGAGGACGTGACGCAGAAAAAGATCAAGGGCGCTCTGCTCGCGCAGGCGAAGAAGAACTACCAAATCGCGCGACTCGGCAAACTCGCCACGAACCACGCTTGGTATCTCAAGTGCTTCAATTGGGTGAACGGTCACAAGGAACAATTCGACGTCGCGAGCGTGCACAAGTTCGTCGACCTCGAAGTGCTAAAAGCAGTGAACAAAATGTCGAAACTGCCTTACGTGATGTGGCTGGAAGGCTACGAAACCGTCGAAGCCACCAGCGCGAAAAATGCTCCGGCAGTCATTGCGATTTCGAAGTTCATTCAGGAAGAATGCATGAAGAACCAAGGCTTCTCTCCGATGCTAATGCCGATCGGCGTCGACATTGCACACTTCCAAAACGTCGACGCGCACGAGGTGCAAGAAATTCGCAGCAAGTACACCAAGCCCGGCGACGTGCTCGTCGTCAACGTCTCGCGACTCGTCGACGACAAGGACATTCCTACGATGATCCGCGCAGCCGCGTTGCTGAAGGACAAGCTGCACAACGTGAAGTACGTCGTTTGCGGAGACGGACCACAAAAACCAGTATTGGAACAGATGATCAAAGAGAACGGACTCACAGATCGCTTTTTCCTCGTCGGCGCTTTCGGAAAAGAGCTGCCGAAATATTACCAAGCCGCGGATGTCGTGCTGCACGTCGCAAAAGTCGTGAACCACTTTGGAGTTGTTTACATTGAAGCGATGGCTGCAGGCAAACCAATAATCGCCGCAGACGCGGAAGCTACGCCGGGCACGGTTGGAGACGCGGCGCTCTTGGTGCACACGCAAAACCCTGAAGAGATGTCGAAAGCCATTTACCGCCTCGCGACCGAGCCGGAACTGCGCAAAAAGCTCGCGGCCAACGCGATTAAAAGAGCGCGCGACGTGTTCGACTGGAACAAAGTAATAATCGACACGGAAAAAATTTATACGAGCGCTCCAGAACTACAAGGTGTAAAGAATTGAAAATTCTAGTAACCGGAGTTTCCGGATTCATCGGCATGCACCTCGCACAAGCGCTAGTGCAGAAGGGACACGACGTCACGGGCGTCGTGCGTTATGCGACCAGCCGCAACAATGAAGAACTCAAACCATTCCTGAAAGGCGTCAAGCTACTCACCGCAGACATCAGCGATTATCAAGCCATCAGCGGCGCGCTAAAGATGGCAAACCCTGACGTGGTGGTGCACTTGGCCGCGATGAGTCCGGTGCGCGAAAGCTTCGACCGACCTTTCGGCTTCGTCGAGGCGAACGTTACGGGCACGCTCAATATTGTTCACGCGATGATGGAGCTGCCCGAATGGAAAAAACGCAAACTCATCTACGCTTCTACTGCTGAAGTTTATGGTCCGCAAGACAAGCCGCCTCTGCACGAGAAAATGACGCTCAATCCCTACAGTCCTTACGCGGTCACGAAAGAAATGACCGACATTTACTTGCGAAACATCGCGAACAACGTTTACGGACTAAACACCACCGTCATGCGCTGTACTAACTCTTACGGGCGCAAGATGGAGACAGGGTTTTTCGTCGAGTACTGCATCAGCGCGCTCCTGAAAGGCGAAAAGGTCTACGTCGGCGCGCCCGAAAGCGTGCGTGACTACATGTACATCGACGACCACGTGAATGCTTATTTGAAAGCGATCGAGCACAAGGACGTCCGCGGCGAGGCATTCTCGTTCGGCACTGGGAAAGGAATTTCCAACAAGGACTGCGCGCTGCTCATTGCGGACATGATGGGTTTCGACAAGAAGCACGTCGTGATCGGCGAGTATCCACCAACTTATCCATCCAGGCCATTGGTGAGCGACCAGCCTTTCATCGTGATGGATTACTCGAAAGCGAAGAAGATGTTGGGCTGGGAGCCGAAAGTCGACTTGAAGCACGGCTTGAAATTGTCGATCGATTACTGGAAGAAAAAGATGGGCAAAGCCGCGTAAACTTTTTTTTTTTAGAGCTTCGTGTTGGCGTCGATGACGCGCACTTCCGGAATCGCGACGATCATGTGGTGTCCTTTCTTCAGCCAGTCCATTTCTTGCTGTTGTATTTCGCGAATGAAGTGGTAAGGCAACACGAACAAGAAGTCGGGGTTGTCTTTGCGGTATTGTTCGATCGAGACGATTGGTATTCCGGTGCCGACGATGAACTTGCCCCACTTGTCCTTGTTCTTGTCAGTCGCTGCCGCGACGAGCGTGTGGTCGATGCCCGCGTATTGCAGCACGACCTGTCCGCGCGTCGAAGCGCCATAGATGTAAATTTTTTTGCCTTTCGCGTGCTCTTCTCTCAACATTTTGAGTATTTTGTGTTTGATGTTTTCGATGCGTTGCGCGAACGCTTTGTAGGTGCTTTCTTCCTCGAGTCCGATCTTTCGCTCGTGTTCGAGCATGGCATTCACCCGCTCTGTGCCGCCGGGGAACGCGTTGACGTGAGCGCCTTTGTGTTTGAGGTAGATTCGGAAACTGCCGCCGTTCACGTCGTTCGTTTCTACGTCGAAAATTTCCATTCCATTGCGGTCCATGAGGTGCTTGAGCGATAACAGCGAGTAGTATTCGAGGTGTTCGTGAGAGATGTTGTCGAACGTGTTCTGTTCCAGCATGCTGACGAGATAATTCATGCTGATTATCCAGACGCCGTCGGGAGCGAGGCATTTCTTGATGTCCTGCACGAATGCGTTCGGGTTTTCGAGGTCGTAGAACATCGAGATCGCGGTGATGACTTTTGCTTTCGTGTTCGGTCCTAGTTCGCGCGCGAAGCTTTCGTGGTTGAAATAGTCGTGAATGATTTTCGTGTTGCCCGCCTGGCCCATTTGCCACAAGTTTGACGGTTCGAAGCCGACGGTCTTGATGTCCTTGCGGTCGTATTGTCGCAGGAGTGTGCCGTCATTCGCTCCAATGTCGATCACGATGTCGCCTGGTTGTAGTGGGACGATTTTTTGTCCGGCCTGAACGATGTCACGCAATGCTGCGATCATCGTGGTTGAGAGGCCGCTCTGGTACCAGTAAGTTCGGTAGAGCGCGTCTTGGTCGGTGGTGTGCTGCATTTGCAAGAGTCCGCAGCCGCCGTCCTTCGTGCTGCACAGGACGATCGCGAGTGGTCCTTTTGCGGGGTTTTGCGTGCCGGCGTCGACGAAATTAGTTATGTATTGTTCTCCGAGTGAGAGGATGGGTTTGAGTGGCGCGTGTCCGCAAACGCGGCAGTTCGTTCTTTCTTTGGCGTTGCTCAATTTTTTTCAATCCCTAGAATTTTTTTTTCGTTTTTTTTCGAGAAAAGAGGTTGTGGGTGTCGGGTGGTACTCCGCTTTTTGTTTTTGCGCAGCATTGGACTAAGCGGCTCTAAGGCCTTGCGCCCGATTTGCTTTCGCGCTCCGCGGTGGACATCGTTTCACACTGCTTTCGAGCCAAGTCTTGCTTGTGTTTCATTCTTGGCGGCTCGAGAGAGTCTTCGTCGCTGTTTCCCCGCCACGCGTATTGCGCGTGACAACTTGCGTTGTTCAGCGCGATACCCCGTTAAGGGCCGGGCGAGCGGAAGTTCCTCAGCACCACGACTTTTTGCAGTCGCAGGCGCCGTTGGCTGCTCTCCCAACACCCACAAAATGAATATGCGGAAAGGGGTTTTTATAGAGGGACGGGGCTTGAATTAGCGAGTCAAAACCCAGCTGTAAAAGCTGGATTTTTTTCTTGTGAGGTTAGGGGCGATCCTTTGGTTTTCGACACTATAATCGGAGTATTCAGCGTCTTGTTCAACTTTGTTCCCGGAATACTGCTAGCCTGGGCACTGCTTTTTGGAACGAAGCTCGACAAGTGGACAAAACTGCTCATCGGACTCGTCTTGTCATGGGTCGTCGTGCCACTCCTTGGCGTTCTCGAGTTTTCATTCCTCGGCATAGGCTACACGCCTACGGTTTTCGCGATCAACTGGATACTCGTTGCCGGCGTCAGCGCGTTCTTCCTATTCAAGCAGGGACAACTTTTCGCGACTCCCTCGCGCGTGTCGAGGAAGATTCGCAAGTACGTGAGCAATGAGTCGCAGGAGCCTGAGGCGCGCGACGTCAACGCTTGGGTTTCGAAGCACAAGGTCGGCATCATTTTCGCCTTCCTACTCGTCCTCGGAATTTACGGCAGGATCGCCACTTCGTGGAGCACGAGCTTTTTCGAGTTCGACCCCTACTACTACCACGGCCTCACCGAGAAGGTCATCAATACGGGCGGCTTGCCGAACATCAGTGACGACGTCTACTTCACGATCGACGGAAGCCACCAATACACCATGCGCTTCCCGCCCCTGCTGCATTGGATGGAGGCGGGTAATTGGTTCATTTATCACGCGATAACGGGCGGTGCTTACGACAAGTTTTCACTCATGCTTTTGGACGAGCTTTATCCGCCCATCGCTGACGCGCTCATGGCCGGTCTGGGCTTCGTGCTGGTCGCGCTCGTTTACGGACGTTACGCTGGTCTTGTCACCGCAGCGTTTTTGGTTTTGTTGCCGCAATTGATGCACAAGTTCGCTGCTGGAGTTGCTGAACAACAGCCTTTCGGATTGATGCTCGCGGTCGCGTTGTTCGCTGCCTTCGCAATAGCGGTCAAGATGAGGAGCAAACGCGCCTTTGCCGTGACCGCGTTGATCGCTGTCGCAAGTCCTCTCGCTTCACAACAATACGTCTGGCCGTTCGGCGTACTCGTGATTTACGTCGGTCTGCAGTCGTTGTGGAGTTATTGGCGCAAAGAGCTCGACGAACAACTCGTACTGCCTCTAGCTGGCACGGTTTTTGCGCAGTTCGTCGGCACTTTCCTCTTCGAGTACTACCGCGTTTTCAGGTATGGCTTTCCGGACAACTTGGCAATGCTGGCCGCCGCGGTTGGTGTTTGGTGCGTCGCGTTGTGGTATGCGCCGAAGCTGAAGTTTTTCGAAAACAAGGCGCGCTGGATGCCGCTCGCTGCCGTGGTTGGTGTTTTGTTCATCGCGTCACTCCTGCCCATTCTTTCAGGAGGAAGAAATCCCCTTGGCGCCGGCATCAATTACGTACAGGACGTGTTGTCTTACACGGGATACTCGCCTCTCGAGCACACGATTCAGGAATCGGGCGGCACGACCGCGGCTTATTTTGAAGCGAGCTTCGGCGTGCTCAATCCTTACGTCGTGCTTTTTGCGGTGGCGTTGTTCGGAGCGATCGGCATAATCTCGACGTTCCTGGGCAGAGAGAAGAACGAGCTGCTTTTGCTGTACATGATTCTCGTCATTCCCGTTACCTATGTCGGTTTTAGTAAGGTCAAGTTCTTGGTGCACATGGGCATCGGCCTCGCGATCGGTGCCGGATTTGCGCTTGGCGAGTTCTCAAGACTGCTCGAGGAATGGAGCGAAAAGATAGGCCTCGACAGGGCGAAAGCGCGCAGGACGGCGTTGATAATTCTTTTAGTGATAGCGGTGCCCGCGTTGCTCGTTGAAGCGTTCTACTTCACCGGCTCTCCGGTAGCTGTTTCTTGCGATCCGGGAGTCAACTCGCTCACGAAGTTCATCGCGCTGCCCTTCAAGACCATCCCGAGCGCGATCAACGGTTTGTGTGGCGCGCGTCTCTCGAGCGACTGGGTAGAAACCACCGCGTGGATGCGTTCCAACACGCCGCAAGGCTCGCGTTTCGTTTCGTGGTGGGACTACGGACACTGGATCACTTTCCTCGGCGAACGCAAGAGCGTCCTGTCGCCCAGCAACGTCTGGAACGACCTCGACCAGTTCGTCGCGAACGCGTTCGTCGACAACGTCACATCCCTTTATGACGTGATGCGTCTGCACAACGTGCAATACGTGCTCGTCGACAACCAACTAATTCCGAAATACGGCGCGCTCGTCTATCTGAGCGGCACGTGCGATAAACAACTGCACCCATTGTGTCCGGACGAGAAGAGGATTCCGAACTGGCAGTCCGGCGCTGGTGGCAGTGCGTACGAGCTCACGCACCAATTCGAATACCTCTACCTGCTCGACCAAGCCTGTCCCGGCGTTCCAGGTGCACAGCTTCCAGCCGTACAAAGCACCGCGAGCAACTACGCAGGCAAGCCCGTTGTCTACTGCGCGGCAGACAGCAACTTCCTACTGCTTACGGATAAGGGCGTGAACAACACTTACTCGCGCAAGTTCCAAATCACGCAAACACCGGCCGAAATGAACAATGCGAACGTTTCGTACTTGCTGCCTTACCAGCAGAACGTGTTCCTCAACATCAACCCCGACTACTCATTCATGGGCCTCAAGAGCAAACTGTTCGAAAGCGCATTCGTACGCCTCTACCTGCGCGAAAGCCTGCCCGGATTCGAGCTCGTGTTCACGTCGAAGAACGGCGAAGTCAAGATCTTCAAATACACAGGACAACCAACCGCCAGCACGCCTGCAAGCTCGTCCACGATCGCGCTTCCAACTCCTTCACCGACCGCGACTCCCTCGCCAGCGAGCAACGCTACCAACTCGACCTCGTAAAGGAATAAAACCTTCACGAGGCCCTCTTTTCCCGTTCTACAAAAATGGAAGAAGCAACAGCTCTCAATGATTCAGACGCTACTTTCGCGGCCTACAACGCGCTCTCACTGCTTAGAATTCCGGACTTTTTTGTAGAAGCGCGCTTCAAGCCCTACGCTCACGTCGGCGGCAAGGCAGAAGTCAATCGTGGCGAGCGAAAGATAAAGATTTTTTATAGCGACGCGATGCGCGCCTCGACGCCCGACGTGCTTACCGGCTTCGCACTCTCGATGTTTTCGAGACTGTTTCGCAGGAAGCTCTCTCCGGAAAATCCTTACGCGCGAGCATTGAAAGCGTTCAACGCGAAAGCCAGCACCGCCAAACTCGGACACACGTTGCGGAAAAACAGGGGCAGGAAGCTCGAGGCAGAAACGCTCGGAAAACACTACGACCTCGAAGAACAATCACGAAAATTGCTCGGCGAGTACAACTCCGTCTTCCAAGGAGTCGCGGTTCCCGAAATCACCTGGGGCTGGGGGCATTCCAAACGCAGACTAGCCTACCACGACTCCGCATTCAACAGGGTGGTCGTGAGCCGCGCATTCGATTCACCACGCGTTCCCGAGTTCGTTCTGCAGTATTTGTTGTATCACGAGTTCTTGCACGCGAAACACGACGTAAAATACGAAAGAGGCGCTTCATTGAGAAGGTGTGTGCACACGCGAGAATTCAAAACGGACGAGAAAGCCTTCGCGCAATACGATGAAGCGGAGTCGTGGATCAGGCACAGGCTCTAGAAACGGAAAAACACTTTGTCGAAATCAACAACACGTCCACCGTGAACCTGAACTCCTTCTTTTTCGAGTAATGCTATCTTTTTCCTAGAGTTCATCGCACCATTGTATCCGCCAAGTGACCCATCGCTCGCGACCACACGATGACAAGGACAAGCGGGCGCGTTGGGATTTTTCTTCAACGCCTGACCAATCGCGCGTACGGCTTTCGGCCTTCCGACCACTCGCGCTATGGCCTTGTAGGTAGAAACTCTTCCTCGAGGAATTTTGTAGAGTGCTTTCCAGACTTTTTGCTGCAATTCTGTAGCCATTGATAGAAATCCTTCACAAGTGCCTATAAAATAAACCGTTAACGCGAGTTTTTACTGCAACATGTCGAAGCTTGAAAAATTTTTCACAATAGGACACCCAAAGCTAGTGATAAAGCACCTGAAGAAAGCGAAAAAGCCAGAGTTATTCGTGCTGGCTCTTGATCATGGCGATCCAAAAGTTTACACTTTTGCTCATAAACAACTTGAACTGTTGGGCGCACCAGCCATTCCATTCTTTCTGAAACGTTTAGCAATCCCTCATGGATCCGTGCGCAGCACTTACTGGCCAATACATTCTCTTGGAAAAATCGGGGAAGCATCCGCGCCCCACGCGCTAGAAATCTTGAAAGTAGGCTGGGAGGATTACTACTGGGGAGTGACTGGCAAAGCCCTCAAAAACATCGGGCCCAAAGCCGGCCCCTACCTCCTGCCCGCAATCACTGATGCAAATGCAACAATCAGGCGAAGAGCTGCGAGCGCGCTCGGACAGATCGGATACAAAGAAGCGTTGCCGCACCTGAAACATCGTTTGCGTTTTGAAAAAGCGTGGTTTGTACGGAAACAATTGAAAGACGCGATTAAAAAGCTGGAAAGAGTTCGTTGAGTCATGGAGTTCATGAGTTCGCTGCGCAGGAAGAAATGGCGCGAATCAACACTCGACGGTGACGCGACGCGTTCGAAGATTCCCGAAATCATCCTCGGTGGACAAGACGGCGTCGTCAACGTCCTCGGACTAGTTCTCGGAGTCGCAGCAAGCACGATGAACTCGCAAGTCGTCATCGTCGCCGGCCTCGCAACAACCGTCGCCGAATCTCTCTCAATGGCTGCAGTTGCGTACACTTCCACGCGCGCGGCTCAAGACTATTACCGCTACACTGTGAAGAAAGAGGAGAAAGAGATCAGGAAACAACCACGCAAAGCGGCAAGCGAGTTGCGATCATTGTTTCACAGCAAAGGAGTCCGCGGCAAACTACTCAGTGACATCGTGAAAGCGCTCGAGAAGAACGTGCGCGCGGGCGGCGAAACGATAACCGAGGAAGGCATGCACTTGCAAAAGTCGGGACGCAGCGAGCCCTGGACTGCCGCGTTCATCGTTGGACTATCAAGCACGATCGGCAGCCTGATTCCACTCATTCCATTCTTTTTCCTACCTGTGGTGCAGGCAATGATTGCAGCAGCCATACTTGCGCTCGTTTCGCTTTTCGTCGGCGGCTGGATTAAAGCCAAACTCACCGTCGGCTCGCCAACACGCAGCGGCCTAGAGTTGGTCGTTGCTGGTGGTCTGGCGGCTCTGGGCGGCTTCATTATAGGCTCGCTGCTGCAAGTTCCTGTTTGAACTGAAACATGTCAAAACTCGTGAAAAAAGCTGAACGAGCCTGCGCGCTCCTCGCCGAAAAATACGGACGCGAGATTCCCGAATGGGCCGACAAGCCCAAAAACCTCATCTCTTCTTTAGTGCAAGTAATATTGTCGCAGAACACGAGCGACCGCAACAGCCTCCACGCGTACAAAAAGCTAGTCGCAAAATATCCGACCTGGGCGAAAGTGATGGTCGCGAACACGCGAAGCATAGAGGAAACAATCCGAGAAGGCGGATTGGCGAAAACGAAAGCCAACAGGATCAAGGAAACGCTTCAGGAAATCAAACGCAGGGAAGGTAAACTCTCATTGGACGTTCTGAAGAAAATGACGCCCGCGCAAGCACACGAATACTTGACGAGCATCAAGGGCACGGGCCCGAAGACCGCGGCGGTGGTTTTAAGTTTCTCCCTCGGCCAACCGTTCTTCCCCGTAGACACGCACATCTACCGCGTCGCGCGCCGAATTGGTTTTTATGGCGAGAAGGTTTCGCGAGAAAAAGCGCACGTCGTGATGGACGTGCTTGTTCGTGATGAAGAGAAGCAGAATTGCCACATCAACATGATTTCTCTAGGCAGAGAAATCTGCACGGCGCGCAACCCCGCGTGTGGTGACTGCCCTTTGCTGAAAATTTGTGATTACGGAAACAAAAGAGGATATCGAGAATGGCTGAACCGCAAAAAAGCGCAGTGACCGAAGACGAGCTGCTGCATTGGCACAGCGTCATCAAGCCCATGATTCACGCGCGCCTGAAAGACTTCGACAATGTGCGCTTCCGCAACAGCGACCGCGAATTGTTTCAAGAACTGGCTTTTTGTTTGATGACGCCAGGCACGAAGGCCGTCAATGCTCACGCGACGGTACAAGAGCTCGACCGTCGGGGATTGCTCTGGCGCGGAAACGTAAAACGAGTCGCGAGTGTAATGAAAGGCAAGGTTCGTTTCCACAACAACAAAGCACGCTATCTCGTAGCCGCGCGAGAACGCTTTGCCAAGCCGGAAGGACTTGCGCGATTGCTTTCACAATTCCGCAGCAATCAAGACGCCCGCGAATGGCTCGCGACAAACGTAAAAGGACTGGGTTGGAAGGAAGCAAGCCACTTCCTGCGTAACGTGGGTCGTGGCGAAGGTTTAGCGATTGTTGATACGCACATTCTGAAAAATTTGAGAGGACTTGGACTCGTGCAGGATAGGTTTTATCCTTCTTCAAGAAAGCTTTACATGCAAGCCGAAGGTAAGGTGTTAAGGCTCGCCAAGCGCTTGAAGATTCCGGAAACAGAACTCGACATGCTGATCTGGAGTAGAGAGACGGGAGCAGTGTTCAAATAAAAATGGAAAAAGTTAGCTTCGAAACCAGTGATGGGTGGAAAATAGTCGCAGACCTCTACAAACCCGCTCACTCTAACGGCAGGACGTTGATCGCGTTGCACATGATGCCCGCGCTGCGAGATTCTTATCGTGAACTCGCGGAAGAGCTGGTGAAGAAGGGATGGACTGTTTTGTCTATTGATTCCCGTGGCCATGGCGAGAGCGTGATGCATAATGGCAAGGCGGAGCATTTTCGCGATTTTTCAAGCACGCAACAACAAAGCAAGATACACGACATCGAAGCTGCGCGAGCGTTTTTGGAAAAGACGGGAGTAAGCACGAACAGGTTGTCGTTGATTGGTGCGAGCATCGGTGCGAATCTCGCGCTGATCTATGCTGCTAACAATGACGTGAAGTCGGTCGTGCTTCTTTCGCCGGGTAATGATTATCACGGTGTCAAGCCAGAAAGTGCTGCGTCGAAATACAAAGGACAAGTTCTCACTGCGGCGAGTGCGCCGGATGATACTTACAGTGTTGACAGTGCGAAGGCTATCGCTAGCTTGTCTAAAAACGTATTGATCAAAGCGCTGCGCAACGCTGGACACGGAACGGCAATGTTTCGAGCGCCAGGATTTCTACAAGAAGTAGTTAGCTGGCTCGACAAAAACTAGACGTCTTTTTTCCGATCTAATTTTTCGCTTTTTAGTGTCGTCGTGTTTTTAGCGGGTCGTTGCAGGCATTCTCAATTTTTGTGATGGGAGTATTTGTTTCTGGATTGTTTCCGAGAGACTGGTGAAGTCGCACTCTTTATGCTACTGTATTGTCCCTTGATTTTTCACTTTTTGAAATTGTTCACAGTGTGCATTAGTAATTGACCAGTTGGAAGGTCTGTAATGCATGAAGACTAGTGAAATCAAAGTTCGGCCTTTAGTGGCAGTTCGCTCGCAAATCGCTTGCGCTCTTTGCTTACACGTCTGCTCTATCAATCCCGTCTGCTACGGGCGGCCTTAGCGGTCTCGTTTCGGGAAACGCTTCGTCCTTAGATGCTTTCAGGACTTATCGTTTGGCGCGTGGCTACGCAGCGTGCCTTTGCGACAGCTGCAGTACTAGTGGCGCCGAGGCCCCGTTCCTCTCGTACTCAGGGCTCCTTCCCCTCAAACCGCTCGCACACTTAGAAGATGTCTCCGAACTGTCTCGCGACGTTCTGAACCCAACTAACGTACGTCTTTAACGGATGTACAACCCGACCCTTGGCGGCTCCTGCACCGCCAGGATGACGTGAGCCGATAGCGATGTACCAAACCGCGGTGTCGATATGAACTCTCGACCGCGACGAGCCTGTTACCCCCAGGGTAGCTTGTCTGACAGAACGGGCCCCTATTAACAGGGACACCGTTGTTCGTTAGCCCCTACTTTCGTATCTGCACCCCATTTTGTTAAGAGTACAGTCAGTCCAGCATTTGTGCTTAACCCTCTACTCCGAATTTCTGACTCGGATGAGCTGAACTTTGGGCGCCTATGTTTCCTTATCGTAGGCATACCGCCCCAGCCAAACCGCCCACCAGTAGTTGTCCCTTTCGGTAAGCAATACAGTCAACGAATAGCAGTGTCACAATTTCCCCTATCACGCACCCAGAAGTGCATGCATAACGGGTCCTGCTTACGCTTTGATCCGCCAACCGTATCGCAACTACAAGCTGCGGTTAAGCTCCATGGGGTCTTCATTTCCCTCTAAGTGTTCTCGGCATGTTCACCGAGTAGTAGGTTCGCCAGGTCGAAAGCAGGGACAGTGGGGCGCTCGTTGCGCCATTCATGCAAGCCGCCAATTAAGCGGCGAGGTATTACGCTACCTTAAGAGACTCAGAGTTAGTCCCGCTCTTGAGCGGTCCTTCACCACGTTGAAACATGGCTTAAGATCCCGCCAGTGAGCAGGCGTCACCCTCCGTACTCAGCGTTTACACCTTGCGGAGAGCTGTGTTTTTGCTAAACAGTCGACGCCCCCTTGTTAGTGCCACCTACGAATCCACTTTTGATGTAATCTCAGCAGAAGCGTAGGCACCCATTATACCGAAGGTATTGGGCTAATTTGCCGAATTCCCTTGCTTCCGTTCTCCTGTCACGCCTTAGCTTTTTCTGCTAGGGGCACCTGTACTGGTTCTTGGTACGGTCTCGCGAAATACATCTCTACACTCGTTTCATGGGCTCTTGGATTCACCGCAACCCTTGCGGGCTATTCCACTGCTTGCGGCCGTGCTCCACGTGACGTGACTTCCGGCCGATGTTCGTGTTAACAACAAATCAATTGTTGTGCAGTTATCCAAAAGCGTTGAATGCAGAGCTGGCGTTGCCGCGCGCTCTCGCGAAGGCACCCGAATGTTAACGGGTTTCCCTTTCCTCCACATACGGTTACGTTGTGGGTTAGGACCGGCTGACTCTTGGTCGACGAGCGTTAGCCAAGAAAACCTTGCCCTTCCGGCGTCCAGGATTCTCGCCTGGAATCGTTGCTACTAGTACCAGGATATTCCTTGCGACACGGTCCAAAGGTCCTTACGGACCTTCTTCTAGCCATGCCTCATGCCCTTCTACCAAATCGCTTCGTTTTGTACGAAGTGTTCTGACGTGTCGGCGGCGCGCTTAGTCCCGATAGTCTGCGGCGCCACGGTTCTTGACGGGTCCGCTGTTACGCGTTGTTTGAAGGATGGCTGCTTCTGAGCCTACCTCCCCGCTGTCTGAGAACCGAGACGCCTTTAGTTTACACTTAGCGCGCGCTTGGGGGCCTTAACAATCAGTAGGGGTCGTTCCCCTCCCGCCGCACCGGCTTACCCGGTGCAAGCCCACTCCAGCTTTCTACGGCGGTAGTGACTTCGGAGTTTGACAGGAGAGCCAAAATGTTACTTCCGGTCTTCCCCAATCAGTGCTCTACTCACTACCTGCCTCCAGCCAGGCTGACCTAAGGGTCACTTCGAAGGGAACCCGCTAACGCCAAGTTCGAATGACCTATCATCCCTATGCGCGGGTCACCCCATCGGATAGACCAGAACGGGTTGCGGACCTCCACCATTCGGAAGAATGGCTTCGCCCTGCCCGCGTATAGATCACATTGGCTTCGGGTCTCAAAGTAGTGACTTGACGCCTTTTCAGACGCACCACCTCACAAGAAATCAATCCTGTTGCGTGGTTCTCGCTTTCGCTTCGCTTTTATGCTCGCCACTTCATTGAACTCCCTGGCTCTTGCTTCGAGAAGTACGACGACACACTGGTCCGCTTGCGCGGTCCTTTCATGCATCGTCTTGCTGTAGCCGCGGCAGTTTCAGGCTCTTTTCGCTCAGCTCTCGCTGTGCTTTTCAGTTTTCCCTCACGGTACTCTTACGCTATCGGTCTGGAATTATGTTTAGCGTTTGAAGTTAATCCTCCAATTTTCTCACTCGCAACTCAGCGAGCGATACTCAGGAACTCGCCACGTCCCCGCTCCGTTCGATTACACGACTGTCACGTTCTCTGGTGCAATTTTCCAATTGTCTTCGTCTCCAGAACGGGGTACTAAAAGGCGGTCCGTAACACCACATACGACCCACAGTTGCCTGTGGGCATTCGGTTTGCGCTTTTCCGCGTTCGTTCGCACTACTGACGGAATCCCTGTTGGTCTCTTTTCCTCCACTTACTGAGATATTTCAATTCAGTGGGTGCTCCATCACTTCTGATGAATTCGGTGATCTCCGGATCAAAGCCCGCATGCGGCTACCCGGAGCTTTTCGCAGCTTGCCACGACCTTCATCGCTATTCCAGCCAATCCATCCACTGCGCGGCATCGTTTACTAGTAGCACGACTTCCTATCTTCTCAGGAATCAATGCTTACTCCCATCTCTAAATTTTTTTGTCTGCAACGACCTCACGCCCCACGCTCCCCCATTCACTTCGAAAGCCTTCTGAGAGAGAACACTATTTTCGTTGGATCGGTCTTTATTCAACACTCACGCGCGACCCGAGAGACGGCTTAACTTTGCAGGTTTGATCGGGTTGCGTTACTCGTGAGCTATACAGATCCCCGCCGCGATGAAGCGGACGGAAACCATTTCGGAAAAAAATCTTTCCACGTTTTTTCCGTAACTATTTTCTTCGTCGTTTCTTTTTTTTCGGTAAACTGTTTTCTTTCTTTTTTCGCGCGCTTTTCTTTGCAATTCTTTTTGGAGTGGACTCGGCGGGATTTGAACCCGCGGCCTCCTGCTTGCAAAGCAGGCGCGCTACCACTGCGCTACGAGCCCTTATTGCAAATCGAGCTTCAAGCGACAGTTACTTTCTTTCACGCTAAAATTTTTGTTCGAGGCTCTGGACGAAAAAATTATTTTTCACTTTTCGTTTTTCGAAGTTTTCTAAAAAAGTTTTTTGTTTGCGATTTTTCCAGGAGATGTTTTTTGGGTCAGCTTGTTAATGCTGGTTTTTTCCGCAACGTTCACGGGCTCTTCAACGGTGTTGGAGGTGATCTAACCGCAGGTTCCCCTACGGTTACCTTGTTACGACTTAACCCTCCTCACAGAGGCATGGCTCGAATCGATCCGAAGATCGAGCCTCACCAAACCCCCGCTTGGATGGCTTGACGGGCGGTGTGTGCAAGGAACAGGGACATATTCACCGCGCGATGATGACACGCGATTACTAGCCATTCCAGTTTCATGCGGACGAGTTTCAGCCCGCAATCCAAACTCAGGCCGAGTTTTTGGGATTGCCTTCGCCTTTCGGCGTCGGAGCCCATTGTCTCGGTCATTGTATGCCACGTGTGGCCCAGGAGATTCGGGTCATACTGACCTAGTGTCGCCCCCTCCTTCCTCCCACTTAACGCGGGCAGTCGCCACAAAGTGCCCACCAAATCTCTTTGATGGTAGCAATAGTGGCTGGGGATCTCGCTCGTTGCAGAACTTAATCTGACACCTCACGGCACGAGCTGGCACTGGCCATGCAACACCTCTCGGCTTGTTGTGTAAAGTCTTTAGCTTGACATTCATCCTGCCGTCTCTCCTGGTAAGTTTCCCGGCGTTGAATCCAATTGAACCGCAGCATCCACGGCTTGTGGTGTTCCCCCGCCAATTCCTTTAAGTTTCAATCTTGCGACCGTACTCCCCAAGCGGCGAACTCAACAGCTTCCCTACGGCACCGCCACCACTCTAAGTGATGGCGACGCACAGTTCGCATCATTTACTGCCAGGACTACCCGGGTATCTAATCCGGTTTGCTCCCCTGGCCTTCGTCCCTCACCGTCGGACATGTTTTGGCATGGCGCTTTCGCCACCGGTGGTCCGTTAAGGATTACAGCATTTTACCGCTCCCCCTAACGTACCCCATGCCTCCCCCATTCCCAAGGCTGGTAGTATTTCCCGCCATTCCCACAGTTGAGCTGTGGGATTTCACGGAAAACTTGCCGGCCCGGCTACGGGCGCTTTAGGCTCAATATTCGTGGACACCACTCGAGCTACTCGTATTACCGCGGCGGCTGGCACGAGATTTACCCACCTCTTATTCAGCGACCAATTCAAAGTCACTAAAAGATCCGATTTCTCGAATCACTCGGAGTTCCCCCGTCACGCTTGCGCGCATTGCGGAAGTTTCGCGACTGCTGCACCCCGTAGGGCTAGGGACCTTGTCTAAGTTCCCTTCTGGGGGCTCTCACTTGCATGACCCCTACCGATTATTGGTTTGGTGGGCCGTTACCCCACCAACAGCCTGATCGGCCGCAGTCCAATCCTAGAGCGCGCGCACTACGATTTGTGTTTGCGTTTCAGCCACAAAACCTTTCCAGTTCTCGTGGCCCATCGAGAATTATCGACAGTTTCCCGTCGTTGCTCCCGTCTCTAGGGAATGTTGACTACGTGTTACTCAGCCGTTCGCCAAGGAGCGAAGCCGCTCCTTTAAGCTTGCATGTCTTAGTCGTACTCCGATAGCGGTGTCCTCCAGCAGGATCAACTGGTGTTAAGAAAAGTTCTCGAACGAGTCGGGAATTGGTTGGACCAAGCGACCACGCTCGAGAAATCTTTTCGTACGGCCGCTGCAGAACCACAGTTTACACTGCGGAAAAAACCATCTGCATCAGCTACCCCAAAAACTTTTCTTTTACAAAAAATTTATTTTTGGGATTTCCTTTCTTTCGCAAAAATTTAGAACATCGTTAAACGAATTGTTCGTACATAATTTTTCCAGAGCCTCCGTCGAATGCCGAGGAGAGCGGTCGCAGAGCGACCTGACAGTCTTGTTCGGCTTCCCATACTCGCTGCGACGGAGAACGCAGAGCCAATCATAGCGTCACTAAAAGCTTTGGCCGCGCACCGGAAAACGAAAAAATCGTCACAGCAAAAACACAAATTCCAGGACCGCAAAGAAGAGACCTTCCACACGCCCGGAACTTTATATATTCCGCCCTCCGCGCATATAAAAAGCTTTCGAGCTAGAATCGCGTCCTCACATCAGCTTTTTTGAACGGCTCGGAACAGTGAGTCCTAGTTTTCTTCTTATACTCGGAAAACCGCCCCAATGCCTGTCGGCCGCGATCGCGATGTCCCGTCTTCCCATTTTTATGAAATATTTGCGTCCGGGCAGCACGGATACTTCGCCGGTTTTCGGGTTTCTTCCGATGTGTTTCAATATCTCTTTTTTGAATTTTTGCCAGTCGGCTAGCGGTCCTTTCTCCGTGTTTTGCGGCGCGAGCCCCATTTTTTTCCTCACGCCGTTCAAGCCGCCCCAGTGCTCGTCCATCATTCTCAGCATGTAGCCCGCTTTTTTCGAAAAATAAGCTCTCGAAGGCAGGAAGGGCTTTCCTGTTTTGGGATCGTTCCTTACCAGTGGACGTAGTTTTTGTTGTAGGTATTCCCAGTTTTTCCACTTGCTCGCACTCGGTTCCGTGAGTTTTTTTGCTTCGAAAACTCCCGGCAGTTTGAGTTTTTTGCGCACGGCGGGAAAACCTCCCCAGATGTGCACGGTCGCGTGTACAATGTCGTGTCGTCCGATTTTTAGGAAGTGTTTCTGCGAGGGCAAATACACGGGCTCTCCGCTTACGGGGTTTCGCTTGATGTACGTCTCGATCTCTTTCTTGTAAAAGTCCCAATTAGCGAGCGGGTTTCCGGGAACCGCGCCGAGCTTTTTCCGCACCGCTTCCATGCCTCCGTGAAGCTCGATGGCGTGGTACATTTCGGGAAGCTTTTTCACGATGTCTTTCTTTTCAGCCAGCAAGACTTCTCGCGTCTTGTCGTCAAACTTCAGAAAGGGCCGCAGCTCGCTCCTGAAAACATCCCAATCTCTAAGTTTGCTTTTTCGCGTCATCGCTAACAAAAATCGTTCATGCGGGCCTTAAAATCAGCTTCTTTTCAGCTAGTTCTTCTCGCGATTTCGTATCTTTCCGCTCGCTTTTTTACCCAAGATTTGAACGCTTCACTTTTTTGCGGAATCACTGGAAGGCGCAGTTTTTCGCTGACCCCACGGTGGCCCTGCCAATGTTCTTTGATCGCGTGAATGATGGGTCCCAGTTTTCTTTTCTTCATCCATCGCTCTGGCGGCATGCCGAGCACGTTGCCGGACTCATCACGCACCAGGTGTGGATCGATGGCGAGACGGAAATTGGGCCATTCTGCCAGCAGCGTTTTTTGCATTGGTGGCGCTTGTTTGAACCAGTTCTTCCTCACGAAATTCAAGCCGCCATGGTGCTTGTCGATCGCGTCCAAAATGTTCCGCGGCAACTGGCTTCTGGGAGGCAAAATGACGTTGTTTGTTTTCTTATCGAGATAGCGCTTTTCCAAATACTTCCTGAGTTTTATGGAGTTCGCGAACTCGCTGCGTTCAACCATTTCCAGAAAATTTCGAGACGCTCGCGGTATAAAAGTTACGTTCTCGAATATTGCTTCGTGAAAAAGCTCATCATCCTTCGGAAACACTTGATGCCGCGCGTGCAGGGTGAAGTCCGCAAACTGATATCGCGCAGAAACATGCGTGTTGCTTGTCTTGTTCAGACGCCGTTAATCGCGGGAATTTTTGGTGGCTTTACCGGTTCTGCCAAACTAGAGCTTAAGTCGGCACTCATCGGTGGCGCGATCGGCATAGCCGGTGGAACTGCGGGCTTGATGTTGTTTCATGGTCGGCGTATTGACGCGCAGACGGAAAAAGTCACTCGCGCGATCAGCAAGCACGGCCTGATTCACGTGAATCATCGTTCGAAATATCCATGGATCACACAGCGAGGTTTTCACTTGAAATATCCGTTGATGAAAGTGGACAAAAAAGGAAACATCGAACTGCTCTCGGCCTCACGCTCGGAGAAAATAATTCACGCCCTGCAAAAAACGCCTGCGAGTCACGTGCTGCCGTTCAGAAAAAGAGCAAAGTTTTAAGAAAAAAATTAGAGTGCAGGGAGAGAGATTCGAACTCTCGAAGCCCTAAAGCACCAGCTCCTAAGGCTGGCCCATTTGTCCACTCTGGCATCCCTGCGCAGGAATAGAGTGGCTTTCGTTGGTTTTTAGCGTCGCGGTTGCTTGTGTTCGCGCAGATAGCCGGCGATGAGTGGCACGGCGAAGATTTCGAAATAGCCGACGAAAAGCAGTGGCGTGAAGAACGCGAATCCCGCTTTCAACACGCTCACGATGATCGTGAGGTCAAGGACAATGCCGATCGCGACCCAGAGCACTCCAAGGTGGAAGCCGAGGAAGGTTTGTTGGTCTTTCCAGTCCTTCAAGTAAGCGTTCGCAGCGAGCCAGCAGAGTATCGGCGTGAGTACGAGCATCACGGGGCTTATCCAATTGCTTCCCGCGGTAAAGAGAATTGCCGTGGCGACTGCGAACAACACTAGCCAAATGCCAATGCCCAAACCGACTGCTTTCAAATGATCCATTTTTCTAATTTTTCACCCGTAGGGTTTTTGCGTTTCGAGGTCTTGGTAGTTCTTCCCGACCGCTTGAATGCGTTGCATCGCTTCCTTCATGCGCGCTTGCACCTTTTCTCCCTCTGCCACGAGCGGCGCAGTATCGATCTTGATTCCTATAATCGGTGCTAGTTTATCAATCAACGCGGCAGCGCCTTTCGGGTCGAGAGGCGTGTTCGTTTGAATCATGAGGTTGGCTGCGGGAAACTTTCGCGCGGCACACTCTGCGATCAGCACGCCGCTGACTCCCTGTGTCGCTCCTTCGCGCACGAGCTCGATCTTCAAGCGCGACAGTTTTTCCGTCATCTCCTTCGTCGACGTAATGGCATAGATCTTGTCTTCCGGATTTTCAGTCGCGATGCCAGCCAGGCTGTAGATCGCCACGGCGCCTTTGCTTTGTGCCCAGTCGATAATTTTGTTGGATAAGTCGAAGACGATCTCGGCGGGAATGACGAGCTCGCTGAATAGCGCGATGATGTTGTATTTTTCGCTAGCATAGATGCGCGCCGGAGAGACGGGTCTGAAGTCGTGAATGGCCGCGATGGGTGGAAATTGTGGCGAAGCGATGTAGCCGACTAGCTGCATTTCGAGCTTTTCGGCCAAATAGTTTGCGGCGATGGTGCCAATCATGCCGATGCCTGGAAACCCTTCGATAATGATTGGGTCCTTGAGCTTGATTTTCTCGATCTCGCGAATCTCGATTTGCGCCATTTCGGAATTATCACTCGCGACGGCTTTTAAAATGCCTTCAGAACAACGCGAATCCCTGTGCCGCAAAGAAAACCGAAAGGCACAACGGCAACAACACCGCGGCATAGAGGTAAATCCTGGCTTTCGAAGCTTTCTGAAAAGAGAGGAAAATTGAAACAATTAACGAAAAAGCCGCCACGTACGCAGTGGCGCCGTTCTTCACGTTGTCAAACACTTCCATCGATGGCGCGGTTCCGAATATCGACTCTTCCAAACCAGATTGTAATGATGATACGACGTTCAGCACGATCCCCATGATGAGTGGCACGAGCACGACGGCCGCGATCATGGTGTATTTCTGCATCGCGCCCGCGTTCCGCCTTTCTTTCTCGAGTTCTTGCAGCTCGAAAAAGGCCTCTGCGCAATCGCGAAAAGCAGGACCGAAATCACTACCGGCCCTGTGAGACTCGAGCCACAATTCGGCCACGCGCGACGCGAGTTGAGAGTCGCATTCTTTCTTGAACAACTCGAGCGCTTCAGGCACGCTCGCGCCCAAACGCACCGCGCCCAATGCACGCGCGCAAGCTTCTCCAAGAGGTGATTTCTCCTTGGAAATGGTGATCCACATTTCCTCAACTCCCGCCCCGGGAGTGCAACCCGCGCACTGCAGCAGCGCGCCCGGTAGGCGTTCTTCGATCTGTTCGCGCTTCTTTTCTTTCAATAATGATTCAAACAATTGTTTTTAGTCACCAAGAAAACGAACCAATGCAAGCAAACCTGCGTTGGCGAGTGGGAAAAGTATCGCGAGAACGATGAACGCGGTCGTTCCGTCGACCGATGATTGCAAGAGCGAAGAGCCGACACTGGCGTACGCGGCGAACAGCGCGGGAACGATGCACGCCGTCGTAACGAGCGCTAAGCTGAGGATGGATTGTTTGCTTTGCGCGTTCTTCGCGCGGCTCTTGTTGTTCAGCGACACCTCATCGGCCAATCGTCGCAGGTTTTCCGCTCCTCTTCCTTGACGGTATGCGAACAAGAGTTCGCCGCGCGCTCTTTCACCATAACTCGAACCTTCGATCGCTAGGGGCTCGAGAGATTGTTGCATCGTAGCTCCGCGCCGCAAGCTGTTCACTGCTTGTTTGAACTTTTCGCCACACGCGCCTTCGAGCTTGGATAGATTTGTGAGTACTTTTTCGAAAGGAATACCGGCCTGCAAGAGCGCAGAAGCGAGTCGCAGTGTGAATGGCAATTGTTTTTCGAAAGCCGCTGCTTCGCGTTGTTGTAGAAATCGCTTGATCATTTCTCTACGGGCGCGAATGACTGGATTTTCGCGATGGTTTTTTCGTGCGGGGGGTTTTCTTGCGCCAGACGCATGAGGAACTCAGACCGCCGCGCGAGCTCTTTGCGAGCGCTTCTCTCGTCGATCTTGAGCGTGCGCGCGATGCGTCGCAAGTCGGGTTCTCGCACTTGTTCCAGTCGGTGGCTTTCGTCGTTGAGTTCGAACAGCACGCTCGCTTCGCCATTCTCGACTCTCGCGATTTGTATGATGCATCGTTGTTCGTTGAATGAGTTCTTCGCGCGGTCGAAAAACGAGCTTCTTCTCTGCACGATGACGTAGTCGAGCGCGTCGAGGTCACTGCGCCTCGCTCCCAATGCTTCCAAACGGTTCAACGCTTCTTTTGCGGAGTTGGCGTGAAAAGTCGCGTATGTGCCTCTCGCTTGTCCTGCGAGCAGCGCGTCGAACAGCGCGCTCGCTTCCTGCTCATCGCGAACCTCTCCTACAATTACGCGGTCAGGACGCATTCGCAAGGTGTCGCGGACGAGCGAGTGCATGGTGACGCCGAGTTCTGGTCTCGCGACGAGTTTGGCCACGTGTTTTTGTGGCAGCGAGAGTTCTGGCGTTTCTTCCGTCACGACGATCCTTTCCTGCAAGGGCACGAATGTGAATAGCGCGTTGAGCGTCGTCGTTTTTCCACTTCCCGTGTTTCCGGCGATGAGGAGGCTGGAGTCGCTTTGCAGCGCGAGCCACAAGAAAGCCGCCGCGCGTGCCGAAATCGTGCGTGAGCGTATGAGTTCCGTGATGGAAAACGGCTTTTCTCTGAACTTGCGGATGGTGAATTCGAAGCCTTCCGGCGCTAGGGGAGACATCGTCGCGTGCAAGCGGCTGCCGTTAGGAAGAGTTGCGCTGAGTCTTGGCTCGTTCGCCGTGAGGCGACGGCCGAGGTCGCGCGCCATTTTGTTCGCGAGCTCGACGCCGCTCTCCGTGTTTTGCAGGTAAAGGTTGGTGCGTTTCCATCCTTCGCCTTGCATGAATGCGAACACGCAGCTTTTCGGTGAGGGAAGCGCGATCTCTTCGATCGCTTGGTTTTTCAGCAGTTCATCGAGCAGGCCGAAACCACTCGTTTCCCTCTGTAAATACGTGATTATTCGTTTTGCGTTGGCGCTGGGTAGGAATATTCTCTTGCTCGCGCAGAGTGTTGAGAGGATTTTTTCTGTCGCGATGTTCGAGTGTTGTTTTTGCGCCCGCCATACCGCGCGCGCTAGCGTTTTTTCTTTTGTCGAGAGCTCACGCTCTTCGATGTTGAATAGTCCTTCAAGAGGCTTATCGAGCCGCCACGTGTCCATTGCAGTCGCATTCCGACGCGCAGGTGTTTCCGGCGCGCGTCTCCGGCGGGGGTTTCGATCAAGAAAGCGCTGGGTCGCGAGGGAGTTACTAGACGATTAGCGAGAACGTTGTTGAAAACTTGCGTGATTTTTTTATCTTCGTCGAGAAACACGGCGTCGAACGGCGGGCAGAAGAACGAGTGAATGCTTTCGTATTTCGGAAAGTCGTTGAATAATAAAGGCTTTTCGAAAGAGGCGCGGAACAGGAGTCCCTTGGCGCGTTTGAGGGGCGTGTCGCATGCTTCGAAAGCTCGCCACAATTCGCGGCTCATTTTTCTTACTTGCCGAATCTTCGTTGTCTTGATTCGTATTCTTTCAGGATTTCTGAAAAGTCTTCGCGCGTGAGTGCGGGCCAGAGTTTCGGGTGGAAGACGAACTCGCTGTATGCGCTTTGCCAGGACATGAAGCCGCTGAGTCTTTCTTCGCCGCTGGTGCGTACGATGAGTTCCGGGTCTGGCAGGTCGTGAGTGTATAAGTATTTTGAGAATTGTGCTTCGTCGATGTTCTTGATCTTGCCGGCTTTGAAGTCTTGAAGGATCGAGTTGGTCGCGTCGACGATTTCTTGTCTGCCGCCGTATCCGAGGAATATGTTGAGATAGAAATTGTCGTAGTCGAGGGTGGCTTTTTCGAGGTTGGTCATTTGTTTTTGCAGCTCGTTCGGTAACAGTTCGCGTTTGCCGAAAAAGCGTACGCGTACGTTGTTGTCGTGCAGCCTTGGCTCGTTGAGTGCTTGTGAGAGTTTGAACTTGAAGATCTTCATGAGGACTTCGAGTTCTTCCTTGCCGCGGTTGAAGTTTTCCGTGCTCAATCCCCATGTGCTGAGGTGTTTG
>DASYRB010000020.1:0-35285 GCA_036004805.1 Candidatus Norongarragalinales archaeon
CCGCAAAGAAACTCCACGCCTGAAAACGCTTGAAAAGGTGAAATTGGGCTTTTGGAGCACTTTCTTCTCTTCGAAGCGACCCTGCCCAAAACATCACTCAAGCTGGAGGTCCGTCCTTTCGAAAAACGCAAAGCCACAGAAGCACTCTACAAAGCCAAAAACGCCATAGAACAGAACCTTTGGAGCTACGCGCCCGTCGACCACAAAAAACTATCCACAATAACGCAGCCCTTCGTCTCGAAAATCTCTTCAACCAAAGACCTCTCGGCCGCTTTTTCTTCAACCAGCGCGGGCAAGCTCGAAACACGAATACAAGAAACCCTCACGGAAAAAATAGTTCCAAAAGACGAGAGCGAAGTGAAGAAGGCCGGCGAACGAAACGCGGCGCTCCTCGACATCGCCTTCCTCTCGTTCAGCGGCGCGTTGTTCCAAAAAGCGTTACCGCCAGTAGCAGTGAAAAGTGAAGGAACGCCCACGAAAGACATGCTCAGGCTCGCGGCGTACTTGCCGGACTGGACGTCGGTGCGCAAGTGCAAAACCACCGCGCCGAGCAAGGAAGTGTTCGCTACTCTCGTCGCGTTGCGTTCCGGAATCGAAAAAAAACTCGCATCCTACTGTGCCACGCCGGATTTTGCAAAAGCGCTTGAAGGCGCGTTGTTGAAGATTCCCGAGCGAAAATCCTGGGGCAGGATTACGGAAGCGCTGCAAGCCGTGCAACAATTGAACGTCGCGACCCATGCGGACAAGACTTTCTCCTTCTCACAAGACGTGCTCACGCGTTACGTCTTCAACGCGGCGCTGTCGCGCGTCGGCTTCGCGCCTTACTGCTCGAATGACGCGGTGGGTAGTGCTTGGCCGGAGTTCAAGATTCAGAAGCCGCGTGGCAGGATCAAGAAAGACTAGGACCCAAACGGCTGACGGGTTTTTGAAAGCCCGGATATTCGTTGTGTCGTATCATTAACTGCCAAAACAGTTTTTTACCGTCTTTTGTTCTGCCAGCGCGCAACCTGCTGCCGACTACCGCCACGCTCTTACTGCCAGCCTCCGAACTCATCGCGCGCCATGCGGCACCGCGCAAGGCTCGCTCTAAACCAGTCAAACCCATGATTCTCATTTTATCCAGCTGTCTCGAAACGGTCTTGTTCGGTCGATAAACATGCTTCCAGCCAGTCGCGCCGTAGTGAAAAGACCTGACTCTTTTGAAACCGTAAACTTTCAAAGCCGCATCAATAGCCTTCATTACACAAAAACAGTTAATTTCTAGTTTTAAAGTGGGGGTGCCGAGATTTGAACTCGGATCTCGAGCTCCCAAAGCTCGCAGGCTGACCAGATTGTCCCACACCCCCCGACGGTTCGCTAGAGAGAAAAATTGGACAATAGAACTACTGTTTTTTCGGGAAGAAAAAGGAGCTTACTTGCGGAACCAGCCGCTGCCCTGCAAGCTTCTCGGCGCTTGTTTGAGCTCGACGACTCTCGGCTGTGCCGGTGTTGGCGGTTTCTTTCCGCGTTTGTACATCACTATGAAAATGATCGCAAGAACCACTAGCGCGACCGCGCCGTAAATTATGAGGTCGAGTTGTTGTTCTTTCGGCCTCGTGTTCGCAATGTTCGCGCGCAGAGTTTCCGTCTTGGTGTATAACGCGGCGAGGTTGAGCTTGTCCACATCCTTCGCGCCAATCAGCGCTTCGTTGGCGGTTGTGTACTCGTTCTGTACCGTGAAGTATTCTCCCGCGACGCGTTTGTAGCCGTCGTCCTGTTCACCGACTCGCTTCTTTGCGTCAGCGAGCTCGGCGGTTGCGAGTTTGAAGTTGACCGCGGTGCGGTTGTAGTCGAAATAGATCTTGTCGTACATCGAGAGCGTGAGGTTGAGCGCGGCGATCTTTGCATCGAGGCCTTCGAGGCTGACGTTGCCTTGCGCGGTGGTGATGGCTTGGTATTGTCCGAACGCGTCTTGGTATTTGTTGTTGAGGATGTTGAGCGTGATGCCGCCGCTCGCTTTGAAGCGCTCGATGAGGCTGTCTTTCAACAATCCCAGTGTCGCGAGTCGTTCGCCTCTCGTTCCTACAGCTTTCTTGGCTTCGTAGTTAGCGCGTCGCGCGGCGGTCTGTTGCTGCACTTTCTTGACTTTGACGTTGATGCCGGGCGCTTGGTCGGCGAGTGGCGCTGTCGCGATGAGCTTGTCGATCGCGGCCGCGTCGAGGTCGCATCGCTCGTGAGTGAACGCTTCGAAATCGGCGCTGAATTGTGCCGCGTTGTCCTTCACTATCTGGGCTGCTGGTGCGATGGCGAGCATGCTTGTGGCGATGGTGTCGAAGTCTTTAATGTCGAAAGCCGGCTGCAACGCGTAGACGCTGGTGTTGATGATGAGCATTTGGTCGCGCATCTTGATGAGTGACTCGTTGGCTTTTTCGGCAATGTTGCGCGTCGAGGGGTCGGCGGCTCGGAACTGCGTGTAGATGTAAGTGTCCGTGCTTTGTATGTAGTAGTCGTTGCAAGCCCAGAACTTGTCACCAACCACGAAGTACGCGATGCGAGTGTCGTTGATCGTGGCGTTGAGAGTGGTAAGATAGGTAGCGGAGAGGAGGTTTTTCTCGACGTATTCTTTCAGCACGGGGAAAAGCGTCTGGTCGTCCACGACTGCGTTTAGCTGCGAGTTGAGCACGACGCTCTCGATGCCCGCGATCTTTAGGATGTAGTAGATGGAGCCGTTCACCGTGACGTTGTAAGTTGAAACTGTTTCTCCAGTGTTGAGCCAGTAGCGGGACTCTGCGTCGACCGCGGTTATCGCGTGCGTGAAAGGCGCGATGGCGAGCAAGAGCAACGCGATGGCCAAGTGGGTTTTATATCGTCCGGACTGCATTAATGATTCTGAACAGGAAATAGCGAGCAGCGTTTAAAAACCAAGCGACGAAACTCCAACGCCGACGATTTTGAACCCCGACCTAGCTCAACGGTAGAGCACCCCGCTGTAGCCTGAAAAAACAACACGTAGAAACGGGGATGTTACCGGTTCAAATCCGGTGGTCGGGACTCTTCGCGCGAAAAAGAAAAAGAAAAAAAAAAAAGGCCTGCCTTGGTAGTGCAGTGGCCCAGCATTCAGGATTGTCAATCCTGCGACCCGGGTTCAAATCCCGGCCAAGGCGCTCCCCCCGCGTTTTTTCTCAAGCCGCTTGAAACACGGTCTCGACGCTTGAAGAAATCTTCGCGAGCTTCGTCGCTTCCAGCGTTTGCGCAACTATTTTTTCGATTCCCATTTTTTCTTCCGTGTCTTGAAGAATTCGCAGCGGCGCGCTCGTCGACGGGTGTTTCGGATTCAGCGAAACGCAACAGTCGTTGTATTGTTCGAGCGATTTCTCGAAAGTGCCGATCCCCTGTGCCAGCTTTATGATGTCTTGCTTGTCAAGTGCTACTAGCGGCCTCAACACCAAGAGCGAAGAAGCGCTGTCGATGGCAGACATGTTCTTGATTGTCTGCGAAGCAACTTGTCCCAAGCTCTCGCCGGTCGCGATCGCTTCTGCGTTCTCTTTCTCGCCAATCGCGCACGCTAGTTTGAACATGAACCTTCGGAAAGCCACTTGCGAAAAGCGTTCCGGAATCGAAAGCGACGCTGCGAGAAATGGAGTGAATGGCGCTGCGTACAATTTCAGTGGTTGTGGGCTCCAGCGCGAAAGCATCGCCGCGAGCTCCTGAATCTTGAGAGTTTTTTCTGCCTCGTCGTCACGGAACGGGTGCAGGTGCAGAAAAATGGGAATCATTCCGCGACGCATCAGCATCCAGCTCGCGACAGGCGAATCGATGCCTCCCGAAAGCAGCACGACTGCTTTTCCTGAAGAACCGAAAGGCAATCCACCCGCGCCCTGCGTCTTGCCGCCGAATATGAAAGCGCCTTGTTCAGTGACTTCGACGAAAAGCTTGATGTCGGCATCTTTCACTGCGTATCGAATGGCGAATTGTTGTGAAAACTTTTTGCCCATCGACTGACGCGCCTCGAGCGACGTGCCGGGATAGCGCTTGTCGGCGCGGTTGAAATCAATCGAAAAGCTCTTCGCTGCGGGTTTTTGTGACAGTTCTTTTGCGAGTAGTTGTTCGCACTTCTTCTCCACCGCTTCCGGTTTCGCTTCGCAGACGTCGGCGATCGCGAACCAGCTGAGTCCAAAAACTCGCGGGAGGACTTCCGAGATTTCAGTCGCTTCTTTGTTGAGTGGCAGAATGTGAAAACGGCTCTGCAACCTCTTCACCGCGGCCGCGCCCAGGCCCAGCTCGCGCGTGATCATCGCTGCAGCTGCGTTGCGGACCATTTGTTCGAAGAACCTGCGGTTCTGTCCCTTAATGCCGACCTCGGCGCTATAGTGCGCGAGAATAACCTGATCCATCAAGAAGAAGTGGCGTTCGTGTCTTTTATTGCACGCAGCAATAGATGATTGAACGGGATGAAAAATGAACACATTAATCGGCAAGAGTATAGTTTTGCGGCCGCTTCGCCTTTCTGACGCATCGAATTCATTCAAACACGTGAGTCGTTTGCGACTGTTGGGCTTTTTCCCACGTCTTCCTAAGAACTATACATTGCGATTGGAAAAACGTCTTTTGCGAGAAGAAATCAAAAGTACAAGAAAGAAAGATAACTTTGTATGGGCAATCACGCCTATAGATAACAGAGAATTTCTTATCGGTGAGATCGGAATAAAGATCGACGATCGCAACCCTGTTGGAGAACTTGGCTTCTGGATTACCCCAGAGTTGCACAGAAAAGGCATGGGTTCGGAAGCTTGCCGCATTGCAGTAAATTATGCATTTCAAGCGCTAAGACTGCACAAGATTTACGCAGAAACAACTAAGGACAACAAGGCCGCCCGAAAACTGCTCGAAAAACTACATTTCAAACTGGAAGGAATTCTGAAAAGCCAAGAAAAAACCAGCAAAGGCTGGAGAGACATAGCTTACTACGGATTGGTAAATTAGCCGATTAGCGCATGTTTCCGCGCGACCTTTCCGCTTCAACGATGCGCTGCACGGCGAGCTTGTAGGAGGCTTCGCGCAGGCTCCACTTGTTCTGCTGGGCCATTTCGAACGTGTCGTTGAACGCGCGCACCATGATGTCGTCGAGGCGTTTCTCGGTCTCCGCGTCCGTCCAGTAAAAGCCGTAGAGGTTTTGGACCCATTCGAAGTACGACGTCACGACGCCACCCGCGTTTGCGAGAATGTCCGGCACTACCGTCACTTTGCGTTCGAACAATTTCGCGTCGGCGTCGGGCGTGGTCGGAGCGTTGGCGAGTTCCAGCACGATGGGTGCTTTGATTTTTGAAACGTTCGCGCTCGTGATCTGGTTTTCCAGCGCGGCGGGCGCGAGCACGTCGACGTCGAGTTCGAGCAGTTGTTCATTAGTGATGGCTTTTGCGAAGCCGCCGACTTGTCGTTTGGCTTCGTTGTGCTTGATGAGCTTGGCGACGTCGAGTCCTTTCGCGTCGTGAATGCCGCCCTTCGAGTCGCTCACGGCGACGATCTTGTACTTCCACTCGTGCAGGATGCGGGCGAGGTGCGAGCCGGCGTTTCCGAATCCCTGGATCGCGACGGTGGTGCCTTTCGGGTTGGTGCGTTTGCGTTTCAACAACTCGCGCAAGACGTACGCGGCGCCGAGCGAAGTGCTGTATTCGCGAACCGGAATGCCGCCCAACGCGACGGGCTTGCCCGTGATCACGGCTGGTTCTTTGTGTTGCGCGATGCGCTCATACTCGTCGAGAAACCAAGCCATGGTTTGCGCGTTGGTGTTGACGTCGGGTGCGGGAACGTCCTTCCACGCTCCAACGAAGGGCGCGAGTTCCCTCGCAAAAGCGCGTGTCAAGCGTTCCAACTCGCCTTGTGAGAGTTTTTTCGGGTCGCAAATCACGCCGCCCTTGCCGCCTCCGAACGGAATGTTCGCAAGAGCGCATTTGAGCGCCATGAGGAAAGCTAGCGTTTGGACTTCCTGCGCGTTCACGCTCGGGTGATAACGAATTCCACCCTTGAAAGGACCTCGCGCGTCGTTGTATTGCACGCGGTAGCCCGTGAACGAACGGACCTGGCCATTGTCCATGATTACGGGGAATGAGAACGAGAGGCTGCGCCGCGGAGCGCGTAGAATGCGTAGGGCTTGTTCTCTGTAGTCGCTGGGTTTGAGTACGGCTTTGAGCTGTGTTTCGCAATTGATGCAGACGTTGTGCTCTACGTCCGGCTTTGGCTCAGACATTTTAAGGAGATCCGACGTGCATCACTCGCGCGTGGTATAAATGACTGAGCGGCGCGTAACGGCGCGTGCGAAAGCCTTTTTAAGCGCTTTATAACCAATTTGTAACGGGGTTTGCTTAATCGTATTCTACACCGAGAGGTCTCAAACTAGGAATGGCTGAATTCAAGCACGTACTAGCACCACGCATGGTTCTCGCGAAAGAAAAAGAACTCGAAGAGATGCTCACCGAACTCAAAACCACGAAGGAACACTTGCCGAAAATTTTTCAAAACGATCCAGCAATAATCGCGCTCGAAGGAGCAAAAATCGGCGACGTCGTGAAAGTCTACAGACCGAGCAAAGTGACTGGAAAAGAAGAGCCGTACTGGCGCCTCATCGTCGAACACTAAACGAAAAATTTCATCGGCCCCGAACGAAAAAATAATTTTCACTCCAAACTCCCCTCGCGAAAAAAACAAAATTCGCAAACCCTCCAACTCCCTTTCATCCCTCGGTAAACGCGGTCAATTGGTGGATTTGAAAACTTGGCATTCCAGGAAGTAACCGACGCTTATTTGCGCGACCACAGCTTGATGCAACAGTTCATCAACAGTTACAACAAGTTCCTCGACAAGTCACTGCAAGAAATCGTCGCCGAACAAGCCACGATCGAGCCACAAATTGAAGGACTAGTTTTGAAACTCGGCAAGATCCGCTTCGAAAAACCAATGATCACCGAAGCGGACGGCTCGAAGCGACCGATGTTGCCGAGCGAAGCGCGACAACGCGACCTCACCTACACCACTCCACTCTATCTCGAAATGACGCCCGTCATCAAGGGCAGCGAAAAACGCACCGAAGACGTCTACGTCGGCGAACTACCAGTCATGCTCAAGTCGAAGCCCTGTTATTTGCACGGCAAAAGCAAGCAAGAACTCATCGAGAGCGGCGAAGACTACCTCGACCCGGGCGGATACTTCATCATCAACGGCACCGAAAAAACCGTGATCACGCTGGAAGACCTCGCGCCGAACCGCATCCTCGTATCGCGCGAGAAAGACAAAGAGCTCGTTCAAGCGAAAATATTCAGCACGAGACTCGGCTTCCGCGGCAGATGCACCGTGGACCGCACGAAGGACGGACACATGAGCGTCTCAATGCCGTCGTACAACAAAGCCATCGAACTCATGCTCGTGCTGCGCGCGCTCGGACTCGACAAGGAAGAAAAAATCGAGGCGGCATTCACGGACTCGCACGACATCTACAACGACCTCTTACTCAACCTCGAGGGAGACGAAAGCAAGAACCGCAAAGACGCGCTCGAAATCATTGGAAAACGCGCCGCGCCCGGACAACCAATCGACTACCAACTCAAACGCGCCGAGCTATTACTCGACAGGTATCTCTTGCCGCACATCGGCGTCGAAGAAAAAGACCGCCTCGCGAAAGCATACTTCCTCGCACGCATGGCCGAGCGCTCGATTCTCGTCGCGTACGGAAAGCGCAAGACGGAAGACAAGGACCACTACGCCAACAAGCGACTCAAGATCACGGGCAAGCTCATGGAAGAACTCTTCCGATACGCGTTCGGTTTCTTGGTGAAGGACATTGCTTACCAAATGGAGCGCGCGAACGTCCGCGGACGCAAAATGAGCATGTTCGCAATCGTTCGACCGGACGCGCTCACGGAAAGAATCAAGTACGCGATGGCTACCGGAAACTGGGTCGGTGGACACACCGGAGTCTGCCAGCCGCTCGACCGCACCAACTACATTTCTGGCATTTCCTTCCTTCGCCGCGTCACTTCTCCTCTCGCAAAGAAACACCCGCACCACAAGGCTCGCGACTTGCACGGCACGCACTTCGGCCGCCTCGATCCAAACGAAACGCCTGAAGGTGGAAACTGTGGACTCATTCGCAACCTCGCGTTGTTCGCGGACGTCACGGTCGGCGGTGAAGAGAAGGGACTCGAGAAATTCTTGTCACGCAGCGGCGTGACGATGAGAGCTGAATAATTCAACAATGGCTGACAAATCAAGCATTTTTCTGAACGGACGATTCTTCGGCTTCCACGAGGACGGCGGAAAGCTAGCGGCAGAAATCCGCGAAAAACGACGCAGCGGAGACATCGAACCGGAAACGAACGTCGCGTTCTACAAGCGCACGAACGAAGTATTCATCAACAACGACGAGGGACGCGTACGCAGACCACTCATCGTAGTCAAGAAAGGCAAGTCGATGCTCAACGCGCAACACATCGAAAAACTCAAGTCGGGCGAGATTCACTGGAACGACCTCATCAAGCAAGGCGTGATCGAAATGATTGACTCTGAAGAGGAAGAGAACGCCTACGTCGCGCTCGAAGAAAACGACTTGACGGACAAGCACACGCACCTCGAGATCGAACCCACCATCATTCTCGGATACGCTTCTTCACAAATGCCATTCCCCGAATACAACGCGTCGCCTCGTGTACTCATGGCCTCGCAACACACGAAACAGGCCCTTGGTTTGTACTCGAGCAATTTCAACCAGCGACTCGAAACACGCAGCCACTTGCTGCACTATCCGCAGCAACCACTCGTGCAAACTCGCGTCTATCGCGCTTCACACAACTATCTGAGACCGAGCGGACAAAACTTCGTCGTCGCCGTACTCTCGTTCCACGGTTACAACATGCAGGACGCGGTCGTGCTGAACAAGGACAGCATCGAGCGCGGACTCGGACGCAGCACGTTCTACCGCACGTACACCGCCGAAGAACGCAGATACCCGGGTGGACAGAAGGACAAGTTCCAAATTCCTGAAGAATTCGTACAAGGATACCTCGGCGAAGAAGCTTATGCGAACCTCGCGCCCGACGGCATCATCGCGCCCGAAAGCGTCGTCAAAGGCGACAGCGTGCTCGTCGGCAAAACGTCACCGCCGCGATTCTTGAAAGAAATCAGCGCGCTCGAGGTCGACGTCGAAAAGCGCAGAGAAAGTTCCGTGACCGTGCGCAGCAACGAGGACGGAGTCGTTGACAACGTCATCCTTTCAGAAACCACTGCAGGAAACCGCTACGTGAAAGTGCGCGTGCGAAAATCAATGATTCCCGAGATCGGCGACAAGTTCTCTTCACGCTACGGACAGAAAGGAGTCGTCTCGCTCATGGTGCCGCAGGAAGACATGCCATTCACGAGGAACGGAATCACTCCAGACCTCATCATCAACCCGCACGCCATCCCCGGACGTATGACGGCCGGACACTTGCTCGAAATGCTTGCAGGAAAGACCGCGGCGCTGGACGGACTGCTCAAAGACGGCACCGCCTTTACGGGACAAGACCAGGAAGACTTCGAAAGCGCGCTCGCCGCGCAAGGATTCGTACCGCAAGGCGAAGAAATCATGTACGACGGCAAGACCGGACGCGCCCTCCATGCCAAAATTTTCGTCGGAGTAATTTTCTACCAACGACTACACCACTTGGTGTCGCTCAAGATGCACGCGAGATCACGCGGACCCGTGCAGATGTTGACGCACCAGCCCACCGAAGGACGCGCCCGCGAGGGAGGATTGCGTCTGGGAGAAATGGAACGCGACTGCTTCATCGGCTTCGGCGCCGCATCACTACTCAAAGAACGCATGATTGACAGCTCCGACAAGACGACCGAGCTCGTATGCGCGGACTGCGGTTCTCTCGCGGTGCTTGACAAGATCAAGAACAAGGGCTACTGTCCGGTCGACGCGAGCACGAACGTGCACCCCGTCGAAATGTCTTACGCGTTCAAACTGCTCGTCGACGAAATGAAATCAATCGGCATCTTTCCAAAACTGCGACTAAAAGAAAAAGGATAATCCAAAAAATGGTTGTAACTAAAGTAATCAGCGCGATCGAGTTCGGCGTGTTCTCGCCCGAACAAGTACGCACGATGAGCGCCGCAAAGATCACGGTTCCGGACACTTATGACGAGGACGGCTACCCCATCACCGGCGGACTCGCCGACCAACGCCTCGGAGTCATCGATCCCGGACTCAAGTGCAACACGTGCGGCGGACGCATGAAGACGTGCAGCGGTCACTTTGGACACATCGAGCTCGTGCGACCCGTGATTCACGTCGGCTTCGGAAAAACCGTCTACCAATTACTCAAAGGCACTTGCAGAAAATGCAACCGCCTGCTCAACCCCGGCGAGACGCTCGAAAAACTAAAGAAAGTCAGCGAGTGCCCGCACTGCGGCGAAAAACAAAAACCCGTCAAGTTCGTCAAGCCCACCAGCTTCTACGAAGAAGAGCGACGCCTCTTACCGAACGAGGTGCGCGAACGCCTCGAACGCATTCCCGACGAAGACATCCGAACCGTCGGCTTGCGCGTGCGACCTGAATGGATGATTCTCACCGCGCTCATCGTTCCACCAGTCACTGTTAGGCCATCGATCACGCTTGAAACCGGAGAGCGCAGCGAAGACGATTTGACGCACAAGCTCGTCGACATTCTCCGCATCAACCAGCGACTCGGCGAAAACATCGACGCCGGCGCGCCACAACTCATCATTGAAGACTTGTGGGAACTATTGCAATACCACATCGCGACCTACTTCGACAACGAATCACCATCAATTCCACCAGCGCGACACCGCAGCGGCAGACAGCTCAAGACGTTGTTCCAACGCCTCAAAGGAAAAGAAGGAAGATTCCGCTACAACCTTTCCGGAAAGCGCGTCAACTTCTCGGCACGCACCGTCGTATCACCAGACCCAGAACTGGGAATCAACATGCTTGGAGTGCCTGAGAGCATCGCTGCAGAACTCACAGTGCCCGTCGGCGTGACCGCGTGGAATAAGGAAAACCTGGAAGCGCTCATGCGCGCCAATCCGGAAAAAATCAGTTACGTCATCCGACCGGACGGCAGGCGCAAGAAGCTCACCACGACGAACATGGATGAAATAATGAAAGAACTCGCGGCCGGATACATCGTCGAGCGACAACTCATGGACGGCGACCTCGTCATCTTCAACAGACAACCATCGCTGCACAGAGTCAGCATGATGTCTCACCGCGTCAAAGTGCTACCGGGCAAGACTTTCCGTTTCAACGTTGCGGACTGCGAGCCTTACAACGCGGACTTCGACGGCGACGAAATGAACCTCCACGTTCCGCAAAACGAGGAAGCGCAAAGCGAAGCCGACCTCTTGATGCGCGTGCAAGACCAAGTCCTTTCTCCACGAAATGGAGAACCGATCATCAAGCTCATCAACGACCAGATCACCGGCATGTACATACTCACACAGCCGGGAGTGAAAATGTCGAAGCTGGAAGCGGCCGAAATCCTCAGCGCGGCAGGAATCGAACCCGACCTGAAAGAAGAAGAGTACACTGGCAAACAGATCTTCTCATTCCTACTGCCAGACAAGCTCTCGAAAACATTCAAGAACCTACTCAGGGACGACGTGAAAGTGGTCGACGGCGAACTCACCACGGGCGACGTCGACGGCAAAGTCCTCAGAGCACTTTTGCGCGAGATCGTGATCGAGTTCGGAAGCGACGAGGCAAGAAAATTCCTCGACGCCAGCACCAAGCTCTCACTGGCAGTCGTCACGAACTTCGGACTAACCCTCTCCCTAAGAGACTATGACTTGTCGGAAGACGCCGAGCAAGACATTCTCGACCTGTACAACGATGGAAAGAAGAAAGTCAGGAACCTCGTGCGACAATTCAAAGCCGGAACGCTCGAGAGAGAACCGGGCAAGACGCGCGCGGCTACTCGCGAAGAAAAAATCATGACCGTGCTGGAAGACGTGCGCAACAACTGCGGCAGAATCATCCGCGCCAAAGCACACAGACAAAACTTCACCGCTTGGAAGAAAGAGTTCGAAAACAACAACGCAATCCTAATGATCCGCAGCGGAGGAAAAGGAAACACCGTCAACGTCGTACAAATGTGCGGTTTGTTAGGACAGCAAGCAGTTCGCGGCAAGCGACCGGTCTCGGGATACAACAACCGACTCTTGACACACTTCCAGAGAGGAGACCTCGGCGACGAAGCGTTCGGATTCGTCAAGTACAGCTTCAAAGACGGACTCACGCCACTGCAATACTTCTTCCACGCATGCGGAGGACGCGACTCGGTCGTCGACAAGGGAGTCAACCCCGCAAAGACCGGATACATGCAACGCAGACTCATCAACGCGCTGCAAGACTTCATGGTGCAGAAAGACGGCAGCGTCAAGGACGCCGAAGGCAAGATCGCACAATTCAAGTACGGAGACGACTCGCTCGACCCCATGGACGACAAGCCAATCGCGCCCGGAGAACCAGTAGGAGTCATCGCCGCACAATCCATCGGAGAACCTGGAACGCAAATGACGCTTCGCACTTTCCACTACGCGGGAATCTTCTCGCTCGCACAAGTCGGTTTCAACCGGATGGTCGAGATCGTCGACGCCCGCAAGACGCCGAAAAGCCCGGTCATGGAAGTTTATCTGAAATCGCCACACAACAAGTCGGAAGAAAAGGCGAAACAGATCGCGGCCAGCATTGAACAAATCAACCTCGAAAAGATCGCGGACATCGAGGAAGACCTCAAACGCAAAGTCGTGCGCGTAACCCTCAAGCCGGAAAGCATGAAGGAAGTCAAGCTCTCAACCGACGACGTCATGGAGAAAATCAAGACCGTCGCTGCCGAGTTCGATAAGGACCGCAACGTCATCACCATGAAGCCCAAACAAGAAACGCTCAAGAACATCAGAAAGCTCACGCAACGCCTGCAAGAACTGCATCTCAAGGGCATTCAGGGAATCAACCGAGCCATCCTCATCAAATTGGAAGAGGAGTGGGTGCTCGCGACGGAAGGAAGCAACCTCGAGGAAGCGTTCAAGATTCCTGAAGTCGACGCCAACCGCACCACCACCAACGACATTACCGAGATCTCGCGCGTGTTGGGAATCGAGGCGGGACGCAACGCGATCATGCAAGAACTCAACAAAGTTTTCGACGCTAACGGCACGGAAGTCAACATGAGGCACGTCATGATGCTCGCCGACGCCATGACGCGTGAAGGAAGCGTCAAGAGCGTTGGAAGACACGGACTCGTCAGCGACAAAGGATCAGTCCTCGCCCGCGCCGCGTTCGAAGAAACCGCGAAACACTTAATCAACGCTTGCACTTACGGAGAAGTCGACCCGCTGAACGGAATCACGGAAAACATCATCATCGGACAAACCATTCCATGCGGCACCGGACTCATCAAGCTGCAAATGAAAGCCGACTAACTTCCTACTTTTCGTTCTCTTTGAGGCCGGCGCCTCATCAAAACCGCGCTCTTATTACCGTCCAAAAATAATGTCTAGTTACGAAAAATGAACACAACCGCAAAACAAAACCTGTTCATCGCGATCGCGCTGTTCTCGCTATTCATCGCGGGATGCATCACCAACCCGCCTTCTCCCGCACCATCGCCAACCGCGCATCCTTCTCCCATTCCCACGCCTGCGCCTTCCGTTTCTCCAGCGCCGAGCGGCACGCCTTACGCGCAAGCGTGCTACACGAACAAGGATTGCCCGTTCATCGCCGCGCCCTGCCTCTGTCCTGATCAGTGTCCGCGTTTTGAATGCATCGAAAACAAGTGCGTAAAACTGAACAAGTGTCCGGGCGGACAACCGACAAATCTGGAAGTCAATCAGACCGCCGCGTACTGTCAACAACCCGCGTTCAACCAGTCCAGCAACACGACGCGCGAAACGGTGGGCAACGTTACGGCGCAACTCATCAACGGAACCACTGTGCGCGTGTTCTTCACGCTGCAATCGCGATCGCCGTGCAACATCGCGCAAGCATTGCTTTACGAGAATGGTGGTGAGGGAACGCTCGAGTTCAACACCGACACCAACCTCGACGTCATCTGCATCCAGTGCATCGGCGAACTGAAAGGATACACGGACATCAATCTAACGACGCACAACATCAACAAGCTCTTCGTCAAGTACAGGCATCCTTGGGAAGGCAACTTTACTCTCCTCGTCGTAGACATCCCGCGATAAAGAAATTTGCTGCTTTTTAGTAGGAACAACGTAAGGGTTTGAATGAAACGCGCAAGCACGATCACCGCACTATCTATCCTCTGCATGGTCCTAGCAGGCTGCGCCGAACAAATCACGACACTATCACCAACGCCCACGACGACTCTTTCAAGCACCACGCCTGTTCCAACAACAGTTCCAACAATTCCCTGCCTTCGCGACGGCCAAGGATTCTGCACCAAGAGCGGAGACTGCTGCAACCCATTGTTCTGCAATCTCACCAGCAAGACCTGCCAAACGATTCCAAACACGACACCAAAACCCACCCCAATACCAACCACCATTCCGACACCGACACCAACCCCCGTGCCGACGCCAGAGCCTTGCGGAGGCTTGTCGCAAAAATGCTGCACGGAAAGCACATGCAACAACCCAACCTCACTCGCCTGTTCTGGAAACAACACCTGCATCGCTTGCGGCAGTTTCGGACAGCCTTGCTGCACGAACGCGAGATGCGAACAACCACAAACCTGCACGCTCAACGAAACCACTCTAGGCTGCTGGCCATCGCCCTCACCCACTCCAACGCCACAACCCTGCGGAGGTCATTTGCAACAATGCTGTTCAGGCAGCATCTGCAACACGCCGGCTTGGACTTGCAACGCAACAAACACCTGCATCACTACGCCACAAGGGCCAACCCCAACGCCAGGCCCCTCGACAACGTGCCTCGATGATGACAACGGCATACGCATATTCGTGCAAGGCACAGCCACAGGTAACTACGGATCAACAAGCGGACCTTACGGCTCCTTCACCGATTACTGCGAAACGTACGCAAGAATGGTCGAGTACTACTGCACCAACGCGACAGAACCAGAAGGCCCGCAGATCGAAAACGGCTGGGTGGAAAACGTCACCGCAAACTGCGCCTGCTTCAACGGCCACTGCTGAAATTTCCACCCTTCGCACGCTTTAAATACTCGAATCCGCCCTCTATAGTTTAACGAATTAATTTCTCCCTGTTTTTTCGAAGACAGGTGGGGAGTAGACCCTGGAATTGCCTTTGGGCAGCTCGGGGTAGAGAACCACAACGAAAGTGAAGCATCAGACTTGGCAGTAGATGTACCACACGCTATCAGACTCGCCGTTGACACTGGCAAAGTACTCCTGGGTCTCGACAAAACCAGCAAAGCAGCTTTGAGCGGCAGCGGCAAACTCGTAATAATCGCGAAAGGAATCCCGAGAACCACGTCTCAAGACGTGCGACACTATTGCAACCTCTCACAACTGCCCGTAATCGAGTTCGAAGGCGGAAGCATGGAGCTCGGCACCATCTGCGGCAAGCCATTCCCAGTCAGCGCGCTCACAATCATCGATCCCGGCGCAAGCGACATACTCAAAGCGACAGAACCAGCGTGATATTCCAAAAATGCCCACAGTAATTTCCAACGAAGAACTCCAAGTGATCGCGCTCCTCGAACAAAACACGGGAGCACACGCCAAAGACGCCATCCTCACCGACGACAGCATCATTTACGTCGTACAACAGGGCGAACTTGGAAAAGCAATCGGCAAACAAGGACAAAACATCGCAAAAATGAAAAAAATCACCGACAAGAAAGTGGAAGTCGTGGAAGCAGCTGAAGACATCAACGCATTCGTCAAGAACCTATTCACGCCCGTCGAGATCAAAGCAATGAACGTACAAGACCGCGAAGGCAAAAAAGTAATCGTCCTCGAAGTCGACCCCGCGAACAAAGGACTCGCGATCGGCAAGGGCGGAGAAAAAATCAAGCGCGCACGCATGCTCGTCAAGAGACTGTTCGAATACGACGACCTCAAAATACTGTAATATTCAAAAAAACGCAAATCAAGTGAACTAGAAAAAATGGGAATGGGAGAAAACGCAGCAAGATACCTCGAAAGAAACAGGAAGGCCAAGCGCTGGCTCCGCAAAAAGTGGAAGCGCCGAGCCCTCGGCTTGAAAGCCAAGTTCGACCCGCTCGAAGGCGCACCCATGGCCCGCGGCATCGTCATCAAGAAAGAAGGACGCGAACAAAAACAGCCGCACTCGGGAATCATCAAGTGCGTTCGCGTACAACTAGTCAAGAACGGATTGAAAGTAACTGCTCACGCTCCACGCGACAAAGCCATCAACCAGATTGACGAACACGACGAAGTCACCATCGCGGGACTCGGCGGTTCGCAACGCGGACAGATGGGTTCAATCCCCGGAGTTCGCTACAAAGTCATCGCGGTTAACGGCGTCGACCTCACTGAATTGAGAACGAAACGCAAAGAGAAACCAAAGAGATAAGCCAAAATGGAAAACACACCGCCAGCAGCACAGCCATTGTTCGCCGAAAAACTCTTCGGAAAATACGAGTGGAACGTCGAAGTACAAGACCCATCACTCGCGCCATTCATCAACATCCGACCCATCCGCTACCCGCACACTTTCGCGCGACACGCCAACAAACAATTCGCCAAAAGCAAAGTCAACTTGGTCGAGCGCCTTGCTAACAAGCTAATGCGTGGAGGAACTGGAGAAAAGCTCGGTGGCAAAGTCATTCACACGAAAGGAAGACTCCAAGGAAGAAAGACGAAAGCCCTACGCATCATCCAAGATGCTTTCGAAATCGTCCAAAAGAAAACAGGCTTGAACCCCATACAACTCCTAGTCAAAGCGGTAGAAAACTCGGCACCGCGCGAAGACGTTACTCGCGTAAGATTCGGAGGAATTTCCTACCAAGTAGCCGTCGACGTTTCTGCACAACGCAGACTCGACCTCGCGTTGAGAAACATGTCACTCGCAGCCATTACGCAATCTTTCAACAACAAGACCACGCTCGCAGAAGCGCTCGCCAACGAGTTGGAGCTCGCGGGCAAGAACTCGCCGGACTCTTTCAGCGTCAAGCGCAGGAACGAGAACGAGCGCATGGCCAAGTCAGCACGCTAAAACTTTTGCGTCAAACTAGTTTAGGGTTATTTTTCAATGGGTAAGAAGGAAGTCGTCGCCGCGTTCGCCGCGAAGCTCATGCAGAACCCGAAAAACATCCGCAACCTGGGCATCGTAGCGCACGTAGACCACGGCAAATCAACACTCACCGACACTTTCGTAGCGAAAGCCGGACTCATCTCACAAGAACTAGCCGGCGAAATGCGCATGACTGACTTCGACGAACAAGAGCAAGCACGCGGCATCACGATCAAGGCAGCCAACGTTTCTGTTCCTGCAAACTTTAACGGAACCGACTATCTCATCAATCTTATCGACACGCCTGGACACGTCGACTTCGGAGGACACGTCACTCGCGCCATGCGCGCCGTCGACGGAATCATTCTCGTAGTCGACTGCGTCGAAGGCATCATGCCACAAACCGAAACAGTGCTCCGCCAAGCACTCAAAGAAAAGTGCAAGCCCGTTCTCTTCATCAACAAAATTGACCGCTACATCAACGAGCTCAAGCTCGACCAGACCGCGATGCAGCAACGCTTCCTGAAAATCATCATGGGAGTGAACAAGCTCATCGAAGCTTACGGCGCTGAAGAATACAAACAAAAATGGCAGATCAAGGTCGAAGCGGGCAACGTCGCTTTCGGAACGGCGTTCAACAAGTGGGCCGTGTCCTACCCGATCATGAAGAAGAACAACATTTCTTTCAAGGACATTTACGAAGGCTGCGTGAACGGCGAACACAAGAAGTTGCAAGGCATTGCGCCCCTCGCGGAAGTCATGTTCGAAATGGTCATCACACACCTCCCATCTCCAGTTGAGGCACAGCCTTACCGCATTCCAGTCATTTGGCACGGCGACATAACGGAAGGCGTCGGCAAAGACATGATCGACTGCAACCCCAACGGCAAGGCCGCGTTCATGGTTACCGCGATCCAGATCGATCCACACGCGGGAGACGTCGCCGTCGGACGTCTTTACAGTGGCACGATCAAGAAAGGCACGGACCTCTACCTCGCTTCACGTTTCAAACGCGAAAAACTGCAGCAAGTCGCTATCTACATGGGTCCGGAACGCGTCATCCTCGACGAAGTCCTGCCCGGAAACATTGTCGCACTTGTAGGACTGAAGGATGTTTTTGCGGGAGAAACCGTCAGCACTGACGAGATCGACTCGTTCGAGAAAATCAAGCACTGGAGCGAGCCCGTCATCACGAAGAGCATCGAGGCGAAGAACCCGAAAGAACTAGTCAAGCTAGTAGAGGTTCTACAGCGCCTGGCGAAAGAAGACCCGACGCTCAAGGTCAGCATTTCTCAACAGACCGGCGAACACCTAATCTCGGGAATGGGAGAGTTGCACTTGGAAATTATCGAGTACAAGATCGCGAAAGAACGCGGAGTCGAGATCGTCACTTCGCCGCCAATCGTTGTTTATCACGAAACCATTCAAGGCTCTTCGCCAATCGTTGAAGGCAAGTCGCCGAACAAGCACAACAAGTTCAAGCTGCGCGTCGAGCCACTCAACCCTTCAGTCATGACCGCGATGAAAGATGGCGAGATTGATGACACGATGAAGGGACGCGACCTGGAAGACCGCCTCATCAAAGCAGGATTGGTGCGTGACGAAGCGAGAGGACTCATGGCGATCGAGGGTGAAAACTTGTTCATCGACGGCACGAAAGGAGTACAATACCTGCAAGAAATCAAAGAACTGCTCATAACCGGTTTCGAAGAAGCGATGGCGGCCGGACCGCTCGCGAAAGAAAGCGTCGTCGGTGTCAAAGTCATCCTGGAAGATGCGGCGATTCACGTCGACCCCGCACACAGAGGACCGGCGCAAGTCATTCCAGCAGTCAAGCGACCCATTTACGCAGCCATGATGATGAGCAAGCCTACGCTCATCGAGCCGCGACAAAAACTCGTCGTACAAGCACCCTCTGAATACATGAGTGGAGTAATCAACGCGATCCAAGGCAGACGTGGTCAAGTGCAAAACATGGACCAAGACGGAGACCTGCTCACGGTCACTGCAAACGTTCCTGTTCCGGAAATGTTCGGATTCGCAAGCGAAATCCGCGGCGCCTCACAAGGACGCGCCTCGTGGTATACAGAGTTCGCGGGCTACGAAAAACTCGGCACCGAACTGCAAAACAGAACCGTCGCAGCCATCAGAAAGAGAAAAGGCGAGCCGGAAACCCCGCTGCAACCGAAAGACTACCTCGAGTAATTCTTGCTCATTTCACCATCGCGAACCGCTCGGCGCGTTTTGCTTTTCGTGCTTGTTTTGCTCCGCGCGCGAGTTCGAATTTAGATCCGAACACAACTACGAACGGCTGCTTGTTCAACTCTCCAAGGTGACTCTTGAGTTGAGCAATCCATTCGCCACGGTGCTTGACGTAGAATCCGTGCTTGGTTTTCGCGAGAAACTTTATCGCTTTCTGGATTCTCTTTTCTACGAGTGATTTTGGAACGATTGTACGTTGAAACAGTCCTTTCTGCACGTAAACGCCTCTGCGAAGCACGTTCTTGACGTAATCGCTGTTCGCAAGATCAAGAACTTTGTCCGGACTGAAGAAGTAGTGTGGCTTTCCTTTCTTCATCACGCGTTCGAATGGCGGACCCATGTTGTGCGCGCCGATCGCGGCGAGGCGTATTTGTCCTTCAGAAAAACTCCAGCCCTTCAAAACCTTCTCCCACCGCGGAATGCCTTCGAGCTCTTTGCGTATCTGTTTCTCGTGCTCGTCAAGCTTGCCGTTCAGCGCCGTGATGGTTTCTTGCGCGTTGAAAGGATTCACTAGCTGTCCAGTTTGTGCATGATGCGTGCCAAGCCATATCGGAGTGAGCTGCGCCACGCCCGCATCGCCGACCCGCGGATTTCCTATTCGGTAGGGGTTGAAAGCGCTCTCCTGGGCTAAAATCCCGAACAAGTCTCGCTTGCGCTGGCTCGACACGGGCAAGTTCTGAACCGCTCTCGCAGGGTCGAGTTGCGCGCTCAAATCAACGCGTCGTTCGCTGGATGATTTTTTGACCGGCTGCGCCTTTGCAGTCTTTGCGGCAAGCGCTTCGCTCGAAGGAAAAACTAAGGCGGCCGATAGTGCGACTGCTGAAGCGAGCTTTCTCAACCTAGACATTTTCTCGAAATTGGGAATGGTTTCGAGAACTATTTAACCCAAACACAACGAATTAGTAACTAATGAGCAAGATTCTGCGCTTCATGCATCACGGCGAATCGCACCTGGTCAGTGCACACATTCGTAAAATGAAGAACCTGGACTTGGTGGGCGAAGGTCTAGCTCACGATGACGTCGATTTACCACCGCAGGGATATGCTCGCGTGCCGAACGAGGCCATGCTGAGACTTATGTACACGGGATTGCCTGGTGCAAGAGTCGCAGCCAGATTCCTAAGCCATCCGCGCGTTTGGGCGCGTTATCATGCTCAAAACGTGTTCTATCACTGGAATCGATTGCCGCGTCATGCTCTCGAAGAATTCATACCACAACTCGCGCGCACAATCGAACAAGACAATCCTGAAAGCATTCGCAACAACGGACTCGCCAACTTGAGAGTGATAGGCAGCCGGAAAGCCCTGCCCTACTTGCGCAAGGCAAGAAAGACAGAGAAAAGCAAAAGACTGCAAGCATTCATCGAGCTGGTCATACGCGAAATAAAGACAGGAAAAAAAATCAACTACGAGTTGCCCGAACTAAGAAGACACCCAAGCGGGATCTACTAATCCTTACCAAGCAACGCGATCTGCGCCAACAACGCTTCCAACTGAATTCTCTCAGAAGCTCCTTCGACGATGCGGAAGTCGTATTCTCCGATCTTGTCCACGAGCTCTACTTTCTTCTTGTCAGGAACATCTAGCGAAGCGACTTCCCTAAAGACTTGAGAAATCACGTCTTCGCCGCTCATTCCGTAATTGATCATTAACTGGTCGAGCTGCTTCCGAGCTTCCGAAAACTTGCCCTCGTAAGCCAACTGCACCATCTTCCTGACTTCCTCAGGCCTCGCGCGGCTCGAAACGCGATAAATCTCGGCTTCACTGATCTTTGTCGACAACGCGGCGGCGCCTTGGAGCATGTTGACTGCTTTGCGAGCGTCTCCTTCCGAGAGGTAAATGATCGCGTCTTCCGCTGCCTTCTCTACGTGAAGTCCTTCTCCTTTCGCGACGCGCTGAATGATTTCACGAAGCTCTTCCTCTTTCAATAATGAAAATCGGAAAACCGCAGTCCTACTCTGGATCGGTTCAATGATTCTTGAAGAATAGTTTCCTGAAAGAATGAAGCGAGTATTGAAGCTGTAACGCTCCATCGTGCGTCGCAACGCGTGTTGGGCGTCATCAGTGAGGTTGTCCGCTTCGTCCAACAAAATAACCTTGAAAGGAATCTCCGTCAACGGAAGCGTGCGTGCGAAATCTTTCACCTTGCCGCGAATGATGTCGATTCCGCGCTCGTCGCTCGAGTTGAGCTCGATGAAACTTTCACGCACATGATCTCCAAACAGCTCGTGAGCCATAGCGAGAGCTACGGTAGTTTTTCCTGATCCAGGCGGACCGACGAGTAAAAGGTGTGGGAGGTTTTTCGACTTGACGTAGGCCTCCATGCGTTTCGCTATCGCTTCGTGACCGATAACATCCTTGAGCTTTTTAGGTCGGTATTTTTCGACCCAGGGCTCGAACTCTATTTCTTTTTTGTGATCTTCTGACAAGAGGTCCACCAAAATCGTTTAACAGAAATCGCTTGACGATGAGTGCTTGCGCTCGTCTAGTTTTTAAGCATTAGTGAAACGTGGCGACGAAAAAAATCTAGAGCGCGCTTTCGTACGCTTTGCGCTTCGGAAGCTTGCCCCAGTCGTCCTTGCAGATTAAGACGCGCGAGTGGTTTCTCAAGCGTTTGCTGCTTTTTTCGCATCGGGTGTCGATCATTCTGCCGCAGCTCCAGCATGCTGAGAGATGGTGTGACTCGTGTCCGCAGCGGGCGCATTTTTCGAGCTTTACAGTCTTCATTGTTTTTAGATTCTCGGCGAAAAAAACAGTTTTTTCGTTAATCATTTCTTGGTCGTTTTTCGTTTATAAGCCCTTCGAGCGAGCGCCGCGTCGGAGGTGTTTAAAACCCGAAAGTGGCTCACAATTCACGATAACAAGACTATGGCCGGGGTTCATTTCGCTTTTTGGGAAATGTTGGAACACAGCGCCAGCGCTTGGAAAGCCAACGCCAAGCTCCTCGCCTTCTTCAGCGTGCCCTTCCTCATCGTCCTACCACTCGCCGCACTGCTGCCGAACTTTGTCGCGTTGAGCGGTATCTTCCTGCGCTTCGGAAGCGTGCAAACGGACCTCACAATGACCGACTCGGTCATTCTCGCGGTCGGCTTCGTCGCCAGCCTCGCGCTGATCAGCTTCGCCCTCGCGGCCGTCAACGTCGTGATCAAGGGACAAAGAACGCTGCACAAGTTGCGACAGGACGACATCGACCTCATCGAGAGCGCCACAATTAAGCTGTTCGTCATCTACCTCGCCGTTTTCCTCTTATCGCTGCTCGCTAACATGGCTCTCTACGATGTCCGCGTCGCTGGACAACCGCTTCACATGACGCTGGGCGCGCTGTTCTCGTTCCTCTTCGCGGCCATCGCGTTGTTCGCTCCGCAAGCGGTCGTGATCGACCAGATGCCCATCGACAAAGCCGTCCAGATGAGCTTCAGCGTGCTCGTCAGGAGAGCCAGTTTTACGATTCTCTTCTTCATTCTCGCCATCATCCTGCTCGCAATCAACACTGCAATCTTCCTCTCTCTCGACGCCGCCATGCCAGGCATGCGCTTCATATCTCTCGCGGTCAACGGATTACTCATCCTGCCTTTCCTGGAAGTGTTGAAGACGCAGATCTACCTCAGCAAGTACACCCTGCTGCAGAAAATCTGAAATGGGAGAACTAATCAGGTTCCCGATAGAACGCGCAAGGAAAAAATCCGAGAGCCCGCTGGAACCATTATTCAGGAAAGCGAAGCTGATCCTCGGAAGAGAACCGAAAAGCGTCAGCGAAGCGCTACACGCACAAAGAATCGAACCGAAAAAGGCGAAAGACATTTTCCTAAAACACGGCGAATATCTCTGGCACAGAGAACACCCCAGCGCCAAATACGTTGACGGGCCGTTCGTCAGGCACATCGTCGCACTAGCCCTGAAAGACTACCGCCGCTACGTCCGCGCACAGAAATGAGAGAAGTCGCTGCCGAGAGTGAAACGGAGCATTGGAAAAAACAAGAACCAGAAGCAGTGCTTGCGCGTCTTGATAAGAATTTACGAAAATTGAAAGAAGGCGAAATGTTCACCACTGTCTGGCCGATTATTGAAGTTCATCCGGACCTGGAGAAGGTTCCTGAAAAATATCGGAAAAGCAAAGAACTCGCATGGGAAGCGTTCAAGAAGTCAGTCCCTGAGATAAGAGCACACATTAACAGAATGAGGAAAGATCCGGAAATGAAAGAAAAAGCGAAGTGGCTCTCTAGCGCTTTTCGGGACTTCTTGAAAATTGGCAGAAAGGGTCCGTCACGCACGCTTCTTCATTTTAATGACATACCTGTTTCTGATTTTATCGCGCCGGGATATGGCATTAACACTGGCGCCTGGGTTCCTAACGGCAAAGAATCCGATGGGTTAGCGCCCGGATGCCGTCACCGCTGGTGGGACGTGCATAACATGGACAACCACGTAGCGGCCTTCGTGCTCACGCACTGGGTGTTGCAATACCACAAGCTCCTCGCGAAGCACATTCCAATAGTCTAATTATACGCAACCATCATTTCGTTCTCGTGACCATTCTAGTCATTAGCGAAAAGCCCAACGCCGCCGGCAAAATAGCCGCCGCATTATCACCGCGAGCCAAAGCGATCGGCAAACAACCCACCGTCTACGAACTGGAAAGAAAGGGACAGAAAATATTCGTGGCTCCAGCCGTTGGTCACGTTTATGGATTGAAACCAGTCGGCAAGGGTTCTGGTTATCCTGTATTCGATGTCGAGTGGGCTCCATCGCCGGACATTGACGAACGCAGCGCATACGTCGCGCCCTACCTCGCAGCGCTACAGAAGTACGCAAAGCTTGCAGATGAAGTTGTGAACGCGTGCGATTTTGACACTGAAGGCGCGTTAATCGGCTATAACATTATTCGATTCAACGCGCCCAAAAAGAAAACGAGCCGCATGCGCTTCTCCACGCTAGTTGCGGAAGAGCTCGCAGACGCTTTCGATAATCGTGAGAAACTGGACGTGCTGAACGCGCAAGCCGGAGAAGCGCGTCACGTGCTGGACTGGTTTTGGGGCATCAACACCTCACGCGCACTCATGGCCAGCATCAAGAAGGCAGGAATGTTTCGCGTCATGAGCATCGGCAGAGTACAAGGACCATCGCTGGACGTTCTGGCTAAGCGAGAAACAGAAATTTTGCAGTTCAAGCCCGAACCGTTCTGGCAAATCATGACCAACGGCGACGGTGTCGAGTTTTGGCACGTCAAGGACAAGTTCTTCAACGAAAAAGAATGCGACAGCGCGTTCGAGAAAGCCAACAAAGGCAAGCACGCCGCCGCGATTGACAGTGTCGAGCGCAGAAAGTTCAAAACACTGCCACCTTTTCCATTCGACCTCACCTCACTGCAAATCGAAGCGTATCGCGTTTTTGGTTATTCGCCTTCAATGACGCTCGAGCTCGCACAAAGACTTTACGAAGCCGGATTGGCGTCTTATCCGCGTACTTCTTCACAAAAACTACCCGCCAAACTAAATCTAAAGAAAATCGTCCAGTCACTCGCCGAACAACCCGCGTACAAAAAGCTCGCGGGAATGTTGAAGGGTTTCAAGCCACACGAGGGAGAAAAGAACGATCCCGCACACCCAGCCATTCACCCGACCGGTCTTGCAGCGAAACGCATGAACGAGTACGAACAAAAAATCTACGACTTGATCGTCAAACGATTCCTCGCAAGCATGGGTGAGGAAGCCGAACGCGAATCGATGAAAGTAATTCTTGACATTGGTGGCGAAAAGTTTGACGCGCGCGGCACTCGCGTCGTGACGCCGGGATGGATAGAGGTTTACGATCCTTACGGAAACTTCGAAGACGTACTGCTTCCCGACTTCAAGGAAAAACAAAAAGTCAAGATCGAAAAGATCGAAAAACTGCAGAAGGAAACAAAGCCACCCAGCCGGTACTCGCAAGCCAGCTTGATCAAAGAACTCGAAGACCAAGACCTCGGCACGAAAGCCACACGCGCCTCCATTATTCAAACGCTCTACGACCGCTCCTACATCACTGGCAAAAGCATTCAAGTCACCGCGCTCGGCATGACCGTCATCCACTCGCTATCACACCACGTGCCAGAAGTCCTCAGCGAACAATTGACGCGCGCTTTCGAGCACGAAATGGAAAAAATCACTGAAGGCAACTACGACAAGGACAAAGTCATCGAAGAAGGCAAAGAAGCCCTCCAAAAAATACTCACCAAATTCAAGAGCCAGGAAGAAGCCGTCGGCAAGGAACTCATCGAAGGAGTACGCGAAACGGAAAGAACGCAATCGCTTCTCGGAAAGTGTAACAAGTGCGCCGAAGGCGAACTACGCATCCGCAGAAGCCGCTTCGGCTTTTTCGTCGGCTGCTCGAAATATCCAGAGTGCAAGAACATCTTCCCACTACCAAGACAAGCCGCCATCACCGCGACCGGCAAGGTTTGCGAGAAATGCAACACGCCCATGATCGTCGTCGTGCGCAAGATGCGAAAGACTTTCAAGATGTGCCTAGACCCTCACTGTGAAACAAAGGCAGACTGGGGTAAAGCGAAAGAAGAACGCGCAAGAAAGAAAGCAGAAAAAGAAGAAGCGAAAAAGCAAGCACAAACTGAAGAAAAGAAAATTGAAGAAGCGAAGCCTGTAAAAGCGAAAGTCACGAAGCCCAAAAAGGCGAAAAAGACTTGAGCAAGTTTCAAAAGTTCATGACGAGTGGCAATCCGCAAAACGTGATGAGTCACTTAACGAGAATGCGAAACCCGAACCGAATATTGTTGGCGCTCAAACACCGCCAACATGATGTCCAGTTATGGGCAATCCAGCGAATAATCGAAACACTAGGCGGACAAAAATCAATTGATTTTGCGCTAGAATTATTGGAAAGCAGAGAACCCGAAACCGTGATGAATGGCGCACGCATGATAAGAAATATCGAGGGACACGAGTTTGTCGGAAGGTTCGGTAAAGTTTCTGATGCATTAACGAGGGCCGAGGACAAGATACCTTCAAGATACGGCCGAGAACCAATACACATACCAACTCTCAACGAAATCCAACACGCAAGAGCAGTCCTACACAAAAAATGGAAAGAACAAACCGGCCTGCCACTCGACCCTCCATAAAATGAGCAAGTTTGAAAAGTTTCTAGCACACGGACATCCAGTCATAATTATTCGGCATCTAGTGCGTATGCAAAACCATAGGAATATTGCACAAGCGCTCGCGCATGAAGACCAGAACGTAAGGGAAATTGCCCGCGCACGACTTATGGAAATATTGCCGCCCAAAAAACTGTTCGACTTGACTGTGGCCCTAATTGGCAACAAGAACGAAGTCGTAAGCAATCAAGGAGTATGGTTGCTGGAGTACGCGGTTAGCGCAATTAGTCGCGCGAAAATTTCAGAAGCAAAGGAAGCACTTCCCGTACTACAAAGATTATCCCAAGGATTACAACCAACTTCGGGAATTGGTTGGAGACTTAAAGGAAAAATTAACGACGCAATTTATCGGATACAAACAAGAAAATGAAAATCAAGCTCGATTACAGGAAGCACTTGCACGACAATGCTCAGGTTTACTATGAGGAAGCGAAGAAGTTCAAAGCGAAGTCGGAAGGCGTAAAGAAAGCTATCAAAGACACGGAACGAAAGATAGAGGAAGCAACCAAACACGCCGCGCGCGAAGAACTCTCCAAACCCACTATTCGCATTAAGGAGGCGCGCAAGAAGGAGTGGTTCGAGAAGTTCCGCTGGTTCTTCACAAGCACAGGCAAACTCGTAATTGCGGGAAGGGACGCGAAACAGAACGAGCTAGCCGTTTCGAAATATTTCGAAGAAGGCGACCTGTTCTTCCACGCAGACGTCATCGGCGCACCCGCTACGATCTTGAAGGGCGGTCTGGAAGCGAGCGAGCAAGAGAAAAAGGAAGCGGCAATGTTTGCAGGAAGTTACAGCTCAGCTTGGCGCGTTGGTCATGGCGCTGCAGACGTTTACGCGGTAAAGAAGGAACAGGTTTCCAAGAGTCCTGAAAGTGGCGAGTATCTCGCAAAGGGTGGTTTCATAATTCGCGGCCAAAGAGAGTGGTTTCGGGGAACCACACTAAAGATAGTCATCGGAAAGGAAGAGAACAGACTGGTTTCGCTGCCTTTCAACCACGCCAAACTGCCCAAGGAAAGGGTCGTTTTGACGCCTGGCGAGGCTGGTCGCGGTGACGTCGCAAAAGCCATAAAAGCCAGGTTGCGTCTAGATAGTGCGGATGAAGCAGCTCCTCTCGTGCCCGGCGATAGCCGAGTGCAGGATTAAATAAACTCTTTCTTTGGTGAACACAACAAAATGCCTGAAGAACACGGCAAAGAACTCGAACTGAAAGTAGCGGAAGCCCTCCAGATTGACTACGGCAAGAAAGTCGTCAGAATTGATAGCAACGCACGCAAAATCTTGGATGCCACTACCGGAGACGTTGTCGAAATCAAGGGCAAAAAATCAACCGCTGCAATCGTCCTTCCATCTCACCCTTCAGACGAAGGACTCAACATCATCCGCATGGACGGAATCCTGCGACAAAACACGGGAGTCGGTCTGGGAGACCGTGTTCGCATCAAGAAGGCGGAAGTCAAGAGCGCCAAAAAACTAGTCCTCGCACCGAACCAGCCGTCACGCTACGCGCCCGGCTTTGATCAGTATGTCAAGAAGAACTTGCTAGGCAAGCCGCTAGCGCGCGGCGACCTTATTTCGATCAACGTTTTCGGCACTCCCTTCCCGTTCGCGGTAGCACAAACCGCGCCCGCAGGCATCGTAATCGTTACGGAAGAAACGGAGATCCAGCTGAAGGAAGAGCCGATGAAAGAACTCGGACGCGTCTCTACGATTACTTACGAAGACATTGGCGGCCTGAAGGACGAAGTGGTGAAAGTGCGCGAAATGATCGAGCTACCCATGCGCCACCCGGAGCTCTTCGAGCGTTTAGGAATCGAACCACCAAAAGGAGTCATGATCTACGGACCACCCGGCAGCGGCAAAACACTGCTCGCGCGGGCGGTGGCGAACGAAAGCGAAGCACACTTCATCACGATCAACGGACCCGAAATAGTCAGCAAGTTCGTTGGAGAAGCCGAAGAGAAACTCAGAAACATTTTTCAGGAAGCGGAAGAAAACGCGCCCTCCATTGTTTTCATTGACGAGATCGACGCAATCGCGCCCAAACGCGAAGAGGTAGTTGGCGAGGTCGAGAAGCGAATCGTCTCACAACTACTCGTATTGATGGATGGTTTGAAGAGCCGTGGCAAGGTCGTAGTGATTGCCGCGACGAACAGGCCGAACGCGATCGACCCCGCACTGCGAAGGCCGGGAAGGTTTGATCGCGAGATCGAGATTGGCGTGCCCACGAAGACTAGTCGCAAGGAGATCTTGCAGATCCACACGCGCGGAATGCCGCTCGCTGAAGACGTTTCCCTCGACGACCTCGCATCCGTGACGCACGGATTCGTCGGAGCCGACTTACAAGCGCTCGTGAAAGAAGCCGCAATGAAAGTGCTGCGACGCATCCTGCCGAAAATCAAGCTCGAAGAAGAAGTCATCCCGACCAAGATATTGGAAGAGCTGAAGGTCGAGCGCAATGATTTCTACAACGCGCTCAAGGAAATTCAGCCCAGCGCGCTGCGCGAAGTTTACATTGAAGTTCCTAACGTCAAGTGGGAACAGATCGGTGGCTTGGAAAACGTCAAACGCGAGCTCAAGGAAGCAGTCGAGCTACCTCTTAAGCGACCTGAAGTATTCACCAAGATAGGAATCAGGCCCGTTCGCGGAATCCTAATGTTCGGACCTCCGGGAACAGGAAAAACACTCATGGCGAAAGCAGTCGCGACGGAAAGCGAAGCGAACTTCATCGCGATAAGAGGACCGGAACTACTCAGCAAGTGGGTCGGGGAAAGCGAGAAGGGCGTTCGTGAAGTATTCCGAAAAGCGAGAAGCGCTTCGCCCTGCATTATTTTCATTGACGAGATCGATGCGGTGACTCCGATTCGTGGAAGTGATGACGGCAGCCACGTCACCGAAAGAATGGTCAACCAGCTCTTGACGGAGCTGGATGGCATTTCGAACCTGAAGGACGTGGTCGTGATTGGTGCGACGAACCGCGTCGACATCATGGATCCCGCACTATTACGCCCGGGTCGTTTTGACAAGCTCATCGAGATTCCAATGCCCGATGCCGAGACGCGTCTCGCGATCTTCAAAGTGCACACTGCCAAAATGCCCATCGAGAAAGACGTCGATCTCAAGTCGCTGGCGAAGAACACTGAGAACTTTAGCGGCGCAGACATCGAAGCCGTTTGCCGCGAAGCAGGAATGAACACCATCAGAGAATCGAAAGACAAGGTCACCATGGCGCACTTCACCAAAGCCATGAACACACTGCGACCCGTTCAGGTACAAAAACGCGAAGTAAGCAAGCTGCGCGAATACGCGTAAATTTTTTAGGAAAAATGAACATTGGAGCATTCTTGAAAGCGTTCGGCGTCAGCCTCGCCGTATTCCTAGCCTTCTATGCTTTCTCGCTTCTCGGAGTTCCGGGAGCAGCGATCGACAGTCCCTGGAAGCTCGTCGCGTTGTCGGGCGCTTTCTCGATAGTTTTCGGCCTCTCGTGGCCCGCGCTGCGAGGAGTGAAGAACGGCGACGTGCTCGTGACGACGATACAGCGCAGCACGAGAGACCAAACGGGCAACGTCTGGGTGCAACAAATGCCATTGTTCGTCACCGCACAGCAAGATGGCAGGGTCAAGCAGTCCATCAGAGTGAAGCTGGCTGATGGAAAGAGCGCAGTGGGCAGCATCACGAGCTATGCAGGCACGTTCCAACCCGCCACCATTCGTCTCACGGAAACCGAACTCGAATAAACTTCTTTTTTGAGTGAAATCTAATGGACCGCACTGAAATCATTCACATCATTATTTCAGCAGTCACGATATCGTTAGCCTTTACGCTTTTCCCGTTCTCGGAATTCAGCTTCGCAAAATTCGCACTCATCCTCGTCACCGTCGGTACCGGCTTCATTCTGCACGAGCTCGCGCACAAATACACCGCGATACGATACGGCGCCAAAGCCGGCTTCAGAGCATGGACCACTGGACTCGTACTCGCACTGTTGTTAGCATTCGCGACTGATGGACGCTTCGTTTTCGCAGCCCCGGGAGCCACATACATTTTCGGCAAGGTATTGAACAAGCGAGAAAGCGGAATCGTGTCTCTCGCGGGACCGATGGTGAACCTGGTTCTGGCGATGCTTTTCATCGCGGTCTTCTTCCTCGCGCCCGGACTACAGCTCGGTAGCGTGCCCATCGGCCTCACCGGCGCCTACGTGAACATTTTCTTGGGATTGTTCAACATGATCCCCATATTCCCGCTCGACGGACAAAAAGTCAGGTCATGGGACGGAAAAATCTGGGGCGCGATGTTCGGACTGCTCGCGCTATTGTTCATCGGCTTCATATTCCTCTAAGCACGGAGCTCTCCCTAGTTTTTCGAAAACGCGTTCAACCCCTGAAGGAGTCTAGTGAGAACCATGGATGACAAAGCGCAAGTAAGTGCCGAACTCATTATCGTGCTCGCCGCGATCGTCGCGGTAGCGATAGTGCTGATCTCGCAACTGCAAAAAACCGCGATCACGGGAAAGAAGGTGTTGGCGAACGCGACCGACAAAGCGTTCGACGAGATACGCCGCATCAAATGAGAGCACAAAGCGCGCTCGAACTGTTGCTCGTGCTAGCAGGAATGCTCGCAGCCTGGGCCTTCATGCTGCCAGCCGTCACGCACGCGTCGGAAAAAGCCAAAAACACGACGAACGACTTGACGCAAAAACAAGCGCTGAACGAAATTGAGCACGCTTGGAAAGAAGTATTGCTCATGCCGACCGGCTCGTTCAAAACAGTGAACGCCCGCCTGACGAAAGCGGCAATCATTGACGGGAAGAACTATTCGCGCGGCGACTGGCTCTGCAAAGCGAAGCACGAGTCGATCGCAAAAGTCAGCGTTTCTTGCTCGCCGGATAAACAGTGACGCGAAGCGTACGAAAACCCTGACTGGTGAGCAACAGCCTCTCCGCGACGAACCCGAAAGCGCCGCGACAATCACTATGAGACGAATCATCGATGGAAAGCGCGACGCAATAATCGCCGGACTCTAGCGCGAGTGATTGCAGCTCTTTAGTCAATGCTTCGGGATTGTTCAGCGCGAGCGCGCGCAAGGCTTCTCGCGCGAAAACCCCGTCCACCAATAGTCCAGCAAGACGCGCGTGACGCAAATCGCTCAGCCCGTCGCTAGAACCGTTGAATGCCAGCAGCAATAGCGGCGCTAAGAGCAGCAATGCCAACGCCGCCTCCAAAGCGAATATCCAGCCCCTCATTCACGAACACCTCCAATTCCTTCCTGAACTCTGACGCGCGCTCGGCATCAACACGCAACGAGTGCGCAACGACGCTGACGCACAACGCCAAGCCCAACAAAAGCAACAACAAAGCAAAGCCCACGTCGAGGCCGGAAAATCCCTTCAAGAAAATTCTCCACCTCTAACACAAGAATGGTTCAGCCATTCGAAACGACCCACGACCAAAATGCCATTACTGAACGCGCGAGAAGACGAACAATCAGTGGAAGCGACGTGGCTCGTCAAGATTTCCGAGCTCGCAAGATGCGCGAAACCAACAATGCCTTGAGCCAACAACGCCAACACTGCAATGGCTAAAGCGTACGCGGCCAGTGACAACAACAAGTCAATCGAAAACGCTGCCATTCAAACCCTCCCGAGCGATGATGAAAAAAGCGCGATCGTTACGCTCGTCAAAAACACTCACGCCAATCACGGCCCTGCCTCCCGAGAGCGCCGCGAGAACGATTTGCGGGTCGTGAACGTTCGACAATCCAGCGCGAGAAACACAAACCCTACCACCGCAATCAGAAAGCACGGCCGCACACCTAGGAATCGGCACGCGTTTTTCGTCCAAAGTCATCTCGCCGACCTTCCAGCAATTGTTGCAAACGACGGGCGCGCGCGAATCGAAAGATCGCTGCAACGCGTCATGCAAATCTTCTTGCGAAGCGATGCCACACCACGTCGCGGTTTTCATTCCTCGTTGTTCTAACCACCTCGTCACCGCATCCGACCAGGCATTAAGCAATAGCGCGGCGAGGATCGATTTTTGGCGGGAGTTGGGCGCGTTGGCGGATTCGAGTGTTTGTGCGAGAGCGAGTTTGACTGTCGATTGTTCGTTCTTGATTTCTTCGAGGGCAAGTAGGCGTTTGAGGACTTCGTGATTCTGTTCGTTCAGCGCGTAATGCAGCTTCCATGCCGCGAGGAAGGCCGGGGCTAGGGCAAGCACGAGGAGGATTCCGAAGAAAGCGCGTTTCAAAAAAGTCTTGAGACTCCGAGGGGGTTTTTAACGAGCGGAAATAAAATCCTTACGATGAAGCTAACGACAGCCACGCTGTTCATTCTCGCGCTCTTTTCAGTCAGCGCCAGCGCCTTCACAAGCCAACTCTTAGTCAGCGCCACCGTCAACCAGGACGGCACCGCGAGCGTCACAGAAACGATCACGATCACGCACTACAACCAGACGGACGTGCAGTTCTTCGACGAAGTCGCGAGGCGCGTTGAAGAGCGTGGAAACGCGTTCGAAGCCTGGCAAACGTACAACGCTTACTTCGGCTACCACATCCAAAGCGGATCACCCAACAATACTCGAGTCATTTCCAAGCGAGAATCGACGCCATGTGGCGTTTGCACGAGCGAGATAGTGCTCAAGTACGACGTCACGCAGCCCATAATGACCAGCGAGAAAGTGAACGAGCGCACCACGCGCTTCACTCTCGACAACAGCAAACTCGCTTTCACCACCAGCCAAAGCAAAGAAACCGTGATTCCGCCGGACGAAGCGCTTGAAATAATCCTGCCACGCGAATCCATACTGATTACAGCAGAGCCCGAACCAAGCAATGGCCTCGACACCGCCAAAAAGGAAAAGATAGTGCTCTGGCGCGGACGCGTCACTGGCAAGCTCGAAATGGTTTACGAGATCGAAAGGCCCCTCGCGCTCGAAGTCACGCAGTTCTTCGTACAGCTCTACAACGACGCGCTTGCATGGGCGCCCTTGCTAGTGCTTGGTGCTTTTGCTCTTTTTGCCGCCTGGCGGATTGTAAAGATCCGCGAGAAGTGACGCTTCATCATCGCTCCATTTGAAAAACTTGCCAGCACCCGGCACGTGCGAAATGAAAGGCAGAGAATCGAACCTCGCGCTATAACCGCTCTCGTGAGTCGCGTTACCGACCTTGAGCGAAGCGCTCTTGAGCATTTCGCGTGACTGTTTGCTGGCGCTCAGTTTTTTCAGGATGCTCGGAAAGCTGTACTTCACGAACGCGCGCGTCGACTCGGTGCGCGACAACGCCACTCCCGCCAACGCTAGCGGCCTTATGTAACGCAGAAAGCCCCAGTGCTGCCTTCTGCGAATGCGTCCTTGAAAAACGTCGGCACGCGACAACCAATTGAAAGCGCTCGCAACGTCGCCTGCGCGGCCGTCGTACTCGGCAGTCACGTTTTCCGCGATCCACTTCGTAAAAGTATCAAGATCAACATCAATACCATCAGCCGCTCGCACCGCGTCGATATAGCTCTTGGCGTGAAAAACGCCACGCACCGCGTCGAAAACGTTCTCTTCGCGGTCGCGCTTGCCCATACTCAACAACGCGCCACTACCGCCACCGGCACAACTCGCCTGCAAGTCATTGATGGCGCTGCGTAAGTCTCCCTCGCAACTCCTCGCGATCGTTTCCGCAAATCCGCAATCGACGCCCTCGGCGCGCGAGATCTTGTTCAACAATCCTTCGATGCTTTTCCAGTTCACGCCCTTGAACTCGACCGGCTTGCACAAAAAGCGAATGGGTGCGAGGCGCGGGTTCCAGATGTCGTTCGCGATGAGCACGAGCGGCTGTTTCGCCTCCTTCACGATCGTAACCACTTCCGGAATTTCGCCGCGGTCGAAAGCCGCGTCCACTTCATCGATCAGCAAGAGACGCCTGTTTCCGAACAGCCCCATGCTCGCCGTCGACAATCCCATGAGACGCGCGAGCGCTTCCTTATTGCGCAACTCACCCGCATTGCTTTCAACCAAGTCCCATTCGAACTGCAACGCCATCGCGACAGCGGCCGCGCTCTTACCAACGCCCGGAGGACCAGAAATGAGTAAGGGTTTTTGTGGTTTGCCGCGTTCGAACTCGAGCGCCCAGCGCTTCATTTCTTCACGCGCTTCCGTGTTTCCAGCGACTTCGTCTAAGTTTTTGGGTGCGTGCTTTTGTGCCCAGGGCAAAAATCGCTCCTTAACCATAAAACAAACAGAACTCCTTGTGCAAGGAAGGGCAACCAGCTCGTTAAAATCCTTGCGCCGACCGAAAATTACCGTAACAATGCTAATAGGACTAGTCGGACCGCCCAACGTCGGCAAAAGCACCTTCCTAGCAGCAGCAACCGGCGCCAACGTACAAATCGCCAACTATCCATTCACAACCATCGACCCCAACAAAGGAGTCGGTTTCGCGACCGGAAAATGCCCACATCCCGACTTCGGTCTACCGTTCTGCAACGCGCGCGGCGGATGCGAAAACGGCGTACGCAAAATCCCCGTCAACTTGATGGACGTCGCGGGACTCGTGCCGGAAGCGCATCTTGGTAAAGGAAAGGGAATAGAGTTCCTCGGAGACTTGAGCGCGGCGGACGCGTTGCTTCTCGTAGTGGATGCGAGCGGCGCGACAACCACGGAAGGAGTGTTCAAAGAGCCCGGCACGCAATCCACCGTCGCACAAGCAGAT
>DASYRB010000021.1:0-4815 GCA_036004805.1 Candidatus Norongarragalinales archaeon
GTGCTCGTTCTTTCTTTTCTTCACCGAGCTCCAGCGGTTTGAATTCGGAAGGCTTGACCGGTATTTTCACGAGGACCGGCTTGGATTCTGTTGGTGCCGCGAAGATTTCTTGTGGTCGCGCGCTGATTCTTTTTTCAGCAGCGGACGCAGCGGTTTTGGCTTGTGCTCTTGCGATTTCTTCGATCGCTTTCTCGATGTCTCTCGTTCGCTCTTCCCTGCCTTTCTTTTCTTGCGGCTTTTCCTCCATCGAGGAAATCGTCGGCATTCCCGCAGGTACCGCGGTTGCGGTTGGTTGTGGTTGCGCGGCGCTCGGTGCTTGGCGAGTTGGTATGAGTATTTGCTCGCCTCCTTCCGGCGCGGTTACTGGAACGCCGACCGTGATGTATTGCTGCGCGGCGGCCTGCTTGCCGTAGTATAGCTTCATGACGGCGAACGCGAGCAGCGACACGACGAACAATATCAGTGGAAAGAATCCCGCGCCTGCGACAAAGCTGTCCAAGCCAGCGATCGCGTCGATCGCGAAAGAGAGGATGACGAGCGCGATGCCGGCGACCGCGCTTGCGCCAAGTTTTTCGTTGCGCGAATAACCGCGAATGTCCGGATAAGTCAATCGCAGCAACAGGTATCCGAAACTGACCGCGCCGGCAGCTATGAACAAGTAATACAACGCCGCGGCGATGCTTGGAAGCGCCATTGTGCGATTGCGTTTAACTCGGCCGAGCTATAATAAGTCTTTTTAACGCCTCGATGTTTTCTTTCACTCGAGAAAAAAATGGTGGACGCTTCAACAATCCTTACACAATTCGGCTTTCTGTTATTGTTCAGCGTGCTCGTCGCGATCGTACTCTTTCCCGTAATTTTCCTCTTCAGTTACGTATTCGAACTGTTGCGCGACAGGTATCCCAAAACGCCGCAGGTGTTGTTGATGCTTGCAGTGACTTTTCTCGCGACGTTCATCGTGCTGCTCTTGATCGAGGTTTATTTGAACTTCACGCTTCCCGCGGCAATCGCGGCCGCGAGCGGTTGATTTTAAAGCCACACGACTGCAAATCGTTCCAGATAAAATGTCGAGCGAAAAGAACAGGTTCCTACTGGCGATTTTCGTTTACGGAGTGCTATTTCTCGAAGTCCTCTCGCCACTCTCGATCGCGCAGCCTGTAGAGCCGACTTCCGCGCCTCTCGTTTCTCCAATAACTGCCGGCGGCAGTTGTCAAGTTATTGAGTTGTCGGCGCAGGAGCGCACGCGCTTTTTCGATAACGCTTTCGGTTTCGAAGCAAAAGAGATCAACGCGTTAGGAAAAACGCCCGAGGGCAACTTTACTCCTGGCAGCGTGCCGCCAGTAGTTGTTAACGTTTTCAGCGACACCGGCAGCGGTTTGTGTTGTACGTTGCGCGATGCTGCAGAAGTTCTTGGAACGCCGGTCAATGAAGCGAGCGATTTTCTCGGTCTGCCGGAAAACGCGACTCTCAATTGGTATCAGGCGAACCAGCTCGCTTCAAGAAACCCGAAAAGCACTCCCACCGACTTCGTCCAACGCCTTCTAGGAAGAAGGCAAGCGTCTCTGCCTTCGCAGCCTGTGGATTATTGGAGCAACTTGATGGTCGACCTCCCAAATGGTAAGCGCATCGCGCTCGCTGATTTGAACAATCTTCAGAAACTTGATCAGAACAACTGTCTGCTCGATCACAGCGCTATTCGCGGCAAGGTTTCGTACGTTGCTCTTCTGGACAAGAACATCGTTTACGGCGGCGAACGCAGCAACGAAACTCTGAAGGCGTCGCAGCACTTCACTTCCGGAAGCAGCACGGTAGCGTTGAGCTTGCACCCGCAAACTGGCGGCGCCAACATTCTCATTCCTAGCTTTTTTGAGAAATGGCTCGCGTTCGTCGGAGAATTCAACGTGGCCGACTTGTGGATTTCCATTGCTTCGGGCGCGAGCGGACTCATCGTGAGAGGAGGAGGGCTGAGGCCACTGGAAGGAAGACAGCAAAAACTGACTGCCCAAGTTGACGACGCTAGAAAACTATTGGCTGAAACAAGCACTGCGAACGCTCAGGTTCGAAACCAAGTTTCGGGCGCATTATCAGAGGCTCTGGATGCGGCCGCGGCACGTGGAGCTTTTGCACAATCACCATTCTTCACTGCAAACGCGTTAGAAGGACGCGCCTTCATCGAACGCGGATCTTCGAGAGTCATTTCTATCAATAAAGAATTGATCGGCAACACGCTCGAAGAAGGTCTCATCACTTTGCCTGCTGGAAGAGTAGCCGCCAACGCTCAAGCTTCGATCATTACTGCGGAGAAGAAGAAATACGCTGGCGAAATAGTCGACAAAGTGACTCGCGGCACCCCGTTGACGGTTGAAGAATTCAGAAACATTGGCGTCGACGTGCCTACGGTTGGCGGAGCCACGCCGGCACCGGGTGAACAGATCTTGCTGCCGCAGGAAGTCACTGGCGCCATTGATTTCGACAAGAAAGTTTTCGGCGAAGAAACGAGAGTCGCGGGTCTTCAGAAGGACCTAGATTCTGTAACGAACGACGTGAAAGTTTTCAGCGAAGCGCAAACAGCCGCCGCGAAACGTTTGCAAATGTCATTAATGGTGGGTGGTTTGTGGCTCGGTCCGGCACGATTCGCTTTCTCGATCAACAGCGCGATCGTTTGGAACTTTGGCAGGGAAGAGACGGCGAAGAACCGCTACGTTGAAGTTTTCGTTAACAACCGCGACGTCATCGCCGACTTCAGACGCGCCACCAACTTTTTGTCATCCGGCACTCTCTTGGAAAAGATCGGAGACATTTCAGGAGCCGGCGCGCCGACGAAGGCCTACAGCGTCAACAACGTTTTCCTCATCAACACGCCACAAGTCACGACCAGCACGGACAGCGTCACCGCGCTCTCTAGCGCAGGTTCCTCGAGCACCGGTTGGAGCATTACGACGAACTGGAAAGGATCGAGCTCTGCAACCAACTTTGAAGACCTGAGAGGAACCGCTTACGACACGACGAGTCTGCCGTTGCACACGAATGGCTTGCCGCCGAACGCGGTTCTCGCGAGAGTGCAAGAAGGAAGCGCGACCTACGAGCTCTACACAGTAGCGCTCGCATACATCGTTCCATTCCTAGCCACGCGCACGCTCGGTCAAGAAGTTGGCGGCGTGTTCCAACTCGTTCCATGGCTCGCGATCAACGACCTGATCTTGCGCATCGATCCGAAATCGTTCGAGAACGACGCTTGCGACGAGAGCGTGCTCACGAACTACAAGATCAAGTACGGCGGCGCCAGCATTGCGGGAATGTTCCTCGTCTACGCAGCGCCGTTATCGAAGACCAGCTCGGTCTACAAAGCCACGCTGGGAACATTCTTCACTACGCTCTCGAGAGCGCCGATCGCTGGAAAGCCGCTTACGTGGTTCTCTAACGTGCTAGACGCGACGGACTTCGCCCGCGTCTACCAGCTCTGGGTAGGAAATGAAGCGTTACGTTACGTCACGAGCTGCAAGGACCAAGAATACAAAGTCCTCGCCTACCAGCGCCTGCCTGAAGCTGTGAAGACGAGCACCTCGAAAGATTTGCAGAGCAAGCTCAACCCAGTCGATATTTCGAAAGTTCTCGGCAGCACGCAGATCGGACAAGTGCTTGGCGGCGTCGGTCAGAAAGCGGTTGCGGCGAACTTGCAAGAAATTTTGAACCTGCGCTCGAACCTGCAAGACCAGTACGGCGTCGTCTCGCCTTCAGAAGTTTACTATTTGCACCTTGATCAAGCGGATCAGCAGTGGTGGGGCGTGTTCGAAAAAGCTTGCCTCGCGATGTGCCACGACGACGGCAACAAGCTAGTCTGCGCCACCAAACAAGGAACGTTCGTCACGGACAAGAAGACCGGACAAGTCACGCAGCTCAGCGACGGCGAACACTCACAGCTCGCAGTGATGCGCCAAGACTTGGGACGCACAGTGATCCCGAACAAGGTCATCAAGACGTCATTATCTTGCGATGCTTCTCGCGCGATGCTCGAGATCGACAACACGAACGAGCTGCACAGCGTCGACGCTTCCTGCGGCACTACCGCGTGCATCCAGCAGAGCCTGCTGCAGATTAGCGGACTTGACCCGGGCAGTGATTTCGGCGCGGTTCTAGGCAAGGTCGTCAGCGTCTACACAAACACTGGAAGAATTTCCATCGAGCAGAACGGCGTGCTGCGATTCGTCCAAACGAATGCAACTGGAGAAACGGTGTTTCCGCAAACAAATGGACAAATCACTGCAGCAATGCTTTCTGCGAGCAGAATTTCTGTAAACGGAGACGCAAGCGTCAAGATCTCAGGATTCCCAGGCACGACGGTGAACGCGGGAGAACTCCGTACGATAATTACTGATCGCGGAAAGATCGAGTACGACCCGAGCTCGAAGACGCTTTACGTCGCGCTCTACATTCTCGCAAAAATACCAGCGGCGGACATCAAAGCATTCACCACCAAGCCAGCGGTCAACCTTGACGAGAAAGGAAGACCGGTTCCGGCCATCGCGATCGACCAGGTCATTGGACAGCCCGGCAAGGAACAGCAAGCGGCCGAGTTCAAACGCGCGCTCGACAAGATACAAGCCGGCGGTGGCTTGCAAATGTTCGAAACTGCCGATCACGTTTACTACTTCACGCTCGACGACAACGGCAAGCCCGTGCTCAAGATCAGGAACAAGAAAACCGGCGAAGTTTCAACGTTCAACATCACAGGCGACATGCGCCGCGACGGCAACGACATCGTCGTGCCTACGGACAAGGGCGAGTTCAGGTTCAACTTGGGAATGGATGAGAAAG
>DASYRB010000022.1:0-59808 GCA_036004805.1 Candidatus Norongarragalinales archaeon
CGTCCAAAAAACCGCGGACGATATTTTCTTGGACGCGATGGTCGAGAGCGCAGTGCAAAGCGTCAACAAAGCCACCGAACTCGGCTTGCCTGCAAACAAGATCATCGTTTCATGCAAAGTCAGCGACGTACAACACCTCGTACACTGCTACACCAACCTCGCCAAACGCATTCCAAACGCGCTGCACTTAGGACTCACGGAAGCCGGTCTTGGAAGCAAGGGAATTGTTGCCGCAACACTCGGCATCGGAATCATGTTGAACCAGGGAGTTGGAGACACGATTCGCGTCAGCATCACGCCCAAGCCAGGCGAGCCGCGAACCACTGAAGTCGTCGTCTGCCAACAAATACTGCAAACACTCGGCGTGCGCAGCTTCACACCACTCATAACGAGCTGTCCGGGATGCGGCCGTACCACGAGCACTGTTTTCCAAGAGCTTGGCGTAGAAACTGAAAAGTTTCTCCGCGAACGCTCGACGGTTTGGAAAAACAAGGGCTACGTCGGATTCGAATCAATGCGCGTTGCAGTCATGGGCTGCATCGTCAACGGACCAGGCGAAGCAAAGGACGCAAACATCGGAATCTCTCTGCCAGGCACGGGAGAGCAACCGACCGCGCCAGTTTATGCTGATGGAAAGCCACTCGTCACGCTCAAGGGAGACGCGAAGACGCTCGCGCGAGAATTCCACAAACTCGTCGACGACTACGTCGAAAAACACTACGCGCCCAAAACGCCATCACCGAGCTGAAAATCTTTTCTTGCCAACGACCGCAGTCGCAATAATCGGCGCCGCCGGAGCCTCGCGCCGAATGGGGCGAGACAAAAACCTCCTGCACGTCGCCGGGAAAACAGTGCTGGAACACACGGTCCGCGCGTTCGAAAACCATCCAGAAATACAAAGCTACCTCGTTCTCGCTTCCAGAGAAAAAAGAACAGAATACGAAACACTGCTTTCAAAACTCAAGCTCAAAAAATTCTGGAAAGTAATCATCGGAGGAGAAGAAAGACAGGACTCGATGCGCAACGGTCTTGCACAAATCTCGAAAAACACCGACATCGTAGTATTCCACAACGCCGCCAACCCGCTCGTGACGCCACAAGAAATTTCTGAAGTAATCAAAGCCGCGAAACAACACGGCGCAGCCGCGGTCGGAGTGCCGGCACGAGACACACTGCGAAGAGTCGACGGCAAAGGATTCTCTCAAGGCGTCGTGCCGCGCGAGGGAGTTTGGCAAATGCAAACACCACAAGCAATCAAGTACGAACTAGCCGTCGAAGCATTCAACCACGCCTACGCGTCCAAGGAGCCGTTCAAAGCAACCGACGACGTAGCCCTCGTAGAAAACCTTCACAAACCAGTCGCGATCGTCAAAGCACACCCGCACAACTTCAAAGTCACGATTCCCGAAGACATACCAATCGCCGAAGCCGCGCTGCGAGCAAGACAAAAATGAACTACAAAATCGGTATTGGCACAGACCAACACCAGTTCGACCACGCAAGCAACAAAGCATTCGTAATGGCTGGAGTCAAAATCCCCGACGCGAAAGCACTCAAGGCACACAGCGACGGCGACTTCGTGCTGCACGCGATCTTTAACGCGATCAGCAGCGCGATCGGCGATCGATCAATCGGCTATTATTTTGATGACAAGGACGCGAAGAACGAAGGAATGAACAGCGCGATCGCGATTGCGTTCATTCTGCAAAAAGCACGCGAAAAATCTTTGCGCGTCAACAACGTCGCCATATCCATTGAGTGCAAGACGCCGAAGATCGACCCGCACGTTAACGAGATGAAGAAGAACATCGCGATGCTGCTCGGCTGCAGCGAGCACGACGTAGGAATTACCGCCAGCACTGGAGAGGGACTGAGCGCGTATGGCAAGGGAGAGGGCGTTTTCGCGCAATGCGCAGTATCGTTGATTGGCGAAACAAAGCAGGTTTAAAGGTCTGTGAAAAGAGAAACAATTAGGAGGAGATTTTGCACATGGAAGTTATTGTAGCTGAAACTCTAGGGTTCTGCTTCGGCGTCAAGATGAGCGTCGACAAGGCAGAAAAAGCCGTCAAAGACGGCAAGCCCAACGTGCAAATCCTCGGACCCATCGTCCACAACCCACAACAAGTCAAAGCACTCGAAGACCAAGGCATCACCAAGATCGACGAGCTGACTCAGGCCAAGCCTGGAACCATTCTCATTCGCGCGCACGGCGTGCCGCCAGAAACAATGACCGCGGCCTACCAAGTGCCCAATGCTGAAGTCATTGACGCGACGTGCCCGCTAGTCAAGATCGAACAAAACTACGCCAAAACACTATTCGACGAAGGCTACAAAGTCATCATCGTAGGCGAACACGGACACCCTGAAGCACTAGGCGTTTCTGGATTCACGGGACACAAAGCAATCATCATCGAGAACGAAAAGCAAGCCGAAGAACTACCATTCCAATCGAAGAAGGTAGGAGTCGTCATCCAAACCACTCTCGTGCCAGACAAGGTAGACCGTATCATTGCGAAACTGTTTCACAAGACGCACGAAATGCGCATCTTCAACACCATCTGCGCGCCAACCAAAGAAAGACAACCAGCAGCGGTAAAGACGGCGCACATTGTTGACGTCATGGTGATCGTGGGTGGAAAGAACTCCAGCAACACCAAACGACTCGCGGAAGTCTGCGAAGAAATCGTTCCGACGTATCACGTCGAGTACCCTTCAGAAATCAAGACGGAATGGTTCACCGGCAAAAAGAAAGTCGGCGTCAGCGCCGGAGCCAGCACGCCTGACTTCGTGATACAAGAAACGATCGAGTACTTGCAGAAACTGCAACCGCCCAACGCGTCGCCTGCCTAATTTTTGCCGGCTATGACGGTCCGCGTGTTATTGTGCAGCTCCAAGCACCACTTACCAAGTTCTTTGTGTAAGTTACCGTTATCAAGTTTAGCGGCTGAGGCAACAAAACCAACGGAAATGGAGCACAGCTCTTTCCTTCGGCTTCGTCTCTTGCAATCATGAGCCTGCCTTGTGGCGCGAGCAAGAACAGGTTCGGTCCGCTCGAGGAATAGTCGAAACCATCTACGATTAAGGAATTAAAGCGAGTGTCTGCGGATGAAGATCCGGTTGCTGATAGCACAATGTTTCCATATTTTTGTTCGGCAAGTTGAATATTTGCGGGCGCGTTTGACGTGTTTGAACCATTTCCAGAAATGAATGTTTTACGAATTAAGACTGGAAATCCTTTGTCGGGAGAACCCGAGTTCGCAGTCAGGCTTGGCGCGCCGACAGTAGGTCTTATCACGAGGTCACCAACCAGTCCGCCTGGGCCAACTAGGTTTACAGTAGATGCTGGATTGATGGAAACCGTTGTCGGCACTCCACTCTTGTAGACGATCATCGAAATGGTTCCGGGTCCGTTGTTCGTAACGAAAATGTTGTCACCAACCGGCTGAACCGTCATTGTAGTTCCACCAGTGCTTGCTACGAGGCTATCAATAGTTATCCCCGCGAACGCCGTGCCGTAAGGCCCAGTCACGTTCGTAATGTTAATTGTTTGTGCGGTATAGAAAAGACTAGCCGGACTCGCGCAAGCAATAACTGTGCCTGTGCATGCTGTACCAACACTTGTAAAGAATGTTCCGGAAGTAGTTCCGCCTGCTAAACAAAAGGCGTCGGCGATTATGTTAGGGCAAATGATATCCCATGACAACAAGACAGTTCCAGGCGTAGCGTCTGTCCGGAGTCCAACAAAAGAACTGAAAGACATCGTGTTGTTATACATCGTGTTGTTCGTCGAGTTCCCGAAGGAAATTCCAATAATGCCAGATGAGGAAGGATTCATATAGCCAAGATTGTATCGAATCAGGTTAAAGTTCGAATTTACCAAGTGAAAACCAGCTTCCGTCTGGAAGCCGAAACCTTTCGCGGTGTTCGTCAAAAGAGTGTTCGAATCTGCCAGGTTCAAAAGAAAACTATCCCTGTAAAACTGTGAAACATGGTTGTTTTCCATCCTGTTTCCGAATGAACGGCCGCCTGCCGGGTTCGTCACTATGATGCCGGAAACAACTTGGCTAAGGCGGTTGCTCGTAACGTTCGAATTATTAGTGCTTCCTAAAATTATTCCAGTAGTGTTCGTAAAGTTAACACTCGTGAAGTTGGTGATGTTGTTCCATTCAATGACGGCGCCATTCGCAGCGCCGACCAAGATTCCCACGCTGTTCGACGCGGTGCCGTTGCTGACAGTGTTGTTCGCCACTAGGATTCCGTAACCAGTGAAAGGAGTTTGAAAAATGAATCCGCCTCCTGCAGCTATACCAAGCGCCCCTTCGACGGTGTTACTAGTAACATTGGAATTGTTTCCAACAATTACAATTCCAGCACCCGTTGTCACTGGCATATGTATTGCGTTATTAGCCGCTACGATTCCGTTCGCCGTATCGACACGTATTCCAACGCCGAATTGATTTGTCGTGGTCAACGTGTTGCCAGTGATGATGGAATTATGAGAAGCAGTGCTGAACGGCAACGGAATGAAAACGCCAGCTCCGAGCAGAGAGTTCAACGCGAAATTCGTGATAGCGTTTCCACTGACAGTTGTTGAGGGAGAGTTCACGAGACGCACGCCGACCGATCCAGTAGTTATAGTGTTTGAAGTGACCAAGCTGTTCGCAGCGTTGTTGACGTTAACTCCTTCCCTGAAGTTTGCAATATTACAATTCTGCACGATGCCGTTCGGAGCGTTTATGTTTGCGCCAACACCGCCAAAAGCCTGATTGCCGGTCATTGTGAATCCTACACAATCGAGAGTGATTCCAGTGGCGGCAATGTTCATGCAGGTTCCGGTCGAAGTGACGCTCGTGGTGAGCTGGTAGGTCTCGCCTGGGGTCGAGAGAGTCTGGCAAGACGAAATGAATGTCAACGCACTAGCTGCTTGCGAAAAAGATATGGTCAAGAAACTAATCAGTAAAAGAGCACGCAAAGAGCCAGTCAAATTTCCCACCATCACGGACACACAAGAGACTTCCTTAAAAAACTAACTTCAGAAGGCTTAACCGCTCAATTTTAACTCCTACTTCCTCTAAACTTTTCTCGAATGAGCATCAAGGAAACAGCTCTAAAGTTCGCGCTCAAGAACGCTCACGAGTATGGACAAGCCGAACCGAAAAGCGTGATTTCGAAATTGTTAGCGGAGGCGCCTGAAGCGAAGAAGGACATGCGCGCCAACCTCGAAATCGTGAAAGAAGTTTGTGCACACGTCAACGGCCTCTCGAAACCGCAGCTCGAGAAAGAAATGTCAAAGTTCACTTACGTCGAAAAGGAAGGAAAGCACGGACACGAATGGACACTCGACGGCGCAATCAAAGGACACGTTATCACACGCTTCGCACCAGAACCATCAGCATTTCCGCACATCGGACACGCAAAAGCACTCTTTCTGGTAGAGAAGGTTTCACAAACATACGGACGCAAAGTCTCCATGCTGCGCTTCGACGACACGAACCCGGAAAACGAGGAACAAGAATTCGTAGAAGCCTTCACGCGTGACGCGAAATGGCTCGGCGTGGAATTTGAAGAAAAAGAACCACGCTTCGCCAGCGACCACGTGCTCGCCTACTACAAGTACGCAGACCAGCTCATCAAGCAAAACGACGCTTACTCATGCACCTGCGAACAGGAAGAAATCAGCGCCGACAGAGAAGCCATGCGCCCGTGCGTACACCGCAACAAAAGCACGAAGGAAGTTGCTGAAGATTTTGAGAGAATGAAGAAGGGCCTCGTGCGCGAAGGACTCATGACGCTGCGCTTGAAGGGCGACATGAAATCACTCAACACGACGCTGCGCGACCCCGTGATTTTCCGAGTGATCGACAAGCCACACTACCGACAAGGCGGCAAGTACAAAGCATGGCCGGTCTACGACTTCGAAACGCCCATTGAAGATTCGCTGACGGGCGTCACGCACGTCCTGCGCTCCAAGGAATACGAGTTGCGTGACGAGCTCTACAAAATCCTGCTCAACAAATTGAAACTACGCGTGCCAGTAATCTACGACTTCTCGCGACTCGAAATCAAAGGAACTCTACTCAGCAAGCGACTGCTCAAACCACTCATCGCTGAAAAACTAGTCTGGGGTTGGGACGACCCACGATTGCCCACAATTGCTGGCGTTCGACGCAGGGGAATTTTGCCGCAAGCATTGCGCGAATTCGTACAGTCATTCGGACTTTCGAAAGTCGAGAGTGAACCAGGATGGGACAAGTTGTTATCATTCAATCGCAAACTACTCGAACCAGTTTCCGAGCACTACTACGTCACGCCCTCGCCAAAGCGCCTCATCGTGAAGAACGCGAAACCCGAAAAGCTGAACCTGCCGAAATTGGCGAACGATCCCTCGAAAGGTCCTCGTGTGTTGAATCTTGAGAAAGAGTTTTTCATCGCGCAAACCGACTTCGACGCGCTGAAAGATGGCGAAGTGTTCCGACTGAAAGGGGCTTACAATGTCAAGATTTCTAAAAAGTCGCACGACTTCATCGAGGGAGAAAACGTCGGCACCGACCTCATCAAGGGAAGAATCGTCCAATTCGTGCCAGCAAAAGACGCAGTCGAGTGCACAATCGTCAAACTCGGAGATTTAGTGAACGAAAAAGGCGAATTCAACGCAAACAGCCTGCAGGAAGAGAAAGCAGTTGCGGAATCTTCAGTGACCGGATTGAAGGAAGGACAAATCATACAAGCGGAGCGCGTGGGTTACTTGAAACTGGATAGTCACACGCGCAAGAGATTCATTTTGGCTTCCTAGGTCTTCGTAACCCTTTTTAACGACCTTCGGCCCATTAAGATTCGCTATTTTTCGAGAAGGAATTATTTTGTCTCGAATGAAGCCCATGAAATGAGGTGTACGAGAAAAAATGGCCAAAAGTTACGTTAAGTTCGCCACTCCGGCGGACATCCAAAAAAAGGCGCTAGACGCGATAGCTGCTGCACAAGCAAACGGCACTGTACGCAAAGGCGTCAACGAAACAACCAAAGCAATCGAGAGAGGAGAAGCCAAGCTCGTCGTCATTGCTGAAGACGTCGATCCAGAAGAAATCGTAATGCACCTGCCAATTCTATGCCAGGAGAAGCGAGTTCCTTACTGCTTTGTTGCAGACAAGGGAAGCCTCGGCAAAGCCGCAGGACTCACCGTACCCACGACCGCAATCGCCATCACTAAGGCAGGAAGCGGCGAAGCGACCGTACGCGAAATCGCGAACGCGCTAGCGCCACACTTCGGCGGACACGTCGAACACAAACCAGCCGCAGCTCCTGCAAAGAAACCCGCACCAGCTCCCGCCGCAGCGAAAAAAGAGTAAGAGTGATTTTTGAATAATGGCTGGCTCGAAGAACGTAGGACGCGAAAAACAAGGACAAGTCACTGAAAAGAAAGAATTCGCCCCCAAGGCCGAGACGCAAATGTCCGACCTAAAGGTCGAAGGCATTCCAGCAGAAATCCTCGGCATCGAAGGACGCACGGGAGTTTTCGGCGAAGTCCAACAAGTCATGCTGAAAGTCCTCGGCGGAAGAGACCGCGGTCGCGTCATTAGGAGAAACTTCAAGGGACCGATCAGGAAACACGACATAGTACTCTTGATGGAAACCGAACGCGAAGCCAAGCCACTAAAGCAAAAGAAGAAAGCAAAAATCCTAGGAAAGAGATAAAGAAAAAAAATGGTTAATTGTTCATTCTGCGGCAAAGCCCTTCCTATGGGCACGGGATTCACGCTATTCAAAAGAGACGGCACCGCGCTGCACTTCGACAGGCGCAAGTGCCAAAAATCCCAACAAATGGGACGCGTGCCAACCAAACTCAAGTGGACCGCCAAATACGGCAAAAACGCGTAAGGTAATTCCTCTATGGAGCTAGTCTTCATCGGGATCGGCGGCGGACGTGCAGTCACTGATACTCAAGCCTTCCCAACCGGCGGTTTTCGCATCAATTGCGCTAATTTTCGAATGCACTGCGAACCCGGACCCGGCGCGCTCGTCAAAAGCATACAATACGGACAAAAACCCTCCAAACTAGACGCCATTTTTGCAAGCCATGCGCACTTGGATCACGCGAACGACTTGAACGCGATGATTGAAGCAATGACGTTCCAAAGCAAGTTCAAAGAAGGCGAAGAAAGCAAGAAAGGCGCGCTCTACTGCAGCAAATCCATCACTGACGGCGCGAAGAACATCGAGCCCGCGCTCGGCGGCTTTTTCAAAAAAATGCTCAAAACCGTCAAAACCCTCAAGCCAGGCGAACAAGTGAAAGTTGCTGACGGCGTCACGCTGAAAGCCACGAAAGCCATCCACGAAGACCCCGCAACGATCGGATTCATTCTCGACGACAGCGAAACGAGACTCGGCTACACGGGAGACACTCAACTTTTTCCAGGATTGTTTGAACAGTACGAAGAACTCGACGCGCTCATCGTGAACGTGCTCAAACCCGAAGATCAGAAGTATCCGTTCCACCTCGGCATCGACGAGGCCGCGAACGTTTTGAGATCGATGGCGAACAAGCCCAAACAAGCATTCATCAATCACCTGGGCATGAGCTACTTGCGCACCGGGACGAACACGCAGGCATCTCGTTTCCAAAAAATCTCCGGCATCAAAACCACCATCGCGCGAGAGTCGCAAGCGTTCCAAATCGGTCCCGAAACCAAGGACAAAGCAAAACAAACCAGACTGTGAATTCTTCATGAGCATCGCTGATTTCAAGACGCAAAAAATCGAAGAAAAATGGCAGAAGCACTGGGAAGACTCGAAAATTCACCACTTCGACGAACACGAAACCAAAAAACCATGGTACGTAATCGACACGCCGCCACCATTCCCGACTGGAGAGTTCCACACGGGCAGCTCGCTCAACTGGTGCTACATCGACTTCGTCGCCCGCTACAAACGCATGACCGGCTACAACGTGCTCTTTCCGCAAGGCTGGGACTGCCACGGCTTCCCTACTGAAGTGAAGGTGGAACAAAAATTCGGACGCTTGCCGCGCGCGGAATTCAGAGAAAAATGCCTCGAGTTCACCAAACAAAACGTCGCGACGATCAAGCCGCAAATGAAACAACTAGGCTTCTCGATCGACTGGAGACACGAATACTGGACCATCGATCCATCTTACTACAAAAAAGTACAGCTCTCGCTCGTGCAAATGTTCAACGACGGACAAGTCTACCACGCACAACACCCAGTGCTGTGGAGCACGCAATGCGGCAGCGCCATCGCCAAAGCCGAAACCGAAGAAGTCCAACGCGAAAGCAAACTCAACTACCTCAAATTCGACAGCGACGCCGGCGAACTACTCATCGCAACCACGAGACCAGAATATCTCCACGCGTGCGTCGCAATCCTGATCAATCCTGACGATGCGCGAGCAAAGCAACTCGCCGGTAAAACTGCCACCGTGCCACTCTTTGGCCAGAAGGTTCCCATCATCAAGGAACTCGACGTCGAGAAAGACTTCGGCACGGGCTTGGTGATGCTTTGCACGTTCGGAGACAAGAGCGACGTCGTGTGGGCCTACCGCCACGGTCTACCGATCAAGCGTGCGATGGACGAGCACGGCAAGCTGCTCGACGCCGGCGCTTACACTGGCGAACACTACACAAAGGCTCGCGAGAAAATGCTGGAAGAACTGAAAGCAAAAGGCAAGCTCGCCAAGCAAGAAATAATTCAGCAGACGGTTCGTATTCACGACCGCTGCAAAAAACCCGTCGAATACCTAAACAGCGCGCAGTGGTTCATCAAAGTCAAAGAACACAAACAACTAATCCTGGACACTGCGGCGGAAATGAAGTGGACGCCCGCGCACGCGCAACAAATGCTTGAGGATTGGACGAATGGGCTCGAGTGGGACTGGTGCATTTCGCGGCAAAGACACTTCGGCATACCACTGCCTTTCTGGATATGCAAGAACGGACACGCGTACGCGGCCAGCAAAGAAAAACTACCTGTGGACCCGACGAAAGACAAGCCGCCACACGAAAACTGTCCCAAATGCCACGAAGAACTCAAAGGCGAAACCGCAGTTGCAGACGGATGGGTCGACAGCAGCATCACGCCCCTAATCATTTCGGGCTGGCCGGACAACAAAAAATTCTTCGAAAAAGCCTACCCCAACGCGCTACGACCACAAGGCACGGACATCGTGCGAACATGGGCATTCTACACCACGCTGCGATGCAAGCTGCTCACGGGCAAAGCGCCATTCAAAGAAGTACTTGTGAACGGCATGGTGCTCGGCGAAAAAGACAAAAAGAAAATGTCCAAGAGCCTTGGCAATTACGTCGAAGCGAAGGAAGTCATGACGAAGTACGGCGTCGATGCGTTGCGACAATGGGCCGCGCTCGCCGGACACACAGGAAAAGACGTCGTGTTCTACCTCAAAGACGTCGACTACGGCAAGAGCTTCGCGATCAAGATGTGGAACGCCGCCAAGTTCTGCGAACGCGCACTGCAAGACTACAAACCACACGACAAGCCCACAGCGCTGCGCACGGTCGACAAATGGATACTCTCACGACTCAACAAAACCATCCAAACCACTGGCGACGCGATGGAGAAACAAGACTTCTTCACCGCCATCACCACGATTCAAGACTTTTTCTGGCACGAGTTCTGCGACTACTACCTAGAAGACGTGAAGCACCGAGTCTACGGCGAAACCGTGGAAGCGAACAGCAAACAGGCCGCTCAATTCGCCCTGCACAAGGTAATGCGGACGACTTTGGGCTTGATGGCCCCGTTCGCGCCCTTCACGACGGAAGAGCTCTGGAGCGAGCTGTTCCAGAAAGAAGAGAAAGCCTCGAGCCTGCACCTGACTTCCTACCCGGCGGCTGAAAGAGCTTATATAAACGAGGACGGCGAAAAGATTGCTAGGACACTGCACGAGATCGTCGCGCAGGCCCGAAAATTCAAAGCCTCGAAAGGACTGGCTTTGAACGAGACGCTATCTTCTGCCGAGCTCACCGTCCCACAAGACGCGGTGAGCGCGATGGACGAGATCGATGAAGAACTGCGCGCAGTAGCACGCATCTCTCAATACAGCGTCAAACCAACCAAAGACCAAACACCCACTGCAATATTCACAGCGTGAAAAAATGGCGAGAATGCACAGCAAAAAACACGGACGCGCCTCCAGCCACAAGCCCACTCGCAAGATCGCGCCCAACTGGATCAAGACATCCAAGGAAGAAGTTTACAAGCTCGTCGAAAAACTCGCCCGCGAAGGATCGGCCGAAGCCAAGATAGGACTCGTTCTACGCGACCAGTACGGAATACCATCAGTCAAGCTCATCACGAAAAAAACCGTCTCCGAAATACTCAAAGAGAAGGGAATCGCGCCGCAATACCCAAGCGACCTACTCGACCTCATCCGACGCGCCGCACGCATGCGCAAACACTTGGGCACGCACAAGCAAGACGACTCCAACATCTCGAAACTCAAGCACGTCGAAAGCAAAGTATTCAGACTCTCTTCATACTACAAACGCGAAGGCAAACTGCCATCTACCTGGAGATACTCACCAGAAGCCGCAGCCCTCCTAGTCAAGTGATTTTGTCATGGCACCACCAAAGAAAGTAGTAGACACGTACAAGCTCAAAACCTGGTACAAGATCGTCGCACCCAAATTCTTGAACGAGGCAGAGGTAGGAGAAGTGCCGGCCAACGAAGACATCGCACTCGTCAACCGAATCATCGAAGTACCACTCAAAGACATCACCCGCGACCTCTCACACATCCACACGACAGTCAAACTGCGTGTCAGTGAGATCAAGGGCAAGACCGCCTTCACGAAATACATCGGTCACGAAATCGCCCGCACCTCGATCCAACCACTCGTTCGCAAGAACCGAGACATGCTCGACATCACAATTTCAGTCGTTAGCAAGGACGGCGTCGAGTACGTAATCAAAGCCTTTGCAATCACCGCAGTTCCAGGCAGCGGCAGACAAAAGGCCTCGATTCGAAACATGCTTAACGAAGAACTCCGAGCGAAAGCCGAAAGCACGAACTTCGGAGACTTCGTCAACCAAGTGCTGCGTGGACAATTCAGCGGCGAGCTGCGCGAAAAGTTGCATAAAGTTCTTCCGATAAAGATAGTTGACGTGCGCAAGACCGCCTTGAAGGAAGAGTTCGACACGCCAGAAAAACACGCCAACCTCGAAGACGAACCAGTCGCCGCAACACAAGAAGCAGCTTAAACTGCACTCTTTTTCTTTACGCAAAACGCTCCTAGTGGATAATGTCTAAATTTGAGCGATTCATGCGTGAAGGCAACCGCAAACTAGTCATCAAACACCTGGAGAAAATCAATAAGCCAGCCAAAATCGCGCTCGCCTTAGCGCATAACAACACAGCAGTAAAAGAAAAGGCGGCTTTGGTGCTATCTCGTTACGGAACTGAAGGCGCGCGACACCTAGCCGCATCATTGCACTCACACGAATTTGCAGATGTTTCCGCCGGGATATTTGGCTTGTGGAAAATGCATCGCCGTGGGCAGGGCAAGCACGTGAATCCATACGTGAAAGAAATATCCGAGAGCATTTTGAAAATACCAGAAAATAACTTGAACTTCGGATTATATCCAGGAATACCTTATGGCGGGACAATCGGTACCGCGGCAGACCTGCTCAGAAGAATCAATGATCCAACCGCGATTCCTGCACTTCAAAAGATAAGAGAAATCCCAAAAGGTTACACTCCAAACGTAAGAGAGATGATTAACGACGCCATCCTCGAACTCCAAATGACCAAACTAGGAATTCCAAAGAAACTCATTGCGCCCGCGCGAGAGAAAAGAAAATGAGCAAACTAGAACGCTTCATGCACGAGGGTCACTATGCGAACGTGATCAAGCACCTGCGAAAAATGAAACAGCCGGCAAAGATTGCGTTAGCGTTCAGTCACGCAGATTACGGCGTGAACAAAGTCGCTTCAGAACGACTTGCACATTTGGGAGAACCGGGTGCAAGACAACTCGCTAACTCTTTGCGGTCAAACAACATGTTTGAAGTGGAATATGCAGTCAGTGGACTATCAAGAATGCCACTGAAGCACGTGAAACCATTCGCGAAAAACATTGCAGACTCGGGGCTCTTTCTTCCAAAACCAATCAATTTGAGAATTAAGGAAAGAATTATCGAAAAATCTGCAAAGCTTTTGGAGAGAATTCGAGATCCTTCAGTACTGCCACAAGTCGAAGCGAAAATGCGCGAACTTGACCTTGCAAAATCCAGCCCGTTCGGAGCAAAATTTGCCCTCGAAGGCGCGCTCCTAGAACTAATGCGAGTAGCGCGGCAAACCATCAAGAAAACACCCATCGCGCCTCCGCGAGTCAAAAAGAAATGAGCAAACTAGAACGCTTCTTCAAACACGGCGAGCCGAAGATGGTCGAAGCACACATCGCCAAGATGAAGAATCCGGAAAAAGTTGCGCTCGCTCTTTTGAATTACAGAGATCAGTACGTTCCACGCAAAGCGGGAGAACGCTTGGCGCAACTGGGGCCGGCCGGTATCGAACAGTTGAAAAAATTTATTCAACATCCACAACCTCTTACACGAGAGGGCGCGCTTTGGGGATTTGGGCACATGGGCGAGGCCGCGGAGCCGCAAGTGAATCTAATCGTTCGCCATGGTTTGCGGTCCAATCGGAGGGAGACTACTCGCATGATTGCTGCATTTATGCTTGGGATGATTTGCTCGCGAAAAGCACTTCCAGCTCTCAAGGCTGAATTGAAAAAAAGCGAAGAACTACCGGAATTTGCGAAATCAAGTTACCTAGAAAACGATATGCGTGCCGCGATTAAAGCAATAGAAACCAGAACGCCCCTCAAAATTCAAGATTTCTATTCTAAATCCGGCGTTTGAAAACCAGGTTCGGTAGTTTTTTGCCGAATCGTTTGTAAGCTACTTCCATGTAACTGCTCGCGAGCAAGCGTGGCGTTTTGATTCCTAACTTTTTCGCCGTTTCGTAGATCGTTTTCTCGTTTGGCGCTTCGATCTCTACAAACCAGCCCATTTTCGGCAAGAAGTCGATCGTGATCATCGTTTTTCCTATTCTCCAGTCCTCACGTCGTTTTTCGTAAACCCAAACCGTCTTCAGGCCCAGATCTCGCAACGCAAATCCAAGTTCTTTGGCGTCATAGAATGCGAACTGTTGCTTTTGTCGCTGGTAATGCGTTGAAGTGTCGATAGAGATGTTGTGCTCGTCACGGCGAAAAGAACTCGCCACTTTGCGCTGCTTGATCGTCAAAACAGTTCCCGTCTTCTTGCCTCTGCGCCATCCACGCACGCGCAACAGCTTGCCCTGCTTCTCGAGACGCCAGTCGGGAAAATCGAACAACTCGTTACGCTCCCACTCTAACCCATCAAATCGCGCATGCAAACGCTTCAAATGGTTCCTGACAATGTTCGCTTCCTTTGGTGAGAGCACGATTTTGGCTTCGATCTCGACGTTTTTCGGCATGCTACACGCTACCGAATTTCAAAATAATAACCGAACTGACGCGCTGTGATCTATCTTTTCGTCAAGAGCTGCTTGAAAGTCGCGGCAACGTGCGGGCTCTGTAGCCAGAGTCCGACTTCGTCTTCGGGAGCGACTTCGTCGCCTGTGAGAAAGAGTAGTGCTTGGTCGTCAGCAAGAACGAGACGCGTCGGCAAAAGCTTGTCTGTAATAGAGGTCGCGATTTTCGAAACTTCAGGCGCGCGAGTTGGTGCTACGACGTGAATCTTAACGCCACGCGTTTTTGCGGCCTCGAGTTCTTTTTGGTGTGCTCTGATTTTTTTCAAAACGCCTTCTCCGGTGCTTGAGATGATGATGTGTTCGCGCGCGTCTTGAAGCATCGTGTTCATCTTGCTGTGAATAGAATCCAAACCCTTGAGGGTCCATACGACTTCCTCGCCCAACTTCTTGTCGCTCGTGGTCGACTTCATTTTCGACTGCAAATTTTTCGTCAAGTCCTCGATCGTCTTCAATTCTTGCGCGAGCGAGTTTTCCTTCTGCTTTTTGAGCGTCTTAACCGCTTCCAAGAGAGGCAGTGCGGCGTATTCTACGGGTCTTCCTGGTTTGAGCGCGACGAATCCCTTTCCTTGCAGGCGGTCGAGGACGTCGTAAACACGCGGACGTGGCAGGGCAGCGGCTTCGCTGAGTTTGCCGGCGGTGCAGTTGCCAGAAACGCTGAGAGCATAATACGCCTTGGCCTCGTACTGGTTCAGTCCGAGCCTGCGCAGCACTCCCACCACTTCAGGATTGTTTGGCATGCGAATCGATGAGCTAACTGGCACGCCGCTTTTAAGCTTACTTCTCACTTCCAAGTTTTCCATTAGGTAATCAGTCACGACTAACAGTGAATGCCGCGAAACGCGCGTTTTCCACACATTTTTTTCTTCCTTCACTCTTCTAGGCGGACAATTCTATTTAAATGTATACACTGTGCCGTAGTGACAAACCGTAATGCTTAAAAGGTCGTAATTACAGGAAAGTAGTAACAAGTGGCAAACAAGCTTTTCGTAGTGTTTGGAATCGCGCTCATGGTCCTAGCGGCCAGTGCCTCGGCTCTCTCTTTGAGCCTCGCGGCTTCCAGCGCCACTATTACGCCCTCGACCGAGGGCAAGATCTTCATGACCATCAGCAATGATGGCAGCGAGAAGCTCGTCAGCCTCAGCGCCCGCGCGCCACACCTGCAAGTCTTCTTTGACGCTTCTGCGTTGAGATTGCAGGCTTTCGAAACCAAGGGCACTTACATCCGCTTTACCTCGATTCCGGGATTCAAGGGCGTCGAGGACATCGACGTTTTTGCAGAATGGAGCGAGAACGGACAAATCAAGCGCGCCACCAAGACCCTGCGCGTTTTTGTTGACGGTACTGGAAGCGTGAACAGCGGTCCAGCGCCAGTTCGCAACTACGTGCCCGGCACTTACAGCGGTCAAGATGGTTCTTATCAATTGCAGAGCTACGTCGAAAGCCAAGCTTTCTTCGACCCTGCGCAATACAGCGTCGACGTCAAGCTCGACAGCGACCAAGTCGGCGTAACGGCATTCCCCGGACAGCTTTCCAGGATGCGCGTCATGCTCATCAACAAGGGAGCCGCGGGCAGTTTCGACCTCATGGCGATCAGCGGCGACGAGAACGCTGCAGTCACCGTCATCAACACTCCCGTTACGCTGTTGCGTGGCGAGGCCAAGACTGTCTTCGTCGACATCCAGCCCGCCAGCAGGATTCAAGCGGGACGCTACTGGTTCACTTTCGAAGTGCTCAGCCAGGGTTACGTCGTGAAGGAGCGCGAGATGTACTTCGACGTGCAAGACAAGTTCGACGCCGTCATCAAAATCAATTCTCCAATCACGGTCACGCAAAGCACCACGCCGGTCAAGATTCAAGCCACGATCCAGAACACTGGAACTGCGAAGGACACTTACGTGCTCAGCACGAAGAACGCTTTCGCAAGCGTGCCGCAACGCATTACTCTTAATGGCGGAGACCGCGCGACCTTCGACATCACCCTCGACACCTCGAAAATGACGCAAGGCGAAAACCTGCTCGAGATCCGTGCCGAGAGCGACAAGGTGCAAGGCGCAGGAACCGCCAAGATCATTCTCGAAAAAGCACAAACGCCAATCACGAGCATAGACATCGACCTCAAGAACACTTACGGACAGGACCTCGACAGCGTCACCGTCAGCATCGAAGGAATTCCGAGCACGTGGGAAGTCATCAAGCCCTTGCCTTTCGCGCTCAGAGCTGGCGAAACGAAGACAATCAGTGTTCAAATCAAGCAAGCCACGAACGAGGAAGCCGCAAACCCGGTTCTCGTCGTGAAGAATGGAGCGACCGTGCTCGAACGCAGACCCTTGCCAGCAATCAAGGCCGCTGGCGGACTCACTGGATTGTTCACCGCAGGAGCCAACGTCAGCACTGCCGCTATTCTCATAATCGCCGCTCTCATAATCGCTGCATTCTACGCCAGACAGAAGGAGCAGCGCGCCAAGTCGCAGGACTTCGAAGCGAAAATGAAGAAGATCCGCGACGCGCTACAAAAAATCCGCGAAGCGTAAAAAGCGCAAAAACTCATTCTAGCGCCAGGTGGCATCCCAGGATGCCAATGTTTTCTCCCAGCGACGTTCTCTCGATTTGCGGCACTGGAACGTAAGCGAATTTCGAAACTTCTTCACGCGTCGGAATAACTTTGATGAACTGGTTCAGACCAATCGAACCCATTATGACGACTTTGTCCATGGGTAGCGCGTTCGCCATCGAACCAATACCCTGCGCATTATGCAGCCTTGCTCGTTCAACGAGCTCTTTCGCTTTCGCGTCACCTTTCTCCGCGAGCTGAAACAACTCTTCTGCTGTTGTGGGTTTTCCAAAAACTTTAGTGGCGGCTCGTGACAAGCCATTGCCGGAACTGTAAGCTTCCCAACAGCCCAAGTGTCCGCAAGCTGCGGGTTCGCCGTTAGTTACTTGCACGTCGTGCCCAAATTCGCCAGCAAGGCCACCAACAACTTTACCATCAAGAACAATTCCCGCGCCTATTCCGGTGCTTAGTGTTAGGAGGTAGAAGTTTTTCGTGATTTTTCCAGCACCAAGAATTCTCTCAGCTTCGATTGCGACGTTCAAATCATTATCGACGCGCACGACGGTCTTGAAAACTTCTGTCAACTCGTGAACCGCGGGCCAGTGTTGTTTCCAGCCAAGCGGTGCCGCGCCAAGCAACACGCCGTCCTTTACGGGTCCGGGCACGCAGACGCTCACGCCTTCGGGCTTTTTGCCCGCGCGCAGCTCGTTGCTCATTTTCTTTATCTGTGCAACAAGGGCTTTGGTGCTCGAGCTGTCTGTGGGTTGCTTGATGCTCTTCAAAATTCGCGGCGCGTGCATACCGTCTTCGACTAGCGCACCAATGATCTTCGTACCGCCAATGTCGTAGCACTCGCTAAGCATAGAAACAGATTGGGGCTGGGGGGAGTTTTAAGTGGTGCTGGCGCTAGCGCTTCGCGAGAAATTCTAGAGCTTCTTTATTCTCGCGAATGATTTTCTTCAGGAGTCTTCGGAACTCCTCTTTCGGTACGTATTCTACTTTTTGTTCGTTAGTCATTCGCATTCTACATCATCTCAACTATCTGTTTTAATCCTTTCTTTTATCCATCGCGCGATCTTGTTTAACGATACGTTACCTTTTGCCACTTCCAAAATGAACTCTGGAATTTCTAACGGGCTCTTTGTGTGTAATGATTTTACATTTATTCCCAAGAACGCGATCAGTACCGCCATTGCGGTTCTTTTGTTACCATCGCCAAAAACGTGACCCTTGTTTGCGATCGTGTCAACTAGAAAAGCGGCTTTCAAGATGACTGCTTCATCAAATGGCTTGTCGTTATACCTGTACTGAACAGTCGACACAAGATAATCAAGCGTAGCTGGATGGACTACTGCGTGAGGCTGGCCTTCAAGCTTAACCAGCGATTGATTGACCTCAACAATTTCTTCCAATCTTAGATAACGTATTTCTCTTTCACTGCTTATCCCTGACTACTTCCTTGGGGGTTGTAGGTGCGGAATTTTTTCTACCAGTCGTAAAGGCTCGCAATGCCTTTCGATAACGCGATTTGGAGGACTTGCATTTCTTCCTCGCTGACCGTGACGCTTACGCTTTTGACGCTCTTGTCCTGCGCCTGAGTTGAGATGCGGAAGCCGTAGCCGTACTGGCTCTTGCTCGCTTCGAGAGTGGTGTTCGCAACTTCGCTAGCGATCGCGTAGCCTCCTTTCGAGGGCGCGTGGAATAGTTTGACTTGAGGAATCTTGCCGTTCGCGAGCGCGATGATTTTGCCCATTTCGAACTCGCTGACCTTGAGAGTGATCTTTTCGCTCCAGTCGAATGAGCGCTCCGTGCCCGCTTTTTGTTTGGCGAACTCGAAGAAAGCGCTTTCCTTGGCTTTGTTGAAGTCGACCTGCATCGCGGCACCCGTTCCTTGGGCGTTGGCGCGGTAGATCGCGAAGCGTTTCTTGAATTCTTTGGGAGCTGAGTCGGTCGTCGCGGGTTGTATGGGTAATTGCGTAATTGACATAGTGGAAAGGACTTTTTGGCGGCTTTTAAGCTTGAGCGACCCCGTTCGCCGGTGTGGTGCTGACGAGCGTTTTTATAGCGGAAGTCTTTTGAATTGTTTTGTAAAAATGGCTCGCAGTGAAATGCCCTCTTGGGTTCCTTTGCTCATCGCGCTCTTGCTCGGCATCGCGATGGGTTACGCTGTCGCTTTGTACACCGTGCCCTCAGTTGCCGGTGGCGACTTTTTGTCAAGAGGCATAGCGAAACAGCCGAGCGCGCAAACCGAAGCGACGAAGATCTGCGACTGCGGTGGAACACAATACGCTTGCTCTTCATCCGTATCTTGCACTTCTTGCTGCGAAGGTGGTACCGGCGCTCCACTCTAATAAAGTTTAGGAGTTTCCGGAAAGTTCTATCGTTCTCTCAAGCACCTGCTGAAAGTGCAGCGTGTTTGTCGCGAAAGCGGCTGCTGGAGGGTGTCCGCCTCCTGAAAGGATTGCATGCGGGAATTCTTTTTTGAGTTTGGCGATTATTCTGCTCGCGTCAAAGCCCAGTTTGAGCGCTTTTTCGGTCGCGCGGAAGGACGCGCGTCCATCGTTGCCGTAACCGATGGCCACTGCCGGCGCGCCTTCGCTTTGCGAGAGGTAGAACGCGGTGAGGAAGTGTCCGCGCGGGGGCCACTTCTTCTTGATCAGCACCTTGTCGAGATTCAACACGTGCAGTTCCACGCCATTAGGCAGTTGTTGTACTTTGTCGAACGGTTTGGCTTTTTCGACCGCGCGCTTGAGGCCGATAGTAGCCGTGTCATGCAAGCGTTTGATTTTGGCTTCGTCCTTGAAGTCTTTCCAATAATACTCGAGCGGAGTGTCGTCGTTCGTTGAGAAAGTCAGGAAGTCGAGTGCGAGCCAGCCCGGCGCGTCATGACCCATCAACGCTTTCAGTATTTCTTTTTCGGGAGGCTTTTTGCCGCCGTAAGCGAACCGCGAAACGTCAGCGTAGAGTGACGTTTTCAGTAATCGTTCGTCGTCTTTGTCGGGTTTTTTGAACTCTTCCAAAAACAAGAACGTCAAAAGCCCGGTCGTGTAGTGTGAAGCGCCGGCGTCTTGCACGAACTCGAATGGATCAACAAGCGCGTCACAAGCGCCAGCAACGAGCTTTGCGTCGCAGGGGTGGTGGTCGAACACTATGATTTGGATGCCGCTTTCTCGCGCCTCGTTCATTCCCTGCAAGCTCTCACTGTTTCCCGCAAAATCCGTACAAATCACGACCGTCTTTCTTCCAAGATCGTGGGCCAATGCCGCGTCCTTGATTGCTAGTTCATGACTGTACGTGGAGGTGTTGGCCTGTAGGCCGCGTACGAGCTTGAGTTTTTGTGGAATTTTCTCGTGCTCGACAAAGTGTTGCAGCGCGCGTTGGACCAGCATGCCGGAAGACGCGCCGTCGGCGTCGTTATTGAAACGAACCACGCAAGGCGTGCCTTTCCGCAATGCGTCCTTGGTCAGTTCGGCGGCTTGCTTGGCTTTTTTGCGCAACTGACGGACGGTATCGTCGCTGGGAATCATGGAAGAATTATAAGAGAGCCCCGCGCTCCTTTTAACGACATGGAAGACGCCGAAGAAATCACCGAGTACACGCCCGAGCCCGAGAAAGAACTAGAACTCACGCCCGAACAAAGAGCCGCGGTAGAGAAAATCACTAACGCGCTCGTACACATGGGCTCGCAATCACTCACGCCGACGTTCAAGCCGCCAGCGGATCTTGAGGAAAAGCATCGCGACGCGCACGGAAGATTGTCTTTCAGCGCGAGCGAAAACACGAGCGTTTACAGCGTCAAACTGCCGAACGACTTCTTTCCGGAAAACACGCCAATCGCGCACACCCGCGCGCAACTAGGACTGTTTTTTGCGAGCAAGTACGGAATCGACGAAACGCTAGTTTTCCAGCAATCTAGTTTGCCGTACATGGAAAAGATCGATGGTGAAAAGTTTCTCGCGTTCCACGTCAGCAAAGAAGTACACGCAAAACTAGTCGACTCGCTGAACAAAAAATAGGTTTTTAAGGACTCTGGGTTTTTGATTTGCCAATGGAGCTTCATCTTAAAGCGAGCCGAAACGCGATGATAGTGTTCGCGATTTTGCTTATTGTATTCTCTGTCGGTTTCTACCTGCAAGGACAGCTGGATGGGTCGCACCAAACTCGCGGAGTCCTGACTGCGCAAAGCTTGTCCACGTCTGATGTATTGGCTAGAGGCGGGTCTAAACCATGTGGCACTTGTGGTGACACTTGCCTTTTTGGTTACGGTAACTATTGTGGCCAGGGCGGCTCTTGCGTAAGTTGCGGCGGCTTGTTCGGCGGCGGCGCTTAGTAAAAAACTCGTTTTTTTCTATATCGCGACTTTCAAGTTCAGCGCTTTCTTGAGCTCTCTGTAACGATTGCGAATCGTAACTTCAGTAACGCCCGCGATGTCTGCGACTTCTTTCTGCGTTCTGCGCTCGCCAGTCATGACTGATGCTATGTAGACCGCGGCCGCGGCGACTCCCATCGGTCCTCTTCCAGAGATGAGTCCTTTTTGGAGGGCTTGATCGAGAATCTCGACTGCCTTGGCTTGCGTGTCTCCACTCAGCTTGAGCGAGGTGATGAAGCGCGCGATGTAGAAGCGAGGATTGGTGAGCGGCACTTTGAGCTCGAGTTCTTGCGTGATGAGTCTGTAAGTGCGTCCGATTTCTTTCTTCGGAATTTCGCTGACTGCAGCGATTTCGTCGAGAGTGCGCGGAATTCCGTACTGTCTGCAGATCGCGTAGAGGACGGCGCTGACTACGCTTTCGATCTGTCTTCCGCGAATCAATCCGCGTTCGGCACACTTTCTGTAGAGGAGTGCTGCGCTTTCGCGAATGCTGTCCTGCAAGCCAAGGTGTGAAGCGACGCGGTTGAGTTCAGTAAGTGCAATGGCAAGGTTTCTTTCAAGCGAGTTTGAAATAGAGGCGCGTTTGTGCCACTTGCGCATCCTGTAAAGCTGTGCTTGCTGCGAAGGAGCGATTTTTCCGCCGCGAGTGTCGCGGTTGTACTGGTCAATTTCCGTAACGAGTCCTTTGTTCGGAGACATGTACTTGAGGGGCGCTCCCGTGCGTGCTCTGCTGGCGCGTTGTTCTGCGTCGAAAGCTCTCCATTCTGGACCTTCTTGAACGAGCGATTCTTCGACGACGAGTCCGCACTTGCCGCAGACGATTTCTCCACGTTCCGGGTCTTTGCGCAGCTCTTTGCTTCCGCACTCCGGACACTTGATCGCGTTAGTCTGCATTTTTGAGAATCACTTTTTGTTCGCGGTGGGAGCTGTCTCGAGCCATTTTCCTACAAACTCGCCCTCGATTCCCTGCGCCGGCAGCGCGAGAAAGAAAGGCGAATCCACACGACCGATAGTATCGAAAGCGAACGCGGAAAGCTTGCCGTTCTTGTCGTAAAGCTTCACGCGCCTGTCCACAACCACTCCGTCTTCATCCGCACGCAAGAGAAAGTTGCCGCGAGCTGTCCGCTTAACGACCAGTAATTTCATGAGTTTCACGACGCAAAAATGGGAAAAAGCCTTCCACAAGCTTTATAAAATAATGCCCGAGGTTGTATAAAAACCTATAGGAGAATCAGTAATTTGACTTGGTCTTTTCGTATAGTTCGTAGCCAAGTGCGTTGATTAGTTTTTTCTTCCAATTGTCAAACCTTTCAAGAGGTCTCGTTTTGATTTATGTTTTTCTGATTTTTCTTTTGAACTGTCTGATACTTCAACATCCCAAAAGTCTTTGGCATAACGTAGGAGTACTAGTCCGATTAGTGCAAGATAGACCGGGTTGTAAATATTTCCGGATATCAGGTTGGCTAGTTCGGGAAAGTTCAAAGAAGCAAGTACGTAGAAGTAGAAAAGTGAAACCGGCACAAGAATACCGACGAAGAAAGTTGTAATCATGTCTCCAATTGGGAATGATTTTTTCCCATGACTCCTCATAATCCAGATTAAAGCGACAAAAACTAGACCAAAAATTGCTGAGATAAAATCCAGAGAAATCATTGGATTACTCTCACTATTGGTTTGAAAAAAATCCATCCAATTATTCCGCCGAAAAGCGCGAAGAAACCTACGCTCTGTGGATTGAATTGAGTTCCAATCACTGCGCCTAGTATAGCTCCGAACATTATCCCCGCAATATCGTAGTCAATACTTCGTGCCATTGGCTTAGCCTTTTTGCAATAGGATGGCGTTGACGGTTCCGTCCTGCGCCGGTCTTGAGGTGACGCGTGCTTTGCCGGCTTCCGTTTCGATGATTGCGCCTTTGGTGATTATGTTTTCTCTTGGGTAGAGGCGGTTGGCTGGGTTTTCCGTGACGTTGGTGATCTTGACGCGTTTGACCTTGCCGCCTGACATTGCCAAGTTTACGAATAGTATGATTTTGCTTTTGATTTTCATTCCGCCGCCCTTCGAGCGTTTGGTTTCGTGCTTCTCTTCCTTCGCCTTTACATCGAATGTGGGTCGGGCGAAGAAGCCGCCGAAGTGTGCTTTGCGCTTGTCGCTGCTCGCGGTGTGTTTGCCGCCGCTGCCTGAGCGCTTGGTCTTGGTTGCGGGCTTGTGATACTGAACCATAAAAACTCTGTTCCTCTAGATTTTGTTCGAAAGATGAATGTTTATTTTGTCGAGACGGAGCGCAACGTCACTGAAGTGGTTGCGGTTCTCAAAAAGCAACGCGTCGAGCCCTTCATCGTCTTGCGACCCGAATTGGCTTGCTTCGACGCTCTCTTAGATTACTCGTTGTTTTTGGCTTATAAGGCTTTTCAGCTCGGAAAACAACGCGCACGCGACCTCTCAATACAATGGCTCCTGTATCTGGCAGCGACGCAGCACGTGGACAAAGCGCTGCAATTCACAACCCCGAACGGCAGGGTTTTTGCGATCGCGAGCGACAAGAAAATTGATGCTAAAACGCTGAAACAAATCGGGAAAGAGAAAGCGTTCACGTGTCCCGCGCATGCGAAAAAGGAAATCGCGAAGCATTACGGCGTGACGGGTAAAGCGTTGGAGCGTTATGCGCCTGAAGAACTGATTCGCGAAAAAATAGCGATCGCGTCGATGGCTTAGAGATAGTCGCCCAGGTCGATCTGCGTCGTCTTCAAACGCTTTATCGTTTCCCACCGGTGCCGCAGGTATTTTTGCAGGCCTGGGTCTTTGTGGTGTTCCTTGAGGAACTTGATGGTGCGCTCGTCGTGACTGTAGCCCGTGCCGAAGTCGTAATGCACCTCGCGCTTGATTTCTTCGATGCGCGTATCGCGAGTAACCTTGGCTAGAATTGAGGCGGCGCCGACGCTGAGGTATTTCACGTCCGCCTTGTTTTCGCACGTGTAATCCTGGTGGTGGTCATAGTATTTGCGCAGGCGTCTCTCGAACTTTCCGGGAACCGCGTCGGGAGAGTCGATATAGACTTTCTTGAAGTGGCGCGCGCCGCACAAGCGCGTTAGGGCTTCGGCCATCATTTGCGCCTCGAGCTCGTTCAGTGAAACGCGTTTTTCCATTGCCGTGGTTATTTCGGCCGCGCTGCGTTCGACGATCACGTGTTCTTCTTTGACGAGTATTTTGTAGAGTTTTTCCCTCGTGGCTTCGGGCAGTAGTTTGCTGTCTTTCACGCCCATTTTCTTGAGTTCTGGCTCGCGTGACTCTTCGATCGCAAAAGCTGCAGCTACGAGCGGACCGATGACGGGGCCTCTTGGCAACCAAGAAACAATTGCTTCTCAGTTTCTGCCAGCCTCGTCAACGCCCGCGATGAGGGTTGAAGAGTCAGTATCTCGCCTTTCCAATCTTTTACCTGCCAAACATTGTTGTTTTTGCTAGCAAGTCCAAGTTTATCAAGCTCCGCAAGACGATTGGAAATGGATTTCCGTCCAACATGGAGGATTTTAGCGATGTTAGCGACGTTTCTTTCAGAACCAATTAGGTGTAGAATTTGTCTTTTTCGGGCGGAAATTATTACTAAATCCTTTTTCGAGGTCCAGTAATCGACGCTGCCTACTCTGAAATTGTTTATTTTGCCTTCTCTCTTTAATTGAATTAGAACGTCTTGCAGTCTTGCTTGCGAGCGCAAGAAATGTTTTGCTAATTCATTGCTAGTTTTCGGCTTTTCAAGCATGATGAGCATCCTTTCTCGGATATACTGTTTGGGATAATGTGTTTGTTTGAAAGAATTGTAAGCTTTCCAAAACCGCGTTTTCTTTTCCGGATGTAAATCGGCAAGATTCAGTCTTGCCCAGGTATCCCAATTTTCTTTGCCAGTGATGACATATGCGCGTTCTCGTTTTGAGAAGTGGAATCGGATTTTGTAATGATTTAGAATCTGATCTATCAATTCTAGTTGGTGTTTTTGTGCTATTCTAATGGCACGACTGCCGTGCGACCCGGTCTTGATGTTGCCTTCTCCGGCGAAGAATCCTCGTAAAATTGCGGGGTAGTTTTCTTTATCGGTCTGAATCTGTTTTGAGATGGCTCTCCATTTTTCGCAAAGTTCGACTGAAGCCACTCTCCACATGAAATAGGGCTTGTTGGCCCTCGAATCCGTATAGTATTTTACATTAGCTCCTAATATTTTCACTTCAGGACGTTCTGGGTTTGGGCAGTAGACGTAGATCCTTTTCCTTAGATTAGAGTTCTTGAACAGATCGGAAAGAATTTTGTCAAAGAATTCTATGAGTTCGAAAGAATTATTGGTAAAAGTAATTTCACGATGAGTTTTGTCATCTCCTTCCGCGAGCCACAAGCCAATGCATTCGGAAATTTCTTTCTGACTCATCTCGTGCGTGAGATATTTTACCAGTTAAAACCTAACTGAACCCGTGCTCGCCGGTGGCTCAATTTTGTATAAAAAGAAGGAGTGGGGCCAGGGGGATTCGAACCCCCACAAGCACGTGTCTTCGAGCGTTTGTCAACGAACCGCAGATGCGGTTCTCAGAGCTCCAAAGATCCAATCATCGCCCTCCCGAAAGAGGACTCGCTTTTGTTTCCTAAGCATCTCCTTTGAGGAGAGTTGCTTTACTGGAGCGTGCTGTCATGCCTGGCTAGACCATAGCCCCTCAAAAATCCGGCTCCCGAAAAGATTGAGTCGTTTGCTTTCTTTTATGCCTGCCTCTCGAAACCAAGCCCACCGAAACCCTATATAAATATGTAACTGCACAGTAGTAACAACAATGGTGGGTGGATTTTTGCGAGCAGGACTCTTGATGGGTATCGCTGCCCTTTTGCTAACCAGCGCGCTGCCAACGCAAGTTTTCGCGCAGGACGTCGTCATTGACGCCTACTTCGATTTCTATTATCCTTACTACTATGGTTCTTACTACACGGGCTCGACGTACTACTGGGGCTACTACCCCGCGTACTACAGTTACGTTTGGCCGACGTACTACACGCTCTATTGGGACCAGCCTTACTACAACAACGCCTACTATTACTCGTATTATCCGTACTTTTCTTACTACAATTACTACCCGTCGCAACAGCAAACGCAATACTTCTACAACACCAACTTCAACCCGGTCTGCGGCGACAACGTCTGCAGTCCAGGCGAAGACAACTACATCTGTGCACAAGACTGCCGCCAGCTTCTAACGTGCAGTGACGGCACGCCTTACGGACAATGCAGCCCACAACAGCCCAAGATCTGCAACAATGGCGTACTCGTTGACGCTGCACAAACCTGCGGATGCGGCGCGGGACAAATCGCGCAAGGCAGCCAGTGCTACCAAGCCAATCCTTCATGCATCGTTTCCGTCAACCCGAGCACCGTGCGCGCGGGACAAAACGCCGACGTCACCGTGCAATACCAGCAACGCAGCGGCAACGGAATGCCGACCGCGCGCGTTGACTGCGGCAACGGACAAGTCGCGTACGCGCAATGCAACGGCAACTCGCAAACGGGCACGTGCGGCATTGTTTGCAACTTTGATTCTCAACCATACACGCCACGCTACCAGCAAGTCAACGCACAAATCGACGGAAGACTCTGCAGCGATGCGAGCGTGCGCGTAATCGACGCCGTACCAACCACGGGAAGCGTGCTTGCCCGCATCACTGACTGTGATTCTCATGTTCCAATCGGTGGCGCACTATTCCGCGCAATCAGCGCTTCCAGAAACGTTAGCGTGAACGCGTTGAGCGTTTACAGCGACCAGATGGGAATCGCACAACTGCCCGGACTGCCTCCAGCGGTTTACGACTTCGAGGTCTCTGCAAACGGATACTTGAACAACCGCGTCTCGCAGCAAGCCTATGCCGGAGTCGCCAACCCCGTCGCTGTCTGCTTGACGAAGAAAACTTGCGACGTCACAGTCAGCCTTGTCGGCAGCAATGGCAACAGGTTCGACGTGCTCGTCGAAAACAAGCTCACGACCAACGCGATCGGAATCGTCACAACCACGACCAACACGACCACCAACGCCACGATCAACACGACTACGAACGTCACCACGAACACGACCGTGATCGTGCCTCGCGTTATCCAACTTTCATACAGCGGCTCGTTCCCGGTCAGCGGACCTTCAAGCGTCTCGCTCGCTGCGCAACAGTCGCAAATCGTTCCAATCACTGTAAACGTTCCTAACGACTATGCAGGACAAGCGATCGCGCTCGTAACCGCACAAGGAAACTCTTGCACGTCGCAAGTGCAGTTGCAAGCTGATGCTTCGAAAGGAATCACGCTCGACTCTCGCAACACCAGCCGCAACACGCTTCCAGGAAAGAAGGAATGCTTTGACGTGCTCGTGCGCAACAAAGGAGCAGACCGCGGCACCGTGACGCTCTCGAGCTACGGACCGTTCACCGCACAATTCGACGCCTCGCAGTTCCAATTGTCGCCTTACGAAGCGCGCCAAGTGCAGTACTGCGTACTCGTGAATGACGGCGCGAGCGGCTACGCGCAACAGCAAGTCAGCGCGACCAGCCCGATGGGCAGCGCGAACGCGAGCTTCACGCTTTACACGCCGCAACAGAACGACTTCAGAATCACTAACTACAACGCCAGCATTTGCCAACCGATCAACCTCGACCAAGTCGCTTGGACGCAGGAAGTAAAACTGCAGAACAACGCGTTCGACAGCGCCTTCGACGTTGAATTGCAAAAACCCGACGAGCTCAAGGCACAAATTTCGCCGAGCAAGCTCAACGCTTTCAGCAAAGGCACCACGCGCAGCGTGTACATCAATTTTGATAACAGCGCAACGCCACTCGCCGGCAACTACTACGTCGACCTCGTCTTGAAGAAAGACGGAGTCACTGCGTGGATGGGCGAGTTGTGCTTCAGTGCAAGCGCGATCGACAGCGCCACTCTGCAGTTCTCGCAACCCGCGATACAACTGCAGCGTGGTACGAGCAAGCTCGCTTTCGCGATGCTGCGCAACACCGGAAACTACAAACGCACCTTCGCCATTTCCACGAACACCACGTTCCAGAGCATCAGCGTCACGCCGACCACGATCACTCTCGCGGCCGGAGCTGAAACGCCAGTCGAGATCTACATCAATGCGGTGAGGGGAAGCCCGCTCGGCACCTCCACGATTCCGTTCAACGTGCAAGCAGTGAGCGGCACGGGACAACGCACGAACGCCGCAAGCGCGAACCTCGTGGTCGACGTCACTCCCGAACCAGCGCTACAGAACGGCACGCTCGCACAAGTCGGCGCGCTCGGCGGAACGAACTTTGGCGGATTGAGCGGATTCTTCACGCTCGGCGGAAGCGAAGGCGCGCTATTGCTGCTCATAATCTTCCTCGCGATCGCAGGCGGCTATCTGTACTATCAAGCGAACCAGAACCAGAAACAACTCGAAGCACAAGCTCCCTCGACAAGCGCTGCAGAATGAAGCCAGAAATGGTAAGAGTCAATTTCAATTACAAAGCCCTAGCCGCCAGTGCAGCGCTATTCGCGATACTTTTCGCGAGCTTGACGCACGCACTCGTTCTCAACGCGCCCTCCGGCAACCCGTCCGCATGCCCGGGACAAACCAGCGACCTACAATTCTTACTCATCAACGACGGTAACGAGTACGAAGTCATCGACACCAGCGCAATAAACAACGCATGGAGCACGTCGTCACTCACGCCCTCGTTCCTCAAGCTCGCGCCAGGCGCCAGCGCCCTGCTCAACCTCGCGATCACGCCCTCATTCGAAACCATCCCCGGAAAATACGCGGCACGAGTCGTTGCGCAGGGCAGAGCCACGTCGACTGTTTCGCGAGACGTTGACTTCGACGTCAAGGACTGCAGCACGGTGCAGATGCAGATCTACGGACCCGCACAGCTCTACGCCTGCCAAAACACGCGATACATGGTCTCGATACGCAACGACAACTCCCAAAGCGTGATCGGCATGCTAGAAACCGACCTCAATCCGGCCATTCAGCAGATCGGAGAACAGCCATTCGTCGTGCTGCCGAAAAGCACCAAAAACGTGTCGCTATACCTGGACATTCCTTGCAACATCAAGCCACAAAAAATCATCTTCAACATACAAGCGAAAAACAAGGACAACGGCAGAATCCAAGGACAAACCGCCGCTCTCCTCGAAGCACTGCAACCACCCGTAGCTAGCGGTTCACCTGCGCCGAACGCAACGAAAACCACTCAAGCCAGCGGACTCACCGGATTTTTCACTGCAGGCACCACGCCACTCGCGCTGCTCATCGGCATCATTGCTCTCGTCGCGATCATGTTCTGGGTTTCTCGCAGAGTAAAAGTCGACATCGCCCGCAAGAAAAAAGAAGAAGAACAAAAAACCTCAAGGGCGCTCAAGCTCAAGGTGTATAAAGGAGACCTGCCAGCAACCAAGCTGAAAGTGAAAAAGCAATAATGGTCGACCCCGCACTCTTGATCGCCGGAGCCGCCGTGCTCGCCTTCGACGCCTACGCTTACTACAAATACAAAGAAAGCAAAGAAGCCCTCCAAAAAACCGCGACCACTCAACAAAACACGCAGCAAGACGCAAAACAACTCTACCCACAAGGCGCCTCGCTCTACGAACAACTCTCACCCTCCGGATATCTCTTCACTAGCGACGAAGGTTTTTCGAAAAACACCGACGTCCACGAAGCACTGCAAGACCTAAGCGCCGAACTCGGCTCTCTCAGAACACAGGTGCAAGTGCTCGGCACGCCTTCAGACTTCAACACCGTGAAAGGACTCGAACACGAACTGCGAGACCTCAGCACGCATAAAGAAAGACACAACGAAGACATCGAGCTCTTGAAAGCCGCGTTGGAAGACATCAGAGACCAAGTGGAAGAGCTGCGCACACGCAACCGCAGAAAGCTCACCAAGAACGAGCTCGAACAACGCGAAAAAGAACTACAAAAACTCTATATGCAACGCAAAATCGACGAAGAAACCTTCCGCACGCTCAACGCCGAACTCACGAGACAAAAACTCGACTTCTAACAAAGGACCCCCCAGCGACGGTCCTTTGAAACCTACGGCAACCTTTTGAAACTTTAATAGGCACAGCGAACGCTCTCTGTTCGCAGCAATGAGTAAGCTAGAACGATTCTTGACGACTGGAAATGCTGAGAACGTCAAAAAACACTTACAGAAAATGCGAAAGCCACTAGTGATCGCGCAGAGCTTTCAACATCGACGCGGCGACGTGCATGATGCCGCGATCGAAAGACTGCGCTTCCTAGGCAAACAAGGAATTCCAGGACTCGACAAAGCACTCGAATGCTCTTTCTTCAGAACCAGACAAGACGCAGGATATCTGTTGCTCCAAGCTGGCGAGCTGACGCGCGAAAGGGCTGAAAAACTGGTCCGCAAGGCGGCAGAACAAGATATCCGCGCTGCCACGATGCCTGGATATTTGCCCCCAAAAAATCCCGCAAACTACATGGTTGAAATAATGAAGTCAAGCGTCGCGCCACAATACCGCATCCTCGCCGCAGCAGTTATCGCAAAACTCGACGCGACGCACTTGCTGGAAGACGTTCGCAGGGAATGGTTTGAAGAACAAAACCGACGCGGCGACAAACAAACCGCAAAACAAATCTGGAAGTACTACCAAGAACTCAAACGCAAAGCAAGAGAACAAAGCAAATGAGCAAGCTAGAAAAATTCTTCGCAAAAGGCCATCCGCAAGTCGTCGTGGATCACTTGAAAAACGTCAAGAACTGGAAAACTGCAGTTCTAGCGTTCAAGCATCGAAACGTTTTCGTCCGCTCAGAAGCGCAAGCGCGCTCTGGCGCATCGCCGACCCTGCATCAATTACAGTACTAGAAAAAGCACGCGAGCGAGAAAACGACGAGTACCCGGCGATCGTCCGCTGGAAAATTGATTACGCTCTAAGAAAAATTCGAGAAGCCCGACCGCGCGCATAAAAACCAACTCTTGCCTAAAGTTTTTCTAAAATGCAGCAATTCAAAGAGCGCGAGCTTACTGAAGAAGAAAAGCGCGAGATCCATAAAATAAAAGAAAACGACTCTCCCGCGTTCTTAGGCCGAAAACTGGAAAGCGGGTGGTACGCCGTCAGAACCGCCGCCGCACAAAAGCTCGCCAAAATGAAAAGCGTCGGACCCGCAGTAGAACGCCTCGGTCACAAAAACCCCGACGTGCGACAAAGCGCTATCAACGCCTTGCACATGATGAAAAAAGGCTCCAGGCAAGTCCTGCGCTATCTTTCGCCCAAAACGCCGAGTTACATCCGCCAAGACGCCACCACGGCACTACTCTTACTGCGAGACCCCACGATGTACAAAAGAATGCGAAAAGCGATGCGCAAAGAAAAAGACCCCATCATAAAGGGAAGACTTGCGCTCACACTTTACGTAATAGAACAACACAGACCTCCCGCATGGAGAAAAGAACATCTTAGAGAAATTCAAAACGCAAGAGAGAAAAAGAAAAATGGCTAACGAAAAAACATTCGTCATGATCAAGCCCGACGGCGTACAACGCGCAATAATCGGAGACATTGTTTCGCGATTCGAACGCGCCGGACTGCGACTCATCGCGATGAAAATGACCAAGCCCTCGAAAGAACTAGTCGCCAAACACTATCCAGACACGGCGGAATGGTATGGCATAGTCGGCGGAAACACTGTCAAAGGATACAAGGAGCAAGGAATTGACGTCAAGAAACAATTCGGAACCGAAGACCCGGTCGAGATCGGCAAAAAAGTAAAGGTCTGGCTCTGTGACTTCATCTGCAGCGGTCCAGTCGTCGCAATGGTTTGGGAAGGCAACCAAGCCATCGCGCAAGTACGCAAAATCGTCGGCGCAACCGTACCCACGAACGCCACTCCCGGAACCATCCGCGGCGATTACACCGTCGACAGCGCCGACTTGGCCAACCACCACGGCAGACCGATAAAGAACATCATCCACGCCAGCGGGAATCCTCAAGAAGCGGACAACGAGATTGGTTTGTGGTTCAAGAAAGAAGAGCTCTACGCGTGGAAGCGCAGCGACGAAAACACGATGTTCGGCAAGTGAAAACGCGCTTCTTAACTACCTCTTTCTACAAAAAACAATTCAAGACAAAACCTTGAGCCCATGCTCCGACAACCAATCATCACCATCCTCGGTCACGTCGACCACGGCAAAACAACGCTAGCAGACGCCATCAGAAACACCAAGGTTCAGGAACGTGAAGCGGGCGGAATCACGCAACACATCGGCGCGAGCGAAATTCCGACGGAAGTAGTGCGCGCGATCGCGAAAGACCTGATTGAGAAGTCGAAGCTCGAACTCACTGTTCCCGGCTTGTTGATGATCGACACGCCAGGACACGAAGCCTTTGCGAATCTTCGCAAACGTGGCGGCAGCATCGCAGACTTGGCGATTCTTGTTATCGACATCAACCAAGGCATCCAAAACCAGACCATCGAAGCGATCGAGATTCTCAAGAGCTACAAGACGCCATTCATCGTCGCCGCGACCAAGATCGACGCGATCACGGGCTGGAGAGCGAACGAAGGCGACTCTTTCACTGATTCTTTTAATAAACAAAGACCCGACGTGCAGGCACGACTCGACGAGCTGCTCTACAAACTGGTAGGACAGCTGTTCGAGTACGGATTCAACACCGAACGCTTCGACCGTGTAACGGACTTCACGAAACAAATACTCATAATTCCAGTCAGCGGCCGGACGCGCGAAGGACTGCAAGAACTACTCATGTATGCCGCGGGTTTGTCGCAGCGATTCCTCGGCAAGCGTTTGGAACTTCACGAAGACACTCCCGCGCGGGGAAACATTCTCGAAGTGCGCGAAGAGAAAGGACTCGGCAAGACACTCGACGTCATTCTTTACGACGGCGTGCTGCATTCGGGCGACACGATCGTTTTCGCCACCATTGACGGACCGGTAGCGAGCAAAGTCAAAGCGCTACTCAAACCGAAGCCTCTTGATGAGATGCGTGACCCGCGAGAAAAATTCAAGCCCGTCGAAAGCGTCGGTGCAGCCGCAGGAGTCAAGATTTCTTGCCCGGACGCTGAAAAGGCGCTCGCGGGAAGCGAAGTGCTCGTCGCGCGAAACGAAGAAGAAATCGAACGCGCAAAAACCGAAGCCGCGAAACAGATTCACGAGGTAGTTTTCGAAAGCGAAAAAACAGGAGTCATAATCAAGGCCGACGCGCTCGGCACGCTCGAAGCAATCACCAAACTATTCCAGATAGAAAAAATTCCCGTCAAGCGCGCCGGCATCGGAAGAGTGAGCCGCAAGGAAATCGTGGAAGCCGAGAACGTGCACCAAAAAGACCCGTTCGCGGGAGTTTTGTTCGCGTTCAACGTACCCATCGAGGACGACGCGCGCGCAGAAGCGGAAAAGAACGGAATCAAGATCTTCGAAGAGAAAGTCATCTACAACCTCATCCAAGGCTACCAAGCCTGGAAGGAAGAAGCGAAACAGCGCGAAAAGAAAGAAGCATTCGCAAGATTGACGCTGCCCGCGAAAGTGCGCGTGCTTGACGGCATGGTTTTCCGTGCGAGCGGACCATTCATCGCCGGAGTTGAGGTTCTCGAGGGCGTGATTCGTCGCGGTTATGAGTTGATGAGTGAGGAAGGCAAGCTCGTGGGCACGATCAGCGCCATACAGGTAGAGAAGAAGGGCGTGGAAGAAGCGAGGAAGGGACAGCAGGTCGCGATGTCCATGCCCGAACCAGTGCTCGGAAGGCAGGTTTTCGAAAAACAAGTACTCATTACGAACGTGCCGAAAGAAGACGCGAAAACGCTCGAGTCGAAATACGCGAAATCGCTATCGACGGAAGAGCTCGCATTGCTGAAGGAAATCAAGAAAATCAAGGGCTACACGCTGTTCGGATAGGGCTTAAATACCTCGAGCGACCCGATAGTTTTACAACTTTTTTACGAGAAGGAAGATTGATTTTGAAACTAGTAGTTAACGACCCAAAGGCAGGAAAATCCTACCAAAAAGAAGTCGAAAAAGCCAAGGAAGGCATGCTCCTCGGACGCAAGATCGGAGAAGCGGTAGAGGGCAGCGTCATCGGCCTCGAAGGCTACAACCTCAAGGTCACTGGCGGCACTGACAAGGACGGCTTCCCCATGCGACCCGAAATCCCCGGACAGCGACGCGTTATCACTTACATGACGAAAGGCAAGGGCGTACGCGCATCTTACAAGGGCGTGCGCTTGCGCAAGCGGGTCGCGGGCAACACCGTCGCGGCCAACACGATGCAAGTCAACAGCGTAGTCACACAGCACGGCTCCAAACCATTGAGCGAATACGGCTTTGTCTCAACGCCGAAAGAAGCGAAGGAAGAAGGCGCGAAGAAAGGCAAAAAGAAATAAAGCCTACGAATTGACGAACCGTTCTTTTTTCTAAATGGTACAGCTGCTCTACAAGGGAGTCGTCATCAACGCCAAGCAAGGCGACCTCGTTCTCGAAGACTCGAAAGCAATAGTCAATCCAGCCAACAGCAACGGCCAAATGTCGACGGGCGTCGGTCTCGCGATCAAGAACGCCGCGGGCGAACAAGTCGAAAAGGACGCGATGGCCACAGCGCCACTTCCCATAGGAAGAGCGATTGGCACGCCGTCAGGCAAAAAGCTCAAAGCGCGTTTAGTGATTCATTCGCCCACGCTGGGGCGTCCTGGTGAAAAGTCGAGCGCGCAGAACATCGACAAAGCCGTCACCGCAGCCCTGCGCACCGCCACCCAGCTCGGCGTAAGCTCGATATCGTTTCCAGCAATGGGTGCAGGAGCCGGTAAGGTTCCTTTGGAAGAAGCCGCGCGAGTAATGGTGCAAAGTATTCGTTTCTATCTCGACAAGAACCCGACGAGCACCGTGAAAGAAATCCGTCTAGTAGCGTTGGATGAGTCGGTGTTGAAAGCGTTCGACGAAGCGTTGCTGCAACTGCGTTAGAAAATGCATTAGGAGACGTCGAGGTGCGTTTCGTACATGAACGCGGCGTCCTTGTGCTTCTTTTTCTTCAGCGTTTCAGTGACGTGCTTGACGATTTCTTTCGACGAGACGCGTTTTTTCTTTCTCGCCCAAGCATGAACCACCTTGGCGACAGAGTGCGCCACGCTCTCGCAGCCTCGTTCTTTCATGCCGCTGTTTTGACAAGCGGCGTAGACGCTGCCGTAGACTTTTTTGCGGTCGAACCTTTCCTCACGACCGCGTCTTTTGACGACTGCCTGCATCAAAACCATTTCTAATTTTTCACCCGATGTTCCACGTTCCATTAGCGATAAGCATCAAAACCCAACTCAACGCGATAAGCATCAAGCCAATGCCGAGGCGCAGGTATGGACGCGTTTCCTGTTTCCAGCGCTTGATGTCCACAATGTTCTGACCGAAATACGCGAGCAACAATATGATCACGAGTGGGAGTACGTAGAACACGTTGTAAATGAGCAGCAGGAGGAACGCGGTGAAGTCGAAGTTCTGCGACAACAAGTTCGTAATAGCCAGATAGGCGCCGCCCGTGCATGGCAGCTCGACGGCCGCGACGAAAGCGCCCAGGAACAACAGTCCCGGCACCGTTACGGTCTTCGCCATTTTGTGAATCTTCTTGGCTTGTTCGGGAGGAATCGCGAGCGAAACGCCTTGTCCATACCAGAAAAAGTCCTTGACCTCGATCACTCCCGCAGTGAGTACGATGAAAGCCACGCCTATGGAGATGTATTCGGCCACCGCGATCGGAATCAAGCTGAAGCCGTACGTCAGGCCCAGGCCCGCAAGCAGGTACGTGAGGTAGATGCCTGCGATGTAGATGAAACCGATGCGCAGCAGGTCGCTCTTGCGCTTCATCGCGGTGACTGTAGAAATGAGCAAAACCATTACGCCGATCGCGCAAGGGTTGACGCTGTCAATCATTGCCGCTCCTATGAGCGTGGTGAGGAACGGCGCTGTGAATCCTATTGCAGACATTTGCTTATGGTGCCTCTTTCAAACTCGTATTGACCAAGCTCGCGGGCTTGTCGGTGAAAACTATTTTGATGCGGTCTCCCGGCGGAACGTGCGAGTCAGGGAAGAAAACGTGGTCCGGAGCGTCGGGTGTGAGTGCGCCGTTGATGAAGACCATGAGTGTTCCTGGTCGTCCGTTAGGGCATTGGTCGCCGTTCGTGAAAGACTTCAAGCCGCTAGCGGTCGGAAACACGAGCGTGTCTTCCGTGAGCTGTCCACCGATTTCCGTGAAGTATTGTCCGAGGTCGGCGTCTTGTTTATGGATCAGCACGCCCTCGACGTGAATCCTGTCGTCCTGGTGGCTGTGGAAGAGTGGCGAGCCTACCTTGTTTATCCAGAAGTCTTTCGGAGGAACGAGTTCGAGTCTTTCTCCGCAAGCCCAAACCTCGTAGTCCGCATGCCAGTGCACCGGGCCGCCGCTCTCGCTCTTCAAGTTCAACAACATGCTGAAACCAGCGAGGTAAACGGAAGAAAAAACCGCGGGCACCGCGATGAGCAGGAACAAGAGCTTCTTGTCATCGCCGCTTAACGCGTCGCGCTTCCATAACGCGAAAAACAACGCGAGAGCTATCAGAAAAACCGCGCCTTGAATTATCGACGTGGGCGCGGGAAGGCCTAGAAATTCTTCAGGCGGGATGGTAGTGCCGCCGGCGCCGTGCGCGCTCGCAAGCAACGACAGCGAGAGCAAAGCCAGCAGGAATATCTTCATTTTTCGAGGGTTTCCCTAAAGAAAACATTTTTTTTTCGGAGTTGGTACTAAGAAGTTTTGTGCTTTTTTTCAGCAGTACTCGCAGGTCATCGGTTTTTTCGACTTGCCCGACTTCTTTGCGGGAGCTTTTTTCGCTTTTGCTTTGGCCATAAGGAGTGGGAAAGAAGCAGAGGTTTATAGAGGTTTTCAGCGTGCTCTCGCAGCGACCTGTTGCGTCTCACGCGTCGCGCTCAGCACGTCCCTCGCGTTGTTCTCGGGAACCACTTTCTCAAAAACAGCTTTGACTTTGCCGTCGGTGCTGATGACGTAAGTGTTGCGCATCACGCCCTGCACTTTCTTGCCGTAAAGATTTTTTTCGCCCCAAGCGCCGTAAAGCTTGTGCACCTTCGCATCGGGATCGCTCAAGAGTGGAAAGTTGAGGTTGTACTTGGCAATGAATCGCTTGTGGCTCGCCGCATCATCTCTCGAAATGCCGAGCAAGACTGCCTTGTGACTGATGCTTCGCAAAGAATCACGGAAGTTGCACGCTTGCACCGTGCATCCGGGCGTGTCGTCTTTCGGATAGAAATAAAGAACGACTGTTTTGCCGCGCATTTCGGACAGAGTGTAAGTCCTGCCGTCGCTGGCTTTCAGCGTAAAGTCCGGCGCCTTGTCTCCAACCTTAACCATTTTCCCAATTCCCCCGATATCTACAAAAATATTTTTTTAGTGGTGCGTCATTTGTCGCGCTTCAACCATTCTCAATGCCTTGACTTTCTGGTTGATGTAGTCCCAGTTGATGCTGGGCATGAACGAGTCGATATACTTCTTGCGCGCAGTGCCGTAATCCATGAAGTAAGCGTGCTCGTAAACGTCCAGGATCAACAGCGTGCTGCAGTCCCAAACGCCCTCGCTGTGCATGTCGCAAAGATAGTTGTGCAGGCGCATGTCGTCCCAGTTTAACGCGAGAACGACCCAGCCGCGCGCAGCGAGTCCCATCGCGCGGAACTCCGCCTCCCACTTTTCATAAGAGCCGAAGTCTTGCTTGATCAAATCAAGAATGGGTCCGGATGGCGCTTGCTGGTGTCCAGTAAGGTTCTCAAAATATCCTTCGTGCAAATAGATGGCGTTGGTCGCAAAAACCTCTTCCTTCTTCAGAGAGCGGAGGTCGCTGTAAGTGCCGTTCGCAGTAGAGAGGTCTACTTTCTCGAGCTTGTCCTCGATCTCGGAGAGCTTTTTGATGTAGCCCGTGTAGAGGACGTCGTGGTGTTCGGATAACTGTTTTTCGGAAAGTCCGTTGAGGGATTTGTATTTTAGTGGCTTGACTGGACGTTCGATCTTCACGAAAAAACCCACCTCGAAAAAGTTCTGTTAGGCAATAGAACGCGTTTCGGATTAATTAACCGAATCCTTCGTGCTTCACGTGAGTCGTTGGCACGCCGAGTCCCTTGAGGAACTTGCTCATGTCCAACGCGAACTCCGTACCGCCGCAAATAAAGAAAAACTTGCCCTCGAAACTGCCCAAGTGTTCGTGCAGGAACGGCGCGTCAATCCTTCCACGACAGCCGCCCCATTCTTCCTCGGGAGGACAGCGCGTGAGCGTCGATACCATTTTGAAGTGCGGATTGCGCTTTTCGAGGTCGACGAGCTCGTGGTGGTAGATGATGTCGCCCTTCGTTTTGTTGGTGTATAGCAGCGTGATCTTGTTCTCGAGCTTGTGATCGGTCGCGAAACGAATCATGCTCATCATCGGCGTCACACCCACTCCAGCCGCTACGAACACGCACTGCGCGTGCTTTTCCGGGTCAAAAACGAACAAACCGAAAGGACCGTTCAGGCCGACCTTGTCGCCCTCTTTCATCTTGAACGCTTTCGGAGTAAAGCCGCCGCCCGGCTTGAGCTTGATAGTGAAATCAAGATGATCGGGTGTGGTGGGCGAACTGGAAATGCTGTAGGGCCTTCCCTCGTCCCAAGCGCCGTCCGGGCGCGTGCTGAACAAGCTGTACCATTGTCCCGGCTTGAACTTGAACTCGCGGCCGTCCTCGGCACGCACACTGACCGTGATAGTGTCGTGCGTCTCGTGCTTTACGCGCGTGACGCGTCCGGCGAAAACTGTGGGCGGAATGGGTGGAGCCAAAGGGTAAAAACGGACCTCTAAATATGTGAAATAAGCTAGTAACAATTTGTTTGTTGATTGTCGAATTTAAGGTCTTTTGCGAGCCGTTTTAATACGACAATTCTCAATGTTTATACTATGAATTCAAACCTCAACGCTCCAACCGTCACTCGCCAAAACACCATCGGCGAAGTCGTCGCAAAGTATCCAGCACTCGTAGACACACTGGAAGACTTCGGCCTTCACTGCGTAGGCTGCAGCGTCTCCCCATTCGAAACCCTAGAAAGCGGCGCAAAAGGACACGGCATGAAAGACGCACAGATCGACGCAATGATCGACGCGGTCAACAAGTTCATCGCCAAACACAAAGACACCGCCAAAACCGGAAAGCTCGTCGAAATCACTGAAAACGCTGCTTCACACTTGAAACGATTAATGGAGAAGGAAGGCAAGCCGAACAGCGGCCTTCGATTGCAACTCGTTCCCGGTGGATGCGCCGGCTTTTCGTACCAAATGGAGTTCGAAGAAAGCCCCACCGCAAATGATGAAGTGATCGAGACTCAAGGAATAAAGATTTTCTTCGAAAAGGACTCTGCAACCCACATCCAAGGCACCGTGATCGACTACCGTGACTCGCTGCGCGGCGCTGGCTTCGTGATGAACAACCCGAACGCGAAATCATCTTGTGGTTGCGGACACTCTTCAGGATTCTAAAAACCTCAAAGGAATTTGTACTAAAAATGGCTTTCAGAATAGAACACGACAGGCCCAACTGCATCGGCTGCGCCGCATGCGCCTCAATCAATCCAGATTTTTGGAAAATGAGTGACGAAGACGGCAAGAGCGACGTCGTAGGATCAACACTCGAACCTGTTACTGGATGGGAAAAGATGGACATCGAAGAAAAAGACTATACGCTCAACAAGCAAGCAGCCGACGCGTGCCCCGTCAACGTCATTCACTTAGTGAAGAAGGATACGGGCGAACGCATCATCTAACTTTTTAACTCCACGAACGCCTCTTTTTTCGTGAAAAGCGAACAACACCCAGCTGAGAAGCTCTTCCGAAAACTGGACGATCTCGGAGTTACCAGACGCTTCCCACACGGCACGAAAGAAAACATCACAACACTACTACTAGTCGCGCCCTGGCACACCGCCGTGCAGGCTAAAGAGGAAATCAAAAAACACTTCTCCGAAACGAAACACCCATTCACAATACGCGACTACGAAGTCGGCGGCATCAGAGCCTCCAAAGGCATCGAGATCCGAACCGGAAAAGAGCTAGCCAGCCACCTCAAACTACTCGCTTCAAAACTCGCGCCCTACCACTAAAATGAAAGAACGCAAACGCCTCGAAAAAGCGCTCTTCCAAGTCTACACCGGCGACGGCAAAGGCAAAACAACGGCGGCAATGGGTCTCGCGCTTCGAGCAGCGGGACACGATCTACGCGTTCTAATAATTCAGTTCCTAAAGGGCGGCGGTTTCACTGGAGAGTTTCTCGCTTTCAAAAAGTTCAGTAACGTAGAGTACCACCAGTTCGGGCCGTCTGCTGATTATGCTGAAAAAGTAAAGGAGAATGAGCGCAAGGTCGGTTCCGAGTTTTTCACACGCGAAAACAAAAAACTCGTAAACCAAGGTCTCGAAATGGCCGAGAAAGCAGTCAAGAGCGGAGACTACGACCTAGTTATTTTAGACGAGTTGAACGTCGCCGTCAATTTCGGAGATGCAGATCTGAAACGCGTTCTTGCGCTGATTGATTCGCGCAACCCGCAAACAGAGCTCGTGATTACGGGACGTGGCGCACCGCTGCCGATTCAAGAAAAAGCGGACCTCGTGACGGAAATGAAATTGATCAAACACCCATTCCAGAAAGGCATCCTGGCGAGATGGGGAATAGAGTACTGAAAAAAATCATGGCTTACGAGTTTGGAAGAAGACCACGCGCAGGGCCAACCTCGCCACTGCGACGCTGGTCCGTATTCGAGGGAGAACTCAAAAAAATAACTGAAAGAATCGGCTTCATACCAGTAACAAGCGACTTCAAAGCACTAGACCGCGGCGACCTCATCAGCGCGTCTCATCATCATGGCGGGCTACGGATCGCGTTGCAAAAATTTGCAGATCAACATCCAGAGATCGAAAAGAAAATCTTCCCAAGATTCGCAACACCAATACTTCCAGAACGACTGGGCAAAATCGGTCCAGAACGCTACCAGCTAATCAAAAGACTAGCAATCCTGCACGCCTACAACGCCGAAGACATCGCCTGGCGAATCGGAGTCAGCAAAGAAGAAGTACAAAAATACCTAGAAATCGTCAAAGAAGCCGAACAAGTACGCGCTTCACGACTCAAAAAATTCGGCAGAACACAATGAGCGAAATAAGAATCACCCACATAAGACGTGCGCCATCCGCAAGCCCGCCAAGACAATACAGACCACAAAGATTCGTGAACTACGGTGACGTATGGGCACGTTTCAGAACATGGAGAAACTTTGAAACAGAATTCAAAAGAGCATTCGGCAACACCTGGCCATCAAGAAAACAACTCAAAGGACACCAGAAAGGCGGACAATTCCAAAACGCGATAATGTTCCACGGCGGAGCACAACGCGTAAGACAAAACCTAGGAATGATCAAAAAATCAAGACGAATAATCTAACGCGGACGCTCCACGCGCTCGAGTTCTTGTTCAAATTCTTTCTGACTAATTTTTCCCGCCTCGTGTTTCCACTTCACGAAAGCAGCCATTCCGCCCGCAACGTTCTCACAATTCGCGAATCCGGCGGCGTGAAGAATGCCACAAGCCGCTTGCGAGCGGTTGCCGTGCGCGCAAATAGTCACGACGCGCTTCGTTTTTGGCACTTCGTCGATCACTTTCGCGATCTGCATCAACGGCACGTGTCGGGCTTGAGGAATGTGCAAACTATTCCACTCGATAGGCATGCGCACGTCAATCAACACCAGGTCTTCTCTCGCGTCGAGTGCGTGTTGCAGTTCTGCAGGCGAGATGTTCTTGATGGACATTTGTAGAATCGTGTTTTTTGTGGTTATAACTGTTCGAGCCAAGACAGCTCTTCCTCGATCGTCGTTTCGATGCCGTGTCCCGGCAGAACCATGGTTTCTGGAGGTAGTTTCGAGAGCATCGTGAGCGAGTTCATCATCGCGTCATAATCGCCGCCGGCAAAATCGGTGCGTCCCATGCCTTGGTGGAACAACACGTCGCCGGAGAACAACATTTTCGCGCTCTCCTCGAACAAACAAATGCTACCTGGAGTGTGTCCTGGACGGTGAAGAATTTTGAACTTCGCGCGGCCGAGCTGCAGGAAAGACTTGCCATTTACTAGCTCGTCAGGAAATAACGGCGCGACTTGCAGTTCTGCAAGTTCCCAAGGGTGTCGAAGCGCCTCGGCGTCGAGCTCGCCGACAACCACGCTCGCTCCCGCTTGTTGAAGAATCGATGCGTCGGCGAAGTGGTCAGGATGCGCGTGAGTAATGATTACCTTTTTGATGCGCAAACCATTGTTTTGCGCGACACTCATCATTTCCTCGGCCGTTTCTTGAGGCGAGTCGATCACGATCGCGCTGCTGGATTCCTTGTCTGCCAATAGGTAGCCGTTGGTTTCGAACGGTCCGCCGATGAAGACCTGAAGGTCGAAGTCCTTGAAATGCATCATAAAAACAATGGTCAGCCGTCTTTATAGTGGAAATGAAGCTCGCCATCGCCATCATGCTCGCCATCGCCGTCATTCTCGTCGGCTGTGCGCAACAAGCAACCTATGTGCCGCACCAGAACGTTATGGTAAAGAATTATTCAATCGCGCTCAAGGAAGCCGCGCGTTTGGTGAATGTTTTGGATTCGCGCAACTTGACGCTGCAGGACGTTTCTCTTCTAGGCGAGAATTTGGATGAAAACTTGCCAGTGATTGATGATTTTCGCGCGTTGCAATACTTCATCGCGCACAACGAGACGAAGCACGTGGGTCACGAAATCCTCGGCATTCATTATTTCTTGCTGAATGGAAAACTGTTGTTTTGCCCCAGCGACGAGGCGAACCACATCGCGATCTATCTCAAGTACGGAGACAATGAACGCGCGCAAGAGAAAGAGTCAGAATTCATTACTGCGTATCCGCAGTGGTTCGATAACGCTAACAAAACACGCGCCAAAGTAACCACTGCTTACAAAGACCTGGATGCGCTTGATGATGACGTTTCAGAACTAGAGCTCGCTATGATTACTGAAAACTATACGGAAGCGAGGACGGTCGCGCAATGGATTGCCGACCGCGGCTATTGCTAGACGTTCTAGAATCCGGCTTGCTTGATCTCGGCGATTTGCGTGGTGCTGGCGCCGAGTTCTTGCAAGAAGCTGTCGCCACTGATTTCCTTGCGCCCGCCGGTGTATGGCAACATGCTTTCGAAGCGCTTGCGGAACTTTTCATCCTTTGCGGCTTTGCCCATCACGTTGTCGATGAGGAACGGAAACTTCTTGCCTAGAATTTGCAGCTTGTAAGCAGTAGCGACTTCTTCGCCGAGGATGCTCCAGAGTTCTTGGTCGTATTTTTGCAAGAACTTTTCGCTCGCATCATTCGCCTTCAACGCTTCCAACGCCACTTTGGCGCCGATGCGTCCGGAAATCATCGCGTTGCCCACTCCTTCTCCCGAGAGAGGATCGATGAGTGACGCGGCGTCGCCGAGGAAAATGATGCCGTTCGCATAGTTCTTGCGGTGGTACGACGCGACGGGCAGGCTCCAGCCTTTGACGTCTTCGAGCGCGGTGGCGTTCTTGAAGCGTTCCTTGAAGAGTGGATTGTTGGCGATTTCTTTGAGTTGCGCGTCGCGCAGGTTGATGTTGAGCTTGTTCTTGTCTTCCGTGATCATGCCGAGTCCGACGTTGACTTCGCCGTTGCCCATTGGAAAGATCCAGAAGTAGCCAGGAATCAAGTGCTTGACCAAGTGAATTTCGATTCTGTCCGTGCAGCCCGTGACTCCTTTCCAGTATTGTCGCGTGGCGACGATGAAGTGGTCCGGCGGGTTCGTGTTGAAACCGAACTTTTGCGAGAGCGTCGAGTTGGCGCCGTCGCAAGCGAGCACGATCTTTGCGTGTAGTGCTTCTTCTTGTCCTTGCTCGTTCTTGCCCTTGACGCCCTTAACGACGCCGTTCTCAATGAGCGGTTCCGTGACTGTGAATAGTTTGAATGTCGTGGCTTTCTCGGCGTTCGCGTGCAGATAGTTGTCGAAGACTTGTCTGCGGTGCGTGTATCCCGGCGCGGGGTTGCTTCTGTCCGTAACGTCCACGCTTACCATGGTGCCGTTCGGTGACGAAAGAGTGATGCCGTAGATCTTTTGTCCCGGCAGTTCTGTGTAGCCTTCGTAAATGCCTAGTTCCTTGAGGATGGCCGCAGCTTTTCTGCCTTGGGCGTCTCCGCAGATCTTGTCGCGCGGAAACTTGGCCTTGTCGAGTAAGAGAACGTTTTGCTTGCCGAGGGCTTTCGCGAGGTACATCGAGGCGATGCTGCCCGAGGGTCCGCTGCCGACCACGATTGCTTCCCAGACTTTTTGCGAATCCATTCCTGTCAATAACACCTGCTGCGAACTAATGGTTGATGGAAAATAGAACGACAAAATTTATGGGCTGACTCCATTTAAATAGCTCGCACGAGTGCAAGAAAACAGGTGAGAATCCCATGGGTTTTGACTATACAAGCGGCGAAGGACCTGTAACCGCGTACGTCGTCTGCGGAGAATAAGACCCACCAACTTCTCTCAACTTCAATTTTCCATGGTGGTTTTGATTCAATGGCTGACTTTCAAAAAGCTTGCAGCGCGACCGACGTCAAAATGGGCGGTTTGAAGAAGGTCACGGTTGGCGGCAAGCCCATCGTTTTGGCGAACGTTGGCGGCAAGATCTACGCGCTCGGTGACACGTGCACGCACCTGAGCTGCAGCTTGAGCGAAGGCTCCCTCGAAGGCAAAGTCTTGAGGTGCCATTGTCACGGCTCGCAATTCGACGCAACAAGCGGCGCGGTAATCAGGGGTCCCGCTAAGCAGCCTGAAACTAGTTTCGACGTCAAGATCGAGGGCGGCAACGTCTTAGTGAAAGTCTAGAGTGATGGCGAAGCTCAAGCGCGTCGTGGGTCTGGTTGATGCTATCGGAATGGGTTTGGGCGCGATGGTCGGCGGCGGCATCTACGTCCTTTCAGGCATTGGCGCTGGTCTTGCCGGCCCTGCAGTAATTCTTTCGTTCTTGATTGCTGGCGTTTTCGCGTTGTTCACTGCGTTGAGCGTGACGCAGCTTGCTCGCGCGATTCCTTTGAGTGGCGCGAGTTATGAGTACGCGCACGAACGCGTTGGACCCCTTGCGGGTTTTTTGACTGGAATTGTTTTCACTTCCAGCAAGGCTCTTGAGGCGGCGACTGTCGCGCTAGCGCTCGGCGCGTATCTAGCCATTTTGGTTCCTTCAATCCCTGCGGTCGCTACCGCGTTGCTTGTAGTAGGAATTTTTACTTTCTTGAATTACCGCGGCATCAAGACTTCGGTCGCGGCGACGAACTCGATGGTGCTCGTCAAAATGGGCGCGTTGCTTTTGCTAGTCCTTTTTGGTTTGAGTGCCTTGAAGACCGGAAACTTTTCGCCTTTCGCGCCGGGCGGTTTTGGCGGAATAATGCAGGCAGCGGCGCTGGTGTTTTTCGCGTTCACCGGATTCGCAAGAGTCGCGACACTTGGCGAAGAAATTGAGAAGCCACGGGAGAACATTCCGAAAGCATCATTCGTCTCACTCGCGATAGCAACACTCACTTACCTAGTTGTTTCCGCAGTAGCGATCGGAATTGTTGGCGCGTTTGCATTATCGCAGAGCAGCGCTCCTCTCGCGTTCGCAGCTTCGATGCTTAATGTTCCAGGACTTGCAGTTGCACTGGTTGTTGGTGGAGTGGTAGCGACTGCGAGTGTTTGTCTTGGAGATTTGCTTGCCGTTTCGCGCGTGTTGTTCGCAATGGGCCGCAACAAAGACTTGCCGCAAAAGCTTGGAGAAGTGCACCGCGGTTATGGCAGTCCTCACGTCGCGGTGATAATTGCGGGAGTTGTTGCTGGTGCGTTGGTCTTGACGCAGAGTCTCGCGGGTCTAGCGTTGTTCACGAGCTTGACCATCTTGCTGTATTACGCGTTCACGAATTATCTTGCGGCCGCGAAGTTGAAGAAAGGCGAGCGACAGTTTTCGCCAATGTTTTCGATCGCCGGCGCTGCGGGCTGCTTGCTGTTGTCAGTGTTTATTCCGTTACAGTTCTGGCTTTACACGATCGTGATTGCGGCGGCTGGCTTGGCGTACTATTTTTTCGCGGTTAGAAAGAAGTAGAGAACAAAAAGAAAGAGAAAAAGTTGTCAGGCCGCCCATCTGTCCTCATCCCAGCGGTTTAGGCTGGTTGGTACTCATACGGCTCATCATCCGCGAAAAATAGGGTCGACGGTGTTTTTTATTCGAGCTTGCCGGTCAGCCTGCCGCCGCTCGTGTGGGCAATGCTGCTGGCGGTGTCCGTGTAGGAGATCGTCATATTGATGTTGGTCGAACAGTCGCCAACGCTGCCTGCTGGAAGAGGGTTCGTGCACGTCAGCGTGGTGCTTTTCGCCCCGCTCGAAAGCGCGAACGGCGTGACGACGCAAGAAGTTCCCTTGATACCGACGCCCGTGACGTTGATTATGGACGCGCCGGCTTGGTTTTGCAATTGGTAATCGACGTCGCCGTTGGCGCGCAACGCGAACTCAGAAACAGCTACTCCTGTGAAACCAACAGCGCCCTTCGTGCAAGGCGTGAAGACGCCGAAGAACCACAACACGCCCGCAATGATCACGATGGCTAGGATGGCCCAGCCGTAAGTGGTCAAGTATTCGAGCGCGCTCTGTCCTCTCATCTTCATGGTTGCAATTTAGCATTCGCTGGTTGAATTTAAAAACCATCGGTCACGCGGGGCGGGTTGCAGTGGGGCTTGGTTCGTTGTTGAAAAGAAAAGTTGGGGGGAGATAGTGGGGCTTTGCTTTTCCGGTTTTTTTATTCGAGCTTGCCGGTGAGTCTTCCGCCGCTGCTGTGCGTGATTCCGCTAACGGTGTCCGTGTAAGAGACGGTCATGTTGATGTTCGTCGCGCAGTCTCCTACTGATCCGGTCGGTATCGCGCTGGCGCACGTCAGGGTCGAGGACTTTCCGCCGCTGGACAACGTGAATGGCGTCACGCTGCAAGCAGTGCCGCGAATTCCCACGCCGGTGACGTTGATTATTCCGCTTCCGGCCTGGTTTTGCAACTGGTAGTCCACGCTGCCGGTCGCTCTCAAGGCGAACTCGCTTACCGCGACGCCCGTGAATCCGACCGCGCCCTTCGTGCAAGGCGTGAAGACGCCGAAGAACCAAAGCACTCCGGCAATGATGACTATAGCTAGTATAGCCCAGCCGTACGTGACTAGGTATTCAAGCGCACTTTGTGCTCTCATGATTGACAAAACAACGCGGGACGGCTTTTAAACCCTGTGGACAAAAAAACCCCCCTCGCGATTGCTTCTTCTCTAAATGCCCGCGCCGCCAGTGAGCCCCGCGAACGCGCCCCTCACCAAGCCCAGCGTGACGAAGAAAATAGCCACCGCGATTCCAGCAAATAACGGCGCAGTCGTAACACCCAAGAGCGCTTTGCCGTTGCGAATCGCGGAAATTATCAACGCGCTCACCGCAGCCGTCAACGCGACCGACGCGAGCGCAAAGTTCTGCAGCAACGACGCAGAAACCTGGTTGCCGCCGCTGCTCCTCTTGAAGCCGGAAACCGGCACGCCCACGCCCGCGCCACCAACTCCCGAACTCGAAAGGTCCGGACCGCCCTGCGTCCGCTTCGAGATCGCCTCGTTCACTTCCGCGTAAAAAACTGAAATGCCGAACAATATCGGCGCAATGATGACCGCGCTGAAAACAATGAAAATCGCGTACGTCGTAGTGCTGGCCACGATCTCTTTCTTCAACATTCTTTCCACCTGCACGTCGCGCGCGGTCGCGTCAAGCAACGGCGCCATCTGTCCTCCCAGACGAATGCCCTCGACAACGAGCTTCACCGCCCTGCCGACCACTGGCGAGCGCACTCTATCAACCATGGCGAGTAGTGCTTCGCGCACCGGTTTTCCGCCCAGCGTGTCGGCACTGACTTTCTTGATCTCGTCACTCAACGGCCCGAACTCGGGACGCGCGCTCGTCCAGATCGCGTTCTCGAGCGTCATGCCCGCGCGAATATTACTCGCTATCAATTGCAGCGCGTCGGCGAGATAGTCCTCGATCTTTCTCGCGCGCTGTTCCGCACGCGTAAGCAAGTATCCCTCAGTAATCGCGATGACCAACAACGCGGCCACGAGTCCTGCGGTCAAGAGCCAAGCGAACTCCAGCGAAGGCAGCAACGCTCTGACGGCGAAGATCGTGACGAGTCCGAGTATGAATGACAACAACACGCTGGCGCCGATGAAGCTCTTCGGCGTGATGTCTTCGATGCCGCCCTGCTTCATTATTTTCGTGACGTGCGCGACGTAAGACGAAGGCATGAAGCTTGCGAAAACGGCGAAGAAGGGCATTGCTAGACCGCCGGCCTCCTGCTAGATATGAAGTTGAGAAAGAACAACTGGAAAATCACGAGGCCCGCAAGAATCGCGCCCAGCACTATAGGCGGCAACGGCACGTCAAGAAAAGACAAGAGAATGATGAGCATCGTGATGCCCATGCTGGGCATGATGACCGCAGTAAGCATGTAAATCATCGCGAACGGCCCCAGTTCTTGACCGTACGCGCGAATCGCGTTGATGCGGTTCGCCGCGAGCTCGTCCAACAAGTTCTCGAGCGCGGTCGCGACGTCGGTGCCGATCTTCAACGCGTTACTGATCTGCCACAAAACTTTCCTTAGCTCGGGAGAAGCGGCTTGACTGCTCGCTTCCGCGATCGCGTCGAGATCGCTCACGCCGCCATGAATGCGCTTCACGACGTTACGGAACTCTTCGCTCACCGCGCCGTAATCGTCACTGATGCTCACCATTGCTTGGAACAACGCGACGCCACTGCGCAACTCGATCACGAGCTGCCGCACTGCAGGGATGAGGTCTTTTTCGATCTCCCGCGCTCTACGACGCGCGACTATTTGCGGATAAGCCATCGCGGTAGCGAAAGTAGCCATGAAACCGACGGCTGGCAGCGTCGCGATGAGCACGTCCAGATTGACGCGCGCGAGAATACTCACTATCGAAAGCAAGAGCGCGAGCACTGCCGCGATGGTGACCGAGTTGATGAACGCTGCGGCGGAATAAGTGCGCGAATCGATGGGCGTGTGGCTCTGGCGCAGTGAATCCTTGAGTCCGGGCGCGAAGGCGTTGACGCGTGAACCGAGCCAGCTGGCGCGTTTCGCCATGCGCAACAACACCTGCGGTGGCAGTATCGCGAACGGTATAACGACGTTCGTCACTTGAGTAGGCATTTTGTATTAGCCTCTTTAGCGTCCCAAGAGCTCGTCCGCTTTCTTGTTTTTCAGGGACATCGCGACGACGTCTTCCGGATCGCGATAGTAAGACGCGACGATTTTTCCGACGTCGTTAACGTTCGTGACTTGTTGTTTCTGCATCCATTCCAGCACGGCCTGCTTGTCGTTCAGGTCCTTGATTATTTCCTTGTTCGTGAATCCCGTGTGAAGGTTGAGTTCCGAAAACAGCCTCACGCTCTCGCCAACTTTTTCCGTGATGTCGCTGCGCGGATTGTATTGGTACAAAGAATTGAGCGGCACGCGTCCTCCCTCGCTCTCGGAAAACTCGCTCACCTCGAACAATCTCCTCAAGCCCGTGCGTCGCTGTCTATACATCACGAGCACCAGGTGCACGGCGCTTATTTCGGGCTCGGGCAGGTCGATGGGAGGATTCGTCAATCGCGACTTGACCTGCTGCGCCGTATCGGCGTGCACGGTGCTGTAGACGCTGTGTCCGGTGTGCATCGCTTCGAAAAGTACTTCCGCTTCGCGCGCCCTGCGAATTTCTCCAAGCACGATGCGGTCCGGCCTCATGCGCAAGCTGTTCACCATGAGGTCAAGCATGGATACTTCGCCCTTGCCTTCAGGATTCGCTTCCCTCGTCACGAGTGGCGTCCAGTGCAAAAAGTCCGGCAACACCAGCTCGCGCGTGTCTTCGATGCTGATCACGCGCTGGTTCGTCGGCGTGAAGGCAAGAATGCTGTTGAGGAAGCTCGTTTTTCCGCTCGCAGTGCCGCCACCCACGAGCACGTTCAGCTCGTACTGCACTGCTTGCCAAATCAGCGCAGCGACCTCGGGAGAAAGCGAGCGCACTTGCGGATCAATAAAGTTAACAATCGTCCAGGGAGTCTCGCGGAATTTTCTTATCGTGATGCCGTTGCCTTTGAATGAAATGGGGAAGAGCGTGGCGTTGACGCGGTTGCCGCTCAACAGTCGCGCGTCCATGAGTGGCGTGAGGTTCGTGATCTGCTTGCCGACCTTGCGTCCGATCGTGCTCGCGTAGTTGTGAATCTGGTCTTCGGAAGGAATGCGGACGTTAGTCTTGAGCCAGCCGAACTTCTTGTGATACACGTAAACGGGTCCGCTTGCGCCGTTCACCACGACTTCCTCGAGGTTCGCGTCTGCGAGCAATAGCTCGATTTCGCCGAGTCCGAGCATGTCTTGCGCGAGTCTTCCGACGAGTATTTTTTCGTAATTCTCGCTGAGCCCGGGCAGTTCGCGTTTGATGATTTGTTTCGCTTTGTCTACGAGTTTGCTGCGGACGTTCTCGGCTTCGCGCGGCTCGAGGATTTCCGAGAGTCTTATGTCGACGTCTTCGATGATTTTTTCTTTCAATAAGTCGAGCACGGAGCTGGTTGGTTTTTCGAGCTCGACGTGGCGCAGCTCGTAAGTGTTGATGTATTCGCCGTCCTTCTGCGCGATCTCGACGTCAGCGGGCACCTCGTCGCTCTCTACCTCGTACTGGGCTAGGATCTTCATTTCTTGTCTTGTTTCCTCGAGGTGGTTTTGCGGGAGAAGAAGCCGTTGAGGTGTTGGAATATCGATGGCTGCGTGTTGTTTTGTGGCTTGACGTGGTCGAGCGAGTCCCTTACTCGCTGTATTCTCGAGACGAATGCGGATTCTTTGTCTTCGAGTTTTTTGCGTTCGGCTTTGAATTGGCGCATTTGTTGTTCGATGAAGAACAACTCGTGCTTGAACACTTGGAACTGTTCCTGTGTCATGTCGCCTTCGCGCAGTTTTTCGAGATTGCGTTCCGCGTGCTTCAGCTTCATCGTTATTTCGTCCTCGGTGAAACGCAGCACGTCGATGCCGCCAAGAATGTCGCGCTCGATGCTTTTCGCTCGCTCCATGAGGTCTTGTTTCGCTTCGCGTGGCGAGCGCGTCTTGCTGGCTTTCTGCGGCTGTCGCACTTTCGAAATGACGGGTCCGGTGATTCCGAACTGTAGAGTGACGAGTCCCGACTGTTCCATGAGTGCGGCCATGCGTTCCACTTGCGACGGTAGAAGGCCGAGGGCTTTGCCGGCGCGCGTCGTGCTCACGCTTCCTTCTTTTTCCACTAGCTCCATTAGCTTGTCGATGACGGTCTCGAGTTTTTCGCTCATTATGCGAGGTCAGTAACTCTCTCGCGGTTTTTAATAGTCCTTCAAGAGGGCGGTACGAAGTCGCGCCTGCTCGCGTTCTGGAACAAGTCGAGCATGTCGAGCTTCATCAAGAAATTAGTGGTCACTGACTGGTTGAACGTCATTTTCGTTCCGGCATCCATGTCTGCGGTGCAGTCCGACTCTTCATCGTCGTCACCGCCGCCTCCGGGCTGTTTTTGCCTTATCGTCACGATGTCGCGCGCCTGTCCAGTGTTGTCGCCGAGAATGATCTTTATCCAGCAAGGGCTGCCCTTGATCTCGATTTTCGACTTCTTGTCGTAAGGAAACTGCGTATAGCTGCAGATCGGGCCCGGGCAAGAGTAAACGGAATTGTTGCCGTCTCTAACGTAAAGCGTGAAGTTGATGCAGGTAGAGCCGGGGCACTGGTTCTTCATCGCGTCAGGCGACCAGTCGTAATCATTCTGATGCGCCAAGTCGGGCGGATAGTCGAACGTAAAGTTCGTCAGGTTGTAACTCAAGTCGAGCTGCGTCAAAGCCGTACAGTTCGCGGCTGGGCAAGAAATGATCAACGAGCGCTTGCCCCAATCGGTCCACGTGTAATTGAAACCCACCGACTGTATCAATATTTTCGAGATGACGTCTTCGAGATTGATCGGCCTGTCCGCCGCGTCGAGCCAAGAAACGTTCAGCTCTCGCGCCGTGCGGTTGCCGACAAAACGCGAATAAGCCTTCAGGAAGTCCTGCACGTCAATCACTGCCGGCAAGTGGTCCTGAATCTCGAGCGTATTATTGTACTGCAGAAGCGTCACGTTCGCAAAACGCTGCACGTCTTCCGCGACGTCCCACCAAGCATAATTCAACTTGCGACCCGTAGCGAGTCGTTCCAACGCGTCCTCGCGAGACATTGAAGAAGCCGCGACCGCCCACCAGCTCAACAAGATGCTGAACAACAGCAAAGCCGCAAGAGTGAAAAAAACGCCTCTGCGCTTCATGGACGCCAAACCTCCAAGTCAATCACGCCAAAACGATTACCGCCCGGATCAGCAAAAAAACGACGCGCCCTCGCCTTCGAGCCCGTGCCACCAACGTTCGCGCGCGTCGAGTTGCCCGCCGTGAACACGAGCGAGTGCGTCTGGCTGTTCTTGCTCCAGCTATAGACCGAAAGCGAAAAATTGCCAGCAGTGCCGTTCGGCAGCGTCGCGAAAAGGAACGCGGAAAAAGTCGAGTTCGCAGCGCTCGCGTTAGCGACAAGCAAGCCACGCAGCAATCCCTCCTGATCCGCCACGTTCAACTCGCCCTCAGCAACGCCACGCAGCGCCAACGAGTTATCGACCGGCAGCTGCACTTGCGAAATCACGGCCAGCGCCGCGGTCGCCACCAGCACCGAAACCAGCGCGTCAGTAGTGAAAACAAAACCACGACTCATTTCCAAACCTCCACCAACATGCTCGTCCTATTGTTTTTGTACAAAACCAGCTCTCTCCAAACCGCGCGTACCGAAGCATTGCCAGCCGCGGAAGGGCCGAGCGAAGCGTTCGTGCCATTGCCAGCGACCGCCATGGTGCCGTTGAGATAACGCATCTCGAAATGAAGATTGAAATCCCTCGCGCCCAACAAACGCGCCACCGACTCGTTCGACGTGTTCAACAAACGCAACAACAACGACTCCTGAACCACTCGCGGAGGACCCGCAATGCCTAACTGTTGAACGTTGGACGCGCTCCAATTCAAAGGCGCGCCATCCTGCGACAACAACAAGAAAGAAGCCCGCTGCGCCGCCAGGAAAGCCTTGTCGAAATCACTCGAAGACCTCGCGCCCTCTAACGCGCTCTGAAAACTCGCAACAACCACCAGAAAAACAATGCCCGCCGCCAACACGTCCAACGAAGCGACCTGACCCCTGCTCATGCTCTCCTCACCACCACGGTACGGTTCTGATTCAACACCTCATAACGAAAACCGGGAGAAAGCGCAAAAGTCACGTTCGCGCCCGAACCATTCACCACGCGCGGAGCGGTATAAACAGCCAACGCGTCACCACCCGTCCAGTTCACCTTCACGCTGCCATTAATCACGAACAACGAATAATTACCGACCGAGGAAAGCGTAGCTGGCAGCGTAAAAACACTCCTCGCGCCCTCACAACAAGAACCCGCACTAATCGCCTCAGCAACAACCCCGGCCAACGCTCCCGCCTGCGCGCCGCCATTCTCGTTACCCAAGCCCGCCTGCAAGTTGTTCGCATAAACAATCAATCCGGAAAAGAAAATAATCATCACTCCCCAAACCGCGACGAACTCGTAACTCAACTGCCCACGCATCTCAAATCACGTCTGCGCAACCGTAACCGCGCCCGAACTGTTCATCGAAAAATTGAAAGAATGCGCACCAGGCGTCAAAGGCATCACTCCCGAAACGTTCACCTTGCTCGTCGCGTAAACCTCAGTGTTACCCGTCGGCAAGGACAAGCCCATCGCGAACTCTCTACCCTGAATGTGAGTAGCGCTCGAGTTCACGATAAAATCAGGAAAGAACACGCGCAACGACGTCACGCTGCCCTCGCCCGCGACCGCCACGGAATCCGCAGCGGAAGCCATCTGCGTCAACGCTACGAGCGCCTGTTGCGAAGCCGCCTGCGACTGCATCTGCTGCAACGCGAAAAACAACACGGGCGCAAGCACGACCAACACTAGCACGAGCACGCCCGCGTACTCCAAACCCACCTGACCCCTCGACTTCAAATTCAACACTTCCACGAGCTACACGAACTCTTTCCATGCTTTTAAGACCATCAACAAACCAAACTTATTTCACAACAAAAAATGGCGTCCAAGCTAGAACTCGACAACGGCACGTTCTTCGTGCGCGACATCGTCGACATCCAAGCACTCGACAGAGGATTCTTCGGCAATTTTCCGCAAGCCAAAAAAGTCCTCATGCGGCTCGCGCCGGAAGAAGCGCTCTACCTCATCGACGTACGCAACGCTACCTGCGAGACCAAAAACAAGACGCTCTCGTTCAACCAAGTCGCGCAAGGATTCGCCCGCGCCAAGAAATTCCTCGCTCGCTATTTCTGCTACAAAGACTGGCGCGACCGCGGACTCATCGCACGCTCCATCACGGAAGCGAGTGGCAATTACGGCGCCAGCCCACTCGTGAAATATCCATCACACGCCTACGAAGCGCCGCGCGTCAAAGCACACGCGTTATGGTTCACGGACGACCTGTTCAGCGTGATCGACGACGAACAACAAGGACGCGCATTGTACGACGAAGAGTGGTTCGGACAATACGGCACTTACAAAGCCAAAAAGCACGGCAGGTTCACGAAACTCGACGCGTACGAAACCATCTTCCTCGCCAAACACGGCGGCATGAAAACAAGCACGCCCATCGCTGCCATCGAGAAGGAAGCGCGAAAGCGACGCAAAGACTTCACGTCGCTCTACGCGGTCTACGAAGACTGGCGAATGCGCGGCTACGTGCCAAAAACCGGATTCAAGTTCGGCACGCACTTCCGCCTGTATTTCCCAGGCGCGAAACCCGGAGGAGAAACTGACGACTGGGCACACAGCAAACACGTGATTCACGTCTTTCCACGCGAAGAAAGGCTGCTCATTAGTGAGTGGGCGCGTGCGATTCGTGTTGCGCACAGCGTAAAGAAAACATTCATCCTCGCAATTCCGGGACAAAAGAAAGCGAGCGACAAGGCCGAACTAGACTTCCTGTTATTCCACCGCGAAGGCGACCGCGCAGAAAACCCGAAGAACGATAAGCCGAAGTTCGCAATGCTCGCCCTCAGTGAAGAGGAAGAGATTGGCGGTGCAGAACTCGCGGCCGCGATCGAACAAGCACAATCACTCGGCCTAGACCTGATCCTGAGCATTTGTGACAGGGAAACCAGCGTTACGCACTACCGCGTCAAGCGCATCGAGCTGCCGGGCGCTGTTTTCAAGTATTACGAGATCGAATGGATTCAGCCCTAGCGCTTTTTCTTTCAAGTTTTCGCCGCAAGCTCTTCACCATGTGCTCGTCGAAATGATTTGTAAACGCGACGAGGTGTTCGGGCACTCCCAGCATCCATTTTCTGCCCTCGGGGCTCTTGTCGATCACGAAATGATTCTTCAACGCCGGCTCTAGAATTTTTACGTGAACGTCACTCATCACTGTTACAGGCAAGTCTTGGTTGATCATTTTCTTCGCCATCAGCATTCCGTTAAAACGACTCCAAGCGTGAACGTGACCGTAAGCTTTCTTCACCGCCGCTTCGTAGAGCTCGCTCAAGGGAGCCGGCAGATGCATGCTTTGCACTTCCTGCAAGCCCCTCAAAGCACCAGTGGCGCGCTCGACCGCCACGCTACGCTTTTCAGAATCAAGCGGCACTACCTCCAGTCCTTTCGCGTGAGCGTTCAACGCAAGCGCCTTCACCAAGTCAAGACCCACGGTCGCGTCCTTGTTCGAAACCAGCCGTTCGAACTCGCTGCGAGACACTGCAAAACCTATACGCGTACCCTTGGGCAGAGAAGACAACAAACCAGAAACGCGCCTGAACTCGCGCATCGTCTCTTCAGGAGACAACGCAAAAACACCCACCAAACGCGGCTTCTCAACACTCATCAATTTCAACTCTAGCCCAGAGGATTAAAAGACCCCCTCGCCCCAAAGAATTACAACAATGTCTTGCAGCTCGCGCAACGGACCACGCCGATAACTTTTCTACTTCTTAACTAGTTGCAAGACTCCCTTTCGAAAAAATTCATGAAAAACCAGCTTGTGGTGAATCCATCCAATGAAAAATATTAAACAAATCAAAATCGGCCACGACACCTCCTGCAATGCGTTAGTCGAACAATTCGCAGGCACGGGAGTCCTTGGCGGCGGCAAACTCGCTCACGCAGTAGAAATCATGCACGAGATCCTCGAACCCAAGAACGAGTATTACAAAATACTCTCCTGGGAAGGACCACTCGTCGCCGCAGGTTTTCGTGAAGTGTTTACGGACGCGATACGCGAAGGACACGTCGACATGATCATCACTAATGGCGCCAGCGCCGTACACGACGTCATCGAATCACTCGGCCTGCAACACATCCAAGGAGACTTCCACCCAGCAGGCGGCGATGAAGAACTCCACAGGCAAGGATTCGGCAGAATGGGCAACGCGCTCGTCCCGATCAAGGCGTTCGCGAGTTTCGAAGACTTCTGCCAAGCCGCGTTCAAAGAAATCTTTGCGAAACGCGACTCCATCACAATACGCGAACTCTTCTGGGAGCTCGGCGCGCGCGTGAAAGACGAAAAATCTATTTTGCATCAAGCGTTCCGCAAAAAAATCCCGATCTACTCGCCAGGCTTTCACGACTCGATGCTGGGATTGCAGCTCGCTTTCTTCAAACAAGACAACCCGCGAATCACCGTCGACGCGATTGGCGACATGATCCCGATGAAGGCAGACATCAACGCTGCGAAACGCGTAGGCGCGATAATCATTGGTGGCGGAATTCCCAAACACTACACACTCGCCAGTACGGTGCTTCGCAATGGCATCGATGCGGCAGTAAACTTTACTAGCTCGCCGGAATGGGATGGCACCGTGAGCAGTGCTTCTCTCGAGGAAGGCAAGAGTTGGGGTAAAGCGAAGGAAAACGCGAAACTCGCAACCGTCCGAGGCGATCCCTTCGTTTCGTTCGCGCTAGCATGGGCCGCGGTCCTCGAGCGCCTCAAGAAATGATTCCAGTAATCGCCACCTACGTTTTGTCGCTCCTTTCAGGAGCAGGGGCGAAGCTCACTGACGCGATAGTCGATGAAGGCATCAAGATCAAGAAAGATAAGCTCGTCGGCATCGCTTACGGTCTCCTCGGAGCGATAGTCGCGCTGCAAGGCGAACCGTTCGCCACCGTATCGATCGCAGTCGCGGTTTCCCTCTTGCTGATTGGAAAGATCGATGCGCCGGCACACCAGCTCGCGGTCGCTGCGATGTTTACGCTTCTCGCGATCGCTGGTTTTCCACAGGTCAATGTCGCAATATTCGCTTTACTGATTGCCGCTAGCGTTTTCGACGAGCTCGCAAACGATTATTCAGATAGAAATAAGGAAAAACTGCCAAAACTCTTGCGCACTTTTCTCGAGTGGCGCTTGACTCTTGAAATCACAGCATTCGCAGCGTCTCTCTACACTGGCGTTTGGGAATACTTCTTCACCATCCTCTCGTTCGACCTCGGATACCACGCAGTCTCCCTCTGGGCGAAGAAGCAAACCGTGCAGGAAATCGAAGGACAACACCTCGTCCTGGACTTGTTCAACGCGTCTCACACGAAGCTCGACGACGAGAAAACCGTGCGAAGGTTTCTCGCAGAACTTCCAGACGCGTTGAAAATGCAGAAAATCTCGAAAGTCATCGTGCAGCACTTCAAGAGCGACAAAGACTATGGAGTGAGCGGATTCGTCCTTATTGCGGAAAGCCACATCAGCGTCCACACTTTTCCATCGCGCAGACTTGCACAGATTGACATTTTCAGCTGCAAGCCATTCAACACTCGCAAAGTCGAACAACTCGCAATGAACGCGTTCAGAGCGAAAAACAAACGCGTGCGCGTGCTGTCGCGTGGAACGGAGTGGCCTCACGACGTGGAAAACGCGAAAAAGTTAGCGTTGAAGCAGCGCGCTTCGATTGGTTAATGCGCGTGTTCTCCACGTTTGAGTTTGACTTTATTCAAAAAGTCTATAGCGCTGCGCATCATCCCTCTAGTCATCATCGACGGTACTTCTCCATACCCCGGCGACTCGATATCGCGCTGTCTTTCTTTCTTCAATGCTTGTTCGAGATTTGCAATCGCTCGCGGGTCCTTCATTACTAGCAGTGCAAGCGCGGATCGTTCACGAACTTTCCAGCTTGAATGGTTCAAGCCGAGCGAAACAGTAACCATTTCCTCTACGCTTGGCGAGACGCCCGTTCGGCCCAGTAAACGTCCTAAATTGTCTAGGGTGAGTTCTTGCAAATGGCGCTCGCTGTAGTTTTCAGCGTCCTTGCGGTATAGTCCGTATTGAATTATCAGAGGAACGTGCTTTCTAATAATCTCAGGGCTAAGTCGGTCCGATCTCGCGAAGAGTTCAAGCGCTTCTATTCGAATCTCTGGGTACGGATGTTTGATTGCGAGAATGATTTTCTCCGGGTCCTTCATTTTTTGAAGATGCGAACGCAGCACGTTGTGATCTGCAGAGCGCATGAATCGCTCGAGCTTGCTCATCAGAATAGGGAATAAGAGCTACCTCCACAAAAACCCTTCCAATAATGACTCATTGGGCAGACCAGCTGGCTGAAGAGATTATCGTGCGTTCGATGAAGGAAAAGCGAGCGCGAGCCACGATACGCTGCGGACAAACGCCCAGCGGCGGCAAACACATCGGCAACCTCAACGACGTCATCCGTGCATACTTCCCGTACAAAGCTGTGCTGGAGAAGGGTTACAAGGCGCGATTCGTGCACACCACGGACGACCGCGACCCTTTCGGCAAAGAAATCCCCCTGAAACTGATGGATCTGGATGGCGTTTGGCATCCTCGCGAAGAATTCCCCGACTTCGCGAAATACAGCGGCATGCCACTCATACGCGTGCCGGATCCGTTCGGCTGCTGTTCTTCATGGGCAGAACACTTCACCGAAATCTGGATGCGCGGCTTGCAAGACCTCGGACTCTTTCCAGAGCTCTACAGCAACGACCAGCTCTACCGCGATGGAAAATTCGACCCATACATCGAGCTCGTTTTCAAGAACATCGAGAAAGTCGGCAAAATATCGGCACAATTCCAAGCAACCAAGACCGAAGCACACATCCCGTTCGACGCGATCTGTCCCAACTGCGGACGCTTGACGAACATTC
>DASYRB010000023.1:0-17142 GCA_036004805.1 Candidatus Norongarragalinales archaeon
TCGAAAACATGCAAACACAAAAGAAGCAAGACGCGCGCTGGCAGAAGGACTCTTGAAAACAAAAATGACGCGAAAAGAAAAAACACGAACCCAAAAACTACTAAACGAACTGGAAGCGTCTGCAAAATGAGCAAGATCGAGCGATTCATGCGGCACGGCAATCACCACTTGCTATGGGATCACTTGCCGAAAATGAAAAACGTTCACCACATCGCTCTCGCTTTGGGTCATTACAACGAGAGCGTGACGCAAATGGCCGCCCAACGCCTTGCTGGAATGCCTCCGGAAAAAGTCGCTCCAGTTTTGGACAAGATAGTTGCAGAAGTAGGCCAGCATACGACCGGTACTGATGAAGAGATTGACCGCGTAATTCTAAACGCAGGCGCGCCAGCAGTTCCACACTTGGTGAAACTAATCGAAATCTCGAACGACCGCAACAGCGTTTATTCCGCCGGTTTGATTTTGAAATACATGGTGGAAGACATGGGCATGGCTCAGGACGTCAAGCCGTTCGCTGAACGACTGCACGCCGTGCTTGTTTCTCGCGACGCAAAAAACGACTGGGGCGAAGGACTACATCACCCGGCCGCCCAGAAAATCGCAATGACACTCGCCGCCCTCGGCGACAAACGCGCACTGCCATTCCTCAAAAAAGAAGTAGCAAAAGAACGAAGCTCAGCACTACACTTCATGATTCGAAAAAGAATACGCGAGCTGGAAAAGAAATGAGCAAGATCGAACGATTCATGGCCCGTGGTAATAGTAAACTGGTCGCTGATCACCTGGAGCGATTACAGAATCCGCGCCTTCTTGTTTTAGGGCTTCGTAATGCTTACGCGTATTCTATCGCACACGAAAGATTGAAGGCACTCGCGCCAAGTATTCTTGTGCCACACGCGGCAGAACTTTTCCGCATCCATACCGCCTCCAGAGATGAACTCGGTCACGTTGGACCAAGTGGACTTTTTGCGGAAAAACTATTGCTTCGCGCAGGTCCGGGCATTGTTCCTGCGGTTTCTCTATTTCTAAACGACAAGAATCCAGATGCTCGGTTTCGCGCCGCTTTAATGCTGGAAAACTTTCCACATGAAAGCCGCGCGCACGCCGTAAAAATAGCTCGCCTATTGCTCGAACCTGAAATGATTCGCAATGATGAAACAACAAAAATTCTCCTGCGAGTATTGAGTCGACTAAATAATCCAGAAACCATAACGGTCATGAAGCAAGCTTACGCACAGCACGGAAAGAGACACGGACAACTAAGACTCGCGATAACCGCGTTGGAGAAAAAGAAATGAGTAAAATAGAGAGATTCATGAGGGAAGGCAACCGTAGTCTAGTTTTGCGTCACTTGCGTAAAATGAAGAATCCGGAACGAGTTCTGGAAGCGTTTGGTAATCGTCACGACCTTCACATTGAGGCTTACGGTCGCTTGTTGGAATTGCAGCCGCTTAGCCGCGAGGTAGTGAAAAAACTTTCACAACACCTAGAAACAGAACTCTACGCGACCGGGCCTTGGCGCTGGGTGCACCTTACTCAACTAATCGCGAAAAACGGTGACGCATCACACATTCCAATACTAGAAAAAGCGCTTGAACAAGCCGATACCGATGCAGCTCTCGCCGACACAGGTGAAGAGCAGGACCATCAAAGGGCAAGCTTGGCTAGACATTACGCAGACGAAATAGAATCACACTTGAAATTACTCCAAAAACGCGTGCAAGAAGAACCGAAATGAGCAAGCTTGAGCGATTCATGCGAATCGGTAACACGGACGTAGTGCTTGATCACTTGCCGAAGATGAAGAATCCCGCGCTGATTGTAGAGGCACTGGGACATGATTCCATTTTGGTTCGAGATTCTGCAGCCTCACGCTTGAAGAAACTGGAGCCATTGGGTCATGAAACGGTACAAAAACTTGCAAGGTACTTACGAGACCTTTGCGAAAAAGGATTAGTCGGGGAATACGTCGCTCAACACGCGACCAACATTGCTGAGTTAATAGCTAGAAATGGAGATGCCTCACACCTTCAACTTCTAGTAAGAGCTAAACATGCCGAGTGGAGACTGGGCGCGCTCGTTTTCCTTTCAAAAAGAGAAAAACGCGAGAAAGAAAAATACAAGAACGAAATGGAAGAACAATTCCAAATCCTTCTGAAGAGAACTCAGACCGTATAGCCCATCAGTTTTGCAAGCAGCAAGAGTCCGAGGCCGAATAGTCCGAAGATGGCGACGATTATGATGTTGAGCGCGCTGTAAGAGATCTTGACGCCTAGCGCGTTGAGTAGGAAGAAGAGTATAAGGCCGACGATAGTGTTAGCGATGATGCCTTTGACCCAGTCGAAAACCATGGCTGGAAATAAGGACGAGAAAAGGCTATTTAAGCACCCACGGCCCAGATTTGTATAATCCTCTTTATTCGGAAGGATTGATTCGAAAAAATGGCTATACTTGACGTTCCAGCAAACAAACTAATCGAAGCCACCGCGCTCGAGCTAGAAAAACAAAAGCTCGTCACGCCACCCGAATGGGCCGGCCTCGTCAAGAGCGGAGCCCACGCCGAACGCGTACCACAACAGAAAAACTTCTGGTACCTACGCACCGCAAGCGTCCTTCTTACCATGTACAAGCGACCAACCGGCGTGCGCAGGCTGCGCAGAAAGTACGGCGGGCCCTCGGCACAGACGGTCGCGAGGCACCACCACAAAGACGCAGGCGGCAAAATCATCAGATTGGCATTACAGCAACTCGAAAAAGCCGGCTTCTTGAAGAAGGAAAAGGTCGGTCGCAAGATCACTCCGAAAGGCGTTTCATTCCTAACCAAGACTGCCAAAACCATCCAAAAAGGATGAAAACATTGCAGAAATGAGTGAAGAGGAAGAACACGCGAAACTCGTGCAAGCACGCGAGCAATACGCAAAACAGCAAGAAGCCGAACGAACCATCAAACAACTCGCACGACAACTCCTCGACGGAGCTGCGTACGAGCGCCTGATGAACATTCGACTCGCAAACCCGGAACTGTACGCAATGCTCGTCCAATCCCTATACGGATTGTACAAGCAGGGACAGCTGCAAAACAAGGTGAATGAGGAACAACTCAAACAACTCGCCGCGCGCCTCAGACCCGAACGAAGAGAAACCCGAATAACAAGAAAGTGAATTGAATTTACCATGGGAAAAGCTAAATCGAAAGAAAAAAAGATCGCCCTCGCGAAAAGACTACGCCAAAACAGGCGCATACCGATATTCGTAATCGCCAAAACCAAACGCAAAGTTTCCATGAACCCGAAGCGCAGGAACTGGCGAACCGCCAAACTCAAGCTCAAAGTTGAATAAACAATGGCAGAAAGCGAACAGAAACTAGAAGGAGTCCGCTCCGCATCGAAATCGCTGAAAGAACAAGCGGAAGCCAACCCCGTAAAAGACTCGCCCAAAGAAGCCAAGCTGGAATCCAAGAAGGAAGGCGCCGCCGAAAAGAAGAGCGACGCCGGCGCGAAAAAGCACGAGGAAGAGAAAGGCAAGAAGCACGTCCACGAGGAAAAGAAAACGGAGAAGAAGCGCGAAGTAATCCTCGAACGCACCTACATCATACCGCTATTTGACGCTTACAAAAAGCCCGCCAAGTTCCGAACCAACAAGGCCATGAAGATGCTGCGTGAATTCATCTCTCGACACATGAAGGCCGCGCCCGTCGACGTCAAGATCGACGAAGCGTTGAACAGCGCGATCATTGCTCGCGGAGCAACGCGCCCGCCGAAAACGATCAAGGTCAGCGCTTCGAAAGAAAAAACGGGCAGCGTAATCGTGGCTCTCGCCAAATGAGCAGCGAAATGCGCATCGAGCGCGCCTCTTTTTACAAAAACCCGTTCATCGGACTCTTCCTCAAAGCTAATGAAAAAACAGCGATAGCCCCACCACACGCGTCACCAAAAATCATTGAACAACTAAAGGACGTGCTCGGCGTCGAAGTACACCAATTCCTCATCAACCAATCCGCACTTTTGGGCCTCTACAGCGTCATGAACTCGAAGGGAGTAGTGCTGCCCACGCTCGCAAAAGAAGCGGAAGAAAAAGCCTTCCTCAAAATGGGTTACAACGTCTGCAAGATACCAGACGCTTTCTCTGCGGCTTCGAACAACGTGCTCGCGAACGACCACGCCTGCCTCGTCAACCCCGGCATACCCCAAAAAACCATCCAAGACATCAGAGACTGCCTTGACGTCGAAGTACACAAAGGAAAAATCGCCGGAATTTCGACAGTGGGCGCGATAAACGTCGTCACGAACAAGGGATTGCTCGCGTTCAACGACTGCAGCGACAACGACCTGCAATACTTGGAAAAACTTTTCAAAGTGAAAGGCTCGCGCGCCACGGCCAACCTAGGAGTGCCTTTCAATTCCATCAACCTCGTCGCGAACTCGAAGGGAGTCATCGTCGGCGAGTCAACCACGGGCTTCGAGATACAACGCATTTATGAGGCCCTCTCCACCTAACAGCTCTTTATCTCATGGCTCTAGCCGCGCACGAAAAACTGGCCAAAAAACTGTCCGAACTCGGCGTGCAAAACGACCGCACCGGACTCGGACTGTTCACTCGCAACCTCACCAAACACAAGCTTGACTATACCGAAAGCGCGCACTTCAAAGTGCCCGCCCCACAGATCGAAAAAGTCAAAAAACTCCTCGAAACACACCTAAAAAACCTGGGCATCGAGCAAGAATCCTGGATTTCGCACCAAGCCCCCTTGGGAATAATGACTCACGTCGTGTTCCAGGTAGGCGAGTCGTCACAAAAATCGCTCGACGAAATAAACAAAATAATACAAGCCCTCGAAAAACAAAATGCGAGAGCCAAACCAGAATTCGCCAAAATATTACGCAAAATAAAGTCCGCCAGAAAAAAGTGAAAACCCAACAATGACTAACGAAGAAGAACTCAGAAAAATCGCGTTCGAACTCCAATACCTAGAAGCGCAAGCACAAGACATGCAGAAACAACTACAACAAGTACGCCTGCGTCTTGCCGAAAACCAGGCCGCGATACGCGGACTCGAAAACCTTGCGCCCAACCAAGACACGCTATTCCCACTCGGAAGCGGAGTAATGCTAAAGGCCAACACGGGCAAGATGGACAAGGTTCTCGTCGACGTCGGCGCTGGAGTCGCGGTCGAGAAACCCATCCCGCAAGCGCTTGAAGTGCTGCGTGAACGACACGCCGCGCTCGAAAACATGGGTCAACAAATAAGCAACGCGATGACGGAAAGCGCTCAAAAAATGGAACAACTACAAAACAAGGGAATGGAGCTCGAACAATCCCTCAAAAAGAAATAAAACTCACGCGCGAAATTTTCAAAAGGACGAACAATGTTTGACCTTCTCAAAAAGAAACTATCCGGCTTCATCAACAGCATAACGAACAAGGAAGAAGCGAAAGCCGAACAATCCCCCCGCGTTGAAGTCGAGCAAGTCAAGCCCGCTCCGCAACCACCGCAACACGCGCCGGCCGAACAGCCTCTTTCTCCTTCACTCGAAAAGACAGAGCCGGAAGAGTTCGCGGTCGAGAAAGAAGAGCGCGAAGTGTCGGAACTCGTTGGCGAAAAAGTAACGCAGATACCGGTACCGCGTCATGAAAAGCCGCGCCACGAAAAGCACGCGCGCGAGGAACCGGAAAAAGAGAAGACGCCGTTCGCAGAGCCGGAAGTCAGGCACGTCGTCGTCCAGGAAGAACACGAGATCGAACCCACCACGAAACTCTTGAGAAAGAAAGAGGAACGAGAACTCACCGCGAAGATCGGCATCGTTTCGCAGATCAAGAGTTTCTTTACGCAAAAGATCACGATCACTGAAAGCGACGTCCAAGACCTCCTGGAAGAACTCGAACTCGCTCTTTTGGAAAGCGATGTTTCGTACGGCACGTCACAATTCCTGATCTCGCAGCTCCGCAAACGCCTCGTAGGAAAAACCGTTGAGAAGAACCAGCTCAAGCAAGCGATCAAAGAGGAAGTTGCGGCTTCTCTCATAGAAACGCTAACTCCCGTACATACTGGATTCGACTTTTGGAACGCGATGTCGGCGAAACAACGCACCGGCGCGCCCTTCATCGTAATGTTCGTCGGTCCCAACGGCGCCGGCAAAACCACGACGATCGCTAAGGTCGCTTTCTTCCTGAAAAACAAGAAGCACTCCTGCGTCATCGCCGCTGCTGACACGTTCCGCGCTGCGGCCATCGAGCAAATAATCGAGCACGCGAACAAGCTAGAAATTCCAATAATCAAGCACACTTACGGAGCCGACCCCGCGGCAGTCGCTTTCGACGCGCTCGCTCACGCCCGCGCCAACAACATTGAAGTCGTGCTCATCGACACTGCCGGAAGACAAGAAACAAGTTACAACCTCGTGAAGGAAATGGAAAAGATCAACCGCGTCGTCAAGCCTGATGCGAAGATATTCATCGGTGAAGCGACAAGCGGCAGCGCGTTGGTGGAGCAGATCAAGCGGTTCGATCAGGCTATAAGCCTCGACGGTATTATTCTCACGAAGCTCGACGCGGACGCAAAAGGCGGCAACGCGTTAAGCATCGCGCACGAAGCCGGACTGCCCGTATTATTCATCGGCACTGGCCAGGAGTATGAAGACTTGGAGCCGTTCCAGCCGAAAGACATCGTCGAGAAAATACTAGAACAATGATAGAAATACCAAAACCAGTAAAGCCCGGCGAAGAACACGCCGTCACGATCGACAGCGTAGGCACGAAAGGCGATGGCGTCGCGCGCATACAAAAATTCGTCATCTTCGTACCAGGTACCGTGGCGGGAGAGAAGTGTAAGGTCCGCATCATTGCGGTGTTCGAAAAGTTTGCCACCTCGCAAAAAATCGAAGAAACACAAACCGATCTTGAAGGCAAGCCTGCGCGTTCGAATACTACTTTCCCCTGAATTTTTTCAAAAACTTGACTGCGGCCTCTGTGCCGGGTTGGCCCAACGGGAGTTTTTCATTTTTCTTGATGTATCTTTTGGCTATTTCGCGAGCGCGTGCTTTTTCGATGGGAAGTCTTGCGAGTTCGGTAAAAACCCATTCGTGAGAAGTTAGCTTAAAGCCTGAAACGAAAAGCCTCTTGAAATCAGACCATATTCCCGGATTCTGGATTACTTCGTTCGATTCTTCAAGTTCGTCAACTAGCGGTTCGACGGCCTTGATGAGAAGATCTGGGCGGCGCGTTTTTTTCACTCTTTCCAAAGCCAGGCGCACTACGGCAAAGTCTGGATGACCAAAAGCAATAGCCATCCGGTCTGGGCTTCGCATCTTCCGCAAATGACTAATCACTACTGAAGGGTGGCCAGTCGTGAGGAACTTTTCGAGCTTACTCATTAGTGATTTCTTTGTTGTTGGCAAGCTTTAAACGCCCGTGGCTCCAGAACTCTTCAACAATCTTACCTCCTATTTTGAAAGGTTTTTTGAGTGCCAAAAGTCAAGCTGCCCGATGGAAAAGTTCTCGAAGTGCCGCAAGGCGCGACCGCGCTGGACGCAGCGAAAGCAATCGGCCCACGCTTAGCACAAGCAGCCATCGCGTGCAAGATTGATGGCGTCGTGCGCGACCTCTCTACACCAATAACGCACGACATCGAGTTTCAAGTGCTTACTTGGAAGGATCAGGAAGGCAAGGACGCGTTGAGGCACAGTGTTGCGCACTTGCTCGCTGCGGCAGTCGTCGAGTTGTGGCCCAACACCAAACGTACGATTGGTCCGGCGATCGAGAATGGTTTCTATTACGACTTCGAGTTCGAAAAACCCATCTCAGACAAAGACCTGCCGGCCATCGAGCAGAAGATGCGCGAAATACTGCCTTCGTGGGACAAGTTTACGCGCTCCGAGCTTTCTGAACAAGAGGCGTTGAAACAATTTGCCAATAACCCATTTAAGCAAGAACTGATTCGCGAGTTTTCACAGGGTGGCAAGAAAGTTTCCTTCTATGCTTCAGGAAAATACAGCGACCTGTGCCGCGGCGGACACGTCTCAAGCATGAAGATGATTCCTGCCGACTCGTTCAAACTCACGCATCTTGCCGGCGCTTATTGGAGGGGTAGTGAGAAGAATCCGCAGTTGACGCGCATTTACGGAGTCGCTTTCTCGAGCAAGAAAGAATTGGATGACTACTTAGCGAAGTTGGAGGAGGCTGAAAAGCGAGACCACCGCAAAATAGGCAAAGAGCTTGGTTTGTTCATGTTTCACGAGACCGCGCCCGGGATTCCTTACTGGCTACCTAATGGCGTCGTGATGTTGAACGAGTTAGTGAACTTTTGGCGACAAGAGCACGAGTCACGCGGCTACAAAGAGATCGCATCACCACTCGTCAACAAGAAAGAGTTGTGGGAAATTTCTGGACACTGGGAGCACTACAAGGACTCGATGTTCATTGCGGACATGGGAGAAAACGACGTTTACGGCATCAAGCCCATGAATTGTCCGAACGCGATGATTGTTTTCGGAAGCCAAACCAGAAGCTACCGTGAATTGCCCTTGCGTCTCTCCGACACCGACATGCTGCATCGCTACGAATTGTCAGGCACGCTCGGCGGATTGCTGCGCGTGCGTTCTTTCAGACAGGACGATTCTCACAATTTCGTTATGCCGGAACAGATTGAGGAAGAATACGCACGCATTTTCGAGATCACGAAACTGTTTTACGAGGTGTTCGGACTCGAATACCACTACAGAATCGGTACTAGGCCGAAAGGATTTCTCGGACACGTTGAAGACTGGGACCGCGCTGAAGCCGCGCTGAAAAACATCCTTGAACAAAAAGTCGGAAAAGGAAACTATCTGATCGCCGAAGGAGACGGCGCGTTCTACGGGCCCAAGATCGACATTCTCATGCGTGACGCGCTTGGAAGAGAATGGCAAACCGGCACCATACAACTCGACTTCCAGCTGCCAAAGCGTTTCAACCTGAAATACATAGACAAAGACAACAACGAAAAAACACCAGTAGTCGTCCACCGCGTCATTTATGGCTCGCTGGAGCGCTTCATAGGAATACTTATCGAGCACTACGCCGGCGCCTTTCCGACATGGATCGCACCAATCCAAGCGGTCGTTCTGCCGATTGCCGAGGGCCAGAATGATTATGCGCTAGAAGTTCAGCAAAAACTCAAAGCGGCAGGCATCCGAACAGAAATAGACCTGCGCAACGAACGGCTCGAACCCAAAGTTCGCGACTGGCAAATGAAAAAACCGCCATACGTGCTCGTCGTTGGTAAGAAAGAACAAGAAACGAACACGTTATCGATCAGGCGAAGGGATAACTCGGTCACGCAGGGCGTTCCTGTCCAGAAGTTCTTGGGCGACGTCGTTTCAGAGATTCGCGACAAGAAGCGCTAGTTTTCTAGATCTGGTAATCTGGTTTCTTTTTGTTCTTCGCTGCTTTCTTTTCTTGGCGTTCTTTTTCGCGTTTGCCGTCCTCGGCGAGCTTGGCTTTCCACTTGTTTTCCCATTCGGGGTCCTTGGCTATTCTTGCGATTTTTGCGAGCTTTGGTTCTTCTGTTGAAGCAACGCGCTGCGCTTTTTCGGCCAGGAGAGCCCTGAGCGCTTTCACTGTTTGTTGGGGTTTCTTTTTTTCACGCGGAGGCTTGGGCTCCGGTTTCGGTTTTGGAACGATCGCTGGTGGCAGATTTTCAATTTTTGGTTCTGGCTTTGGCTTGGATGGGCGTACTGTTTCTTTGCCGAAAGTGAATTCTTCCCAGCCCTCGTTCATGGTGCGTGATTCTTGGAATGTGGCTTTTGCTCTCTCTGTGGCGTCTTTTTCGCGCTGTTTTCTCGCTTCCTCGATGCGTTCGCGTACACGCATTTTTTCCAACGCTTCATTCGCTTCAGTTTCGATGTTGATGTTGCGCTTGGGCGCGGGTTTCGGTTTTTGCCCGACGGCTTTGGGTGGTTTTGGTGCCTTTGGCACTTTTGAGGGTTTTTCGCCTTCGAGCATGACTTGGCTTATGTGTCCCGCGACGCCCAAGTGGTTCAGCACGATAAATGCGGACAAGCGTTGTGGTTCGGCTTTCGCGACGAATTTCCTGACCTGTGGCACAACTTGGCGCCCCAATGCGAGGAGTATGCGCGACGCCTCGTCCCTCACGGGTTTCGATTCGTGGTTGAGTCCGTAAGTGAGTACGTGTGGTGTGGATTTGCTGCCGAGGCTTATGAGCGAGTCAGCAGCCGCCTCGCGAACGCCGCTGTCTTCGTGCGTCAAGAATTTTTCAGCAATGCCTTTCGAGAGGCCGTTAATGTTCTCCTCGTCGATTAGCTTGCGGAAATGAGGAATTCTCAATAGCGCTTCGCGGTTGACGTTCCACTTTTCGTGCTTCAGGCCGGCCGCCACGATCCGCGCGTCGTTCGTGGTTTTCACTCGTTCTGCGGCCGATTGTGGCGAGATCTCGAAAAACCCCGGCTCGTATCTTGCCTGCCTTTCTTTCTTGCTTACTAGCCTTACCATTGTTGAGCAATTCAACGACTGATGCTTGATAAAAACCATCGCTCCAACGGGCCCGAAAGGGGGAAATGAAAGAAGAGGGAGAATGACGGGAGCTCTCGAGAACCGCGAGGTGAATTGCGACCCTGAATACGAGAGCCCACCGCCTCTCTTTGGGGTTGGCCTTTGTTTCGTCCTTCTGCAATCATTGCCGCAAGTTTTGTTTTTATACTCCCCTAAAGACGCGCTTGATATTCTTCAAGAATTTTTGAATCCAAGACAGGAACTACAGTAGGGCTATGAAAAATCTTTAATACTACTATCAATACTTTCATACTCATGCATGGTTTGAAAGGACAGCTAATAGTGGAAGGACGCTCTGTCGACGCTGAGATAGTGGATGAAGAGAGCCTCTCCGTCCTATCGCCCGACCGCCTCAAGATCTTGAGAGCGGTTTCGAAAGAGCCGAAATACCCGGCAGAGATCGCGCGAGAACTGAACATGCAGGTACAGACCGTCTACTACCACGTACGCTTGCTCGTCAACTCGAAACTGCTCCAACTCGTGAATTATGAGGAGAAAGGCGGCGCGATGGCGAAAAAATACGCCACTACGGCGAACGCGTTGGGCATTGTTCTGAGCGAAACATGGAAGCCCTTCGCCAGCGCGGCACAACAGAAAGCGCCGCCGGCATATCTCAAGCCCTTCATCGATTCCGGAGTGTTCGAGGGCAAGTTCGTCGTGGGTTCGCCGGATGCTCACGGACGTTTTCGAGGCAGGGCTTCTGAGTTGTGCGCGATGGAGCTCGCGATGCACATCGGCAACTACGCGCGCTTCGACTATCCGCTGTACTACTTAGACACTGAAGTGAAGGAAGAACACAAGAAACAGAACTTGGTCGTGATGGGTGGTCCAAAGGTGAACATGTTTCTGGAACAGATCAACCGCGAACTGCCCGTACGCTTCGATATGAGGAGCTTCGAGCTTTACAGCACGTCGAGCGGCAAGACTTACGGCGAAAACGCAGGAGTCGTTCAACTCGTTCAGAACCCGTTCAACAAAAAGAAACACATTTTGGTTCTCGCGGGTCAACACCACAACTCCACACGTATCGGCGTGCTAGCATTGCTGCGCGAGCGCAGACGTTTTGAGGAAGCGTTCAGCGCGGGCAAGGGAACATTCGCAAAAATTGTTCAAGGATTCGACGAAGACGGCGACGGAATCGCAGACACGGTAGAGTTTCTAGAGTAATATTCGAGTTTGCTCATTTTTTGAGTTCCTTTATCGCCGTGTGTAGTGCGCCGAATATGGCGAGGTCTTTGCGTTCGTCGTCGGCGAGTTCTTTGGCTGCTGCTTCGCCAAGTTTTTTCAAGAGGCCGTAGGGTTTTTCGTGAATGTTCGTCAACGCGTGCGCTGCGGCTTCCCTGACGCCGGGGTCTTTGTGGTCGAGCATTTCCGTCAAAGGATCGATCGCGGTCTTGCCAATGGCGATGAGAGCGAAATAACCGGCGATACGCACTTCTCTCTTCTTGTGCGCGAGCGCCTTGTCTGCAATCAAGCGCGCGAAGTGTTCCGCCTCAGGACCGGCGTTGCGCAACACCATGCCCGCGGCTTGTGCGGCGTCCATTATCGATTCGGGATTCTTGGAGTTGAGGAACCGCTCCGTTTCTCTGAGCACTAACCGTCGATCCTTGTCGAACTCGATCGATATCTGACGCGGCCTAGCTTTGAGAGCGGTAGTCATTTTTTGTTAGCGTAACGGTTTGTTGAGTGGTTGTTTTAATTAACCCGTTTCGCGCTTGTTTTGTTTAATCATGGCACTTTTGTCTAAAGAGAGAAGGCGCAGGATTCAGCTGCAGCGCAGGAAGCGAAAGGCGCACGGCAAGCTGATCACGAAGACCGCTCGCAGGAAGAAGATCTGGGCTGGCGCTTAGCGTCGCGCTAGTTTTTCGACAAGCGCGGGCAGTTCTGAAACATTGCGAACCACCAAGCTAGCACCAGCCCTGCGCAGTTCGCCCGGCGAAAAGGTTCCCAGAACCCCAATTCCACGAACGCCCGCCGCTCTTGCTTCTCTCATGTCCGTCGTGCCGTCTCCGATGTAGAATACCTTGTTTTTTGGAAAGCGCAGCTCGCGCACTATACGGTTGATCATGACGCGCTTGTACTGGCTGTAACGCGAGTCGAACATGCGCGAAAAGAGCTTTTCGAGACCCGCACGTTTGAGGATGATGATGTAGTGTGGCGGCTGGTCTGCAGTCGTTAACGCTAGTGCGTGTCCTGCGTCGTGCAGCTTGATCAGCGCGCCCTTCGAGTAAGGAAAAAGTTTTGAGTTCTGGATGCGCTTCGGAATGGCGGCGTAGAATGCGCGGCGCATTTTTTCGCCGAATCCTCGCGGGGGCTTTTTGTGGCGGACGTGTTCGTAGAAGTATTCGGCTTGTTTGTTGAACGGCATTCCCATTGTGGCGTTGAAGAATTTTTCTGCAACCATCGGTGGAACTTCGAGCGCGTGGGACATTTGCGACACGCCGAGCGCGCGTTTGACGGGCACGCCGTTGAACAAGGTGCCGTCCCAGTCGAAAATCAGCAAGTAACGCATTTTTCTAAGCGCGGGCGTCGAACGATTGCACGACGAAAGGTAAGCGTTCGAGGTCGCTGAGTAAGTTTTCTGCGCCCGCGGCGCGTAGGTCTGCTGAGAGGAAAGTGCCGATCCTGCCTACGGTGTGTACGCCGGCTTTTTTGCCTTGCGCGATGTCGGTGGTGCTGTCGCCGACGAGTACGGTGTGTTTGTTGTCGGTGTGCATTTCTTGGATGAGTTTGGCGATTGCTTGGCTCTTGTCGCTGTCGTCCTCAAGAGTGACTTTCGCGTCGAAGAGCTGGTCGATGTTTTCGGCTTGCAGGACTTTGTCGTAGTGTTCTTTGTGCGCGGCGGTGAGGAGAGCGATCTTGTGTCCGTTGGCTTTGAGTTTTTCGAGCGCGGGCTTTGAGTCGCGGAACAAGCGGCACTTGGCGAGTCTCTCGGTGAGCTGTCCGTAATAATCTTGGAGGATTTCTTGCGCTTGTTCCTTTGTGGGCGGTTGTCCTTTGGTTTTCGTGAAGATTTTTTGGATGATTTTGAGCATGGGCGAGCCGACGGTTTGTCTGTAGTGTTCTTCCGCTTCGGCTTGTGAGATGCCTAGGTGTTTGTGTAGTACCTCTCCCGCGAGTTTGCGTTTCGTGGGGAACGAGTCGTAGAGCGTGCCGTCCCAGTCGAAAACAATCAGCCACGTCATTGCGTTCACTTGAAGTTCAGGTGGTATTTGCTTTCGGTGGGTCCACGCTGTCCTTTGTATTTCGAGCCGAGTTCTTTCGTGCCGTAAGACCGAAGCGCGGGCGTGGTCATGCGCATGAAGCTGATTTGCGCGATCTTCATTCCCGGATAGATCGCGATTGGTAAGCGCGAGACGTTCGAGAGCTCTAGAGTCAAGTCGCCGCTGAATCCTGGGTCGATGAATCCCGCCGTCGCGTGCACGAGAAGTCCAATTCTGCCGAGTGATGATTTGCCTTCGAGTCTTCCGACGATGTCGTCCGGCAGTTCAAAGCTTTCTACGGTGCTGCCGAGCGCGAATTCTCCCGGCTGGAGGATGTAGGGCTTGTCTTCGCTGACTACGATCAGTTCCGTGAAATCATCGAGAGGTTTTTTGAGGTCGATGTGCGTGTGGCTCGTGTGTCTGAAGACGCGGAACTCGTTGCTGACGTAGAGGTCGACGCTGGAGGGTTGCACGTTTTCGCGTTTGAACGGTTCGATCTTCAAGCGTCCCGCTGCGACCTCTTCAAGGATAGTCTTGTCGGAAAGAATCAAGCAATGTCCACCGCGAAAAAGAGAGTTTCGGGGGTTAATAGGAGTTGTTCCGGACTGGCTTTTTCTAAGAACAGCCGCTCGTGCCGCCACAGTTCACGCACTTATAGCACGCCGCATTTCGGACCATGATTGCGCCGCACGCGCTGCAAGCTGGCGCGTCGCTTTGCGCTTGGAACGCGAACGCTTGCTTCTTGTCGTTCACTCCCTGCATTGGCGTTTCGACAGGCAACGTTTTCTGCGTGATCACCGTCTCGGTCGAGATGGGTAGCGTGGTTTGCGTCGTCGGGTCCACGTCCTCCGTAACCGCCAAGCCAACTTCCTCTAGCTCTTGTGGTGTGAGGAACTTGTATGCCATCCAACGGAAGATGTAGTCCGGAATGCTCTTGGCAAAACGGATGTTCGCGTTGCTCGTTACTCCCGAAGGCTCGAAACGCATGTTTACGTACTTGCCTACGAGTGTCGATAAGGGCACGCCGTGTTGTAGCGATAGCGAAACTCCGAGGGCGAGAGAACCGACGAGTCCGCCGATCGCGCTTCCTTCTTTCGCCATGTTGATGAAGATCTCTCCAGGCGTTCCGTCTTCATACAAGCCGACGTGTATGTATCCCTCGTGTCCCGCGACGGAGAACTTGTGCGTCACGCTTCTCCTTTCGTCGGGCAGTCTTCGGCGTTGAACGGTGACGACTTGGTTAGCCGCGAGCGCTTTGTCGCTGTTAAGTTGACGCGTTGTGGTCATTGGCTGGGTGATCTTGCAGCCGTCGCGGTAGATAGCGATCGCTTTCAAGCCCATTCTCCAACCGCTGATGTATACTTCCGCGATGTCTTGCGCGGTCGCATCGTTCGGCATGTTCACCGTCTTCGAGATCGCGCCCGAGATGAATGGTTGTGCGGCGGCCATCATGCGCACGTGACCCATGTAGGGAATGCTGCGCGTGCCGTTAGCGGGCTTGAAGCTGCAGTCGAACACCGTCAAGTGTTCGTCCTTCAAGTGCGGCGCGCCCTCGATCGTGTCCTTTTCGTCGATGTGTTTGAGGATGTCTTGGATTTGTGCTTCCGTGTAATGCAAGTTGCGCAGGGCCGCGGGCACGGTGTTGTTGACTAGTTTCATCATTCCGCCACCAACGAGCCACTTGTACCTCACGAGCGCGAGTTCCGGCTCGATGCCGGTGGTGTCGCAATCCATGAGGAACGAAATCGTTCCGGTTGGCGCGAGGACTGTGGCTTGCGAGTTGCGGTATCCGTGCTTCATTCCGTTCTGCAGCGCTTCGTCCCATGCTTCGCGTGAAGAGTCGAGCACGTTCGTTGGCACGCCGCGCGGGTCGATCGCGTAAGACGCGCTGCGGTGCATGCGGATCACGTTCAGCATTGGTTCTTTGTTGACTTCGTAACCGGCGAACGGTCCGACTCTTCCAGCAACGTTGGCGCTTTGCGCGTAAGCATATCCCGTCATGATGCTGGTGAGCGCGGCGGCGTAGTTGCGTCCTTCTTCACTGTCGTAAGGAATGCCCAACGACATTAACAGGGCGCCGAGGTTTGCGTATCCGAGTCCGAGTTCGCGGAACGCTTTCGCGTTCTTCTCGATGCGCGGCGTGGGGTAGGAAGAGTTGTCGACCAGGATTTCTTGCGCGGTGATGAAGATTTTTATCGCGTGCTTGTAGCCTTCGACGTCGAAACTGCCGTCCGCGTTGCGGTACTTCATCAAATTGATGCTTGCCAAGTTGCACGCGCTGTCGTCCAAGTGCATGTATTCGCTGCAGGGATTGCTCGCGTTGATTCTTCCCGTGTTGGGGCAGGTGTGCCACTTGTTGATGGTGGTGTCGTACTGCATTCCCGGATCGCCGCAAATCCATGCCGCGTCGCTGATCTTGTTCATCATGTCGCGCGCTTTGAACGTTTGCGACTTTTCGCCATTCGTCACGAACTTCGTCGAGAAGTCTTTGTCGTCGACCACTGCGCGCATGAACTCGTCAGTCACGCGTACGCTGTGGTTGGCGTTCTGGTAGGAAATGGTGCTGTAGGCTTCGCCGTCAATGTTGCCGTCGATGCCAGCGTTGATGAGTACCCAGGCTTTCTTCTCTTCTTTCGCTTTGCACTCGATGAACTCGACGACGTCAGGGTGTTCGATGTTCAGAATAACCATTTTCGCTGCGCGTCGAGTTTTGCCGCCGCTCTTGATGACTCCCGCGAACGCGTCGTATCCCTTCATGAAGTTCACCGGGCCGCTGGAATAACCGCCGCCTGCGAGTTGTTCTCGGCTCGAGCGCAAGTTGCTCAGGTTGCTGCCCGTTCCGCTTCCGTACTTGAATAGCATGACTTCGCTTCGCGCGAGGTCCATGATGCTGCCCATGTTGTCTTCGACGCTCTGAATGAAGCACGCACTGCATTGTGGTGTTTTTTCGATGCCGACGTTGAACCATACGGGCGAGTTGAAGGCGCCGTGTTGGTTGATGAGTAAGTATGCGAGTTCGTGGTGGAACGTTTCCGCTTCTTCGTCGTCGATGAAGTAGTTGCCGGCGCGTCCCCATGCCGCGATCGTGTCCGCTACGCGTCCGATCATTTGCTTGGCGCTCCATTCGCGTTGCGGCGTGTTCATTTTACCCCTGAAGTACTTGCTGGCACTGATGTTGGTTGCGGTTTGTGACCAGAACGCTGGTATCTCGATGTTGCGTTGTTCGAAAACGGTTTTTCCTTTGCTGTCTTGGATTATCGCGTCGCGTTTTTCCCATTCGATCTCTTCGAACGGGTGCACGCCGGGCTTGGAGTATTTGCGCTGCATTCTTTCTCTTTCGTCAGCCTTTTTGGGAGATTGTACCTGGGCCGCTGCGATCTTTTTCGTCATCAAA
>DASYRB010000024.1:0-22349 GCA_036004805.1 Candidatus Norongarragalinales archaeon
AGCAAAAAACCAGAAAGAGTTCGCAACGTCGCCCGGATTCTCCACCACGCTCAACTGCGCGCCGATGAAGATCGCGCCAGCAACCAATGCTACTAGTTGTGCTGCAGCGAAGCTGAAGAAAACTACGGGCGCGACCGCTCTCATGTTATTGGGAAGGAAAGAGCGCGCTGGTTAAAAATGGCGCTTTGGAGGTTTTCAGTGCGTCGTGATCCAGTGGTTGAGCGTGTTCCACCAAGTTGTTGGCGCGTTGTTGGCCCAGAACAGGTCCGCGTGTCCATAATCCAAATCTTCAGCGAGAATGGACTCGAACGCGATCAGCGTGTTGTTCGTGTCATTGCTGCCCGTTAGAGAAGTGGTGTAGAGCGTTGTTCTTCCGAATCCTCCAGCGGCCGCGATGTTCAGGATGGGCACCGTGATTCCGGTCAGGTTGTCGTCGTAAGAGTTCGGCAGTCCGCAGAGCACGGCTTCGTTGTCGAGAATTTCGCCATTGCTTTGGAACGATGGCATGTATTGCACGAAAACTTTGGCCATGTTGAAGTTCGAATACTTCGTGTCGTAAGGAGTTCCGTTCGAGAGGAATTGTCCGGCCGTGAAGTGGTAGAACGTGTTCGGCGGTGGAGAAACAAGAGTCCATGTTTGCGTCGCGGCGACCAAGAGTCCAGCGTCCGGCAATCCTTTGACGCCTTGTCCAGTGGTGCTGTGGTAAGTGCCGCTGGCGCGCGTGGCGTTAACGTTCGCGAAACGCGTGCAAGCACTCGTGATGAACGCGGCGTGAGCGACCGGGTCGTACTTGAAAGTGTCATCGACCGGGATTATTGCTTTCACGTCGCGCTGGCTTGGCGAGAGGCGTGTTTCGTAGTTTGCGTAAGCCCAGACCTCGAAAGCGCCGCGGCTCCAGCCAAGAAAGAACATGTCGTCGCAACCGCTGCCGCTGTAGAAGCGTCCCGACTTTGCGAACTTCAGCGCCTTGTTGATGTCTTGGATGTATTTCGCGGTGTTCCAGTTCTGCATGAAAGTAAAGCTGGTTTGGTTGTCTGGAACGAAAGTCCAGGGCAGTGACAATCCCCAAACGTCCATGCCGTTCTCGGCGAGATACATCGCCACCGAGTGATTCGTGGAAACGTTGGTGGTAAAGTTTGTAGATAGCGTGCTCAGCATGAATGCGGTGTCGAAATTGCCCACGTCTCCGTGAAGCATCAGCACGCCATCGTCAGAGTGTTCAGGATGCCACGCCGAGTTTTCTTTCGTGACCCTGTGAATCGCGATCTTGTCAAACTCTCCCGTCCCGGTCCTGATTATGAACGTATATTCAGCAACGTTTCCCTCAATCACGTTCCTGGTTGCCGACAACAACTGCAGAGAGGAATTGGTTTGGTTGCTCGTAAAGTAAAACGCTTTCTCGTACCATGTGTTGTTGCTGCTGTTAGTAGTGCAGCTATTCGAAGCATTAACCGGCACAGAGAAAAGAATCGCGAAAAAAATTGCTACGATTGCGAAAAAGTTTTTACTAACCAAAAAAATCCACCACTCCTTCCCAAGAAACTCGTCTTTAAAAAACTTTGTCCGAAAAAACCGTGTTTTTTTCACCAGCCCTTGCCGCGGCTGGTCTTGATGTGTCCGTGTTTCGGCTCGTACAAGTCTCCTTGTCGCTTGAGTTGCTCGATGAGTTCGCGCACGTACTTCTCTTCAATTCCGAAGCTTGAGGCTTCGCGCACGACGTCATCAATCGACACGAGGTCGGTCTTCTTTTCGAGTTCCTGCACCAAGTTCATGACGCTGCGTACTTTGTCCATTCGGCTCTTCGGCTGTCCGACGTTAATGATGTCGCTATCAATTCTGCCAGTTTCCTTGTCGATGAAGATGTCATTCAACACGAAAGTGACCAGTCCGATAGAGCGGTCTGCATCGACGCTCTCGACTTTCTGGCTCAAACGCATCTTCGCACTCGCTTCAGCAATACGAATCAATCCCTCGATCTGACGCGCGGTCACGGGGAAAGTGTTGCTTTGTTTGCCGAGCTTGCGCATTTCCAAATAGAACTCGCGAATCTTCTCCACCGCCTCATCCGTCAGAATGGGGAAGATGTTTCTGCGCGCGTAAGCGACGTATTTTCGCAACATGTCGGCCTCTATCAATGGCAGAATTGCCGATCCTTCCGGCGCGATTCCTTTTTCTGCCGCGATCTTGTGCCCCATGAGAATGTGGTCGGCCATTTTCTTGTCATGCGTCTCGTCAAGCTGGTCCTTGATCGTGAAAATCAAATCGAAACGAGAAAGCAACGTCGGTGGAATGTCGAACTGCGCTGCTGGAGGCGTGTTGGGGTCGAAGCGTCCCATTTTCGGGTTCGCCGCGGCAAGCACTGCTGTTTTCGAGGGGAATTTCGTGACGATTCCGGCCTTCGCAATAGAAATGGTTTGTTGTTCCATCGCTTCGTGCAGCGCGCTCCTGTCGTCCGGGTCCATCTTGTCGAGTTCGTCGATATTGACTTGTCCGCCGTTCGCTAACACCATCGCTCCCGCCTTGAGAATCCATCCGCCGAGCTGTTCGTCGCGTTCAGCAGACGCGGTGAGTCCTACTCCCGAAGCGCCCTTGCCGCTCACGACGATGCATTTCGGAGCAATGCGAGAAACATATTGAAGCAGTGAAGATTTGGCTGTGTTGTGCGAAATAATGCCGTTAGCGATGAAGCGGTGGCTTTTCGGTACTTCGACGTCAAAAACGTCCGCGACTCCAGCCTGCTTGATGGAGACTATTTTTTCGTATCGTTGTTGTTTGAACATTCTGGGAAGTTTTTCGCAGTCGGAAACGAGTTGTTCGAGTCTCGTTTTTTTCTTTAGTGATCGGAAACCGACGTGTTTTGCGAACTTGAACATTGACTCGGCCCTTCTGATGCAGAGGTTTCTTTCAACAATCCTGGAGTGGATGCTGAACCTCAAAAGCAATACTTGTACGTCTCTCAAGAGCTCGATGTTTGACGACTTGAGTTGTACAGCGCGTTTTCCTCTGCCTTTCGAAAACACGCAGCCATCCGCTTCGAAGAGCCACGCGAGAAACTCTGCAGCGACCTTGTTTCCGGAACGCATCACGAGCTTCGGCACGCGGCGCTCCCTCAAGAATTGCAAGTTGTGCGCAACATCGGTGTTGTGAAGCGCGACGATAGTCATCGGCTTTTTGTTCGCGCGTTTTTCAGTTCTAACTTTAGGTTCGATTCCGAACTCTTCCGAAATCATCTTCACGAGCGGCGCGATGAGGTCTTGTTCCTCGCTGTTCACATCCATCGCCACGAGCGTTCTGGTTACCCAGCCATCGCCAACAACATAACCCAGAAGTCCAGCCAGGCTCGGATTCAAGTGTTCGGGCAATTGTGTGAAGGAATGCGGTCCCGCTTTGTACGCTAACGGTTTCCAACCAGTAGCGACGGGCGTGGTGATCGAGCAAGGAATCCAAGGAACCGTCGCTAGCTTGTCGCCGATCTTGAGTTCGTCGAGACGCTTCCAGTTCCTTAGCGTTCCGTTCACTGTGAGCAGCGGATGGTTGAGAGTTCCCTTGATGCACTTGCCAGACTCAGTCAAAACTTCAAGAATCGGTTGTTGTTTGTAAGAGTGAAAAACTGTCGCCAAGTCGCGCGCGTAACCCTGACCGGTAAGCATTTGCTTGTTGATTTCTTGCAAGTGATGCGAGCCCAAGTCCTCCAATCTCTCGATTGCTCCATTCGCCATCACGACTCTCTCGTCACCAATCAAACAGCCAGGGTCTCCGACGAGCAAAACGTGCGTGTCATTCCTGATCATCTGACCGTCGGGCAGGCGTTTGTCGGGAGTGCCGCCGAAGAGTTGCAGCGCGATGGCTGCTTTCATTTCGTCATAGCCGTAAATCGATGGCGCGATGCTCTTCACGAGCGTCTCGAAGAGTCGCGGGTTTTTGGAAAGGTTGAGAATTTTTTCTTCTTCTTCACGCGAGATCTCGAGCGCTTCGAACTCCTGCTCTAACTTCTTCACGTGCAACACGTCGAGAACTTTGTCGTAGATCGCTTGCTTGCCCCTTCCTTCCTTGATCGGTCTCAATCGTAGGATGCCAGTGATCTGCACTTTTTCTCCGGGAGTAATCAGGTTTGCCAAATCATCTTCCATCCATAACTGCACGTGCGCGGTGGGTGCGCTGCCCCTGAGTTTCTCGACGAGTTCTTGCATTTGCGCGCGTTGTACGTTGATGAACTCGCTGTCTGGTTCATACAAGGCCCACTCATCTCTGCCGCACTTGCAGTGGATCACGGGCGCTTTGACGGCGAAGCGGTCGACGCTGCTGAATATTTTTTCTTCACAATAAACGCACTGCCACGCGGCGCGTTTCAAGAGTGGCTTGATTTCCGCGATCCATGAGACGGCGCCTTCGACCTTCACCATCTTGTCGAGGTGTTCCGCCCCCAAACGCTCGACCATCGCGTCGCAAATGCTCGGAATATTGTGCAGCCTTACGTGTGGCTTGTAGACGAGCTCGTTGGGCGCAACGATGCGCAACTCCTCGATCGCTTTCTCCGCTTCCTTCAAGTACGCGTCCGGTTGCAGCAGCAATTCGTCGGCGAGCGAAGGATCGAAGCGCGACAACTTTTCCCAGTCGATATCAATGCTTCTTTCTTGTGGATAGCCTAGCGCGCGTCGCTGCAGCTCGTCGTGGAACTGTTCAAAGAAAGTCTCGAAACGCTGAGCTATACTGATTGCTTCCTGCACTAGATGTTCACCAAAGAATTGCAATTTCAACCGACGACTAGCTTATAAGTAATTTCCGGAAGCACCTCGCCGATGCGCAACGCCAAAAACGCTCCCAACGGCCGCGTTCAGCCCATCTGGGCGTGTCGAAAGGCTTTTCTCCCCAAATCCAGAACTCCTAACCGGAATGCCAGGTCAAAAGACGGTGGAGGAGCGCTTAGAACGAGTCGAACAAACGCTTCAATACCTGAAAAAAGTTTCACAAGCACTCTTGCTCGTAATGGCCATTATTCTCTTCATCGCGCTCGGCGCCGTGCTGAAAGCCGCAGGCATTTAAACACAGCTCACAGGAATTGTTTTCATAATGGCGAAACCCAAACTTTCAGCACCTTCGGGCGAACACGCGTTCAAAATGGCGAAAAGCGTCATGGACTTGCGTGGCGCGAAAGAAAAAGAAGTCTCGAAAGCCGCAGAAGGCGTGCTGATGAACATGCACCGCGCCGGCGTCGAAGCCGCAGCCAGACGATTGCGCACTGCCACAAGCGCGAAAGCGAAAGAAGCACTCTTCACACTTCTGGAAAGCAATCCGCACCCGGCAGCTCTAGCTCACTTAGAAATCGCATTGAAGAGCGAAAAGGACTCGAGCGCGAGAAAGCGCATCGAAGCACTCGTGAAAGCCATTAAGAAGTAAAACAGAACGCGCTCAAACCTTGCCGAGTATTCTTTTGCCCATTACTTCCATGTATTGGATTTCTTTGCCCGCTTCCAGTTCCGACTTCATGTCTTCTGGAACCGTGACTTCGAAGGTTTCGAAAGATTCTAAGTCCATGAGTTGTGCGCTGTCGTGTCCTGTCGAGACGACTTGTGCGCGTTTGCGAGCGACGATCGGCACTTCGACTTCCGAATCACTGCTCTTAGAGAGCGAGTGCTTGGAACCATCGAAGAGAGAAATGGCTACGAGGGTGATCTTGGCTGCGCCGTGCTTTCCGGGCTTGCTCTTGTCCATGCTCGCGATCTTGCAAGGGTGGTCGTCGATAATGATGAACTTGCCCTCCCGAACGTCTCCGAGAGAAGCAAAAGTCTTGTCAACCATTTGTAAAAAAATCAAACCTTCTAGTGCTGAATTAGTGCAAGAGTCTGGCTTGAAGAGGATTTAAAGCCTTCCAAAAAGCCACTCTTCCGTAAAGCAATGTCTAAGTTCGAAAAATTCCTCAAAACAGGCCATCCTGCAGTCGTCGCGGGGCATATTGAACATATCAACAACGTTTTTCGAATCATCCCCGCGCTAGGCCATCATGACTTGGAGGTGTTGGGCAAGGCGATCGAGAGAATCCACGAATTGATCACTGAGAGGGATGTCGCGCGGGCTTCCAGAGAGATTGCGATGCAAGCTTTCGGAAACCCGAACATAACCCTCCTGGCTCGGGGAAGCATATCACACAACCTTTTGACCAAGGTCAGCCGTCCAGAACACTTTCTGCCACTCACCAGGTCGCGCGATTGGGGAGACCAATACGTAGGCATCCAAGCAATCGGCGCTTTCGGAATCTTCTCACAACACCTCGCACGCAACGTGGCGCCTTTCCTCGAGAGCGAACACGGAAATCTCAGGTTCGCGGCCGCCCAGGCGCTCGCGAAAATGCAGAATCCAACAGTACTGCCGGAGCTCAGGCAAGCGCTCGAAAAGGAACGCAGCTTCACGACCAGAATGGATATAGAACGCGCAATCCGGAATCTCGAAAAACACGTGAAAAAATGAGCAAGCTTGAACGATTCTTGCGCACCGGGCATCCCAAGGTAGTTTTGCGGCATGTCAAGCGCATGAAAAATCCTGAGATAATTCTTCTCGCACTGAAACACGAGAATTCTAAAGTCAGGGAAGCCGTGCTGGAAAGGTTTGAAGCGATGCCTGACCAAGAGCTGAAAGCGATCATACCAATCATTGCGCGCTTGTTGCTTAGCGATTCATACCTCGGCGTGAAGTTTAGAGATCGAGCTTCCACGGTGCTCGCGAAGACTGGTTCTAGGGCGCTACCGCACGTTAACCGAATGCTGCGCGACGAGCGTTACTATGTCAAGATGAATGGACTAGGCGTGGCGGAACTCATGGGCGAGTCCGCGCGACCTTTGGCAAAACCGATCGCGAACATCTTGACTATGAATCATCCCTCCATGCAGTCGCAAGCCGCAAGACTACTCGCCAAGATTGGCGATCCAGGCGTGATACCAATCATTGACAAAGCGCTGCGCGGGCCACTAACAACAACACACATTTCAGTGCCACTTACAAACCCTGAAAAGACAGCAGCCAAAACCGAAGGCCAGCCACTTGACGTACAATCATTGATCGAGAAATCGGCCAGAAAGGAAATCCTGCAAACACGCAGAAAACTCGTCAAGATGAAGAAATGAACAACTTCATTGACGCGCACTGTCATCTCGAGCACGAAAAGTTCGACGGCAGATTGCCGCAGGTTTTGAAGAATGCGAAAAGCGCGGGCGTTGAAAGGATAATTGACAATCTTGGTCAGTGGAATGACCTCGAAAAAGTGCTCAAGATTCACAACGAGCACGCGCCGCACGTGCAAATCGCGCTTGGCGCCGGTCCAGCTGATGCGGTCGATGCTAGTTTCGACTTGGAAGAGGCGTTGAGCACGGTTGAGAAAAACAAGTCGCGCATTGTCGCGGTGGGAGAGATCGGTTTGGATCATTACTGGTGGAAGAAGCCGGAAGAGCATGCGGCGCAGTTGAAAGTTTTTGAAGCGTTCCTCGAACTCGCCAGCGACCTCGACAAGGTGGTTGAGGTGCACACGCGGAGCGCCGAAGAAAAAGTGCTGGAACTGGTCGCGAAAAAGAGGGGTTTGCGCGTGGTTTTGCATCACTGGATGATGCCGGAATTGACGAAAAGAGCACTTGCAAGGGATGAGACTTGGTTGAGTGTCCCAACCCTTAAAAGCGGAAAGAGGCTGAGAGTGATGGGCGAAGCGCCACTCGAGAAATTGTTGTTGGAGACAGACTCGCCGTACGCCTGGCCCAACGCTGCGAATGAGCCGGCGAACGTGACCGAGGCCTACACTACTCTCTCCAAAACGCGAAACGAAAGCCTCGAAAACGTCAAGGAACAGGTCTGGGAGAACGCGCAAGAAGTATTCGACTGGTGAATTCTGAAAAAATGGTTCTCGAAAAATTGAAGGAAGCGCTACACAAGCGCAAAGGCAGCAACATCGCCTGCTTCGTCGACGGACCCAACATGCTGCGCAAAGAACTAAACATCGACCTCGGGAAAGTCAAGAAAAAACTAGAAAAGTACGGACAAGTCAAGGTCGCCCGCGTGTTTTTGGATCAGTACGCCAGCGACAAACTCATTGAAGCGATCGCCAACCAAGGATTCGACGCCGTCATCGTTCCAAGCGACGTCGATGTCGCATTGGCAGTGGAGGCGACGCAGTTCGTTTTCAACGACAAGATCGACACCATTTGCGTCGTTTCGCGCGACAGCGACTTCAAACCGTTATTGATGAAGGCGAAAGAACACGGCAAAAACACGATCGTCGTTGGAACCGAACCAGACTTCAGCACCGCGTTGAGGAACAGCGCCGACATCGTGATCGACGCGAGAGAGTGAAAAGGGTCCTTGAATCTTACTTCGGGCGTGCCACTGAAACAAGCACTCGACGTCGCCACCATCGATTTTCCCGGTCTTTTTCGCGAACTCAAAGGCAAGAGCTTCAACGGCTACGCTTGTCTCGCCGTGCAAGGAGCAATCGCAATTGAGGAAGGCACGCTCGTTTTCGACAACGGCAAAGTCGTCGCGTGTTTCTACGAGTACTACAAACACAACAAACTACTCGTAGGAGAACAAGCTTTTCCACGCGTAATGAACGCCACGGCCGCGAAGGTGGGTGTGCTCGACATTTACGCTCTCAAGAACGAAGAAGTGCAGTTGATGCTTGCTTTTTACGAGCGAGCGATCTACCTGCCTTCCGAGAAGGATCTCTTCGCGCGCGTTGAGCGTTTTGATGACAAGTTCGAAAAAGAAATCGCAGAGCCCGAGGGAGAGCGCAAGGAAGAGACTTTGAAGAAGTACCGCATTGCGGACGTGCGCGTGGGCGAATACAAAACCGAGAACGTTGCTCCCGAAGGACAATTCGAAGACCTTTTGGAGAAAATGAAGCGCGAAAAAGAGTGAACCGTTAGTGTCTGGAAGAACAATTGGAATAATCAGCGGCAAGGGCGGCACTGGAAAGACGAGCGTCAGCGTGAACCTCGCGCTGCTTTTGTCTCAAGCCGGAAAAAGAGTCGTCGTCGTCGATGCGGACACCGCAATGGCGAACGTTGGAATACTCTTAGGCGTTGAGAAGGCGCCGATCAATCTCCACAACGTGTTGATGGGCGAGAGTGACATCAAGGACGCGATCTACGACGGGCCATTCGGACTCAAATACGTCCCCTCGGGATTGTCGCTCGAACGCGTCAGGCGTCTGGATTATACTCGTTTGAAGAGCGCCGTCGCGACCTTGGCGTTGACGCATGACTTTGTTTTCGTCGACTGCCCGCCTGGAATTGGAAGAGAAGTGGAAGGCGCGCTGGCATCCGTTGCAGAAACAATGATTGTAATGACTCCCGACCCGGTTTCGTTGAGCGACGCGTTGAAAGGACGCGCGGTAAGCGACAAGGCTGGAAGCAAAGCGATGGGCATCGTGTTGAACATGGTTACTGGCGAGAAGAACGAGATACAGCGCAAGGACCTCGAGAACCTTTTTGATTTGAAAGTTTTGGCAGAACTGCCCTTCGACCTTGAAGTGAGGAAGAGCGCTATAGCTCAGGTGCCGGTGGTGATCCGCGCGCCGAACACTGCGTTCGTCCAAAGGCTCAAGGGACTCGCGTCTTTGTTGTTGGGAGCGCCTCTGCCGGAGCAGAGGGTTAAAAAGAGCTTCCTGCAGTCCATAATCAACGCTTTAATGTTTTGGAAAAAAAAGTGAAGGTGAGAAGTTTTTTTGGCTGAAAAAAGGCCCTTCGACATTCTGAACAGCGCGCTAAACTCGCACGTCTTCATCAAGCTCAAAGGAGACGTCGAAGTCCGCGGAACCTTGTCGAGTTTCGACGTGCACATGAACCTCGTCATCGAGAACGCCGAAGAACTAAAGAATGGAGAACTCAAGCGCAAGCTCGGCACCGTCCTCCTCCGCGGCGACACAGTGGTTTTCGTGAGTCCGTCCAACGTTTAATTACTGGCCAATCCAAATGGTGAACTACAAAACGGATCCCGCGCGATTCGTTCGCGAGACCACTAAACAATGGCTCGCCACTTTCGACCCGCGACTTCCTGGCTCGATGCCGCCAAACCATTGGGAAAACTATAGAAAAACACAGGCAAACGTCCACGCCCACAACCTCCTCGAATACCACGGCGCGCAAAAGATCGCAAAACTCTTGAAGCTGCAAACCACAGACAAGGAAGAAGTGCTGCTCGCGCTCGCGAAACACATACACGAAGAATTCTTGAAAGCCGAAAAAACGAAACCCCCCAAAAAGGTGCGATGAAAAAATGGAAGCGGAACTAGACCGGATAAAGAAAGATTGGCGGGAACAAGCGAAGCGTTATCGCGAACTCGGAGATGTCGACAAGAACCTGAAGAGATCGGATTTTGCCGAGTTTCACGCGGGCAAGATGGTCAGAAGCGATCGTGCCGCTGTAGAATCGTTCTTGAAAAGCAAAAAGATTGCTCTAGTAAAAGCCACGAATCACGACGAGTCGCTCAGGCAGACGCTCAAGACACACATTTTTCGCCTGATCCGCGACGCGGAATAGTCGTCAAATATAAACGAGCCACTGGCAGCAGAGGAACGACTCAGGTCGGGCGCTAATTTCCCTATGAACGAGATAAGAGTGGCTAGTTCTAGCAGGGATGAGCTGGTTTCGCTTATCAGACCGTTTAGGGCTTCTTCGGAGAGATTAAAACCACTCGTCAGCCCAATATTTTGACAGGGGCCCTTAGATCAACGGTAGATCGCCGCTATGGCAAGAGTGCGTTTCTTTTGATGCATTCCCATTTTAGCGGAGGCTGCGGGTTCAAATCCCGCAGGGTCCATTTAAAATAAAACTCCCAAAAAACAAAAATTTCTTCAAGGGGCCCGTAGTCGAATGGCCAAGACATGTGTTTGACGTACACAAAATTGCCGGTTCGATTCCGGCCGGGCCCACTCCTTCCCTCGACTCTTTCTTTCATCTTTTTAAACCGTCTCGGCGTGGGTCTAATTGCAACCTGCTAATTCGATCATGCTGGGGGGGGGGGGGAAAACTGGCGCCAGGTCTATTACAGGACTTCGATAATCTGATTCAAGGTGGCTTCCGCGAGAACACCATCTACTTGTTACGAGGAGTTCCTTCGAGCGGCAAGACGAGTTTTGCCCTCACTCTAGCACGGGAGCTGATAGCCCAGCGTGATAGAAAGGTCGTTTACGCGGTCACCGAAGTATCGCCGGACGAGCTCATGGCTCACGCCAAGCACGGCTTCGGTTGGGACTTGAGCATTCCTGAAAAAGAAGGCAACTTGGTTTTCGTGGATGGTTATTCTTGGCGGTTGGGCTCGGGCAAAGCTGGAGAAAGGGAGTCGGCTGACTTGACCAACCTGAGTGATGTTGGCAGGGAATTGTTCAAGCTGATCGTTCAGGAGAAAGAACGCGCCGGCAAGGCGAAAAAAGATGGCCATCCTTTCTTTTTCATTTTCGACACTGCGACCACTCTCTTCCTTTACAATGACGAGTCTGACGTGATAAAGTTCCTGCAGATCCAAATAGCGAGGTTGCGTGATGCCAACATCAGCGCTCTCTTGCTGCTCGAAGAAGGCGTTAACGACCAGGGACTCGTGCAAGCGCTCGGCGTGTCGGTAGATGGCGTTTTCGAGCTGCGCCTCACGGATGTGGAGGACGAGCCGAAGAAGAGCTTCCGAGTGTTTTCGGTGAGGAGCGCGGTGCACCAGAAAAAATGGTTCGATTGCGACGTCGACAAGCAAGGTTTCCACTTCCTTGAAGAAATTCCGGAGGCTTTGAAATGAGTAACAAAACCAACGTTGATGGCGTTGAAGTCATTGCCGACACTCTGGCTCGTAATTCCCTGGACCATGCAGTGGAGGCGCGCAAGATAGGCGACATGCTGAATTATCACGTGCTTCAGAACCGCATGATGGTGTCGCTCGTTTCTCCGGGAATGCCTGACTTGTTCTTTTTTCACGGCAGGCGTTTGGGCGAAGCGCTTGGCAGGCGTTTGAAGAAAAACTCTGCAAGAAACCTGCGTGAAGCGCTTGATGAATATTCGAAATACGTGCAGGAAAACAACCTTGCACGCGTCGAGATAGCAAGTGTGGACAGGACGCGGGCCGTGCTGCGAATGTTCGACTGCGCCAACTGCTTCGGTCTTCCCAACATCGGCAAGAAGTTGTGTTTTTACGACGCCGGCCAGCAGAGCGGCATGATTTCAGTGCTTCTGGGTTCTCGTTTCATTTCGCACGAGACGGGCTGCTTGACGAACGGTGATGCTTACTGCGAATTCAAAATCGAGATGATGTCTTCCACTGAGGTTTTTCGGGAAGCTTTCAAAGGTGAAAAATAATGGCGGATGTTTACAGCATTGGTTTCGGCGTTCTCGCGATCGTTCTTCAAGTGGTCGCGGCCTGGTATGCGTACAGGATACTGAAACACATGGGTGCCGCGCGCTTCTGGATCCTGGTAATAATCGCGTTGCTGATAATGGGAATCAGGCGGTTGACGGCGTTGCTGATAGAGACCGGGTCCCTTCCGGCGTTTTCAGGAACTCTTGCCCTTTTCGACCGCTCGATCTTGCCCTTCCTGATAAGCGTTTTCCTGGTGTTGGGTCTTTACGAACTGGACAAGAAGCTGAAAGCACACCTATGAAGAACTGTTGAAAAATGGCTGCCAAAACTTCAGATCTGAAAGCATCTTCCAGTGACGAGATGCTGCGTTCAATAGTTGATGCCGGCGTGGCACGCAACAAGATGAATCGAAAGCTGGGCGATGTGGTGGATGGTCGTTATCTGCAGTCGAGAGCCGCGATCGAGGTGACCTCCCCCGGAATGAAGGACGTCTTGTTCTTGACGGGTAGAAAAGTGGGCGAGTATGGCGCGAGCCTCTTGTTCAAGGAACGCGTCTCATTGGAGAAAGTTTTGGACGTGCTTGCGAATTACTGGTCTTCAGGCCATTATGCCACCGTCACTCGCAGGAACGCGTCGGGCAAAACTTTTGTTCGCGTGGACGAGTGCGCAATGGCTTTCGGACTACCAAACATTGGCCAACCAATTTGCTATTACGACGCGGGCGTGATTTCCGGACTGCTTTCATACGGCACAGGAAAGAGAGTCATAGCGCGAGAAACGAAGTGCTACGCTTTGGGAGATTCTTGCTGCGAGTACGAACTGCAAGAAAACAAGCAGTAAAGCTAACCACTCCGGTTTTTGTTTTACTTTTTTACCTAGTGAGCAGGATGTCCATCGAGCTGACTTTTGCGACGCTGCCGTCTTCGCTCGTTAGCTCTTCGGTCATGATGCGGATGTCTTTGATGGCTAGAGTTGGTATGAAGCGGTTTTTGGTGATTTGTGTGACGTCGACGGCGCGCGAGATGGCTTTGCCGCGGGCTTTGAGGTGTACTTCGCTGGCTCCGTTGTTGAATTGAGTGACGACGGCGAGGACGTAGCTCATGACGTTCTTCTTGCCTACGAAGACGCGGTTCGAGTCTCCGTCCTGCATTGCTTCCTGGGGCGCAGTGATTTGCATGATTGAATGATCGCCTCTATCGCTTGCTAAAGAAACCGCCCTTTAAAAAATCGCGTCCGGCTACTCACCCTCGTGGAACCAAAAAACAAAGCAATCCTAATCGCAGTACTGCTGGCCGCGCTCTTTTTGCGGGTATGGCAGTTGGAAAACATTCCCGCGGGTTTCTACAGCGACGAGGCCGCGATTGGTTACGACTCCTACTCGATGCTCTTGACGGGTAAAGATTTTCACGGCCATTCTTTCCCTCTGTTTTTCGAGAGCTTCGGCGAATGGAAAAATCCCGTATACATTTACGCAGCGATTCCTAGCGTTGCGATCTTTGGCCCGAACGCATGGGCGACGCGTCTTCCGGCCGCGTTGTTCGGATTGCTCGCCGTGTTGGGCTTGTTTTTATTGGCTAGAGAGTTTTTCAGCGAGGAGCTCGCGCTTGTCGCGGCAGGTTTCGCCGCTGTTTCTCCATGGGCCTTGCAGTTCTCGCGCGTCGCTTTCGAAGCGAGCGCGCTGCCCGCTCTGTTCTTGTTCGGCTTCTGGTGCCTGCTGAAAGGATTCGAGAAGCGAGAATACTGGTTCGCGAGCGCCGTGTTGTTTGGATTGAGTCTTTATTCATACGGAACCGGACGCCTGTTCACGCCCTTGTTCCTTGTCGGTTTCGGGATTGTTTTTCGCAGAGAGATTTGGGAAAAACGCAAACACCTCGTCGCGCCTCTCGCTTTGTTCCTCGTGCTCGCGCTCCCACTGGTTTGGACGGCGGTTTCGTCACCGAGCGTGTTGTTTTCGCGCGCCAACACTATCAGCATTGTTGCGCCCGGTCATTCGCTGGGAGAGTTTTGGAGCAATTATCCGCAGTATTTCTCCGCAGACTTCTTGGTAAACAACGGCGATGCGAACGCGCGGCACTCGCCTCCGGGTTACGGGCAATTGTTGTGGTTCATGGGGCCGCTCGTGACCGCGGGCATGATCGCGAGCTTGTTGTTTCTTGACAAGAAGAGCAAGCTACTTTTCCTCTGGCTCTTCCTCTTCCCCGTGGCAGCTTCACTCACTTTTGAGGGTTCGCCTCACGCAACACGTTCCATCATCGGGATTGGTTTGTTCGAGTTGTTCGCGGTCGCTGGTTGCGCTTGGCTTTACGCGATAGTGAAAAAACACGCAGGCAAAGCCGTGCCGTTCGTTGCGGGCGCTTTCTTGCTTCTGGCTGGCGCGAACGCGGGCTTGTTCTTGAACGATTACTTTACGAAGTATCCGGGACAGAGCGCGGCCTGGTTCGAAGGAGGCTTGGAGCAGGCTTTTGGCGAGGTGTCGGCGCGGCAGGGCGCGTTTGACAAGGTGTTCGTGACGCGCACGCTTGATCAGGGATTGACTTACGCAGCCTTCTTCACGAAACTCGATCCGCGCGTCGTGCAGGCTGGCAGTTATGGCAAATTCGTGCAGAGCGATGATCTTGGTGGCTCATGGTTGCGTGTCGCGCGCGATTTCGAGGTGCAGAAGGGACGCGTGGTTGCGTCGGTGAGGAACGCTGCTGGAACGCAGGCTTGGCGTGTTGAAGCTTCATCTTAATCGAGTCATTTTTTAACGAGGTTGCGGCCTGTTTTTGTTCGATGCAGATCAAGACCAGCTGGCTTCTCGTCGGAATTCTTCTAGTCGCGTCTTTCGTGCGCCTGTTCGCCTTGGGCGACGTTCCCGCGGGCTTGAATCAGGACGAAGTGAGCGTGGGTTACAGCGCGTACAGTTTCCTTTTGACGGGTAAGGATTTGTATGGCGCGCCTTGGCCGTTCTTTTTCCGCACTGGCATCGACTTCAAAAATCCCGTATACATTTACGCAGCCGTTCCAGCGATTGCGCTTTTTGGTTTGAACGCGTTCGCGACGAGACTGCCTGCAGCGATATTCGGCATTCTTGCAATTTTGGGTTTGTTTCTTCTCTCGCGCGAGCTTTTCGGAGAACACAAAGCGCTATTGGCTGCGGGATTGTTGGCGTTGTCGCCTTGGGCGATCGAGACTTCGCGATTCGCGGTCGAGGCGACTGCGCTTCCCGCGTTCTTGCTGTTCGGTCTCTACTTCTTCCTGCGCGGGCTAAAGGAGTCGAGGTGGTTGCTTGCGAGCGCTTTTTGTTTTGGCGTGATGGCTTGGACTTACGCTGCCGCGCGCATTTTCTTGCCGTTTTTCTTGCCGGTTCTTTTGTGGATTTATCGCAGAGAGCTGCGCGCGTTCGGTTGGAAAAAACTGCTTCCTGCTGGCGCGTTTTTCGCGTTTTTCGCGGTGCCTTTGGTGTTGATCACGTGGTTTTACAGCGCGATCCACGGCGCGCGTTTCTATACGGTCAGCATTTTTGCGAGCGGTCACTCGTTGCTGGAGTTCTTGCCGAACTACTTGCTGCACTTCTCTCCGGCTTTTTTGTTCTTGAGCGGTGACGCGGGAGCGGGCGCGCCCAACCCGCAAGGTTTCGGAATACTGCTCGCAGTTGTCGCGTTGTTGGCGTTGGCGGGGGTGGTTCACGCGTTGTTGAAGCGTGGAGAGAAGACGAATAAACTGTTGCTTGCGTGGTTGTTGCTTTTTCCTGTGGCTGCGGGATTGACATGGCAAAGCACTCCCAGCGCCGTGCGTACTCTCACGGGGATGGGTTTGTTCGAGTTGTTCGCGATCGTGGGCGTTGTCGCGCTTCGCGACTGGCTCTCTCCCAAGCTCGGCGGCATTGCGAAAAACTTCTTTCCCGTCGTGGGCGCGTTGTTGGTTTTGAACGCGTTGCTTTTCCTGAACGCTTACTTCTTAGCACAGCCGCCGATATCGATCGATAAGGATTTGGCGGTGCTTCCTGACGCGTTCGCTTTCATCAAACAACACTACCAAGAATACGGAGCCTTCGGCGTCACGCCGGGCTTGAAGCAGGGCTTTACTTATTCCGCTTTCTATCTCGCTCTCGACCCTTCGAAAGTGCAAGGTTCCGGTTATGGCAATACGGTGCGTGACTTGCAGACCGCGCCCACAAAACCGGGCTTGGGGATCTATTTGTCGAGAGGCACTGAAGCGACCAAGGGATCGCCGTTGCACGAGACGCGCAACGCGTTGGGAGAACTTTCTTGGCGCGTGGAGGAGATCGCGTTAAACCGCGCGCAGTAAGTCGTGAATCGAAACGCCCCGTAACACGGCGGAACGCATCTGAGTGATTCGTGCAGAGTTACCGTTCTGCTGCGCGTGCCTCGCGACTTGTCGCATCTTGTTCTCTACGCTGTGGTAGGCCTTCATGGCTGAAGCGAGTGCGTCGCGCTCGTGGCGGTTGTGGAAATTCGCGTTGCGAGTGAGGTGCGCTTTTTCTTCGTGAGTGAGGTCTGCGTGGGGCGCGTATAGGCGTACTCCGAAATCGGTTTTCAGTTCTCGCGCGAGCTTTACGGCGTGCGCTTTGTCGGTCGCGATAATTAGCGGGTCGTATTGAGCGATTCTTGAGAGCATTTCGCCGCGAGGCCAGTTCTTGCGCGAAGAGAGAGCGATGACTCTGCCTTCGTAATCCACGACCGCAAAAGCGCTCGTGGTGCCACTGTCAACACCGACTATTATGCAATCAACTCCTCGCAGACTGCAAGTTAGGGGTATTAAAAAATCTTACCGCTCCAAAACGCCGCTGTTACTGCTTGCGTCCCTTGAGGTAGAGCAGGGTGTTGAGCATCATTTCCTTGCTCGTGCTGCCGGGGTCGAACGCGTAGTACACTGCTTTGCCGCCCACGACGCTCGGCTTCTCGATTATCGCAAAGACGCTGGGCGCGTTGGTGCTTCCGAGGTCGATGAGTGCGAGTGGTTGCGAGTTGGGCGCGGGGTTGACTGGAACGACGCGTCCGTTGAAGAAGAAGTTCTTCACACCGCCAAAGATCGGGTGGTCGAACTGAATGATCGTGACTTTGCCTTGTACGAACTCGCGGTTGGGCAGTTCAGGCTCTGCAGTAACGCCGCCGTAAGTCGCGGGCATTACGTCGCCGAGTGGTCCTAGTCCCCATCCCAGCACGCTCGGGTCTCCCCTAACGCGCGTGCATGCGTCCTGCACGACGACGAGTCCGGCGCCCGCTTTGACGCGGTTAGCGATCTCGTCTCTCGTGATGCGCTTGCAGTACTGGTCTCCTTGGAGAATGATGATGTCGTAGTTGTTGAGAAGGTCCTTGTAGATGTCGTCGGGTCGCAGAGTGAAGAAAACAACGCCCTTCGCGCGGTAGTCATCGCTTCTCAAGTATCCTTCGAGTCCCGGCGAGGCCTGTCCAATCACTGCGACCTTAATGACCGAAGCCGGAAACAATCCGCCGATGACGGGCACGCCTGAAAGATTGATGACTCCGAACTTCGCAGCGACGAAAATAGCTAGAATAGCGAAAAGAATGATTGGAATAGCGCTCTCGAAATAGCGACCCGTGGGCTCGCCTTCAGCGTACTGACCTCTCCTCATTTCAAAGGACTTCTGGCGTTGGGCATTTAAAAACCATTATCTTGGGTTCACGGAGCGTTCGAGCTTGCTCATCCGCAAGTCACTAGGTAGGACATCGCGTTGTCGAGAACGGTAGTGTAGCCGGCTTTTGGCAGTTCTTCGAGAGGAATCGAGCTATAGAGAATCTTTCCTGCATAGCGGCTTTCGAGCAGTCCTGGAATAGTGTCAGAACCAACTTTCAAGTCCGCAATTTTCAACGCGGCTGCGGGCGTGAATGAAACCGTTGCATAGGCACTGATTGGGAGCGTGAGTTGTGGTGTGAGTCCGCGCGTGAGCTTGTGGTCGCGGTCAACAATCGTGAGCGTGGCGGTTGCAGGTCCCGTCTTGGTCGAGACGTACTGCGCGCCCAGCGCGTTCGATATGTCTCCAAATCCTTTGCTTTCGTTAACCTGCTTCACGAGCTGTTCGTAGTAACCGGGTTGCGAGGCGTTGCGTTGTTTCGCGAGCGTCAAGTCATCATTCGAAAGATAGCGTTCCGTGCCCGCGTCACCGATCCAAATGGCCGGTTTTCCGGAACGCAAGTATTCCAAGATAGCGTCTGATTGTGCTGGAGTTATGCGTTTAGCGTGTTCGACAATCACGAGGTCGTATTTTTTGAGCAGCGCCGCGCTTGCCGTGTCGACCGATATCGTTTCTACAGGGATGAAGCGCTGGTTGATGATCTGCGTCCTTAACAAATCGGGATTGCCGATTCCTTCAGTGCCGTAGAGAAGCGCGACTCGGCTCTTGCCTGCCATGCTGCAGTAAACCGGACACCAGCCGGGAACGTCGCTGCAACTGATGAATTGGTAGTACGTGAGCACTCCAAGCAGCGTGAGCAAGAGAATTACGAGTATGGCGATGTTCGGTATTGCCTGCTTGATGCCTTCGTTAGCCATGGGTTTTCTAGAGGAGAAGTTTGTTTCGCGGAGCTCTTAAATACCACGCCACCGCATCTCTAGATTATCCAATGGCAGAAGACAGAATCTCGACACCACAGAGCAGCACGGGACTAATGCGCTTCGACGTAGTGTCCAGCAAGGTACAGATCGACCCGAAAATCGTGCTCATCCTCGCCGCAATATTCGTTTTCGCCGAAATCGTTCTCGGACTAATTTTCAGATAAGAACGCATTTTTCGCGCTCGAGCGCATTGCGAACCACTTCTTCACGCTCACCCCACTCTATCAACAAGCGCGGCTTGACCCCATTCATCGAAACCTTCCTCGCTAAGAGGATGGCTTTTTCGCGCAACGCTTCCATCTCGCCATCAAACTCGTTCGCCAACGCTGACGGGTTTGCTAGAATTAGTATGAAGAGTTCTTCGCCCTCAAAATCGTCAATCGCGGCAGTGTCTTGGTTGACGTTCTCGAGAACGTAGAGCGCGCGCATTTCTCTACTTGATGGCTGCGAAGACGCCGCGCTTCTTTTCGATCAGCTCGCCCTGCTCCTTCATCACTTGCAGAACTGCTATGGCGCAGGGCTCTTCCAGGTTTAGAGATTGCGATACCTCGAGCGGTGAGACGGTTTGTTTGTCTTTGAGGAGTGTCTCGATGCGCGGCCCGAGGTTTTGGTAGAGTGACGTGCTGACGATGTAGAACTTTTTGTCGAATCCGCGCACGCCGATGATTTCGCCGCCCTTGATTTCTTTCTCGAGACGCATAGAGAGCTGTTTCGCTTCCAGCTCGTTATCGATGACTAAGTATCCTTTGACGCCTAGCGGGTTTCCTCTTGATGCTTGAATGGGTTGTGCTGCGGGCAGCACTGGCACTCCTGTTGCGGTTTTTCCGCTCGCCTTGATAGCGAGCTCTGCCAAGATGCTCTTTTTGACTTGGTCGGTCAACACGCTCTTCGAGATTAGAATGAAGACGCCTTTCTCGTTCTCGAAAAACTCCATTTCATCGCCATCTTTCAAGCCAGAGCTGCGGGCTAGTGAATCGGGTATGGTTATGACGAGACTGTCGCCGTTCTTGAAAATTCGCATAAAAGAAAAAACTCCGAAATCCGAAAAGTCGCTACGAGCGTGGTTCTTGGACTTAATAAGAAGTTCGGAACCTGAAGAACTTCTTCACGCGCCCGACGGCTTTCATGATCATGAGCTTTCTCATGACGAAAATCATTTCTTTTATTTCCCATTCGGGCAGGTGTTTTTTTCGAAAGTTTAGTGGTTCTTGATCTTTTTCGATCTCTTTTTTCAGGAATGGTATTGCTGCGGGGTCTCCTATGCGTTCGAGTGCTTTAACTGCCTCGGTGAGAGTTGGGCCGTAAAGACCACGATTCGCTATCTCTGGAATGTATTTTGCTGCTGGCGGACCGATTTTTCCTAACGCCAGCAGTGCGTAATTCCTGGTGTCCGCGACCTTGTGCTTCAAGCCGAGTTCGGCGATGTCGTCTGTAAACTCCGCGTTTCGTGGGCCCATATTGGCTATGATGTGGAGTATTTTTCTGCGTCGAAAATCTTCACTCCTCTGGATTTCTCTCAAGAAGTAAGCTCTGAAGCCTGCGGGATCGATTTCTGTCAGACGTGCGGCGGCAGCGCTTCTCGGAAATATTTTTTCGTGTTCTAACGCGGTCGCGATCCTTTTCGGGTCACGCATTCTCCGCAGGTGCCCAATTACCTGGTCCGGGTGTCCGGTTTTCAAAAACCTTTCCAGCTTTGACATGTGCAGTCTGTACGCGTTTCTTGGTTGTTGTTATTAATAACGAGTAATTCGTTCGCTCGCAGCGATGAAGCTGCACTGCTTCCTTCTTTTGCTCTTTCTTCCCGCCTTTGCGCACGCTAGCGATTTCTTCGCATACGCATCAAGACTGGGGCCGCAGGCGTTCGACTGGCTGACGATCGCTGACTGCACGCCCTTCATGAACGCTCAACTGAGTCCCGCGAATTTTCGCGCTTACGGCAGCGATTTTCTGGTCGTTCAAGAACTCGCGGACGCGTCTAAAAGAGAGATTGATGGCGCGCGCAACTACGCATATCTCTACAGGCTGGCGATTCCATTGCAGCCTGGGTTTTCACAACTAGCTCTAGGCATCGCTTGCAACGCTGCTGCTCGCAAAAGCCACGCGCTCGCCGCCCGAGGGGCTGGAATTGTTTTGCTCGCGTTGGATGCGCAATCGCAAAAGCTTTCACAACTCGCGACTGTCGATTATGAGGGCAGTGCGGGCGGCGCCCTGAAGGAAATCGATGAAGAGAAAGAGACGCTCGCGGGCGCGAACGGCTCCAAGAACAATCTGGCATCGCTCTTGGTTTCTTTCAAACCCAAAAACGCTGTCGACGCTTCGAAAGCGTTGCTGGAAGACCAGCGGATTGCCGATTCGAGCGCACAATTGTTCATCAGAGTTTCGCGCGCGTTGAATGATTTACAGAACGAGCATGATGCGGCGTTGTTGGCGCTGAGTGAGGAAGAGTCGTTGGCAAAGAACGCGGTTGCGCGGCTGAAGGAGCTTGAGCTCGAGAGAATTCCGCCAGGAGTTTTCGCCAGTGGAGGATCGTTCAACTCGTTCGACGCGGTTCGTCTTGACCGTTCTCACCGTGACGCGATAATCGATTTCGAACGATGCGGCACGCTGCGCAAACAGTCGGTGGTTATTGAGAAGAGCGCGAGTGAGGGTTGGTTGTCGAGGTCGACGCAAAAGTTGCGTGCTGCGCGCGAGGAGTGTGGAAAAGCGGCGCAGCTGGTTGCCGATGCTGAAAGTGAGAGCATCAAGCTGGAAGACGATCTGCGTACTCGCGTGAACACTGCGCTCGCTTCGGTTCGCGGCGCGTTGAAGAAGGTTGAGTCGAGCAACGCGCTGGAAGCCGCGAGAATAGGAGAATTGCTGAACAAGGAAGAGTACTGGAACGAGCCGGGCGCGCTTGGCGCGCGTGTTGCTATGCTTGCCGTAAAAGAACAGCGCTTGAAGGATTTGCAAAAGCAGGCGTTGAGTGCGCAGTCGAGCGCGGGCGCGGTTTGGAACGCGAAAAAAGAAGTCGATGAGCTTGCTGATCTCGCTGCGAAAGCCGGTAAGGATGGAATTAATGCGAAAACGCAAGCACAGCTCGCACGAGACCTACAAGGAGCGTTGAGCACTGGCATGGATTCGTCGGCGGCTTCTCGCTTGAGCATCGAGGCTTCGGATGCGAGGCAGGAGTTGTTGGATAAGTCGCAGGAAAAGTTCACGACGCTTCAAGAAGAGTGGAGCGAGCTCTACGACCTTTACGCGTTTGATCCGGCTGTTCGCGAAGTGGTCGACAAATACGCGGAAAAGTTTGGTCCTGGCGCGCGTGTTGAGAACGCGCTTGGTAGCTTGAGCGATGCCGAGCGCGAATTGGGCAAGGCGTTGCGCGACCATGAAGCGAACTCCGAGAACTGGTTGAAGGAATTATTGCAGCACTCGCTGCGTGCTTCCAAAATCGTTGACGAGGGTCTGGTCG
>DASYRB010000025.1:0-8583 GCA_036004805.1 Candidatus Norongarragalinales archaeon
CGTTGAACTCCAGCTTCAAGATCTTCAGCGCGTCTTGGAATTGTTCCGGACTGTTGGGATTCTTTTTGTAAACGGTGTTGATCGCTTGCAACAACTCTTCTCGCGGCACGCGAAGCCCGGCTCGGCGCATCGAGTCTACCGCTCGCGAGATCGCTTTTCTTCGGAACTTGTGAGTATTCACGAGAGTGTCGTCAAGGTCGAGCAGCAAGTGCGTGATTTTCATGTTTTAGGTTTTTTCACCATTCGCCGAGCGATTTCTGTTTTCCTTTTCCTAAAAGCGTGTCTTTCGTGATGCCCATTTCTCCAAGAATCTTTAGCACGCCTGGGATGACTTGGTGTTCTATGTAGTAATTCGGGTCGTAGTCTTTCGCGAGTTCGAATAATTGTGCTTTTTCGCTTATCGTTTTGCCGCTCTTCGTGATCACGTAGGAAATCACGGCGCCTTCGGGAAGATTGATGCCTTCCTTCCTTGCTTTCAAGAACGCGCTGAGTTCTGGACTGGTGCCTTCGTAGCTCTTGACGCTCTTGCGCAGTTGTGTGTAAATCACGAGGTCTTCGAGTGGAATTGTGCCTTCGCGCAGTTTTTCCACCACGTCGCGCACCACTTGCACGGCTTTGTCCCTGTCGCCTTCTCTCAGCAATATTTCGAGGACTTTGCGTTGCGTGTGTCTCGCCACGCGGCTCCAGTCCCTTCGCACCAGTTCGAATCCGCGTATCTTGATCTTGCCTTGCTTGTTGATTAGCGCGTACTTCTTTTTCGCGCCGGTCGCGTCTTGTTTTTTGCTGACGAAAATGCCGCGTGGATAAAAGTCTTCGAGCTCGAGCTCCATTCCTTCTGGAAGTTTTTTGTTGATTTTTGCGCGGAACGCCATCACGTCCTTTTCTCCTTGTTCCCCGGGCTTGATCTCGATCAGCAACGAGTCCGTGTCCGCGTAGATGACGTTGAAGCCTTCGTTCTGTGCTTGTTTGATCGTGTCTTGAATGTATTGCCTCGCCCACGCCGTGACGCTTTCAGCGCACTCGCGGCTGTACCACCTCGAACGCGCGTAGCCCAGGTATCCGTAGAAACTGTTCGCGATAATTTTCAACGCCCATTGCCGCGCGTGGAGCTGTCTGTGTTCGGGAATATCTTTTTCGAGCTTCCTCATTTCCGCCTGCACCGCGAAGCGCGTGCGTAACACGTCGCGAACTGTCGCTGGAATTAGTCCCGTGTCTTTTTTGCAGAACTTGTGTCCCTGCGGCGAAACGTTGCAGTCATGGTCGTGCTTGCAGTGCTCGCAGTTGAGCGTGGTGGGATCGACGTTGTGCGCGACGATGATGCTTGGATACAATGACTTGAAGTCGAGCATTGCCAAGTTATTGTAAACGCCCGGAATTGGTGTTTTGACGAAGGCGCCCTCGATTGGAGCGTCGAGTCTTGCTTCGATGACGTCGCCCTTGGGCTTGTTGGGAATTATCTCGTTGCGCTTGAACGCGGCGCGCATGAGCAGCATCTCGACGAGTTGTCCTGCGGTCGCGCGTGACGCGTCGAAGAGCGTTTCTCCGCTAGTGCGCGAGAGCTCTATCTGTTGCGGCAGCAAGTGTTGTGCCAGTTCCAGCGTGGATTGCGAGTCGCTGCGGCAGTAGTTGGCGAGATGGTCGAGTTGTGCTTGCGTGCCTTTGTCCCAAATCTTGTGGATGTCGAGCTTCGTGACGTCCTCTTTTTCTTTGCCGAGCAGTTCGCGGTAGGCACGGTCGAGCGTGAGCCTCGGCAGCCGGATCGCGCCGACGGTGTTGAGGAAGCTGACGGAGTTGAACACGTCGAAATGTATTCTTCCGCCGACGCGCGTGATCTTCCTGATGCCCGCTTGTCGCGCGAAGAGTTTTTTGCGGTCGCGGCCGGGTTGAAAGTCCGCTTTCAACTTGAGAGCGCGCGCTTGCAGGTACGGCAAGTCGAAAGAGTCGCCGTTGTAAGTGCAGATCATGTCGACGTGTTTCTTGCGCAAAAGGTCGCAGAACTTCTCGAGCATTTCTTTCTCGTCGCGCGCGACGGTGACGAACTCGTGCGAAAACTTTTTACCGTAGCTCAGCACGTGCGAGTCTTTCTCGTCCGCGTAGCTGATCATGATGGCAGCGTCTTTGTCGGGCGTGGGCACGCCTGCGGGGTTGTGTACTTCGATGTCGAAAGCGAGCGCGCGCAGCTTGGGCGCGGTGACGTTGTCGATGTTCTTGATGGATTCGAGTTCTAGGCCGTCGTGTTCTATTTCCACGAGCGCGGTGGGCGTGACTTGCGTGTCGACGAGCCAGCGCTTGACCCATGCGATCGCGTGTTCGAACGTCTCGCCGTACTGTTTCGCTTCTTCGCGCAACGACACGACGTGGTGTGGATGGTGCACGACTACTTTGAAGATCTTGATGGGTTGGAATAGCGAGATTTTCTCGATCTGTTCGACGCGTTTGACGCCGATCGTGTTTCCTCTGTGTACGGTTCTTAGTTTTTCCAGGCCTTCGCGCACTTTTTCTGGGTCTTTGCGTTTGTCGGGCAGCACGAGGAAGTATGGCTCGAACTTGCTGTCGTAGAGGCGGAAAGACTTGCCTTCCGGCGTCTGCATGAAGAGACGCAGGGCTGCCGCGCCGTTGTGATTCACGAAGTCGATGTCGAGCAGGAAGGCTTTGCGGGTCATTATAGCGATTATTAAAAGAACGACGGATTGTTAAAAGCTCAAGGGAAAAACCAATGGCGCCAGAAACCCGCGACGCGTTGCTCGCTTCAGTCAAGTCCGACCTCCAGACCCTGGACTCGAAAATCAACCTGCTCAACGAAAAAATCCGCACCATCGAACGCAACGAAGAAGTCATCGGCCGAACGATCGTGGCGTTGAACGAGAAAGTCAAAAAGCTCGAGACCAGCGCTGCCGAAGGCGGCGGAGGGCCCGGCGGTGCGATCGACGACTTGAAAGCTGCCGTAGAGGAATTGCGGAAAAACATGGCGTCGAAACAAGAAGTCCAAGAAGTGCGCTATTTGCTGGACACGATTAACCCGCTCGAGTTCGCCACGCTCGACCAGGTGCGTGAATTGTTGAAGGAAGAACTGGCGCGCTTGAAGCAAACGAAGCCTTAAAATCGCTCCGACCTGCCCAAGACCTTTCGACTATTTCATGAAGAACGAGACAATCATCGCGTTACTATTCGCCGCTGTCGTTTCCCTCGCGGTCCTGCCACAACTGGCAAGGTCACAGACTTACACTTTTGCCGGCGACCAGCCCAGCCAGACTTTCACGCTCAAGCCCGGCGACTCGGTATCGATAAACAATTACATCTACGAACTAGCCGACGTCACGGACCAAGCCGTCGCTTTCAAGATCTCGAAAAACGGACAGGTCTTGAACAGTTTCCAAACCATCGCGAAAGGCTCGACCTCAACCCTCTACGGCGCCGACTTCACTTACGTCTCCGTCTCGGGCAAAACAGCCATTGTGAGAGTTGAAGTACAACCACCGAAAACCACCACGCAACAAGCAGTGCAAGCATTCGAACAGCTCTATCCCAAATACCCCGCGTCGTCAATAACCGTCAGTGACGGCGACTGTCCCAATGGCGGAGACTGCATCATCGTGCAAGGACACCGAATCGAAACCAACCAGCCCGCAACCGTGAACGTGGAAGGAACACAAGTCAACATCCAGTCATACCACTTCATCGACGCCGGCATCTTGTTCATCGACAAGAACTCGGGACTCGTCGTCGAAAACTACAGAACCACATGAACAACAAAATGGTTTCCAACCTCCAAAAACTGCTCATCGCGAGCGCAGCCGTGATCAGCCTCGCGTTCATCGCAGCAGTGACACTGCCATTACTGACGCAGAAGAACGACACGCAACAATTACACGTCCTCGTGATCGACGCGCTCACCAAGACCAAACTCTCTACAGGCACAGTGCAGCTCGATGTCGACGGCAAACTATACGCCACCGCGACCGTCAAGGACGGTTATGCACGCTTCGACAACGTACCGAAAGGCACGATAACCGTACGCGCAACATCGGAAGGATTCAAACAATTCGTACAAACATTCACACCACAACCCAAAGAAGCCAGCCGACTCGTGCTCGCTCCCCTCGAAAAACAAACAACAACACAACCTACAATACCAAGCGGTCCGGCGCTGAAAGCGAGCTTTCTCATCGTCAGCAACAAGCAAAACCTAGAAGCGAAGTACGGAATCGACATCGCACAACAAGTCGAGATCGAAATGACCGAGCTCGCGAGAATAGTGCAGCAGAACGACAACATCGCTTCCATCGCGGTCATGCTGGACGACGACGCGGAAATGAAAAAACTCGCAGCCACTACCGTAACGAGCAGCCAGTCCAACGATCCCGACGCAGCACTGCGATCAATAAGGAGCGTGCTCGCGTCGACGGGCGCGAAATACTTGCTGATCGTCGGCGGCGACAAGATCGTGCCCTTCCAAAAAATACGCAACCCCATGAGCGACTTTCCAGGACCCATCGGCGCGTTCCTAGTGCAAGAAGACCCGCTCGTCCTCACGGACCACCCTTACTCGTTCCTACAATGCGACAACGAGGCCGACAAGTGCAACCCAGCGATCGCGGTAGGAAGACTGCCGGACGGAAATGAAGAAAAATCCACCTCGACCACGCTCGCAGACCTGTTGCTCGCGTCACAAAAACTCCACTCGCAAAACATCCAAAAACCGTCCGAAGTCGCCACGACCGTCAGCGCCGACAGCATCGCGCCATACTACAGCAACAACAACTTCGAACTCGCAGGGCCACAGAAAATCGCGCCACCCACGAAAATAGCCAACCTCGCCGGTTTCAACGAGCCGGGCAGCATCGAGAACGTGCGACAATTCATCTCCAACCACGAAATCGTGTACCTGTCGGTGCATGGAAACCTGCCTCTTGAACCGCAAGCGTTGGAAGGACGCATGCCCGACGGCGAGGGCAGAGCGCTCGTGATCAACACGCAGATCGCGAAGGACTTCGAATACAAGACAGCTCTGTTCGTGAGCGACGCTTGCCACGGCAGCAACCCCAACAGGAAAGAAGAAGACGCGTTGTGGATGCAGTTCCTCCGGAAAGGAGCGGTCGGCTTTGTCGGCAGCACCATGACCGCGCTCAGCGACGCGCGCGTCGCGCAAAAAACCTTCGACACAGAAACAGACATCCAGAACCTCGGACTCTCCAACACCGTGGCTTACTTCATGATCAAGAACTACAGAAAAGGAGAAACCACCGGAGACGCGTTGATGCACGCAAAAACGCTACTCAAGAACAACAACCCCGCCGACCGACTCACGAATCTTGAGTTCATTCTCTACGGCGACCCCACACTACACGCCACCTAGCCCGTATATTGCGGACGCAGTTTGACGCGCTGCGGTTTTTGTCCCGCTTCCTGCAACGCGACATCTCCGCCGATCACGCTCGCGACGAGGCGTGGGTCTTTGAAGAACGCGAGATCGACGTCGTGTTCTCCGCAAGCGATCAAGCCTATGTTCTCGCCGAACTTCGCTCTCGCGTAAGCAATGACATCACCGAACTCGTTACCATTCGGCTCCACGACGACAACCGAGCGCAGGGCTCTCGCGCCACGAACTGGCTGTATGGTCCGAACGATCGCGTGCAACAACAACTTCTGGATCTTCAACGAATACCCCAAAGCATCAACACGCACCAGTTTGCCAGAGTGCTCGACGCCCAACTGCGCCAACTCCGGAACGACGTTCTTGCTGAACAAGCCACCATGTAGAGCAGTCAGCACGTTAACGATGCGCACGCCCTTGTTGATTTGGTACTGGCTCACCGCTTTCGTCTCTTTCGCGGCCCTTAACTCGTTCGTCAAGTCCGTCAGTGATGCGATGTTCGAGCCGCGGTCGTCGAAAACTCTTCGAAACACGGCGCCCACTTCGGCGCGCTGGAGGTCGAAAGCTTCCAAGAACGCGTTGCTGTCGACTTGCGACAAGTCTATGAAAACGCTTTTTCCGATCACGAGTGGCTTGTAGGAAAAGGGAACGGGCATCGCGTTCATTCCGCGCTTCTTGAGTTCTTCAAGGTTGTTCGCGAGCTTGTCAAAATTCTCCAAGCCCTTGGAAGAAGTGAACAGCAGCACGGGCATTCCGTTCTTCAACGCGTTCTCGCACAACACACGCAACACCGGCTTTCTCGACTCGCGTTCGCCGATAACGATGGTCGCTGAAAGCGATGATACGGAAAAGTCTACGGGCGTGTTTTGAGAATCGAAACCCACGATTTCGCGTCCGAGTTCGGAAACGCCGCGCTCTCTTTCAGCGGCGGGGTTGACGAGCGTGAGGAAGACGAACGGGTCGGCGAAGAGGTCGTTGAACTGTTCTTCAGGCAGGTTCGATACGGGCTCGAGTTTCAATCCGTAATCACGCGCGACGCTCTCGGTAGTTTTGGAAACGTTATCGAGCTCGGCATACTGGTCCTGTATGGAACCGCCCAGCTCGTCCAAACTATAAGGAACGTATTCCGGCGTGGCGCTGAGCACGACCCATGCTTGCGAGCCGGCCTTGCTGGTTTTCTGAAAAACGCTGAGATCGCGTCGTTGTGCGGCGCTGAACTTGAAAACGTCACCCTCGGCCTTGAAAGCGCGACGCAGCAACACGAGCATTCCCTGCACCTTGCCGGGAGAAGGCTCGTCAAAAACCACGAGCAACATGTGCCTCGAAGGGTTGGTGTAGAGCGCGATCGAAAAACCGCTCCATTTTCCACTGACCGCCTTGTTCCAAGGACCATGCGGCAAGTCTAAAGCCATGAGCAATTGGCTAACCAGACTACAGAATAAAAATACGAACTAGACTAATACACTAAACAAAAATGAGCAAGCTAGAACGCTTCATGAGGATCGGCAACCCAAAACTAGTTTTAGAACACATTGGGCGGATAAGAAAACCTGAAGTCATCGCGCTTGCACTTGATCACCGGAGTTCAGGGGTGCGCATGAATTCCGCATCGAGACTAGGCAAAATAGCAGGCCCAGAATTTATCCCCACACTACAAGAACGATTGAAAAGTGAAAAAATATCGAATACCGCCGAGGAGTTAGTATTCGCTATCGAAAAAATCCGTCGAAGAAAAAAGTATGGAAAAATCATCGGAAACGCGCTCTCACTTATACTGGAGGGGCATGAGCGTGCCATCGGTGGTTATTGAAAAATAATGCGGCGCCCGGGAATCGGACCCGGACCTCGAGCTTGGGAAGCTCACGTCCTGCCACTGGACTAGCGCCGCTCGTCGATCTCTTTTTCTAGTTTCTGGCCATTTCCAATTATATGATGAAAGGTTGCGGATGGGAACTCTCCAGCCCGTCGATGGTGAAGTATCACGATGAGGAATGGGGCGTGCCCGTGCACGATGACAAGAAACTCTTCGAGTTCTTAGTGTTGGAAGCTTTCCAAGCCGGCCTCAGCTGGAGCACCGTGCTGAACAAACGCGAAAACTTCAGAAAAGCGTTCGCAGGTTTCGATTTCAACAAGGTCGCTCGTTTCAAGCAACGCGACGTGCAGCGATTATTGAAGGATGCGGGAATCATCCGCAACAAGGCGAAAATTCTCGCCGCTATCAACAACGCAAAGCGATTCCTCGAGGTGCGCAGAGAGTTCGGCACGTTCGATAAGTACATCTGGGGATTCGTCAAGCGACCGGTCAACAATTACTTCAAGAGCCTCAATCAACTGCCAGCCAAAACGCCATTGGCTGAAAAGATCAGCGAAGATTTGAAACGGCGAGGATTCAAGTTCGTCGGACCCACAATCATTTACGCACACATGCAAGCCACAGGCATGGTGAATGACCACTTGTGGAACTGCGAGCGCAAAAAACGCTAAAAACGATTTTTTCCTCGTTTTTATTCCAGTTTCGACCCTAGTTCAATTGATTTCTAATGGTGGGTGTCGGCTTGCGCGAGGCCCGCGCGGCTCTTGAAAGTTTCAGAGGCAAAAACGTGCTCGTCATCGGAGACGCGATGCTCGACGAGTACTACATCGGGCCAACAGCGCGACTCGCGCCCGAAGCGCCCGTCCCCCTCATCGCAATACAAGAACACTCCTACGACCTAGGAGGCGCTGCCAATGTCGCGAAAAACGTTCGCGCGCTCGGCGGACAAGCGAGACTCGCGGCGGTCGTCGGACTCGACCAGCCCGGCTTGGAGCTCCGCGCGCTGCTCGGCAGGAAAGGCATTGACGCCGAAGGCGTAGAGACCGACGGTGGAAGAATAACCACGGTCAAGACGCGCGTAAAAACCGACGGACTCCTCATCGTGCGCTACGACCGAGAAACTGCCGAACCCATTGACGGCGTCATCGAAGAAAGACTTCTGCTGTTCCTTCGCCAAGCCATCCCAAAGACGGACGCGATCACGATATCCGATTATTCCAAAGGAGTACTTACGCCCGCTGTCGTGGCTCGCATCAACGAACTCGCGAAACAACACAACGTTCCGATCATCGCCGACAGCAAACAGCTCGGAAAACTCGGGATCAAGAACATCAACATTTTGAAACAGAACTGGAGACAGGCAAGCATCGAGACGGGCATCGAACTCGACCCTTCA
>DASYRB010000026.1:0-98610 GCA_036004805.1 Candidatus Norongarragalinales archaeon
CGCGCCAATCGCGGCTCCATAAGGACCACCAACCGCTCCCGCAGTTCCGCACTTAGCCGCAGAACCCGAGCAATAACCAGGACATTCCGCATCAGCTTGTTCCTCACAAGCTTTTTGCGCGTTAGCGTGTGCTTGCCACCACTTGAAACCAACGCTCGCCGGCGTGAGGCCGACAGCACAAAACGGCGCCGAGAGCACGGGAGTTGTTGGATACATGCAGACGCGGTAATCATAATGCAGTTCCTTGTTTTGCGAAAGCGTCAACAAGTTCGAATTCGAGCGCGTGTTGATGCAGGAACTGTTACCAAAAATATAGTTGCACAACGGAATCTGGTTGCCCGGCACCGGGTCGTTGCAAGGCGTGACGTACGCGAACGTCTGCAACGGAATCACGCTCGCGATGTAAGAGTAATTGCTCGTGCCGTCGCTCTCTGCACGCAAGTCATAAACTCCAGGATTGTTCGTCAAACAAGTACCCGCGCTTAGCGCTGTTGGAGCGACAGTCACGCCGTTGTCGCTCAAGATTTGCTGGCTGCCTTCGATGAGTTGCGCGACGGTGTAGAACTTGAAATGGTTGTTCGGAAACAACGTCTTGAACGGCTGACCGTTTCCTCTGCGGAACGCTGTTTGGTTTCCAACCATTTCCGCAGTGTCCCTAAAGTTCTGGATGTTGTCTTGGAACGCGCTCCTCGTGCACCAGCCGGAAGCGCAGCAGTGAAAATCAGTGCAAGAATTCACGCGCATTCCCGTCGCGCTCACGTTTCCGAAAAGGTACGGCGCGGCTTGCTCGTAATAAATCGAACCGCCAGGAAGCGTCTTGTTGCCTTCGAGGAATGACAGCGTGCCGGGTCCTCTCCAAGCGACCGCCTGCACGCCCGGGCCATTGAACGTGAAAGTCTTGTCGGCAATTCCCGGCTGGTCGACAGTCGTACGCACAGTGCGGCCTGCTTGTTTGTTGTTCACGATGAACAATATTTTCGCAGCGTCACCCTCTCCAAGCTCGTTGCCTTGCGGGCGCACGAACGCGCTCTCCACGCTAACATTATTGATGACTATCGGCAACGTGAGTGCGGAGGAGAATCCTGCACAAGCTCCTTGAATGGTGAGGTTGGCGCCTTTGTCGGCTTCGATGAAGTTGCGATCAACTTTAATTGGACATGATGGGTTGGAGTCGCCGCTCTCGAAAATGAGCTTGTTGTTTTGCACGCGATAGCAGCCCTGCGTCCTAGGCGATGCTTGTACCGAATAGAGCAGAGAGCATTCTGGAGATTTGGAAACGAGCGGCAACGCATCGCCCGGCATGACCGTATCGATTTGCAACTTGAGCTGCGTGATTGCAGGTTCCATCTTGAGTTTGCCTGTGAAGCGGTCGAACGAGATGCCGGCTTCTTCCGAAAAGTCGCTCTCGATGGGTTGCTGCGTCACTGGATTGATAACGGAAAATTCTTCCTGGTGCGCGTTCGCATAACAACCATCCTTTCCGGTCGCGTTGGGTGAGAACTTGAGCGTGTTGTCGAACGGGTCTCTGTACCACAAAGCGCCGCGTCGCGCGTAAGCCCTGAAGAACAATCGCACTTTGCTCGCACTCGTCGCGGTTTCTTTCACGTGAATCTTCACGACAACTTCTCCCGCGTAGCCGCCGCCGAGCGAGATGTCTACGTATTTGTATTGGTCGTCACTCGCCTGGTTGTGTGATAAGTCTATGGCGCAGGAGCTTCCTGGAGTGAACGAGGTGCTGCGCGCGACGCCTTCGCCTGAAGGGTAATCGGTAATGCTTGCGATGTCGGTCGCGACGTCGGTCTGCGTTCCGACGCGCACGGCGAGTCCGGCTTCGTCGGCTTGCGAGCTGACGTATTGGAAGTGCGCAAAGTAATCTGTGTTCGGACGCACGAGAGTAACCGTGTCACCGGCGATGTTGGTGAGGCCGAGAAATTCGGCGTACGTGCCGTTCGCGGCCGCGGCTGGCACGAATTTTGCCGAGACGTTCTTGGTCGCGCCTGCGGAAAGCGATCCAGACTCGTACAGCCAGTCCGCATATCCTGAAGCCTTGCCTGTGATTTTCACGTCGTCAAAAGCGCGAACAGCGATCGTGCATGAAGAGCCGCTGCAGGATTCGTATTTTTCGTCGTTGTAGAAACTCGTGAAAGTGGCTGGCAGCGAGGTTCCTGTTTCGAAGTCGATCGAGCTTATTTCGATGAACGCGATTTTCGTGCGAATGTTGAGCGTGATGTTCTTGTCGACGTCAGCGACCGCGTTCTCGGTGGCCGAGATGAGTGGGTTGTCTTTGTCGGCCGCGTGTACTTCGAGGTTCGCGCCTTTCGGCACGTTCTCGAAAACCACGCTCGCGTCGTAAAAACCGTTTTCTTGCGAGGGCAGCGCGAACAATCCGTTCTCGAACAGCCCGATGGAGAATCCTGTCGCGGCAAAGCCGTCCTCGTCAACCGGGTTTATCGTTAGCGTGACGCTGTTCGCGCTGGTTGCCGTGGGTAGTGTGAGTGTTTGCGTTTCGCCAGCGCGGAATTGCTGCGTGCGTGCATAGACTCTTCCCGACGCGATCGCCACCGCGTAGTACGTTGCGTTGGTGGACATTTCGCGCGTGACAGAACCGCTGCTCTCGATGGGTGGGAGTGTTCGGCTGGATTGCTGCACGCCCAGGTAAACGGTCGCCGCGATCGCTTTTCCTGTCTCGTCAACGGTCTTGATCGTGGTTGGCGCGGATGGTATGGAGCCGATGGGGTCAAGCGCGATGTTCACGCTCGTGGTTGTGGATACGGTGATGCGTTGTTCTTGCGCGCTGGAGGGAAAAACGTAGCCGGTAGCTTCGACCATGAAGTAAACACTGCTGCCTAGCGAAACGTCACTGAACACGGCTTTACCGTCGCTAGTGGAAGCGTTGGCGATGAGCACGTTGGTCGAGTCGTCGTATAGGAAAACTGTGGCTTGCGCGATGCCGGACTGCGTGGTGCGGTCGATGACTTTCGCAACGATCGAGCCTTTCTCGATTTTTTGTTCGCTTCTCTTCAGCGTGACGGTTTCAGTGTTTTTCTGCGCGATGAACGCGAGCGACTCGCTCTGGAATCCTGGGGCCGATGCGCGTACACGGATGAATGCGCCGCGTTGCGCGATCACGACCGTGCTTCCCGTCTCGTCAGTAAATGTGGTTTCGGTTTTTCCATCGATCGATGAAGCGACTCGCGCGCCGGAAACCGGTCTTCCTTCCTCGTTCTTGATAGTGAACCTTATCGAAAAACCACCCGTCTGGGAAGTGGCTGCGAGTAGGTCCGTGCGTCGTGTGAACGTTTTGGATGTGTCTACAGTGAATGTTGTTGAGGGATAGCCTTGCTTGGTGACTTTGAACGTGATGATTTGCCGCGGGAGGCTAGTGAAGATCGCTACGCCGTTCGCGTCCGTTACTGCCTTTCCGAGGCTCTTGTTCGCTGCGAACGCCTCCACTGTAGCGTTAGGCAGGGGGTCGTTGCCTGCGAACACGAGTGCGCGGAATGCGGCTTGTGGTTGTGCAAAAAATGCGAAGTAGGCGGCGGCCGTGATGATGATTATCGCGATGACCGCGGCTAGAGGTAGTAGCGGTATTTTTTCGGTTTTTGGCAGTATCGCGAAATACGGCTTTGCTGGCTCCAAAAATATCGTGAAAAAAGAGCGCGGAGCTGAATAAAAACCATCATTCGCGTTCTACGATGACTCGGAACCGCCGCCACCGCCTTGTGGAATATATCCGCAGTCTTCTTCGCCCGCCTTGTTCGAACCGACCGGGCATGCTGGCGCGAGTCCGGCGCAAGTGGTCTTCGTTACCGTAAAGCCGCCTCCGAAACCGCCGCCCTGCGTGATGCAGATGCTTCGCTTTCCTTGCACCTGGCATATCGAGCCGATCGCGCAGGAATTCGTCTGGCACGTGAGTGACGGGCAGATGTCTCCGTTGTTCTTCGCGCAGACGAGCGTGCCTTGACAGTTGGGAGCGAGCAGTCTGCAGGCTTGTCCGAGTGCGCCGGTGCCTGGTGGTGGCGTGCCTACGAATTGGTTCCAGGCCTTCACGTTCACTTGCGCTTCTGCGAGCGCGTTCTTGCTGCAAGCCGCAATCATAGTGGCTTCTGCCAGCTGTCCTCCGGCGCCTGCATTGCTTGGCGTGCATCCTGTCGGGTCGTACTCGACGCGTTGTTGTTGCGGATTGTAAGAGAAGCAGCCTGCTTGCGTGCCTTGGAATCTGTAGAGGTATGGTGATCCTTCGCAGCCCAGCAAGTACAGGCAGGAAGCGCCGACAGCCGCAAGACTCGAGCCGCCTTGTTGAATTTGTCCGGTGACGATGTCGAGGCGCGACTGGTTGGCAGTGATTTGGCTTCCGCCTTGGTAGAAAATGTATGGACACTTGCATCCCGGACCCGGACAAGCAGTGGATCCCGAGGGCGCGGCTACGTTGAGAGTTCGCGCATTCTGAAGCGTGGAGTGAATGAGTTGTAATTGCACGCCGGCAACGATGCTGGTGAATTGCGTTGTGAAAGTGAATTGCTGTCTCGCAACGCCTGCCTGCACGTTGAAAGCGCCTACAGGTGAGGGTGCCTGGTTGATTCCGTTCACTTGCGTGACCTGAACTCCCTGCGTATTAGTACCAGCAACGAAAGATCCGCTTCCACTCGTCGACGGGCTCTTCGGGTATAGCGTGTATCTGAAGTAGCCAAGACCGCCACACGTGTTTCCAGTGGTTTGTTCTGCGTTGATAGTGTTACCGGTCTGTATGTTGCCGCCTTGTTGGAACTCGAACTTGATGCAGAAGTTAGGCGCGCTGCAAGAAACCGTTCCACTGCTCGTCAATGACAACGTCCTCACGGCCGCGAGACAGCCGTCTCCGCCAATGCACGCATTCGTTCCACCAGTCGTGCAAGTGTTGCCGGTGCTTGGAGATGGTGTTGGTGTAGGGGTTGGCGACGCGCTGGGCGATGGAGAGGGTGAAGGCGAAGGAGTCGCCGTAGGCGTAGGAATGGGTGTCGGTGAAGGCGTTGGTGTGGGTTGTCCGCTGCATGTTCCGCCGATGCAGAAAGTTCCTGGATCGCAGTCTTGGTCTGACTGGCACTGGCCTCCCTGAGGCACTAGCGAGATTCTTTGAATGCGCGCTTGCGACGCGTTCGCGCCTTTCGACGAGTCGAACGGCACTCTTCTGTACAAGTTCTGGTTTTGTCCGAACGAGCGGTAATGCAAGTCGAGCGGTGAAGAGCTTTGCGATTCTAACGCGATGTTTCCGAAGTTCACGGGGTTCGCGAGAACCTTCACTGGAAGAATCAGCGTGCCTGGTTGTGTGGTCTTGAATTCTGCCTCGATCCACTTGCGCGGCTGCGAGAACGTCACGATATTTCCGCTCTTTGCGGTCAACGCGCCTCCGCAGTAGAACGCTTGCGTCGAGGCAATCTGATTCGTGCCTGTTCGCAACGCCCACAACTGCAAACCGACGTTGGAAAAGTCGATGCTCTCTAGTTGCAACGGGCTCGATTGCGCGTTGGCAGAAGTTCCGCTCTCCAAGAACACGCCAACCGTGTCCGTGCCAGTGTAACTGATCTTCAACTCGGCGACGTACTCTTCTCCTGCTTCAATCTGGGTAACTTGCTTCTTGAAGCCGTTGTAATAATTCTCGAACAATTGCAAGTCATCTTGTCGCACGCAAATATTCTTGACGGGCGTAGACAACAGGCTCTGCGCAAAACCGCACTTCGCCGGATCGTTGCAACAAACACCGGCAGGACCAAGCAGGGTTACAGTGGCTACGTTGTTGCTCTTCGGCGTGACCGTAACAGATGTCGATCCAGAAACGAATCCAGTCTTCGAACCCGTGATCACGGCTGGAATGTTCGAGTGTATTTTTATTCCGCAGGAATTGCCAAAGCCAGTGTTGCACGTCGCGACCGTTTCGCCGTTCTGCGTGGCATTCATGAACACGCCGGAAACTTGTCCACCCGCGCCGTCGACCGCGAGCATGGTGACATTGCCGAATGGCACGTCAATGTAAAGAACGATGTTTTGAATCGCTTGCGACAAGTTCACGTCAAGCTCGCCAGCGAGCTCGTTTTGCGTCGCGACGATTTTTACTATTCTGTCGCGCCTTAGCGGTTTGATCGTGACTCTGCCTTGAGAATCGGTTTTCTTGTTGTAATACAAAATCGCTCCATCGCTGCGATAAACGCTCACTGACGCGTTCGGCACCACTTCGCCGGAAGCATAGTCGCGTACGGTGATGCGTGCTTCGGTTGCTTTTGATGCGTTGAAGCGTTCCATCGTCAAGTTCTTGCTTTGTCCGCCAGCGAATGGGAATGTCGCGCCGGGGAAGTAGCCGTCTTTGCTCGCGCTCGCATAGAAAGTGTAAAGCGTTGGAAGTTTTCTGAACAGCGCGACGCCGTTCGAATCGCTCGTCGTGCGGTTCGCGTAACTGTACTCGCTCATCTGTCCGCTCGGCAAGAGTCCCAAAGAAACGAACAGTAAAGTGTCAGCGCCTGAAACGATCGCGTCGCGTTCGTCGATCGTTCGCACGATGCTGTCTTCGAAAGTCGCCGTGCCAAGCACGACACGGAACGTAGTCCTTCCGATGACTTGTTTGGCTGCGGGTTTTCCTGCGCCGCTCGTTGCAACGAGTCCTGGAGAGTCGACCATTACGTAAACGAGCGCTTGAGGTAAGTCTAGGAACTCGATGCTGCCGACCTCCGCATCGCCTTCCGCAATCAAAGAGTCGTCGAACGCGTTCAGCAGTTGCACGTGTCCTTGTTCCACGATGTCGCCGGCGTCGTCAACGAGAACCACGTGAACAGTGCCGTTCTCGGGAGGCGCTTCGAACCTGATGATGACTTTCTTCGTCATCGTGACCGTTGCGGAATAGTCGCTCGTTGGTTTTTCGATGAATGTGGTCGCTGTGTCGTATCCTTCCTTGCTCAAGCTTACCGTAATGACCTGCAGCGGTGGAGCTTTGAATCGCGCGATTCCGGAATCGTCACTATAAACAGTTCCAGTCTGTCCATCGTCACTGGTCCACGTCACGCTCGCGCCGTTGACTAGTGCTTGTTTGTTGTCTTGCAGCGTGAGCTCGACGTTTATCACGTTCGGCTCGAGAGTCACGCGACGCGTCAAGGTTTGTCCGGTCGTTATTTTCGTGGTGAAGTTCTTGAAACCTGATTTCGACACGGTAAGCGTTGCGAGCTTGCCTGAAGGCAAACTTTTGAACGCCGCGACTCCACTATCGTCCGTTTCCAGAGCAGTGCTGGCTTGCGTCCAATCGATCAAAACATTCGCGCCCGGCAACGGCTTTCCATTGGCAAGCGCGGTTATCGTTAGCGAAGTGGTTTGCGGCACGAAAATGGAATACAACGCCCAACCGATCAACGCCAACAAAAGCAGAAAAAGAATAGCGACGACCGGAAAACTTGGAATTCCACGCTTCTCGATCGGCGTAACGACGTAATCGTAAACAGGAACGTGCAGCTTGTCCTGCAAGTAATCCATCAAGCTGTAATAGCGATCTTCGAGTTGCGTGTAGAGAGACATTTTTGTTATTGCACGTAAACGATGAAGCTTGAATCAACATCCGCGTCTTCTGCCAGCTCGATGTGTCCTGTTTTGCCGTAGGCGCTGAATTCGAATTTGTCCCCTTTGTCTTTGGGTTTTCCAGCGTGAGATACGAGGTTCGCGTCCCAGACAGTAAGGTCTGCGCCGCCAACGCTTCCGCTCTGGTAAGAGTTGAACCTGAAAACTTCTCCAGTTCTCAATATCAAAACGAATCGGTTTTCGTGAGTTCTGAATTCGTAGAACCTGCTCTGCTGTCCTTTCTCGTTTGCGAGGAAGCATCCCTGTGGGCCGCTTCCAAGAATCTGATCGACTTCCGAACCGCCGTGCAGGCAGGAACTTCTGCCAGCTATGTAGAACAATGGCCCTTGCAAAGAAGCATCGTTGCCGCAAGAGCCATAATTGTCCAGGTAATGGTTCGATTGAACTGTTGCATACGATACTGTAAGGCCTGCGCCTTGAGAAAATCCTCCTTGTGGTGCAATACCATTGTAAGTGTTGATACCTGTTAGCCCTGAAATTTCTCTGTAATTGAAATCAATTCCAGAAAACGCTTGTTTGATCGGCGAGTTCGCGCTATCGCCACGCTTCCAGAACGAGTCATAACCGGCCTGGAATCCTGCGGGAGAAGTGACAGGAATGTTTGCCGGAGTTCCATTGATGAAGAATCCGGAAACAGGTCCGACATAGCCAAGAACTCCACGAATGAGCGAGTCAGAAATCACGCTCCCGCCCTTGTGTATCTGGTACGTCACTCCTGCGGAAGGCCATTGGCGGTTGTCGGCCAAAAGCCACACTTCCGGCATGTGCAAAAAGCTCGCTACTGGGCATGAGAAGCCGCAGCTGCTGCTTGTCGATATTCCGGTCATTGCTCCTTCGAGGCCGGAAAGGCATGCTGGAGAACCACTTTGTCCACTGCCACTCTGTGACGGACAAGACCAGATGTTGTTCTTGCACTCGGCTTCGGACTTATCCGAATCAGGAGCATTAACGCAACGAATGGCCGGATTCAAATTGCATTTCGAATACTGCGCATTCCAGAACTCGTCCGGAGTGACATGCATCGCAGTAACTGCCGGAATTGCATCATCCGCGAGAACTTTGATTGGAATGTCAAAAGTTCCGGTTGTTCCCGTGCATTGGACGTGCAACTTCACGTTCTGGTCCGTGATCCTGTTGGGGTCTCCGGTTCTGCAGGTCTGCGAGCTGCCGTCGTAACTCAACACGCTCAAGCCGTTCTGTAACGGAGTCTTGTCGAAGCAGGTTGTGTTGCCTTGGATGTAGTTGTAATTGAAAGTGCAAGAAACCGGCAAAGCCGTGCTGTTGAACAACACGCGCACCGCGTCGACTGGCGTGATGGGATCGGCTTTCATCACGATCTCGTTCGCTTGCGTGCCTTCAAGACTCGCGATCAAGCGCGCTCCGTTCAAGTCGTAATTGTAAACAACGTTGTTTCCGTGGAATAGCTTGAGCTGGAACTGTCCGCCAGATGTTTCCACAACGCGCACTTCGTAGTTCACAAGAGGAGCTTGCTGAATCGCGCCCACGGTCACTGGTCGCGTTACGCTGGTGCCTCCGAATGACAATCGTTGCGTGGTTGCGCCGTTGTTTTGTGGCTGCAGCTTCACCCAAGCGAGCATGCGGTTGTTCGGAAAATCGTTCGGATCCGTTTGGTAGCTGTAAGAAGGCGATGATTGGTCGACGTTGCTGTAAGGATCGCTATCGGATCCGTGGTCTGCAGCGATGAGCGGCAAGATGTTGACAGAGCTCGTCAACCATCCCAGAGTCGCGGTGTTCTTGTGACTAAAGCGATCGACAACGATGTTCGCTTGTGTTTCGCCGTTTGCGATCTGCACGCTGTAAGGCTCGGCAATCGAAGTGCCTAGTGGCTGTTCGAGGCCGTAAGAAACGCAACCTTCAGCGCCGCATCCGATGTTTTGGTGCGCGTTGAACTGCCAGGAAGTAATGTTTTCCGTGTTCGCGCTGCACCAAACGCGGCCGCTCGCTTGGAACGCGGTTTGTAACTGCGCGTCGAAAGGCTCGCGAACATACTCGTTACCGATTACTTGGTAGGCGCGGAAGTTGAGCGCGGCTCGAGAAGTGATGTTCGTCACTGCGAACTCGACATCGAAACCAATCGTTCCCAGACTCTGGTTGAACACGTCAGCTTGAATGTCGATCCATTTCAACGCGCCGAACGCGCTCGTCGGTGGCTGCACGTTGCAAGAAGTCGGGTTGAAAGTAGTGGAAGCGTTGACGAACTCGGTCAACGCACCTCCGAGATAATTGTCACTTCGCCTGACGATCGCGATCGAGTCGTTCGCAAAGTTTCCAGTGCGGTTGCCCGCGCGAACATACAGACCGACGCGAGAAGCGTTGTTCAAAACCATCACGTCGAAGTGCGCGGTGTAAATGCTGCCGAAATCGAGACGCGAAACACCCGTCACGTCGACGCCGTTGCGGTCCGTGATCGAGAGAGTGATCATTGGAGAATTGGTCGCGAACATTTTCACCGTAACGCTGGTCGGCGAGTCGTCGTCGATCTGGAAGCTCTGGAGTTTGTTCGCAAAGCCCGGCGAAGAAACACGCACTTGAAGCGGAATGCCGACGAAAACCTGCCTCGAACAAGAACCCGAGGTAGTGGCGCAAGAAGAACCGTTCAGAAAACTGCCTTGCAAGAGCACGCTGAAGTTCGCCGTTTGCAGCGTCGCGTTGTTTGCATAGTTCACCGCGCGGAAAGTCACAGTGGTTGTTGGTGGATAGAGTAATACGGTGAGGTTGGGGCTTGACTCGTTGATGAACGCGTTGCCCTTGAGCGGACCCTTCGAAACACGAACCTCGGCATCACTTCCTAATGGAATGTCACTGATTGACGCTTTTCCGTTGTTGTTCGTCACCGCTTGTGCAGGAACCAGCAAGAATCCTTGGCTGTAAACGTTCGCGGTAGCGTTCGGCACGGCTTGTTGGTAGGCGAAATCTTTCGCCGTGAGCGACAACGTCAGGCTGTTGGAAGAGTTGGAAGCGTTAAGCGCAGCGTTCACGGTAACGCGTGCCTGGTCGAGAACAACGTTCGCGTTGCGGTAAGGCAGCTTGCCCTTTGAATAGACAACGACGCCAACGCTCTGTCCGCGCTCGAGCTGGTACTCGATCTTTGAAAGCGTGTTGTTGTTCGCGAGCACGTCGCCCGCAGCGTCCAGCACGTAAACTGAAGCGCTCGTGGTGGTGCCGAGAACGTTGATCGTTAATAGCGTCGTGTTTTCAGGAACCAAGCGACGCAGCGTGACGGATTGGGACGTGCTTTCATCCACACTGAAGTCTTCAGTGGTTTCAGTAACGTATCCATCAGCCTGTACTGAGAGATAGACGCGCGAGTGCAGCTTTATCGTAGTGATCGCAGCGTCACCATTCGCGCCAGTAGTCGCGGTAGTGATTAGGTGCGCACGGTCGGTCGAGCTGTAGACCTTCACGGAAGCCACTTTGCCTCGGCCGTCTTCATCCTTTACCGAAACAGTCAACCTACCCTTCAGGTTCGCGAGACGCTGCAGGAACGCAGCACTGCGCGCGAGAGCGATCTTCTGAACGCCGATGTCTTTCTGCAAACGAGTGATCGTGATCGTGCGAGGATCGTAATCCTCCTTCACGGCGATGATGGAAACGTCGCTCAGCTCTTGCGCCTCAACTTGAGCCATGCCCTGTGCGTCCGTCTCCAGTTGTGACGTCTTGCCCGCGGAAGTCACGGAGAGAGTAGCGCCAGAAAGGCCTTCGCCGGAATCTTCATCGACGACGCTGACCGAGAAACGAACAAGCGACTGTGCCAAAGTGATGCTCACGAGCGGACGCGAACCCGCGGTGAATTTCTGAGACTTCTCCTCAAAACCCTCCTTCTTCGCAGTAATAGTTACGGAAAGGCCCTTCGGAACTTCTTTGAAGAACGCCTTGCCATCGCTATCAGTATCGATGGATTGCGAAAAAGAACCGCCCGCGACAGTCACGCTCGCGCCAGGCAAGGGAGCGCCCGCGCTGTTGACCGAAACCGTTAATGGCACCGATTGGGGCAGGACGAAAAAATAAACCAACGCGCCCAACAACAAAACCACAAGCGCTGCTCCGGCGTAGAGATATTTTTTCGGCAGCTTGGCTAGCGCTGGAGGCAAAGACGGTATTTTGACCTCAGGAATAGCCATTGTTCGCGAACTTTCGACGCAGAAAGAGCTAATAAAAACCACTCTTCTAACCAATTGCGCCACCAAAAAATGACTATCCAGTACGCACTCGACAAAACAAGAAAAGACATCAGCACAGCTATAGCTGAAACCGTCAGGGAAGAGTACGACATCGACTTCGAAAACAGCGACGCGGAGCTCGAAGTGCCCAAGACGCAAAAAATGGGCGAACTCGCCTTCGCCACGCAAAGCGCCGCACGCCGAGCCAAAACCACACCGCCAGACCTCGCATCACAACTAGCAGTCACTCTCGAAGACGAAGAGATCGCCATGCTATCGAAAGTCGAGCACGTCGGTCCATACGTCAACTTCAAGCTCTCCGACGAGTTCTACAACCAAGCCACCTCCGAAGCGCTCGCGATGGGCAACAACTACGGGCCGCGAGACACGAACAAAGGCAAAACCGCCATCGTAGAATACAGCGCGCCCAACACCGGCAAACCAATGCACTTCGGACACATCCGCAGCACCATCCTCGGCGACGCCGCAAAACGCTTGCTCGCATCGCAGGGCTACAAAACCATCGCCATGAACTATCTCGGCGACTCCGGCAGCCACGTCGCAGAACTACTCGTCGCGCTAAAAACATTCAAGGACCTGCCCGAGGTAAAAACGGAACAAGACCTCCTCCAATACTACATCAAAATAAAGAAAGAGATCGATGCCAAACCCGAACTCAAAAAACAAGCCGAAGAACTACAAGCCGCCTTCGAAAAGGGCGACACTAGCGTCGCGAAAGAAATACAAAAAATCTGGGCACTAAGCACACCCGCGTTCAACGCCAACTACGAACTCCTCGGCGTCAAGTTCGACGAAACCCTCGGCGAAAGCGCATTCGTAAAACAGGCACTGGACATCGCGAAAGAAGCACAACAAAAAAAGGTCGCCGTCAAGGAAAAAGATGGTAGCGTCGTAGTCAAGCTCGAAAAACAAAAACTACAAGACAAAGTGTTACTACGCGCGAACGGCACGACCCTTTACTTCTCACGCGACCTCGCACTCGCCGATTACAAATGGAACAAGTACAAATTCGACACTAGCTACATCTTCACCGCGCAAGAACAAAACCTGCACTTCAAACAATTACAAAAAACGCTCGAACTACTCGGCCGTCCATACTTTGCGAGATACAAGCACGTAGGATTCGGACTCATCAACCTGCCCGAAGGCAAAATGAGCACGCGCGAAGGACGCGTCGTACTCCTGCAAGAAGTGTTGTCGCAAACCATCGACGAAGCGAAACGCGAGCTCAAGAAAAGACAGAAGGAAGAAAAAAGCGCGGCAGCAAAAGAAGCGACATCGAAATACTCTGAGGAAGACCTGGACAAGATCGCTTTCGAAGTCGGACTCGGTTCGCTCAAGTTCGGCGTGCTGCGCGTCGCGGCCGAAAAAAACATTGTTTTCGACACGAAGAAAATCGTGAGCTTCGAAGGCGACACCGGCGCATACGTACAATACAGCGCCGTGCGATGCAGGAAAATAATCGCGAAATCCAAGCTCTCGAAAATACAAGTACCGAACGAAAGAAAGCTCAACGACTTCGAAAAAAGACTCTCATTCACGATCGCACGATATCCGGAAGTGCTCGCGAGCGCCGCGAACAGCGTCACCGCGCACACGATCTGCGAATACGCGCTCGAACTCGCATCGGCGTTTTCGAGCTTTTACGAAAACTGTCCCGTTCTCCAAGCGCCTGACGATAAAACCAAGCTGGGAAGGCTCGCGCTCGTGAAAGCGACGCAGAACACTCTCGAGAACGCGCTCGACATCCTTGGAATAAGCGTTCCGGAAAAAATGTGAAAACGATCACAAAAATGACTCAGAGAGGAAACCACAGGGCTTTCAGGATCGAGAAACAGATCCACCAATTATCGCACGAGCTGCTTGGTGCACACATCAAAGATTTCGCGCAAATACTTAGAGACAATCAATACTGGCTTTCAGATTACCACGAGCCGCTATTGAAAATTCATGACCAACTTCACCGAGCGACGGAGCGCAAGTATTACGGAAGCGTCGCGAGAATTGTTCAAGCCAACGCGGCCGGCAAGGGTGTTTTCAAATTCCCGGCAGCGATCATTCGCGCCGACAGGGAAGAACACAAGAAAAGAATCAGGCTCGTACACGACCAGCTCGAAAAGATCGAAAAACTCGCCACGACGCTACAAAACGTCAGCAAACGGCCTCTCAAATAACGCTCTGCGCCATTTCACGCAACAATTTTTCCGGATCACTGCTTTTCACGAACGCGCTAGCGAGAAGCACTCCGCTTGCTCCAAGCTCAAAGCACTTTCTCACGTCTTTCGCGTTCGACACTCCAGCACCAACAAGGACGCGCACTTTCTTGTTCGCCTCAATAATTTCCGCAACCGCATCCCTCACAACTTCTGGCTTTGCCGTGCTTACAGAAATTCCACTACCAATAAGTTCTGGTGGCTCGACGGCGATCATTTCAGGAGAAGGATCCATTTTGGCAATGTCTACACCTTCAGTCACGTCTTTTGCGCACGCGAGCACGCGCAACCCGGCATGCTTGCACCTGTCAAGCGTTTTCAAGATCGTTTCTTGCGGTAGTTTCTTTTCGGCGTGATTCAACAAAGTACCGCTAGCGCCGAGCTGCTTGACCGCCTCCGGAGTAACACTGCCCGTGAACGCGCCAAAAGAGTTAGCGTCGACGTGCTGTCCAAAAACCGTGGCTTTTTTCACCAACCACGTGAAGTGCTGCAATTCCCAAACGGGCGGGCAGAGAATGATCTCGACTCGCGAAAAGTCACCCGCAACGCTGTCAGCCGCTTTAGCTAGTTTTTCCGCGTGCTGTCCAGTGCTCTCCTGGTATGTTTTTAGGTTGAGGGCTATGACTCGCTTCATTGGATGTCGAATTTTTATTTGAGCGCCGCGATGTTTTAAACGGTGGGTTATCGCTCTTGCGCGTAGGAATCATCGGTACCGAACAATCCGGCAAAACTACTCTAGCTTTTGCTTTTTCAAAACACTGCGAAAAGAAGGGATTCAGCGTCGCGGTTTGCAACATGGATCCATCACTGCGTACTTCCAAGTATCCGATAGACTGGGACGTCCGCAAGATCATCAAGAGCAAGCACGCCGACGTCAAGACCTATGAAGCGATCGCGCAAGACAAGCAAACGCAGAAAGCGCTGGACTCGCTCAAGGCGCGTCTGGTTTTTCTCGAGTTCAAGGGCGGCCTCGACGACTTCCTCGTTGCAGACGCTGGCGTGGTGTTGAGGCGTTATTGCGACGCGTTGTTGTTCGTGATGGATTCTTCCTCGATCCGTGAAGGCAGGCACGATTTCGATGTTGCTGACGCGCTCGAACACTTGTCAAAAAGAACGGGGCTGCCGGTTGTCGGCGTGTTGAACAAGAACGACGTCGGCAGAAAGAAGCTCAAGGATGGTGGTCTTCACTCTTTCGAGAACGCGAGGTCCGGAAAAACAGACGGCGTGGTGTTGGTGAGCGCGCTGGAGCGTTACGGTTTCGAAGACTTGTTGAAAACGCTCAAGCCCGGATTTTTCTAACGTCTCTTTTTTGCGGATGTCACGGATTGCGTTGATCTTGCTGCACGCGCTGCGTGCGCGTGCCTCAATGCGACGCCTTTCATTCTGAAGTAGAACGCAAACACGAACGTGATCATGGCTGCGAACTTGAGCAGCACGCCGATGCTTTGTGCCGGAATGCCCGGATAGAGGCTGCTTAGCGCGATGAGCGCTTCGCTGAGCACGAAGAAAACTATTCCAAGATAGAACAACAGCGACACTTTCCAGTTGCGCCTTTCCTGTCCTCTCTTGACCTGCTGGTAGAGCACGGTAATGTAGAACACGGCGTAGATGAGAACGATGATCGAAGTGACGATGAGGAGGGCGCTTTCGAGTCCGGATAATTCAACCATTTTGATTAAAAAGTATTGTTCGATTGGTCTTTTTTAATCGCGCTTTTCGGGAAACAACTCGAGAAGTGACTGTTCGCTCGCTTCACAAACGCCCCTTTCCGTGATGAGTCCGGTGATGAGTCTGGCGGGCGTGACGTCAAAACCGTGGTTTACCGCGGGCGATCCTTCCGGCGTGATACGGACTTTGCCGATCTTGCCGCCTTCACTAATGCCATGCACGAAAATCACTTCCGAAGGATCACGCTCTTCAATCGTGATTTCTCGGCCGCTTTTCATGCTCCAATCAATCGTCGAAGAAGGACAAGCCACGTAGAAAGGCACATTGTTGTCTTTCGCCGAGAGCGCCTTCAGATAAGTACCGATCTTGTTCGCCACGTCTCCATTTCGTGTGACTCGATCGCAGCCAACAATCACCATGTCGACTTTGCCATGCTGCATCAAGTGTCCTCCAGAATTGTCGACAATGACATGGTGTGGTACGCGCGCTTGCAACAATTCCCAAGCCGTCAAAGAAGCGCCTTGGTTTCGCGGACGCGTCTCATCAACCCACACGTGAAGAGGAATCTTTTTTTCCTGCGCGAGATACATGGGCGCGGTTGCTGTTCCATAGTCGACGAATGCGAGCCAGCCAGCGTTGCAGTGCGTCAAGATGTTTACGGGCTGTCCTTGCTTGCGCGCAGCAATTTCTTCAATTATCGCGAGTCCGTGTTGTCCGATGCTTTTCGAAAACTCTGCGTCTTCGTCAGCAATCGCGTTCGCCTCTCTTACTGCGGCTTCTTTGGGCGATTTTGACTTCAGGGCGGTTTCGTAGACGCGTTTCGTGGCGTAAAACAAGTTCTGCGCAGTCGGTCGCGTGCGCTCGATGCGTCCTTTCGCTTCTGTAACGTACTCTTCAGAATTCTCGCCGGGATATTCCAGGAATGCTTGCGCCATTGCAAACGCGGCAGTTGCTCCTATCGCGCCAGCGCCGCGCACGATCATTTGCTTGATCGCGCTGCAAGTCTCGAGATGGTTCTTGCACTCGTGAATCTTGAACTCGAAAGGCAGCAGCGTTTGCTCAATCATGAACACGCTTTTGCCCTCCATCCAGACGGTTCGGTAGTGCTTGCCGTTAGCGATCATTTGACCATCCTACTTTTTCAAGTTTTTTATCGCTTGTCGGAGTTGTACGTGCGAAGTGCTTTTTCTACAATGTCTTTCGTAAAGGGCGCTCCGCTCGCACCAATCATGCCCAGCGCTCGGACTGCTGCCCAGCGAACTCCTGAGTCTTCATGTTCTAGTGCTTTCGCCGCGTTGGCAGGATTCCTGATCTTCGCCAAATGATTAATAACCATTTGCGGGTGCCCGCGTGTAAGGAATTTTTCGAGTTTGCTCATTTCGACTTTTTCCTGTGTTTGAAGAACTCGATTTGTCGCAATCGCTTCTTTGCCGCTTTGAGTGAAGTGTAGGTGCCGAACTTTCTGCCCGTGGTTTCGGACATGACGACGTATTTGCCCTTGATTTTCCTGATCATTTCGATTTGGTAATCTTGGTGCCGGTCCTTGAAAAATCGAATAGTCGCGCAAAATCGTTGGTTTTGCCGAGCGCGAGGTCGCTTATGATCATTCCGGCCATTGTTCCTTGCACCATTCCGTTGCCGTCGAAACCCATCGCCGTAAACACCTTGCCCTTGTAGAGTGGGTGCGTGGCGATGAGGGGCAAGCCGTCGGGTGTTTCGAACTCGCTGCCGCTCCATGCGTTCGTCGTTTTGAACTTCTTGCCGAACGTGGTTTTGAGAAAGTTCTTGATCTCGCCGTGCGCTTCCGGCTTGCTCGGTTCTCGATCGCTTCCGATAATGATGGTTTTTTCGTCCAGCCTGCGGTAGTAATTGTAAGGATCGAGCATGTCGGAAAAAGTCGCGTCCGCGATGGGCGCTTTCTCGTCGAAGCGCGCCGCGATCGCGTAACCGATGCGTAGTGCCACTGCCGACTGCAGCTCCGCGAACGCGTCAATGGGCTTGCCGGTCGCGAGAATCGCTCTCTTCGCCGTCACGCTACCATCGTCTGTTTTCAGCGTGACGTCGTTGTTCACTTTCGCTTCGTTCACGCCCGACGATTCGAACACTTGGATGTTTTTGCCGGTCTTGGTCGCGAGGAGGCCGAATACGAACTTGCGGACGTTGAACCGTCCTTCTCCTTCGAACCTTATCGCTTCCTTGATCGGAGCAGCGGCTTGCCCGGCTTCTTTTCCCTTGATGAACTTGCTTTTCGTATCGACTTTCTGGAAAACTTGCCATTCTTTCGCGAGCTGTTCGTGGTTGTCGGAATACGAGCAAGTGAAGGATGGCGTTTCGGCAAAGTCGCAATCGATCTTTTCTTGAGTTATGGTGTTTTTGAGGAATTCCTGCGCTTTCGTGATTCCTGTTGAGAACTTTTGGCAGAAATCGAGGCCGTAGAGCTCCTGAAGCTGCGTCATGGGCGTGTCGATGAGTCGTGTGATGAACGCGGTCGTGTAGCCCGTGTCGCCGGTAGCTACGCCGTTCTTTTCTAGCAGCACGACTTTCGCGCCTTTCTTTGCGAGTGAATAGGCGGTCATTACGCCCGCGATTCCCCCGCCCACCACGCAATAATCAGTGTTTATTTTTCCGGAGAGTTTTGGGAAGCGCGGCTGGTCCGGAACGCTTTCTAGCCAGGGAGAGTCGTAACTGGGTTCCTGTTCAGCCATTTTGGAATAAAGAGAGAAGTTGTGGGGGGTTTTATTCCATTCCGAGCTCTTTCAGCACGTGGTGGTAGGTCTTGTACTTCTTCTTGAGCTCAAGAATGGCCTTCATGATCTTCACGTCAGTCGGCGAGATGCGGCATCCTTTGGGGCACTTTTGCGCGATGTCCTTTCCTTTCAAGGGCCACATGCCTTTGAAGTGTTTCGAAACGTGTTCGCCGAGCGGTTCGGCGCCTCGTTTTTTGTGAGTTGATAGTTTTTTCGCCATTTTTTAAAATTCACCCGATTTTTTGCTTCGGTTTCAGCACCATCGCGCTTTGCATGGCCGGTAGCTTGCCTCGTGACAACTCGCGCACGTCATGCCTTGTGGGCTTCAGGAACTCGTTAAGCATTGGTATCGCTTTGTGCGGGTCTGCGTTGCCGCAAGTGAAGATGTCGACCGCTGCATAGCCGAACTCGGGCCACGTGTGAATACTCAAGTGGCTCTCGGAAAGAAGCACGAAGCCGGTGACGCCGTGTGGCGAGAACTTGTGCGTGCGTGCCGTGATGACGGTGAGGCCGGCGGCTCGCGATGCTGAAGTGATGTTTGAAAGAATTCCCTTCTCGTCGTCAAGCGCGGTGTAGGGACAGCCGAAAAACTCTACGATGAGGTGTTTTCCGAGTCCTCCCGTGTTAGCCAAACCCATCCTTGATTCAAGTTTCTCCGTGAAACGAACGCTACGATTTTTTTTTCTCTTTTCCAAAAAGAGAAAATTTTTCCCGAACAAGTGGAATAGTTTTTTGTTTAAAAAACTTTCTACCAAAAAATGCAGGGGCTAGAGGAAAAAATCATTGCACGATTTCGGGGCTCGGGTTGCGGTTTTTTTTTCGAAAAAAATTCCTTAAAGCGTTTACGGGCAGGGTCCGAAGTTGATGGAGGCGCTTTCTGATTCTTCGTTCTCTTGAGCAGTGTCCGTTTCTACGATGTGTATGATGTTGGGCTTGTTCTGGATGCCGCAAGCGTCGTTGTTCTTTACGGTTTCAGTGAACGTGATCGTGGTAGTGCCGCTCACAGTGGCTTCTCCTACGTTATTGGCGGCGTCCCAGTGCAGGATTGATGCTGAAGGAGTGCAGGTCGCGCCGCTTGGGCATATCTGGTGGTCGGTTACTCTTGCAGAAGCATCGGTCGTAACGGTCGTGGGTCTTTTTGGTACGGCGATGTTGACGCTGTCTTTGGCTTGTCTGACCGTACCGCGGCTGTCTTCATAGTTGACTTTCACGGTCGCGGTGAGTTTTTGTCCGGGCGTGACTGAAACGTCGATGGAGTCGCTGAAGCAGCGCGTCTCTTTGGGTTGCACGGTCTCGCCGGCAAAAACTTGCGTCCTGGTCGCTATCACTCTGTTCTTGCGGCGGTCCTCATCGCTGTCAATGTCGTCTTCTCTTTCACGCGTTCTGACAGTCGTTTCGGCGCTTATGAGAGTTATCGGTTCTTTCCTGTGGTTCCTGAAGCAGAACTGTTCCTCGACCGCGCTGACTGTTGACGTGCTGACGATCCTGCGCGTGGCTTGAATGTTGTAATTCAAAATGCCGCTCTGTCCTTGCGGCACGTCGAGCGGGAAAGGCTGGCTGGAGTAACTGACGGTTTTCGTGATGTCCCAGTCGTAAATCGTCCTTTCTTCGTAACGCATCACGGCGGTCTTGCGAACTGTCTTGGAGTCGTCCTCGAAACTTATCGCTTCCGTGAAAACCGCTAGCGCGCCCAACGCGAGCACGATCACTATGAGAATGATTAGTGGCTTGTGCTTTTCCAAGATGTTTCGGCTGCTCTTGCTCATTTATGTGAAGGGGCAAAAGAAAACGGGCTTTAATAACTTTCTTCACTGCGCCATCTTGACTTCGACGAGTTTGCTGCCTTCCTTGCTCATCGCCACTCCCACCAAGCAGTCGACGGCTCGGAAGAGCGTCTCGTTGTGCGTGACGACGATGAACTGGCTGTCCTTGCTCAACTCGCGCAAGAGGTCGGCGAGTTTTTGGCTGTTTTCTTGGTCGAGCGCCGCGTCAGCCTCGTCGAGAATGTAAACGCTGGAGGGGTTGAAGCTCTGCATCGCGAAGAGGAACATCAAGGCGATGAGTGACTTTTCGCCTCCCGACATGAGTTCGAGGTATTTGACTTCCTTATTTTCGAGCTGTACCTCTATCGTGAGTCCGCCGTTGAAAGGATTTACTTTGTCCTCTAGGAAGAGAGAGCCGCGTCCTTTGAATATTTGAGAAAAGAGGCGCTGGAAGTTCGCGTTCACGTGGTCGAACGTCTGCATGAACGAGCCGATCTTCTTGCCCTCGATCTCAGTGATGAGAGTCAAGACAGCGGCTTTCTCGTTCTGGAGCTGCTTGACTCGTTCGATCTGTAGCGTGTATTCGGAGCGTTTGGTCTCGAACAGCTCGATCGCGCGCAAGTTGACTCCACCCAGCGCGTCAAGTTCCTGTTGCGATCGCTTGATTTCGGCATCGAGTTCTGGCTTGTCTTCCGCGGTCTTGTTGTGTATGGGTTCTACGTTTTGGAAGGCCATGAGTTCGGCCTTGAGGTTGGAGAGCTTGGTTTCGAGGATGGCTTTCTTGATTTGTTTGTCTTGCGAGCCGCGCTCCGTCTTTTCGCGCTCGAACTCCAACCTTCCTTTATCTTGAGCTGTTTTTTGGACTAGTTTTTCGAGGTTTTCGCGCTTCTCGATGAGGTCTTTTACGCGGCTCGAGAGTTGCTTTTGCTCTTCCGTTTTCTCTTTCAGCGCGCCTCGGGCTTTCTTGATGATGGCGTCATGTTCTTTGAACGCGTTCTGGACTTCCTGCCATTCGGACTCGATCGAGTCCTTGTCCTTCTTGAGGCCCTGTGCTTGCTTGTCGTAGACTGCTTTGCTTTTTTCGAGCGATTGTAACTGGTTGCTGTAATCAGAAATCTGGATTTTGAGGTCCATTATTTTGCGTTCTTTTTCTTTGACCGTGAGCCCAAAGTTTTTCTCTTTCTCGACGTCGATCGCTTCCTTGAGCTGCAACATGTCAATGTTCAATTCGGACAGTTTGCGAATGAGGTCGGATCGCGCTTCGTCGACTTGCGAGAGTTCTTTTTCGGCTTGTTTGACTTCTTTCTTCAGCGCGTCGGCCGCTGTCTTGATGTTAGCTTTTTTGGCTAGTTCGCGTTCTTGCGCGCCTCGCAGGTGTTCGATTTCTAGATCGAGGGTTTTGACTTTCAGTTCTGCCTCCGCGACGCTCTTGCGCACGGGCGTCATTTCTTCACGCAGCGAGCGCAGCTGCGTGATTATCGCTTCTTTTTCGGCTCTCGCGCTTTCGGCTTTTTTGTTAAACATTTCGAGGTCCGTTCTTTCCTTGAGCGCGTTGATTTTTTCTCTGAAGGTGCCGCCGACGAGCAGTCCGCCTGACTCTCCTAGTTCTCCCTCGAGAGTCACGAGACGTATTTTGCCGAGGATGGGTTTCGCGTGCGCGAGGTCCTTCACGACCAACGTGTTTCCGCAAGCCAGCCGGAATGCTTTCTCGTGCTTCGGCTCGAAATCCATCAGTTCATAGAGGAAGCCGATCACGCCTTCGCGCTTCGCGATCTCTCTGTCGCCCGCGCTTATAGGTGGTGAATTTGCTTTGTCGAGTGGTACGAAGGAGACGCGTCCGAGTCTTTGTTTCTTGAGAAAATCAATGGCTTGCGATGCCGTGTCGGACGTTTCAACAACGACCCAATTGGTTCGCGCGCCCAGCGCTACTTGGACGGGCAGGCTGTATTTGGATTCGTAAGTGCCGAGTTGTGCTAGCGTGCCGTGCACGCCTTTGCTTTTCTTGCCCCATTCCAGCACGGCTTCGATGGGTCCGCCGCCTTCGAACTCTTTCGCGGTCCGCAGACGCGAACTGATCTCGGCAATTTTTTCTTTCGCGAGGAGGAGGAGGTCTTCGACGACGGGTATTTTTTCGTTCAGTTCTTTTTCCTCACGGAACATTTCGTCGAGCTCGCGTTGCGCGGCCTTGATCGCTTTCTGTGCTTCGCCGCGTTGTTCTGTGGTTTCTTTTTCTTTCTTTTCGAAGTCTTCGAAAGCGCCTTGCAGGAGTCGTTGCAGCTCGTTCTCCTTGAGTTTCTTGACTTCTTGGTGTTGCACGGTCTGCGCTTGCAGCGCGTTGAGTTCTTCTTTCAGTTTTAGGATGTCGTTCTGTGCCGTTTCGTACTGCGCGCGTGCGTTGTAGAATTGGGCGCTGAACTGTTCGCTCTTCTTGAGCATCGCGTCGTAATCGCCCTGCGTCTCTCCAAGAATTTTGTTGAGTGATGCGAGCTCTTCGTTTACTTCGTGGATGCGTTGTTGTGCGCCCTTAACTTCGTCGAAGACGCGCGTGTATTCGAGCGTTATTTCTTTGAGTCTCGAATCGCTTTTTTCGAGTTGTTGCTTGCGGTCCGCGATGAGTGCTTGTGATAGTGATATTTGCGCGTTGAGCTCGTCGATCTCGCGCTGCAATTCGACTTCGCGTCCTTGTCCGCGCGCGATGATTTCTTGGTTGACCGCGTCCTTTTCCTTCTGGAATGATTCGATTTTTGTTTCGAGGGCCTTGATGTCGTTCTGGATGTTTTGCGTCTTTTCGCTCGTATCCAGCAGTTCCTTGACGACGTTGTCGAACTCTTTCTCGATGTTTCGCGCGTCGATGGATAAGAGGGTGACTTTGAGTTGGTCGACTCTTTGTTTGAGCGAGATGTGTTTTTCGGCGTCCTTTTTTTCTTGTTCGAGTTCCTTGAGGTAGCCTTCGCGTTCCGCGAGCACGGTTGCGGCTTCTTTCAGCCGGTCATCTACCTTGTCGAGTTCGGAGAGGGCTTCGCGTTTTTTCGTTTCGTATTCGGATACGTTCGCGACGGCGTCGATGAGTGTGCGTCGGTCTTTCGAGTTCATTTCGACGATCTGTTGCACTTCGCCCTGCTTGATCGCGTGTTCCAGGGACACGTGGTTGCTGGCTAAGTATTCGTCGATGACGTATTTTTTCTGGATTTTGTTGTTGAGCGTGTATCGCGTTTTTCCGTCGCGGCGAACCGCGCGCCCGACGGTCGTGGTCGTTCCGTCTTTGTTTTCGAAAACGACGGCTGCGTCGGCGATGCTGGAGTTGCTGAAGATGAGGTCGGGTGTTTTGCGCACGCGCATGTTCTTGAGTCGGTTTTCTCCAAAACAAAACATTAGGGCGTCAACGATGTTCGACTTGCCGCTGCCGTTGGGTCCGATGACTGCGTTTAGTCCTGGCTGGAATTCTACGGTGGCGTTCTTGAAGCTCTTGAAGTTCTTGAGCTGTATCTTGCTGACGTGCATTGCTGAATATCGATGATTGCTGCTTTAAAAACAATGCGAGGGAAAAACGCTCGAAAAAAGAAAAGATGGCGGGGTTTTTTCGAAACCCCGCGGGGAGTTGTTGTGGGTTGTCAGGAATCGTTATCGGAAATTTTTATCCGAGTTCGACCTTGACTCCGCCGAGTTGTCCAGCGATCAGGTTGTAGACGAAAGCGCCTACTGCCGCTGTGATTGCTCCGCCGACGAGTCCACCGACTATGGTTCCCAAAATTGCTATGGGCAGCATGCCGGCGATCTGGCTGGCGAGCGTGGTTCCGGCGAATCCGGCTAGAGAGCCCAGCAAGGGAAGTAAGATTCCCAAACCGATTGCTCCAAGGATTCCGAACACGAGGCCAATTATGGCTCCCATTCTTCCGGCTGTCATTACGTCAATACTTTTCAGAGTCTGCAAATAGACTCACCTCTAAACAATCCAGCGGAAAACCGTTAAAAAACCTAATTCAAAACGACAATCGACGAACCGTACTGGTTTTTGGTTGGGTTTCGTAGTTGGGCGTTTTTGGGGGTTGCGTTCGAGAGGGCTTCAGGAAAAGTTGGTAGTTTAGATGTCGGTGCTGGCTACTGGTTGCTTCAATTTCCTAGGGTACAAGTACAGCGTGCTGCCTTTCTGTACGTCGTCGCTGAGTTTGACGCTGATGTAGGGTCCGTACTTGCCCTGGTTCAACCATCCACGACCGGCGTAGCCTTCGTGTCCTTTGATTTTTACGTTGTAGTTGGGTTGTGCTTTGTTTTCGATTTTTTCGACCATTTCCACTAGTCCTTCGTTCATTCTTGTCCACCTTTTTTGGTTTTTTTGGGCGGGGGTTGCTAAAAACGCGAGAACGATTTTGCCGCCGAAAGGTGAGGGGCTGCAGAGCCAAAAATGAAAGGATTTTTCCTCCACGGGGTTTGCTCTGCACTCCTCGCCTTCCGAGCGTGCCTCTTTGGGCGAGCAGATCTTAGACTCTAGGGGTTAGGCCTTTCAGCGTGATGGGCGCAGCGAATTCGAGGAACACTCTTCCTCCGTGCATGACCATGCCTGAAACGTCGGTTCGTGCGCATTGCGCGATTCGTTCGATTTCGATGTACGGAATTTTTGAAACATCCATCCTCATGTGAAACACCTCTGTTTTTCTTGCGGGTCTTTCCTGCTCCTGCATTCGTTTGCGGTTTTTTCGTGCGTTTTTGAAGAGTGAGGGGAAAGTGGTGGCTTTCCTCGCCTCTTCCGGGTGCGGGTTTCAGGATTGAAGGTGCGCGGAGTTCGCGAAAATCCGCGGCGGTCCCTTGTTTTCCTGCGAAGGTGGTTTAATTCTTCGAGTCTCGGAACGATCCGAGTTTGGAATCTAGCCGTGCGTTTTTGCGTTTAAAAAGAAAAGTAGACCCGTGCTCGCCGGTGGCTTTTGGAAGTTATTTTTTCTTTTGGAGCTTGCGGTATTGTTCGAGCAGTCTGATTCTTTCGCCTGCGGGTAGTTGGCTGATTCTTTTCATCTTGGCGCGCACGACCTTCATCCGTAGAGCGTCGGCGAGGCCTGGCGTCATTATTAGTGGTTGTTTTCCTGGCTCTGGGCGGTCGCGTGCTCTTGGGAATAGCTTGGTGTTTTGTGGTAGTTGTTCGGGCTTTTTGATGAAAGTCTTTCGCCGAGTAAAGACGTCGAGAATGCCCATTTTTATTTGCGAGTGACGGTCCAGTTCCAAGCTTTTGCGAGTACGAATCCGAAGAAGTATCCGGCCGCGAAGGTAACGACGAGCAGTAGTGCCGCGTCAACGAGTCCTGGGAACGTGATCGTGAGTCCGCTTATCGTGAATCCGTGCAGCGCGAGCATCCATCTGGCTAGTGGTGCGCCGATTCCTATAGCGAGAAGAATGAGCCACACTAAGTGCAGTGCGGAGACGAAGATTCCGAAAGCGAGCGCTACCGTGCCCTCGGGAGCCTTTTGTAATGCTGTTTTGGTTTTGGCCATCTTGTTTTCAGTCACGGTTTAGCGCTTTTTCTTCTTTGCGCTCTTGCCCTTCGGTTTGGGCGCGGCTTTCTTTTTGGCGGGTGGTTTTCTTTTCACTGTTTTTCGCGCTTTTTTCGTTTCGGTTTCTTCCTCTTCTTCTCCCGATTCTTTTTCTTCTTCGTCGTCTTCGTCTGCGGTTTTTTGTTCTTTGAAGGATTTTTCGCGCTCGTCTTCACCTTCTTCGGCCTCTTCACCGAGCTCGTCTTCGTCACTTTCCGCGTCGTCGGACGAGAGTTTGGCTTGCACGCCCGCAGGCTCTTCCACTTCCTCTGTCTCTTCAGTTTCGTTTTCTTCTTGCGTGGTGGCGGGGTTGTTTTCTTCGTGGTAGTGCGCAGCGTCAGAGAGTTGTTCGACGCGGTCTTTGAAGTGCTGCATATCGGGATTGCTGGTTTCGAAGTCTTCCAGCTTGGTTCGTAGGTCAGTGACTTCGTCGTTGAGTCTAGAAATGTGTCGCGCGTGCCTCTCGAGCAGCTCGGTCACCTTGTCGATCTTTGTGGAGAGGGCGGCGATGTTTTGAGCGAGCTGCGGCTCGGGTGTTTGCGTTTTGGCGGCTTGTGGGTTTTTGTGCGTCTCGAGCGCGTCCTCAAAAGCTTTCAGCGCGGTGTCGAAGCCTTGCTGGTAGGCTTGTCGCTTGTTTTCCGCGATGTCCTTGATCACGTCTTCGACGAACTCGTCGAGCTCGCTGCTCGTTTCTGGCTCGGCCTTGATGATTCGTTCTTGAGAAGGAGTTGCTGTCGTGTTTTTGCGTTGCTCTTTCCAGTTCGCCATTTTTGTTCCCACCCGTGTTGAATCGTGAAATCGTTTTCGGAAACTCGTTGGTCGGGCGGTTTAAAACACCTTTCCCGAAGCGCCCACCAGCGCCGCCATCGCTAGAGCGGCCTTGTTCGGGTCGTCATAATCAGGGATGCCATTCTTCTGCAAGTACCGAATAGCTTCGGCGATGGTCTTGCCTCCCAAAAACACCGCAATCACGGGCTTTTCGGGGTGTTTCCGGCTCGCCTTGATGATCGCGTCAGCATTGCCTACCGGGTCGGTAATGTTCTGCAGCACCTGAATCACGATCAAGCCTTGAATGTACGGCTCGGAAAGCACGGCGTCCATTGCTACCTCGTAACGCTTTTGCGTCGAGTCGCCAATGATGTCGAGCGGGTTGCTCCTGCTCCAAGCCGGATGCATCACGCCACTCGCATCAAGCTTCTTGATCGTTTGCGGCTGCAGAGGCACGATATTTACTCCGTTCTCTTCGCACGCGTCAGCGCACAACACGCCAGCACCGCCACCGTTAGTGATGATCGCTACCGCATTCTGCCTTGCCCTCGGCAAGTAAGCGAGTGCTCTTGCTTTGTCGAACATTTCCTCCAATGAGCTCGCCAAAATTACGCCGCTTTGTTTGCACGCGGCTTTCAGCACGGCGTAATCGCTCGCGAGCGCCGCGGTGTGACTTATAGCGGCTTTTGTGCCGGCGTTGGTTCTTCCTCCTTTCAGCAGCACGATGGGTTTGGTTTTCGTGACTTTTTTGGCGGTTTCGAGGAAGCGCTTGCCATTCTTGACATCCTCGAGATAGAGCGTGATGGCTTTCGTGTCCTTGTCCTGCAAGCACCACTCGAGAAAATCGTTCTCGTCCAAGTCGGCCTTGTTTCCGAGCGAAACCATCGTGCTGAACGCGTAACCCTCCTTGATCGCCCAGTCGATAACGCTGTCAGCAAGTGCACCGCTCTGAGTGATCATCGCGACGCCGCCAGCGGGTGGAACTGAATAGGCGAATGTTGCGTTGAGGTGAATTGATGGACGAATGATTCCTAAGTTGTTGGGTCCGAGTAGCGGGATGCCGGCCTTTTTGCAGATGGCCGTGATTTCGTCTTGCAGTTTTTTGCCTTGCGGTCCCGCTTCGGCAAAACCGGCAGAGATGAGCGTGATGGCTTTGACTTTTTTCTTGACGCAATCACGCACGACGTTCGCAACTACTTTAGCGGGTACCGCGATGACTGCGAGGTCGACGCTTCCCGGAATCGCGTTAACGTTCTTGTAGCTCTGCTTTCCAAGAATGCGCACCGCGAACGGATTGACCGGATACACCTCACCGGGGAACGGCTTGCAGTACTTGTTATCGTAAACACAACCATGAACCAGACTCTTGAGCAAGGCCCAGCCTACGCTCTTCTCTTCCCTGCTAGCGCCGATTACGGCGACGCTCTTGGGATTCATCAAGCCTTCAAGGTTTCTCATTTCTTCACTCTCAGCAATCGTTCGAGCTTTTTCTTTGCTGCGGGCCACTCTTTTCGCAGTATTCCGTACCAGTACTCGTCGTGGAGCTTGCCTGCAGCGAACGTGTGCTTTCTTAGGCGTGCTTCTTGCTTGAAACCGATGCTTTCAACCAATCCTTTTGATTTTTGGTTTTCAGCAAGTCGTCTTTCCCATATTCTAGCGAGGTGGAATTTTTCAAATCCGAGACGCATCAGTAACAACATTATTTCCTTCCCGATGCCCAAGCCTTGCACTTCCCTCTTCAGCCAGATCGCTATTTCCGCGTTCTTGTGTCTCTCGTAAATAGCCAAGTAGCAATAACCTATTGGCTTGCGCGCTCGTTTGTCGAGAATTATCCATGAAAACTTTTTGTCTTTGACTGCTTTGAGTTGTTTTGCGACCCATTTTCGCATTTCTTTCTCCGAAAACGGTTTCGGAAGGCCCGGGTGGAATCTTTGGATTTCTGGATCCTTGAAAAGACTGTAGAGAAAAACATAGTCATTTTTGCGCGTTGGATGCAGTTCCGTCAATCTTGTATTCATTTTCTGATTCTCAGCAGCCGTTCTTGCTTTTTCTTCGATGCGGGCCATTCCTTATCGAGCATTCCGTAAATGATGTCGTCCTGATACTTTCCGAGACGCCAGTTATGTTGTCTCTGTATGCCTTCTTGTCGAAAGCCGGCTCTGACTATCAATTTTCTCGAGCCTTCGTTGTGCGCGAAGTGGACGATGAAAATTTTGTGTATTTTGAGCTTTTCGAAAGCAAATTTCATGACTAGGTAAAGTGCTTCGGTTCCGAGTCCTCTTCCTTGCCAGTTTCTAGCAACCCAATAGCCGATTTCGCTCCTTCGATGTTCTCGATGGAGTGTTAGTCCTATCACGCCCACCAGGTTCCGTTCGCCTTTCGGTATGATTGCGAATTCGAACCCGAGTCCTTTTCGTTGCCTTTCCATTGATTTGCGTACGAAAGCTTTAGAGTGTTTGAGCTGGTAGGGAAATGGCGGTCCTAGTAAGTACTGAATTATTTTTTTGAAACGTATTTGGGCGTGAATGATTGGCGCGTCTTTCGCTTGAATAGGCCTGAGAATTAACTTTCGTCCCTTGATTATCAATTTTTACGCAGTCACCACTCGTGCATCCACTACTCGCGCTCTTTGTTCGTCGCAAATTATTGGGTTGAAGTCGAGTTCCATGATTTTCGGGTTGGCGAGCATGATTTTCTGCGCTTTCATTATCGCATCGACGACCGCGTTCTCACTAACTTTCTTGCCTCGGAAGCCTTGGACGAATTTTCGCGCTCTCGTTTCCTGAATCATTGCGGTGGCTTCGTTCTTGTCGAAAGGCGCGATGCGCAGACTCGTTTCTTGGAGCAGTTCGACGAGGATGCCGCCGAGTCCGAACGCGATCACGGGCCCGAAGGAAGGGTCGCGTTTGGCGCCGACGAAGAGTTCTACGCCTTTCGCTTGTTCTTGTACGAGGAACGCTTCGAGTGGCAGTTTTTGTTTTTTCGCCGACGCTTCGATCTCGTGATAGGCTTGCGCGAGTTGTGACTCGTTAGGGATGTTGAGGCGCAGCAGGCCGGCTTCGGTTTTGTGAGTGGCTTGCGGACTGATCGCTTTAACGACTACGGGATAGGAGAGTTTTTTCTCGAACTCGTGCAGCTGCTTGGGGTTTTTAGCGAGCAACTGCCTGGGCATGTCGAGGCGGAATCGCTGCAGTAGCGCGAGCGTTTGCTGTTGAGGCATTACGGGCATGGTTTTGGAATTCTGCACGGGGGCATTATCTTTAAATCTGTCTTCTGGGTTCCAGTTTTTCAAATGGCAGCAAAGAATGGCAAGACAGTTTCTGGCGGAGACCTCATCGAGTTCTACGGCACCGAGTGTCCACACTGCATCACCATGGCGCCACTCATCGAGAAATTGGAGAAAGAGCTCGGCGTGAAGGTGACTCGTTTCGAGGTTTGGCACAATAGTGCGAACGCGAAGAAGATGATGGAACACGCTGACCTGCTCATGGCGGCTTGTGGCGGTGGTATTGGCGTTCCCAACTTTATCAATTTGAAGACGAAGAAAGCGCTTTGCGGCGCCGTGCCTTACAACGTGCTCAAGGACTGGGCGCTCGGAAAGGGCTGAGCACTTGCGAATCGAGTTCTTAGGAGCTTGTCGCGAGGTCGGCAGAAGCGCCTTTGTCATCGACGACAACGATTACCGCTTCCAGCTCGACAGTGGCGTGAAGGTTCACGACCATTTCGAAGCGCATCAAGAACCGAAAAACCCGGTAAAGTCAATAATCACGACGCACGCGCACTTGGATCACAGCGGCGCGTTGCCGAAAAGCTTCAAACACCACCCAGCAATCGCGTTCACCACCTTCCCTACTATTCCGTTGATCGATTTGCTTGTTGAGGATTCGATAAAGATCGCGAGACAGGAAGGAAAAACGTTGCCGATTTCGCGTGCGGAAGTGAAGAGCATGCAGAAGAACCTGATTCCTCTGCCCTACAACAAGCGCGTACCCTTGACGAAGAAGAGCGAGTTCGAGTTGTTCGACGCGGGGCACATTCTCGGAAGCGCGCAAGTCATGTATCGCGGCGGAAAGAACGTTTTCTATACCGGCGATTTTCGTTCCTCGCCCTCGCGTCTGCATGCAGGGGCTTCGTTTCCCAAGGAGAGCGTGGATGCGTTGATCATTGAGAGCAGTTACGCGATGCGCGCGCAGCCCAAGCGCGACGAGGTGGAACAGCGCTTTGCGGACGCGGTGCAGTCAGCGGTGGAGGAAGGGCGTACGGTTTTGATTCCTTGTTTTGCGATCGGCAGAACGCAGGAAGTGTTGATGGTTCTCAAGTCGCGCGGAGTGAAAGCCAATATTCACCTCGACGGAATGGGTCGCGAAGTGAACAAGATCTATCACGATTATCCGACATACCTGAAGAACGCGGAAGCGCTGACCGCAGCGATAGAGGATTCCACGACAGTGATCGATCGTGCTGAGCGGAAGAAGATCGTGAAAGAGCCTGGCGTAATCATCGCCGGCAGTGGCATGCTCGAGGGCGGTACTGCTTTGAGTTACATTCAGAAGTTGAACGAGTTGGGGAAGGGCGCGGTTATGCTGACGGGTTTTCAAGTGAATGGCTGCAATGGCGACACGCTGCTGCGCCAAGGTTTTGTGAAGGACCGCGGAAAGACGGTCAAGATCAAGCTGCCGGTGCAGCTGCATAACTTCAGCGCGCACGCGACTCCTGAAGACCTGCGTGATGCGGTGAAGCGTTTGGGCCCTGAGAAAGTGTTTTGCGTGCACGGCGAGCCCGAGGGTTGTGACGCGTTCGCGAAGGAGTTGCGCGAGCAGGGTTTTGACGCGAGCGCGCCGCGAGCCGGTACCGCGGTAGAGTTCTGAAAAAAGCGTCCTCGCGTCCGTCTTTATTACTGTCTTTCTGCACAATTTTTCCTAAGGTAAAGAACAGGAAAAATGCTTCAGACGTTGACGGCTCTTTTTGAAGAGCGTGAATTGATTCACACGAAGGGTTTGCAGCTGCGCTTCGACCCGTTGCATCGCGCGTTGACATTGAACGGTTACATTTCTTTGTCCCGTTACGAAGGTCTTGGTACTGGCGATGAGCGTTACAAGGGTGGCGAGAGCAGGCAGGTGAAGAGCGCGTTGGCGAAGGTCATGGAGCATGGCAACATGGTGATTGAAGTGTCATTGGAGCCGAGCATGAACGCGCGCACTGTCGGAGCTTATCACTTCCACATTACTGAAACTCTTGATTCCCTCGAGGATCTCGTTGCTGAAGTGGATCGCGTGCGTGCCGCGGGCTTCATTGATGCTTGCTATTATCCCGTGCACGGGCCCGAGGAAGAGCACCTGCATAAAGAGTTCCGCTTACAGGGCTAGTTTTTTTTTTGCTAGGCGCGTTTCCATTCTTGCCCCGTGTGCGCTGGTGGTATGATGGCGACGGTTTCGAGTTCTTTTTTGCGCATGTAGAATGCTATGACCGCGAGACCGGCGAGGACCGCGATTGCGGAGAGAATGTAGCCGGTGCAGACGCCAGCGGTTTTTGATTTGAACACGGGGCAGGCGGCGAGTTCGGCTTCTTGTTGTTGCAGTTGTGCCTGTGTTAAGTTGATGGGAGAGACGACTCCGCCTTGATCTGTTTGGTTGTAGTTGGTCGCGACGCTCTCGATGAGTAACGGCTCGCCCATGAGTCCTTGAATCGTGATCTTGTAAGTGCCCGCTTCTTCCGCGATGAACGTGATCCTTCCGTCGATCTTGGATTTTGTCGTGAATTGTCTGCCGCTCGGGAACTGAACGACCACCTGCACGTTGTACATGGGGTTGCCGTTCTGGTCGCGGATCACGATCTCGATGGTTTGTCCTTGAGTGACTGTTTGCGGCGCGGTGATCCTTGGCTGCTGCGTGACGCTCGCGGTGGGTTGCGGGGTCGGCGTTGGTGTCGGCGTCGCGGTCGTTGTGGGCGTGGGTGTCGGTGTGGGCGTGCTGCCGCCGCTGCCGAACGTCTGGTTGGAAGCGTTGAGCGTTAGCGTGATGAACGTCGTGTCGTTGATGAAGTAGAACAAGTCGGGGTTGCTGTAGTAGCCTTCAGCACCGACGAATAACTGGTGGCTCGTGTACATGATGACGGCGCTGTTGTTGTAGTTCGTGTTCCACGTCGCGCTCGCGTTCTGCAAGTATTCGGTGAGGAATTGTTTTGGTATTTGTCCGTTGCTCGCGGTTTGTCCGCTGAACGCGGTCGTGGTGCGATTATCTTTTATTGTTATGACGGTGTTGGCGATGGGCGTGCCGTTCTGTGCTTGCGTCTTGACGTCCGTGCCCCATTGCACCGTGAGGTTGCTGTTGTCGAAGAAGTTTTGGCGCGAGCGGTTGAACGTTACCGACAAGAACTTGATGCTAGAGTTGCTTGAAGCGTTCGTTTCTGTAGTGGCGTTCGAGAAGCTGGAAGCGTCGATAATTATTTGCGATTGTGACGTTGCGCGCATTCCTTCGTTCAGGTTTTGGAACGACTCGCTTGAAAAGTTCGCGTTGCTGGCGTAAACCAGCACGCCGACGATGGTGGCGTTCTTGATGGTGTCGCCCGTGGTTTTGGCGCTGGCGTTGGTGAAGTTCATCGCGATGGAAGAGTTCGTGATCGTGAGTCCGGAGAGCGTCTGGTTCGTGCCCGTGATGCTTATTCCTTGCGTGTTGTTCGTGAGCGTTGCGGACTGCAGTATGTGTCCGTGTTGGTATAGCGCAACGCCGTAACGCGTGTTGCCGAGCGCGGTTATCGAGTTGAAATAAGTCCAGTTCGTGTTCGTCCTGAAGCCGTCCTGATTGTTGTTCGAGAATGAAGACGAAATTATGACGTACCTGTCCTCGATGAGCATTCCGTACTGCGTGTTTTGACGCGTCGTGACGTTGTTCAGGCCGTGCGAGCCGCTGCCGTTCGTGTGCAGCCCGTAAAGGTTTTGGTAGATGTCAGTGTGCTGTATTGTGGCGTTGAAATCGTCCAGCAGCAATCCTTCCGCGCTGTTGTTGTTCGCGACACTTCCTGAAATGACCGCTTTCGGCGCCGTGAGGTGAATACCCGTTCCGCCGTTGCTTGACGCGGTGATGCCCCAAGCTTGCAGGAAAGAGCCGCCCGTCAGGCTGAATCCTTCTCCCGTGTTGTTTTGCGCGTAGGATTGCGTTATGGTGGAATAGTTTGAACTGCCGAGGATGACGATGCCGTTCGTGCCGCTGTTCGCGGTGTTGTTCGTGAGGTTGGTTTTTTGTGAGTCGAGCGCGCGGATAGCGTTCGCAAAGTTCTGGACGAAACAGTTCGTGACCGTGACGTTGCTCGAGGAACTGACGAATATGCCGTCGCCGGTGTAAGAGCCGTTGATCTTGAAGCCGGCACAGTCGAGCGTGACGTTCGCGGCGGTGATCGTGATGCACGTGCCCGTGTTGAACAAGGTCGCGTTGAGCGCGTAGCTTTCTCCCGGAGTCGAGAGCGTGGTGCACGTGCCGACGTTCGTCTGTGCAAACGCACGGCTGGCGAGAATCGTGACGAGAACGAGAAGGATTGCTAACTTTTTCATTGCGCCCTAAGCACGCTTTTTTCTTTTTTTTGTGCAGATTGTGGAGGTCTTGTGGGTTTAGAAGAGTTTGGTGCAAAGTAGCCAACGGGCTCGTTTTGGGCTAGTCGCTGGCGATTATTTCGTTGCGCTGGTAGCCGTGTTGTTTTTCGAACTCCGATTCTTCAATGATGTCCTTGATCATCAACGCGTAGTGCTTGAGGTTTGCCGAGTCGATCGCGTGGCCGCCCGGCATCTCGTTGACGTAGACTCCGGCTTCGTCGAGAGTGTCGCCGTATTTTCGCAGGTATTGCTTGTCCTTTGTGCCGATGACGCTGTCGTTCGTGCGCAGGAACGCGGTGATGGGCGCGACTCTCGAGGGTATTTTTGAGAACGCGAGCAGCATTTTTTGGTCGTGCGGCCTGCCCTTGAGCGCCGAGAGCCGCTCGTTGAGGATTTGTTTTTGGATGTCTTGTATTTTTTGCGCGATCTCTCTTCTCTTGTAGACTTTTGTTGTCGCTGTGCGCTTGAGGGCTTCGATGCTTTTTTCGAGCCGCTGGACTTTTTCCGTTCGTGTCTCTTTCTCGATGGTCGTGCGCAGGAGGCTGGCGGTCTTGATGAGTTGTTCGTAGTGGTCGACCGCGTCGGGGAATCTTGGCACATGCTTGGCTTCTTTGGGTATCGCGTGGATCTTGACTCGCGTGAGGCTGCCGAGCTTGACGCTGCTCTTCCTGCCGCGCACGAGGTTCGCGATGATGACTTTTATTTTTCTTTTCCAGTTGCCAGGAATGTCGGTCAGCACGAAGTGCGTGGAGAGAACGTTGCGAAGGAAGTAGCGCCATGGCAGGTTCTTGTGCCTGATCGCGCTGTACAACAGCTTCATGTGTCTGGCGTTCTTGAAGTCTTCGACGGGAGCGAGCGTGATGATTTGCGGGATTTCGGGCAGCTCGTGGAGCGGGTGTTTGCCGTACGCGTGCGTGAGTCCGTCGACGACGATTGGCGCGGCGAAGCTGTGCGCGTGTATGTAGGCGCGGTCGATGCCTTTCTCTTTCTTGAGGTAGTGGAGGGTTTTTCCTACGTCGCGGATCATTTGAGGCACGTTCAACGGCAGCAACGTTTTGCCATGTCCGCGTTGGTCCACGACCGCCACGTTCATGCCGTCATCGTTCAGGGCACGGATGAATTTCCGCGTGCCAGCGCTCTCCATCGACGTCGTGATTCCAGGAAAGTGGACGACGAATGGCGCGTTGTCATTTTCTTCCACCGTGACCGTTTTCTTGTTCCCGTCCTTGTCCGTCACTTCGTGCTTCGTGACCTTGACGCGTCGGAAGATCCTGCCTTGCAGGAATCCCTTGCTGCCTAGCGCTACGGGAATCTTGATGTCTTCTTGGCGTATGTCGACGCGTTGTTCAGCTCTAGCCATTTTTGCGCTTGCTTCCTCTTGCAGGAATTGTTTAGCGCGGTGGCTCGTTTTTATTGTGTCGCTAGTTAAAAATTTCTCAAAAGAAAAAAGTTTTTCCCATGTTACAAAATACTTTTTTGTTGTTGCTTTTCGCGCTCCTGTGCGCTGGCTGTGTTCAGGGCGCGCAGTTCTCAAAGCCCGCGCCATCGCCCACGCCGCAGGGCCTGGAAGCGAGCGTCGCTCTTTTTCACTCCTCGGCCGTCGATTTCACCAAGCGGCATCCCGATTACGCGGTGTCGCTCCACTACTTTACGGCGGAAGAGTTCAGTGATAACTATCGCACGATACAGGCACAGTGCGGACCGCTGCCCTTGAGGAACTATACGCAGGTCGCGCTGCGAGGAGGTAATGAGAACTTGTTCCTAATCGTCGATGCGCAAGCGAGGAGCGTGGTTTGCAGCAGCGCGCAGCCCTACGCGCCGTCTTATCCGCCGGCGCCTCTCGTCGAGAACACGACCACCGCGAGTTCTTGCGTGCCACTGCTTTTGCCTTATTCTCAAGAAGGGCGGGTTTTTGCGAGGCAGTTGTTCTTCAACGCGATCGCTTCCGGGTTTTGCGCGTGCGCTTCTCGTTTCGATGATGACATCGAGAGCTTCCGTTATCAGCAATTGTTGAAATTCGAGCCTTCCATCGCGGCTGCAGCGGAAAAGACGAACGCTTCAAGGAGTAACGCGCAGCGTGAGTTGCGGTTGTTGTCTGGTTCATTGAACTCGAGCAATTTGAACAGTTCTGCGAGTACGGTTTCTTCTTTCAAGAGCGATTTTGCCGATTTCTATAGAGAGGATTGCGCGATCGAGGATGCGTGGTTCAGTCAGTTGCGTTTCGAGCTATCCGAACGTTAGCGCGAATGCGCGGATGGCGGTTTTTGGAAGGATTCTCAGTTCCGCCTCACGCGGTTTTTTCGAGCGGAACACGTTGTACATGCGTCTCGAGTCGAGCGCGAGCTTGCCGTTCTTGACGTCGCTTCCACCGTCGCTGTCAGCGATGGGTTTGCCGTCGATCGTGACATCGACGCTTTTGGTCTTGAGCGGGTCGATCACGATGTTGACTTCTTTTGCGAAGAACTTGTACGCGAAATGACCCGTGCCCTCGACGTGTTCTTTTTCTTGGTGCCATTCGCCTTGGAGATAGATGATGTCGCGTTCGTGCTTGCCTTGGTCGAGGTAGCGACAAGCGCCGCCGGGCAGGCAAACGCCACTCGAGCCTATCTCGCCTCGCGCAGAGCCGGCGTATGTTTCGGGGGATTGTCCAGCGGTGTATGACGGCTGGGTCTCTTCACCGAGCGATTCTTTGATGCCGAGTAGTTGTTGTATTTGTCGCTCGGTTTCTTTGTAGCCGCCTTCGCCGAAGTGCGTGTAGCGAATCACGCCGTTCTTGTCCACTAGGTATTTCGCGGGCCAGTAGTGGTTGCTGAAAGCGTTCCAAGTCGCCATGTCGCTGTCGAGAGCCACCGGCCATTTGACGTTCAAGCGTTTGACCGCGTCTTTCACGTTCTCGAGCTTGCCTTCGAACTCGAACTCTGGCGCGTGTACGCCGACGATGACGAGTCCTTTTTTCGCGTATTTTTCGTGCCACGCGCGAATGTACGGCAGCGTGCGCAAGCAGTTGATGCAGGTGTACGTCCAGAAATCGACGAGGACGACTTTGCCCTTGAGCTCGCTCATCGTCAAGGGCTTGGTGTTGAGCCACGCGTTGATTCCTGTGAAGTCGGGCGCTTTGCGGTTGGCAGAAAAAAGCTCCATTGTTTCTCGGGACGGGTTTTCTTTGAGGACGGTTTTAAAACAACGCTTTACCCAACGCTCTTTCGGAGAATCAAAAACAAAATGCATGAGCAAGTACCGGTAGACGAGACGCTCGCAAAACAAGGCGTCAGGGCGATCAGGCACGGCTCCTTCAAACACCCATTGCTCATCGCGCAGCACGGTTCTCACATCGACATCGTCGGCATGCTCGCGTTCTCAGACGCGGAAAGACAGAACATGCTGAACAAGAGAATCGCGGAACTGGGCAGTTACAAGGACAAAGCGAAACAACTCGCGGACCGAGACCGCAACCTGAAAGCCGCCAAGCCCAGCATCGAGCGCTTGCAGACCCTCGAAAAAGTGGAAATGCTCGAAGGACAGATTAAAGCCATCGCCAACGCCGCGTTCTCCGCAGGCATTCCCGACGACAGCGCGGACAAGGTGTCGCGCGCGATCTCTCAAGAAATGAACGGCGTGCCCGTGCGCGTGCTGCGACAATCAAGTGCCACGAGCGACATTCGCGCGAAAAAAATCAAGTCGGAAGTCCACACACACACTTTCGAAGAGCTTCATGCGAGCCTCGACAGCCAAGAAGAAAAAGCCCAACCCGCCGCCGCGGCGCCTGGAGAACTGCCCGCAATAGTCATTCCCGAATCCACCACGCCCGAACGCAAGGTAAGGATCGGTCCGCCGGGTCGCTTGATGCAGCCGCCGCCTGAAGCGTTCGCGGTTTCAAGCAGAAAAGAGCCGAGAGTGGTGACGACGGTCACTGGTGGCCGCGGGGTGAAGAGCGAGAGCGACGCCTGGTTCGACCTCATCGACCGATCTCTCGACGCCACGAACTCTCTCAGGGAAGAGATAACATCACTGCAAGAAAAACTGAAGCACACCGAAGACGCGCGCGTGAGTGAAAAAAGAGCACTCGACGATCGCTTGAGACATGCGGAAGAAAGAGCCAAGCTGGGCGACACTGAAGCGAAGCGAGAGATCGCGTCACTCAAGAACGACCTCGAAGGACTCAAAGCCAAAACTAATGGAGAAATAACGCAGCTCAAGAGCCACATCCTCACACTGCAGGAACAACTCCGCGATTCCCACACGCACCTGCAAGAAGCCCGTGAATTCATCGAAAAACAAGAACGCGACATCTCCTCCAAACAAACCGAGATCAACCGCCTCGGCGAACAACTCAAAGAACTCGACCGAGAAAGACAAGAATACTTCTCGCAAGGCGCCAAGAGCGAAGCGGACAAGGAACGCGCGCGTCAAGAGTTCGCGAGAAGACGCGACGAACTCGTGCGCCAGATGAACGCAAAACAAGAACAGCTCGACCGCACGCAAGCCAACCTCTCCGCGCTGGACTCGAAAATCAGACAGTTCAAACAAGAACTCGAAGAAGCACGCCTCGCCGCGAGAGAAGGAGAAGAGAGCTTTGACGATTACCGCAAAAAAGCGATGGGCTGGGTAGGCAAGCTGCGTGATACGCGCACCGAACTACGCGAAGCACTTCGCCACGCCGGCACACAGCTCGGCGCTTTCCAATCACAACTCGAACGCTCCGAAGATCTTCGAAGAATGGCCGAGAAGAACTTGAACGCGATGAAGCGCAAAGAGCAAGAATTGTCCTCGCTCTTGACCTCGCGCGAGAAAAAACTCGCACAACTCGAACAATCACTCAAAACGGCACAGGCGGAACTCGAGCAAGCAAGAACGCGTGCCACGAGCGAATACGATCATGGCAAACAACTCGAAAACGAGCTCGCTGCCGCGCAGAAGCGCGGCGAAGACGTGTCAAGCATCCGTGGACAGCTCTTCGAGAGCAAAGCGCTCATCGAGGCTTCTCTCAAGAACGCGCGCCGAGCGGAAGAACAGCTCAAAAAAGCGCTCGCTGAAAAAGAAAAACTGGGCAAGGATTTCGAAAAGCTCTCACAACAACACGCCAAAAGCAAGCAGGAACTAGAACACGCTCACAACAAGCTCGAAGAAACGTTGGGAGAACAGGAACGCCTGAAACGCGCGTTGGAAGAGAAAGCAGTCGCGGCAGTGCCTGAAGCGATCTCTCGCGCGTCCGCACCTTACTCCGAACCTGCGCAAGTCTCGCGCATCTCTGCAAGACCTACGACTAGCATAACGTTCCAAACCACTACTGCCGCTGCGGCGAAGCGCGCGGAAGAAAAACCGAAAGGCGGCGGTAGTGATGAGAAAGAGAAAAGCAAGCCGGTCTCGCTCGGTGGTGTGAAGATCAACGAGGAAGAGCTATGGGTGCTCGTGATATTCATTCTGGTAGTGATGGCGATATTTTTCGCGCTCGCAGCCTTTCGCTAAAAAACTTTTCTAGCGCGATCTTTTTTCGGCTATGACTTTCTTGTAGAACGCGAGGATCTTGTCGGCCTGGTTTTTCCAGTCGAATTCTTTCACCGCGCGCTTCCTCGCGCTGCGACCCATTTTGCGAGCGAGGGATGGTTTTTGTGCAAGCTTGAGCATCGCGTTCACGAGCGCCTTAGTATCTCGTTTTGGAACGACGAATCCGTCCTTGCCGTTCCTTACCGCTTCCGCGTCTCCTCCCGCGTCGCTGCACACGCAAGGCAGGCCGCTCGACATCGCTTCCAACAGCGCGATGGGAAAAACTTCCCACAGTGAGGGAAGAACGAACGCGTCCGCCGCGTTCAACGCTTGCAAGAGTTGCGGTCCGTGGCGTGGCCCGGCGAACCATACGTGCTTGTCGACATGTAGGCTCTTGGCGAGTTTTTCAAGCTTCTTTCTTTCACTGCCTTCGCCGACGAGCACGATCTTGATGTTGGGCGATTTTTTGAGCGCTTCCGGCAGTCCGCGTATTAGATAGTCGAGTCCTTTTTGCTTGATGACGCGTCCGACCCAGAAGAACGCGAAATCGCCGGGCGCGAGGTGGAATGCCGCGCGTGCTTTTTGTCGTTGTTGCGCGTTGGGCGGGTGGTAGTCGTGGGTCTCGACGCCGTTGTGTATTGTGAACATCTTGTTTTTCGAAATGCCGTATTTTGCGATGTCTTGGCGTGCGAACTCGCTGGTCGCGATGATGCGGTCGGCGCATCGGAAGATCATTTGTCCGATGGGCAGGTCGTACATGTAGCCGAAAACCGTGTATGCGGTAGAGATGCCGGAGGGTCGCGCGTTGTGTATCGAGATGACCATGGGTTTGCGCGAGAGCTTGCTGTAAGCGCAGAGCGCGAGCGCCCAGTCGGCGAACCAGCGGTTGTGCAAGTGGAACAAGTCGAAGTCGTACTTTTCGTCTAGCTTTTTGAGCGCGAGAAGCACGCCAGGCGTAATCGTCGTGGGTGGCGGGTAGAGAAGCGGTGCTTTGACGATTGTTGTGGGTATGCGGTGTACTTCGAAGCCGTGCATCGTTTCATGCACCGGTGTGCCGGGCAGCCTGCTCGTTAGCACGTGTACTTTCACGCCGCGCGCAGCGAGTCGCTTGGCGAGTTCGAACATATGTTTCTCGATACCGCCGCTGAACGGGTGGAACAAGGCGTTGACGAGACAGACTCGCAATTGTTTCTTCATTTTTTCACGCGATTTTTTCGTAAATGTTGAGTAGTTTTTCTACGGAAGCGTTTATGTCGCGCTTTTTGACTTGTGTGAGCGCGCGTTGGCTCATTTCTTGGCGCATTGCTGGGTTTTCGAACAGCGTCCTCGTGGCGATCGCCATTTTGGAGGGCGTGCTGCATGCTTCTCCGCCTCTGCCTACGACTTCAGTGAGCACTTTCAGTGGCGTGTAGAGCACTGGCGTGCCACAGGCTTGGCTTTCTTGCGCGACGAGTCCTTCCGTCTCTATTTTCGAGGGCATTAGCGTTACTGTCGCGCCTTTGTAAGCGCTGAGTACTTGTTCGCGTGGAATGCGTGGAAGCATTTTCACGTTGGGTGGAGCTTTGCGGGCGAGTTTTTTGGTCTGCATGCCGGCGCCGATCATTACGAACTGTCTCGTTGGCAGGGCGCGTGCGCATTGCAGCACCCATTCGGGTTGTTTCGACGAGTCATAGCGGCCGACGAATACCGCGTAGTCTTTCTTGATGCCGTATTTTTTGCGAAATAGATTATCACTGACTTTTTTGAACTCTTCAAGATTGACGCCGTTCGGCACAACGTCGATGGGTTTCTTGACGCCGTTTCTTCGGAATATCGCGGCGCCGTTGTTGGTCTGGCTTATCACGCGGTCGAAGCGGTTCAGGAACCAGCTTTCGTATTTCCATACGGCGTTGGTGATCGTGCCGGGTTGTTTGCTGCCGAATATCGACTCGATGAAGTGGTAGGGCAGGAAGTGTGCCGTGACGACTTTAGGCAGGTCGAGCGCTGACGCGTAAAGTCCTAGCGTGTATGGCGAGTGAGCGTGTACGACGTCGACTTGCGGAATTTTTCCCGGAGGAATCACGATGTCGTAGTCCGGAATCATTGGATACCTGACGAACGGTAGCGCGCGTGTCTGGAAAGGATAGGATCCGTTAACGCGTCCCGTGTAGAGCACGACGCTGGTTTTTTTCGCGAGGAACGGAAGTACTTGCTTGATGGCGGTTGCGACGCCGTTGTTTTGTTCGAACGTGTCACTGAACCATGCTGTCTTCATTCTTTTTCCCGTTCTCCGCTTTTTTTACAAGTAGGCCTTGAGGGCGGTCTTTGCTTTCGGCACGTCTTCGCACCGCACGGCGACGAGCGTCTGGTCTCCGTGCTTGCTTAGGATGTAAGTGCTTTCGATGTTGATTTTTTTGTCCGCTAGCGCGCGCGTGATCTTCGCGAGTTCTCCCGGTCTGTCCTTGAGTCTTACGACGAGCACGTCGCTCGGGACGACCTTGAAGCCGGCGGTTTCTAGCGCGTGTCTCGCTTTGCGCTCGTCGCTCACTAACAAGCGTGTGACGGCGGTCTGGTTGCTCGTTTCCAGCGCGATGTTTTCAATGTTGACTTTCGCGTTGGCGAGGGCTTCGCTCACGTCGGCCAGTAGGCCGATGCGGTCTTTAGCGATCACGGTAAGCTCGACGGTCACTTGAAAATTCCCACCCTTTTTCTAGAGGTAATACGTCTGTGGGCATTTTAAAGACTTCACAGACCATCAACTGATACGTAGATTTTCCTTATGGCCAGTATCCCTATCATAGAGTACGCTATCGGTTTTTTTACGCTCTACATTACCGTGTTCTTTTTGCTCGTCTATTTGGAGAACCGGAGTGAAGTGAAGAGGCACCCGCAGCCGCCCAAAAAGCTCCCCTCGTTCACTATCATCATTCCGGCTTACAACGAACAGGACTCGATCGAACGCACGGTGCAGAGCGTGCTCGACAGCGGCTATCCGCGAGCCAAAATGCAAGTGATCGTGGTCGATGATGGCAGCAGGGACGCGACGTGGCAGCGCATGCAGAAGTTCAAGCGCACGAAAGGCGTGTTGTTGCTGCGCAAGCCCAATGGCGGAAAAGCCGCCGCGCTCAATTTCGCTTTGAAGCGCGCGAAGGGAGAATTCATCGCGACTCTCGACAGCGACTGCTTCGTGGAAAAAGGCGCGATCCAGAAAATGCTGGGCTATTTCTGGGAAGACGACAAGATCATGGCAGTCACGAGCGTGACCAAGGTCGAGAATCCACGCAACGCGGTTGAGAAGTTGCAGCGCATCGAGTACCTCGTCAGCGTTTTCGCGAGGCGCGTGCAGCAATTCATCGACGCGATCGCCGTGACTCCCGGACCGTTGAGCGTTTATCGCGCGCGAGTGTTCAAAGAGCTGGGCGGTTTTGACGAGAAAAGCGTGCTCGAAGACCAAGAAATGGGTTTCCGCATTCAGAGCAACCATTACAAGATTCGTGGCAGTATGGATGCGGTCGTGCACACCACGGTGCCGCCGACGTTCAAGATGTTGTTGCTGCAGCGCGTGCGTTGGTATCGCGGCGGTTTGAGGAACGTCGCGAAATACAAACACATGCTATCGCGCGATTACGGAGATTTGGGAATGTTCGTCATGCCACTAGGTATCGTTTCGATGTTGATGATGTTCGTGATTTTCGGCCTTTCACTGCTGCAGTACAGTCATGGCGCGAGCGCGATCGACCTCATCACGAGGCCGAGCGTCGCGTGGCTGGGCATTCAAGCGACCCACATAATCGCGGTCGTGATTTTCGCGTTGAGCGCGTTCTGGGTGTACCTGGGAATGAAGCACTTCGAGGGCGAAGCACTCACGCCGTTATACCTGCTGCTCTATCTCATAATTTACGCGCCGATGGTGACGCTTTTCTGGATCGCCACGCTCATTTATGAAGCCAAGGGAGGAAAACCAACCTGGCTCACTCGCTGATCTAAAAACATGGACAATCAACAACCACCGCATCGCAGGATCAATTGGCACACTTACATCGTCGCGCTAGTCATTACAGTGCTGGTTTTTGGTGTCGGCATTCTTCTCGGCGCCGAGTTCGCGCGCGCGGGCAGCAGCGCGTTGGCGAGCGATCTTGAGCGGCTCACGACCGAAAGCACGACGCTTGAGTTGTTGTTGGCGTTGAACGTTTCTGAAGAAAAAACTTGCCCGTTGCTGGTTTCGCAGGTCGCGCGCTTCGACAAGGAAACCGCGACTTTCGGCGAAAAACTGGATTTCTTGGAGCGCAGCAACGGCCGACAGGACGATACAGTCGTGTCCTTGAAGCGCCAGTACAGCTTGAAAGAAATCCGCGATTACTTGCTGCTTTTGAAGATCAATAACGCGTGCGGTCACAAGTTCGACACGGTGCTTTATTTCTACAGCAACAAGGAATGCAGTGATTGCGCGTCGCAGGGCGAAGCGCTCACGCAGTTGAAACAGGCCGCGCCTGACCGCGTGATGATCTACAGCTTCGACGCTGACATTGGTGGCGACGCGCCCGACTCGTTGCGACAGGTTTATGGCATTTCGTCATACCCGGCGCTCGTAGTGAATGGCAGGGTGTTGCAGGGTTATCGTTCGGCGCAGGAAGTTGCGGGCGTCATCCGCGAGTCCTGAGCGCGGCTTTGTAGACGCTTTCGAGTTTTCGCGTGCTCGCTTCTATGCTGTATTTTTCGGTCGCGTTCCGTGCTGACGTCATGAACTTTTCTTTTTGTTGTTGCGGCAGTGCGAGTGCGCGCATGATTTTTTGAGCGCATTGCGTCGCGTTGCCGGGTTCGAACAGGAAGCCGTTCTTTCCTTCAGTGATCGCGTCGGGTATCGCTAGCGCGTTGGCGCCGATGCATATTTTTCCGCAAGCCATCGCTTCCATGAGTGAGAGGCTCTGTGTTTCGAACGTGCTGGCCGTGACGTAGAGGTCGCTCGCTTTGTAGTACAGAGGTAGTTGTTGGTTGGGAATGAAACCGGCGAAGCGCGTGACGTCGAGCAGTCCCAAGCGCTTGGCCTGTCTCTCTAGTGACGAACGCGTGGGTCCGTCGCCTCCGATGAGGAGCTTGAAGCGTAGTCCTTGGTGCTTGAGTATTCGCGCGGCTTTCAGCACGACGTCGACGTTTTTCTCCTTGCTCAACCTGCCAACGCACGCGATGAGTGGCTCGTCGTCGCCCACGCCGATTTTTTTCTTCAACTCGTCGGCTTGTTGTTGCGTGAACGTCGCGGGTGAGAAGTGTTTCGTGTCGATGCCATTAGGCACCACCTCGACGTGTCTCAGTCCGTTCTTTTTCAAGAGTTTCGCGACGGAAGCGCCGGGAGTGGTGACGATGTCGAACTTTTTGTAGAACGGCACGATGGCGCGCCATGCGATCTTGCCTGCAAAATTCTTGAAGCGCTGAGGGCCTGGCAGCAGCTTTTCGGCGGCGATTGGTATCATGGTGTGGAAAGTCGCGATCTTTGGTAAATGTAGAGAGCGTCCAGTCTGTAGCGCGGCGATACCCATTCCCGCGATGCCGTGGCAGTGCACGATGTCGATGCCGTCCGTTCTTGCTTGTCGCGCGGCTTTGAAGGGCTTGAGCGCGAGTTGGTATTGCTTGTAGAGCGGGAACTTGATGCCTTTGTAGTAATGCACGCTCGGGTTTTTTTCGGCGCCTTTGGTTTTCGCATCGCCGGCAGTGTAGATGAATACTTTGTGTCCTCCTTTCTCGAGTTCGCGTCGATAGTTGAGGAGCGAGAACACTACGCCGTCGACGTTCGGCAGCCACGTGTCCGTAAAGAATCCTATTCGCAAGCGCTTCATTGACGAATTCAGAATATCACTACGATTGATAAAAGCGCTAGCGCGAGTGCCGCGAGGAACATGGCCGGCGCGACTATCTTCGCGACGCTCACTATCGCTCCCACCGTGCTGAGGAGTTCGCTGGAGCGTCTCGAGCCCATGACGTCGATCTTGACGCGTCGCGTGCCCATTCCAACGCGCACGGGCTCTACGTCACGCAGTGCTTTCGCGACGGTTTCTTCGATGACGTTGACGAGCGCGTGGCTGTTGGGTTGCGAGCCGAGCGGGTTGTGCACGCCGCTTATCGAGTTGACGGCGTGCGTGTCCGTGGTGAAAATGTCGCAGTGCGTGAATCGGAATTTTTTGAGGCGCTGCAGGACGCTTTCGCGGAATTGCGGCGTCGAGTTGTTCGCGTCTAGCAGCACCATGCACGCGCGCGCCTTGCCTATCTGTAGCACGGCGATCTTTAGTCCGGCCTTGCCGATGCCTTGGCTCGCGGTGAATTGTTTGAGCGGGTCGGTCGCGATGCCGAGCTCGATCCTGCCTTTTTGTTGTTGCGTTAGCGCGTTGACGGAGTCGAGCGCTTGGAAGAACTCTTCACTGCCGGCAGCCATTGAGGGAACTTCGAAGGCCGAGTTGTGCCTGTCGATTATTGTCGAGTCGTTGAATCCTTTCGCGAGTATCGCGTTGCGCAGCGCGACGCCGAGCGCTGCGTCGATGTCGTCGGTGTGTTCAGGAGCGCGTGAAATGGAGACGAATGACTTGTTGTCGAACTCGAGGCCGAACGCTTCACAAGGTCCGGCGTTGCCTTTGATGAATGACGCGTTGCTGGTTTTGCGCGTGGCTTGTTTGAGGCATTGTTCGAGCTCTCTCGCGATCATTTGCGCGTCACTGCTGTAGACCGGGTTGTAGTCGTGTCCTGCTGTGCCTTTGAACACGAGCGCGGGGCAGTCGTGTTTTTCTTGAAAAATTTTCGACAACAGGTGCGGCCATTCGCTTCCTCCCATGTTGCCGACGGGTCCGTAGTGTACGTGCGGCACGAGGAAGAACGCCTTGTTTTTTCCTTTCGCGTTCTCGAAAGCGACGGCCGATACGAACGTCTCGACTTTTTCGCCCATTTCCGCCATGACTTCCTCGAGTCCCTTGCTGCCCTTGATCCATTGCGCCGAGAAGAGCGTCGCGGCTTGTATCGCGTTCACGCCAAGGTTGCGCTTGGCCGGCGCGTTCAGGATGTAGAACAACAACCATAACCCTGCGAGGAAAATTGTTGCAGCGACCGCGAGTTCGAGCGCGAGCAGTGTTGGGCTTGGCGGGCTGACGATGCCGAAACCGCGCCAAAAAACAAGCGCCGCGATGTTCAGTGCCGGTTGCACGAAGCTGACTGGAAGCGCGCGGGCGGCGTTGTAACCGAGCGCGACGTAAGCGCCTACGAACCATACGAGCACGAGTGCGGCGTTGACGAGCAGCGCTGGCAGTATGAAGGAAGTGCCCGTGATCTTGGTTGCGAAAATGCCCGCGCCATAACCGACAGCGGCGACCGCGGCAGTGATCAGCGCGAGAAAAATGAAGTATTTGAACGCCCATTTGAAGTGCGTCCTTTCAAGGCCCGTGGTTGCGAGCAGCGCTGCGCACATCGCCGGCAGTGACAACACGAGCACGCCTTGAATACCGCCGAACAGCAAAATGTCGATCAAGGACTGTCGTGGGTCAAAGAGGAATGACAACGCGATTCCGGCAAGGAAGCCGAAGACCGCGAGGTAGACGATGGTTCTGTTCGCTGAAGGCAGTTTGAAAATGAAGCGCGTGAGGCCGGTGGTGCTCTCGCGCAAGCTAGACGCCATTGATAAAAGACTTAGTTATTATTCGCCGAGCGCCCTTAAAATAGCGTAGAAATGACAAGCCAATCGAAGATTTGTCCGCGGTGCGGCCACGACTCGAGCGACCGCAGGTTCATCGGCAGTTTTTGCGAAAAATGCTTCCAAGAAACCCAAATCATCGCAGAGGTGCCGAAAGCGTTGGAGATCGACCTGTGCAAGACCTGCGGACGCGTCAAGCTCAAGAACGAATGGACGACTTTTACTGGCAAGTCGATCGCGATATGGCTAGACGAGAAGATCAAGCACCAATTCAAGGTCGAGAAGAAATTCATCAAGGTCGCCCAACACCCGAAAGAACTCGAATGCGACATCGATTACACTTACATCGTTCACGGCGTGCCCATCGATTGGAAAGCAGGCACACGCATCCCACTGCACAGAACGTATTGTCCGGACGACATGAAAATGGCCGGTGGTTATTATGAAGCGATCGTGCAGTTGCGAGGCGATCCTAAGGATGTTGCGAAGGAAGAGAGAGAACTCGCGCGACACCTGCACAGCTATACGTACATCGCGAAAACCGAGCACAAGAAGGAAGGACCCGACATCTACATCGGCAACAAGACCATGCTCCAGCGATTTTTCGAAGACAACCACGTTCGCTTCGAAGCCAGCCGTCGCTTGATGGGACAAAAACAAGGCAAACGCCTATTCCTCACGACCTATCTAATTCGACTCTCTGAAAAAGAAACAGACGCCGCCTAAAAGCAACGCATTAGCCTTTTACGTCTTTCAGTTTTTTCTTCAACTCTTCCAGCGTCGCCATGGTGGCGAGTAGTGGGATGCCTTCGCTGTCCGCGATCTTGATCGCGAGCTTGTCGACTTCTTTCACTCCATGCAGCACGATTACCGCAGGCTTGATGGGCGCGATGCGCACCGCAACGAGCGGGCTTCTGCCAGTGCTGACGCCCGTGAAGATCAGCGCGCGTTGATTAGTGCTTCCATAAATTTTCACGAAGCTCTCGTAAGGAAGTTCCAAGATGACTTTTTGGCTGTCGAGAATCGTCGCGCCGTAGATGGTTTTCTCTTCCAGCTTTTCTTGTCCCGCGACCACTTCAGCACCGATGATTTTCGCGAAGTCGCTCGCGTTGATGGGTTTCGGGAAGTCTATCGCGTCGAAGAACTCTTTGCTTTCTTCTGCTTCCTTGAAGCGCTTCACGAGCTCGCCGCCCTTCTGAATGTCGATGTCCACTAGCGCGTCGACGAAGCGTCGAATAACGGCTATTCCGGGGCTCTTTCGGCGGTTGCTCTCGTAATCACTGATCGTCGATGGCGTAATTTTCAAGTGCTCGCTGAGCTCGGTCTGCGAGACGCCGAACACTTCACGCCATTTCTTCATGGCTTTGCCTGGATCGTTGCTTAACGCAATCTCGCCGGCAATCTTGACTTTGAGTTGTTCCATCGAATTGGTTTAGGGCCGCGTCGAGTTTAAAAGGTTCTTTTCGACAAGTCCCTTGCGTAAAAACAGAAATGATCAAGGCACTGCTCTTCGACATGGACGGCACTTTACTCGACAATGACAAGTACGAGCGACAGTTCTGGGACAAGGACCTCGTCGAACAAGCCGTGAAAGAAACGGGAAAGCCGAGGAATAAGGTCGCGCGCGATGCCGCACGCTTCATCATTGAGAACAAGGGCACGCCGAAATACTTCTACCCACAAGCCTACCTCGACCACCTCGGCGCGCGCGACTACGATCTGAAGTCGCTCGTGCGTAAGAACTTGAAAATGGTCAAAGCTTGGAACTGGGTAAAGCCCGCGTTATTGAAGACGCGCAAGAAATACGTCAACATCATTTTCACGAACGCGATCGAAGAAGTCGCCAGCGCCAAGCTCGAAGCCGCCGGCATCTCTTCCTGTTTTCACTTGATCAACAGTACGCACGCGCGCACCAAGCTCGAGGAAGAACGCTTCGACGAGTTGTTCCTCATTCTAGAACGCTTGTTCGGCATTGACGGCAGACGGGAGAGCGTTTTTTTCAGTGACGACCTCGACTATGCACCGGTCGCGCGCACGTTCGGACTCCGCATCGAGCGCGTCGAGAAGGGCAAAAAACCCGCGGTCCTGGACAAGCTGCTCGACCAAGCGCAGCATTAAAACACCCGCGACGCGAAAAAGATTGTAACAAAAAACAAAGGTGGATCGATAAGCAATGGCTCTTTTGGAATGGATAATTCTCGGCATCATCGGACTCGTTCTAGTCGTCGTCATTTATTTCTACAACAAGCTAGTCTCGCTCAACAACCTCGCGCAAGCGGACTGGAAGAACATCGACACCTACCTGCAGCAGAGGTTGGACACGATTCCGAACCTCGTGGCGATCGCGAAGCGCGTCATGAAACAAGAAACGGAACTATTCACGGGATTGGCGAAGGCTCGAGAGAGCGCGCAGCAAGCCACGGACGCGAAGGGACGTATCGCGGCGAACACGAAGCTCGACAATCTTCTCGCTAACTTTTACGCACGCGCCGAAGCATACCCACAAATGCGCAGTAATGAAGCGATGCAGCGCGTCATGGAAGACCTTCGAGGCATCGAGGACAAGATCCGCAGCGCGCGCGGCGCTTACAACAACAGCGTGCTGGCCTACATCAACGCCGTCACCATGTTTCCGAGCAGTGCGTTTGCGAACGTTTTCGGTTTCAAGAGCGACAAGTGGAACTATTACGAAGCGGATGCCGCGGCTCGTTCCAGCTTGAAACTCGACAAGCTCCTCAAGTGAAGATAATTGGCGGAAAAAGACGGACAGCTTGAAGAGCTCCGTACCACTTTTCACGAGCAAGCCAGTCGCAACAAGCTCCGCAGTTATCTCTTAGCCGCCGCGGTTGTCGTGGTCATTTCGGTTCTGGTTTTCGTGATTTGGCAGGTGCTCGACCCGTTCGCGGGCGTGGGCGTGTTGTTTTACGCGGGAATCATTTCGATCATTTACGGACTCACTACGTACTACGCTGGCGATAAGATCGTTCTCGCGACGACGCACGCGCGTCCATTGCAGCCGGACAAGAGCACGAAGGAATTGATGGTGAAGAACCTTGTCGAATCGCTCGCGATTTCTGCACACATGCCCGTTCCAAAACTCTACGTCGTGGAGAGCAGGGAGATGAACGCGTTCGCGACCGGCAGGGATCCTGAACACGCGAGCTTGGCGGTGACGACTGGTTTGTTGGAGCGTTTGAATCGTGACGAGCTCGAGGGCGTGCTTGGCCATGAAATGAGCCACATTGCGAATTACGACGTGCGCTTCAACACGGTGGTCGCGGTGATGGTGGGCATTGCGGCTATTTTGAGTGATTTCTTTTTGCGCTCGATGATGTGGGGTGGCGGCCGCAACAGGGATGATCGTGGCGGCAATTTCGGCTTGCTCGTGATTGTTGGCTTGATTCTTGCGATAGTTGCGCCCATCGTGACGCGTGTGGCTCAGGCCGCGGTTTCGAGGAAGCGCGAGGGCTTGGCGGATGCTTATGGCGCGAAGCTTTGTGGCAATCCTGACGCGCTGGCTGACGCGCTCGAGAAAATAAGCAGGACGAACAAGGGCGACATGCCTGTCGACGAGGCCGTTTCACACCTTTTCTTCGTCGATCCTCTCGTGAGTAGTCTGGACAAGTTGTTTGCGACGCACCCGCCGGTCAAGGAACGCATTGCGGTGCTGCGCGCAATGAGCTAAGAGCGCCTTTTTCTGGTTTTATTTTTTGGCGCGTTTTCTTTGTACTTCGAGCGGGATGAAGCTGACGGGTATTGCGCCTTTGTTGATTACGAGCTTGCCGCCGCGTTTCGTCATTGACATGAGTAATTGAATGCCTTGGCGGATACTGATGGGTGCGACGAGGTTGCCGCCTTCTTTGAGTTGTCTGCCTACGAGGCGCGCTACGGGTGCGGGCGTTTGTGCTGCGAACACGATCGCGTCGTATGGCGCGCTGGCTTTCCATCCTCTGGAGCCGTCGGCGTGTACGAGTTCGACATTGCCTCTGAATTCTTCAGGCACTCGCTTGAGTGCTTCACGCACTGCTTTTTTCGCGAGCTCGTGGACGAGTTTGTTGTTTTCGATGCTGGTGACTTTGCCTTTCGGTCCCGCGACGAACGATATTAGTGATGCTTGGTAGCCGGTGCCCGTGCCTATTTCGAGAATTTTTGCGCCGGGCTTGATGTCGAGGAGTTTGATCGTCGAGGCTATGACTGATGGTTGTGAAATGATGATTCCGGATGGGTGGTGTAGTGGTATGTCACAGTAGGCGTGTGGTTGTAATTGCCGCGGCACGAAAAAACGGCGGTCGGTGTGTACGAACGCGGAATAAGTTTCTGACGTTAGGTGGCCGTGGATGGAGAGGTGTGCTACTAAAGAGCTGTTGCCTGGGAAGTGTTCGTCGTGCGGTGTCGTTTCGAGAGGGCGCAGTGTTCTTGGCATTTACTCGACTTTGATCGCGTTGCCTTTATTTTTGGGTTTCGACGCGTTCTTTTTCTGCAGCAACACTTCAAGGATGCCGTTCTTGTAGGTCGCTTTCGCGCTCGTGCTCAAGACTTCCGCGGGCAGTTTCGTGATTTTCGAGAATGAAGGTTCGTCCACGCTGATTTCCAGTATGGTGGGCGTGGCGTTGAGCTTGATTTTTTGCTTGTCAGCGACTCCTGGCAGTTCTGCAATTATGCGCACGTGTTTTTCTTCCTCTATCACGTCAACGAGTGGTTCGCGTTCCTTGGTGACTTTGCGTTCTTGCACGTCGACGTTGCCGAACTTTTCAACTACGGGCTTGCCTTCGGGTCCGATGCGTATGTTGACGCCGTAAACGATGGGCTCGCCTGGCCTGGTGGGCGCGTGTCCTTGTTCTAGTTGCTTTACCAGTTCATTCATCATGCCTTCTAGCTCGGTGAAGTCTGGGAACATGTCGTCGAACAGTCCGAAACGCTTTCTTCTGGGATTCATGGGCTTTACTCGGTTGTTAGAAGTATTTCAAGTTTGTCTCTACGAGCTTCGCGAACGTTCTCGCTTGAGGCGTGGGGTCGCTGGCTACCTTGGCTCTGCCAGCGTCGGGATTAGCAGCGACGGGCGCGTAGATCTTGATGGCGAGGAAGGGTTCGCGCGACATGATGATGTATGGCAGTTGTGTGTGGATGGTGAACTTGAGGAAGTTAAGCCAGAGCCTTTCGCTCTTGCTGAGCTGGCTTTCAAGCGTGAAAAGTTCCAATTGTCTCTCGGCGAGGACGCGGTTGACCTTCGCCCTGCCTTTTTCTGGCGCGTAATTGAGGTCGAGCGATAGGTCGGGTTGCGTCGTGAGCGCGTAATCGAAACTGTAGAAGAGAACGAGGATGAGTAGTTTGAGTAGAATGATCGGAATGGCGGCGATTACGACGACCTCGATTGCTAAAATCGCGGCGTTCTCGACGACCGGCTGTTCCAGGTATAGAGCGACGAAGGCGGCCGCGGCGCCGACGAGGAAGAGCGCGATCACGAACAGGCGGTTCGAGAGGGCATTCATGAGTCCGAGGAAGCGTTTGAGATACTCTGCTGAAGCCATGGTGGGTTGAACCAGTTTCGAGGACTGAACTTTAAAATGCCTCTCTCGCCACAATTATAGTGATAGCCCCGTCGTCTAGAATGCAGTATCGAGAATTTTTGATGCTGTGTGGACTATGGACAAGGACGCCAGGCTTTGAACCTGAAAACGGCAGTTCGAATCTGCCCGGGGCTATCCCGTTTAAATTACCCCTGCGACCCAATAATTTCACTAATTTCCACTCTAAAGGTGCATGATTTTTATGGGAAGAACTAAAGGAGTCCACATTCACTCGACCGCCAAAGCGCTAGTCAAAAAAGCGCCACAAATCTTTGGCACTACTTTCGACAAGAACAAAGACTCCCTCCGCAAACTCGGTCTTTTGAAGGAAGGAAAGGAAGAACGCAACAAGCTAGCCGGCGAAGTCACCGTATTGATGAAGAAGAGACAGCGCGAAATCGAAGCCGAAGCCGCCCGCGGATAAGCCATGAGAGTGGCGATCAATGCAGCGATCATTCACGATGGAAGAATTCTTTTAGTCCGGAAAAAACAGATTTGGATACTTCCCGGCGGGAAGCCTGAACCGAACGAATCGGATTTTGACAGTTTACGTAGGGAAGTAAGGGAAGAACTTTCTGGAACTGAATTGGAAAACTTCAGGTTTTACCGAGAATTCGAGGGAATAACCCCTCATAAACAAGATCTGCTAAAGGCAAGAGTTTATTTCGCGGACATAAGCGGGCAACTTGGCCGACCTTCTGGAGAAATCGATGACAGTGATTGGATTGCACACTTGGGTGAACAATCTCTTTCTAACATTACTTCCAAGATCGTGGATTCTCTTGCAAGAGACGGATATCTGCGACGCTGATTAGTATTGTCGCGCGCGGATAAAAAGTTCTTTTTAGCGTTTTAGTTTTCGCAGCAGGCTTATTGCCCTTTCCATTTTTCTACCGGCCATGAAGCCCTTTTCTTTTGCGAGTGCTTTTTCTAGTGCTGGCAACGCGCTTGGATCACCAATATCTCCTAGTGCGTGGGCTGCTATCATGCGAACATACGTATCTTTGTGTCCGAGGGCTTGTGCTGCGTGAGGAACGGCGCTTGGACCGATTCTAACAAAAGCTTGTCCTGCTATCGTACGAACCTCCGGGTCACGATCGCCTTCTAGTACTTGGCGAACAAATGCAGGATTGCGCATTTTTTGCAAATGCTTGGATATCACGCTAGGGTGCGCGGTTTTCATGAATCTTTCGATTTTTGACATTTTCAATATTGCCTCGCTATGTAAACAGTCTGCTTAGCAGGCTTGCCACAAACAACACACTTCGCGTTTGATGAGGGTTTTTCGTTCATTCCAAAACGCGTTCCTCTGACTTTGCCGCCTTTCGTGAAGGTTTGCAGCTCTTCAGCACATTTTGCTCCATCATCGTCGGTTGAGTGGAATGGCGCTCGAGCGACTCCCTTCTTTTCTAGAATTTTCAACACTTCTTGTTTCGTGTCGGCATCTTCGATGCGTTTCGAAAGGTCATTTTGCGTTTTTTCCTTCATCGAGTCAAGCATTTCCGCGGAGAGCTTTGTGAGTGCGCCGACGATTTGCGCCTGTGGAATGGTAAGGCGAGTTCCCGTGTCTCTGCGGGCGAGCGTGACGTTGTTTTCCTTGACTTCCTTCGCGCCAATCTCGACGCGCGCGGGCGTGCCGATCAACTCCCATTTGGAATACTTGTATCCTGGCGTCTTGTCGCTGTCGTCGAGCGCAGCACGGAAACCAGCGCGCTTCAATACCGCGAACAGGCTTTTGGCTGTGTCAAGAATTTTCGCGTTCTCCGGCGCTCCTGTCTTCATGATCGGCACGATCACGACTTGAGTCGGCGCGATGCTCATGGGCCACAAGAGTCCCTTGTTGTCGCCGTGCACGCCGATGAGCGCGCCCATCATTCGCCAAGTGCCCGGACCGTAACACGTTTGCCATGCGAACTGGTCCTTTCCGTTTTCGTCTTGGAACTTGACGCCGAACGCTTTCGCGAATCGTTGTCCAAGCATGTGTGTCGTGGCGATTTGCAGCGCTTTGCCATCGGGAAGGATTACGTCTGCGCCGTAAGTGTCATCCGCTCCTGGAAACTTGTCCCACTGCGGCCTCTTGATTGCAAGAAGGGCAAGACCGAGCTGGTCTGTGAGGACTTTGTGTGTGATGGCCATGTCTTCCTCGATTTGTCGCGCAGCGTGATCTTTTGAATCAAAAACGTCGTGTGCTTCGATCCAACTGAATTCACGGCCGCGTAGGAACGGATTGGTTTCGCTTTCGTTGCGGTAAACGTTGCATGACTGGTAGAGCTTCAGGGGCAGTTGTGATTTGCTCTGTATCCATAGCGAGTACATCTGGTACATTGCCGTTTCGCTGGTTGGTCGCAGTGCTAAGCGTCGAGCGAGTTTTTCGTTGCCGGCGTGCGTGACCCAGAACACTTCCAGCTTGAAGCCTTGTGCGTGTTCTTTTTCTTTCTCAAAGTTTTCTTCTGGAATTACGACTGGAAACATTACTGGTGAGTGTCCTTTGTCTTCGAGTTCGCGTTCGATCATTTCCGTGACTTTGCGTAACGGGATGGCGGCGTTGGGTTTGTGGACGATGAAGCCTTGCACGTTGTAGCGGTTGTCGACGAGGTCGGCGGCGTAGAGGATGGTGTTGTACCATTCGCTGTAGTCCTTGTTTTTGTCTTTGTCGAACTCGCGTGAAGCCATCATTGCCATTAGTGTTGTTTTCAGCTCGTTGTCTTTAGGGAAATGTTAAGGTGTTTTGGTGGTTTTTTAGGCTGTGTCTTTCTCGTTTTTGCGTTTGCGTTTCTTTTTGCCCGGGAACAATGCGAGGATGAGTGCGTATCCTAGCGCGATAATTATAGTGATGATGAAAAGTGTTATTGTGAGCTCGCCGGCTGCGAGTTGCGTTTCTCCCGGCACGCATATTTCTTGTTCCTTGATGAGCGTGCGTTGCAGTCCTTTCCTCTCGAAGAATTTCGCGTTGTAGCATCCTGGCTTGAGGAGTTTGAGAGTGGCGCGGTACGTTTCGCCGCCGCCGAACACGTTCGCGTAGACGAGGGCGTTTTGTTTGTATATTTCGAACTCTCCCGAAGCCGCGGGGTCGAGTATCGTTATCGTGAAGGTGACTTCGTCGCCTGGCTTGAGTTTTTCGGGTGCGTCGATGCAAACGAAGCTCGTTCCAGGCGCTGGGCTGATCGTGCGTGTGGATACGAGTGGCGAGCCTTCGAATGGTCCGTCGACGTGCGTGAGGATGCGCAGTGTAGTGTATGGGTCGATGGGCTTGATGAAGAACGTGACTGTGACTCGTTGTCCGGGTGGTATGGGTTGCACGGGTAGTGTTTGGCTGTTCATGGTGACGGTGATTCCTGTGAGGTATTCGTCGCCCGTGTTTTCCAGGAGTACGGGTATTGCGAAAGAGTCGCACGTGGTGAACGTGTTGGGCGCGAGCACTAGCATTGATAGGTGTGGTCCGGCGATCACGCTCGGCGGTTGTGGTGTGGTGGTCGGCGAGGGTTGTGGCGTTGGTGCGGGTTGTTTCTGCACTATCACGACCTGCACTTCTTCAGGCATGACTGTTGGCGTGGGTGTGGGGTATGGTGTGGGCGTGTATTGCGTGCCTGGTGGTCCTCCTCCTGGTTGTGGTTGTGCGGCTTGTCCGAGTGCCCAGCTTGAGAAGTTTGTAACCATGAATGTGTATTCTGGCGGGTTGAGGTTTGAGTAGGAAGGCGTGTAGATTGTTCCTGTGCTTAACACCAGCGCGCGGGACGTGGTGAATGTTGATAGCGTGTATACGTTGCCTGCAGTGAATGAAAGTGAGTAGAAGGTGATGTTGGTGGCGGTGTTGAAGAGCTCGTTCATGCTTGCATCAAGTGCAGCAATCCAAGCTCCTTGGAACAGGTTGGTAGAGTTGAGGAAGTTGTTGCTTGCGTTGTTGAGGTTTATGCTTGCGAATTGTACGGAGCCGTTTCCGGAGACGTAGTTTGTAAAGTTGGTCAGGTTTGAGTTGAGCACGTTGGTCGTGTTCATCACTGCGAGAGAGTCGATGATTTTCGTGTTCGAGATTGAAGCGTTTTTGATGGTTTTGAGGAATATGGCGATGTTCGTGGCGTTTCTGATCGTGTTGTTTTCGAGTGTTGTGCGGTTAGAGTTTTGTATGTTGATCGCGATGGTCGCGTTGGTGATGGTGTTGTTCGAGAAAGTGAAGTCTTGTTGCGTGTCTGTCCACAAGCCGCTGGCGCAGTTGTTCAGGTTGTTGTCGTGTATTTTTACTCGCGACATGGCTGGTCCGCTAGCAACTTCATTGCCTATGGAGAAGCAGTCGGTAAAGTTGGATAGTGTTATGTTGTTGTTGGCGACTTCTAGGTCTTGAAGAGTTACGGAATAGGCAAAAATGCCTATGCCCCAGGGCGAATAACTGTTGCCGTAGTTGTTGTTGGGCCACTTGAATGGCAGTACGGTGTTGTTCGATATTGTCAAGTTTGTTAGAGTGCCGCTGCCCAAGTCTAGGAACTCGATTCCGTACGTGCCGTACTCTGCAATGTTGTTTTGCACGGTGACGTTGCTCGCACTGTGCTCTAGTTGTATTGCGCCGCCAAGCCGGTCGTAACCAGTGTCGTTGATGTAGTTCGAAGTTACGTTCACGAGAGAGCTGCGCGTGACGAAGATGCCGTTACTCCAGCTATTGCGTATGGTGTTGTTATTGGCGGTCACGTTTTGGGTGCCGCGGACCTCGATGTTTGCAGTGTTTCCGGTAGTAGAGTTGAACATTGTCGAGTGCGCAATGACGGAGTTGTTCGTGCTGCTTAGATAGACTCTTCCTGAAGAGCTGAAGTTCGAGTTGTAAACATAGAGCCAGTTTGATTGCGTGGCGTTGATCGCCATGCTTGAAGAGTTGACAATACTTGCGCCAGTGATTACGGTGTTGTTTGAGAGATAGACTTGTATCCCTTGATACGTGCCAGTAATGTTTGCATTGTTTACTGTTGTATAGTTCGATGAGTAGATGTAAATTCCATAGTTAGTTTGGTTGCCGTTGCCGCGCACCATGTTGTTCGTGACTGTAGTGCCTATTGCGGTTTCGATGTCGATGCCCCAGTTGTCAGTCGAGCCAAACGTAGTGATGTTGTTGTTCGTGGCGGTGTTGTTGTTTCCTGGAGTTCCAAAAATGGATATTCCGATGTTGAATACGGTCGTGCCGCGCGCAGTGATGTTGTTGTTGTTGACAGTGTTGTTGTTGCCCGTTACGAGCAGTCCGTAGTTGTTGTCCGTGCCGTTAGTGATTATTTGGTTTCCAGTTATCGTGTTGTTTGACGTGGAGGTTTTGAGTTCGATGCCTGTGTTGAAGTTGCCAGTTGCTCGAGAAATCGTGATGTTGTTTTGTGTGACTGTGTTGTTGTTGGAGTTGTCTTCGATTTTTACGCCGTCGTTGAGATTTACGCCATTGGTGGTGATGTTGTTTCCAATTATTGTGTTGTTGGAGTTGCGTGAGAAGAGAAAGATGCCGAAGTTGTTGTCGCCAGTTCCAGTGGCGATGATGGTGTTGTTTTCGATGCGATTTCTGCAAGAACCCCCGCTCAGAATTATTCCGTATGAGTCTGTCGAACCATTTGTGCGAATCGTGTTGTTGTAGATGTAAGAGTCGTTGGCATTGCTGAAGTTGATGCTGTTCGTAAACGCAAAGCTCGTAGAGTTTTTCGTGAATAGACAGTTCTTGACTGTGATGTTGTTGAAGCCGGTGTTTCCTACTCCGAACTTGTTTGCTGCGCCGTATCCGTAAGTAATGTTCCAGCCTGCGCAGTCGATGACTATGTTGTTGGCATTTATCGTGAGACAGGTGCCACTGCTAACGATTGAAGTGTTGAGGAGGTACGTTTCGCTTGTAGAATTGAGCGTAGTGCAGTCTGTGACGTTTGTGTAAGCGTTCGCGTTGCTAGTGAGAAAGAGCAGGCCAGCTACTAGTATGATTGGGAATAGCGCGCTTCGTTTCATTAGCGCAAAAACTGCGTACTAGGAGCTTAAAAAACTGCAGAATACGGCGTAAAAAATGGGAAAACCAGAAAAAGAGGGGGAGTTTTAGTCTTTCTTCTTGCTGCGTAGCGCTTTGCGTTCGTCGGCGAGCTTGTCTTCGAGCGCTTCGCGTTGCGCTTCCAGCTCGGCGATCTTCGCTTTGCGCGCGTCCTTCGCGGCTTGCTTAGCGGCCTTCTCGTCGACTACTGGCGCTTGCACTTCTACGGCTCCTTTGCGTGAGAGGTAGTACGCGCTGGCGATCGCGAGAATGATGGCGATGGCGAGTCCTGCGAGTAGTGGCGTGTTGCTTGCGGTGAAGAATCCTGCGAATCCGCTAGCGTTCCTGGTCGCGTTGCCGGTCGTGTTGCGCGTGCCGTTCGCTACGGGCAGTACGCCGCCGCGAGTGAATATTTTCGTGACGGGCTGGTTTATTGCGCGTCCTGGGACGTCGAACTTGTACAGTCCTGCGGTTTCCGCTACGAAGCGCACTTGTCCCTGCTCGTCAGACGGCAGTTGGAATACGCGGTCGTCTGGGAACTTGACGTTCAATCCTATTCCCTTGACTGGCTGTTTGGTTTGCGCGTCGACGATCGTGACCGTGATGAAGTCTCCTTGCGTGCCGCGTTCTGGCGCGCGGATCTCTACAGGGCTTCCTTGAGCGACGGGCGTTGGTGATGGTGCTGGTCCGCCTCCCGTGTTGCCTTCAGCGATGCAGATGTTGTTGCGGAAGTCGCAGTAGTATCCAGTGCCGCATACCGGATTGGCGTACAAACATCCTTGCGCGCTGCCACCAGGGCTGCCGCCTCCGCTTCCAGGGTTACCGCCGCTTCCAGGTGGTGAAGGCGTTGGCGTCGGTGAAGGAGTCGGCGTTGGGGTTGGCGAGGGCGTGACGCTAGCGTTGCTCGTGAGCGCGAAGTCGGCTTGCGTAGAGCTGCCGGCGACAATCACGACGCCGGTGCGCATTTGTGAATTGTATCCAGCAGCGCTTGCGGTAACTGTGAGCGTGCTTGGGTTCGGGCTGAACACGTAAGCTCCTGAAGCGTTCGTGAATCCGCTCGCTCCATTGCTCAATGCCACGAGTGCGCCACTGATCGGCGCGCCGCTGGTCGCGTTGGTAACGACGCCCCACAACACTGCCGGAGCAGGGTTGGGTTGCATCGTGAAGTTGAAGTATGCAGGGTTGAAGTTGAACACTGAGGTGTTCGTGACTTGTCTCTGCGTGTCGTTCGTGTAGTCGTAGACGTGCGTGAAGTAAGACGCGTTTGTGAAAGTAATCGTGTAGTTTCCATCGGCAAGCCCGGTGGCGTTGAAGAATCCGCTCGCGTTGCTCGTGGTGTTGAACAATGCGCCGGTGCCGCTGTTTTGGAATACGACGTTCGCGACGATTCCTTGCGCGTTGTTGCTGTCGACGACGTATCCGCTCCATGATCCAGCATCCGCTAGAGGAGCGAGCGCGAAGAGCGCGACGAAAACTGCGAGGATTTTTTGATTCATTTTGAGTGTGACACCGTTTTACATGCCGAAGTTTACGATCGTGACTTGTCCCGCTTGGAGCAAGTTGTTGTAGATGCTCACGCTGCCGTAACCCGTCGCGGTGGCGGTCAAGTTGTACGTGCCTGGTGCGAGGTCGTTGAGCCAGTAGACTCCGCTTCCGTTCGTGGTGTTGCTGGCGATGAGCGTGCCGCTTTGGAACGCTTGCACGAGCGCGCCGCTGAGCATCGTGCCGTTTACCGCGTCAATCACGGTTCCAGAGAACGCGCCGGCGCGTCCGAGCGCGAAGTTCAGCATCAAAGATTGGTTCGCGTTAATGACGATTGGCGATGCGGTTTGCGTGACGTATCCCGCGTTGCTCGCGCTTACGCTGTAAGTTCCTGCAGGAAGCGTGATGTTGTAGAATCCGCTCGCGTTAGTGAGCGCGCTGTAATTGTATCCAACGATCTGTACGAGCGCGCCGTTGAGCGGTCCGCCCGAGCTGTTCGTTACGAATCCGTAAAGGTTTCCAGTGGCGTTGCTCGCTGGAGCGCCGACGGTAATGTTGAATGAAGTCGCGTTGCTGGCTCCCAGCGCGTCAGTGACAATCATGGTTGCGGTGTAGACTCCCGTCGCGGTGTAAGCGTGCGTAACGACCGCGTTCGTGGTCAAGCTGGTCGTGTTGGTCGCGTCGCCGTAGAACCATTGGTATGAAAGTGGCGTGTTGTTGTCAGGGTCGTACGAGGCGCTCGCGTTGAGCGTCACTATTTGTCCAACTACTGGCGTGTAGTTGTCCGCGGTCGCGTAAGCGACTGGCGGAATGTTGCTGACGTTCGCGCTTGCGCTCGTGTTGACCGTAAAGGTAACAGTGTCAGTGCCAACGTTTCCTGCAGCGTCGCTCGCGAAAGCGTTCAACGTGTAGGTTCCATTAGATGGAACAGTAATGTTCGTGATTCCTGCGAAAGTCTGGTTCGTGCCGTTCCAGTTGAACCACGTGCTCGTAACCGCGACGTTGTCGGTCGCGAAAATGTCTACCGGGATCGTGGTGACGTTGTATGTCGCGTTCAACGGGCTGAGAATGATCACGGTAGGTGCGACGGTGTCGATGAAAGGCGTGCTCACGTTGATGAGCAGAGTCGTGCTGTTGCTGGCGGTGCCGTTGTCCGTAACGGTGAGCGTTGCGGTGTACAATCCACCGATGCTGTAAGAGTGGTTCGCAGTTACTCCCGTAGCGTTGCTGGCGTCGCCGAAGTCCCAGAAGTAACTCACGATGAAGCCGTCAGGGTCGTAAGACGCGCTAGCATTGAAAGTAATGAGTTGTCCGGTGACGGGCGTGCTGTTGTCGACGCTCGCGTAAGCAACCGGAGGCACGTTTACCGTCGCGTTGCTGAGCACGGTGAAAGTTACTGGAGCTGCGGTTCCGACGTTTCCGCTCGTGTCGTTCGCCCAGGCGTTGATAGTGTAAGTGCCCGGTCCTGGAACGACGAAGCTGGTCGGTCCGACGAATGACAAGTTTCCACCAAGAACGTTGTACCAGACGCTAGCGACCGCGACGTTGTCGACCGCGTTGATGTCAACAGGAATCGTGGTCGTGTTGTAAGTAATGTTCATTGGCTGAACGATCGTGACGTTGGGCGCGATCGTGTCGTTCGTGGGCGTGGTGACGTTGATGAAAGTGGTGTTGCTCAATCCGCTGTAGAAACCGTTCAAGTTTCCAGTGCCCGCGGCGGTAGCGTTGAACAAGCAGTCATAATTGTATGAAGCTCCCGTGAAGACGCAAGCGTAGAAACCGATCGCGTTCGTTAGCACCATTCCCGGCGTGCTCGTGAAAGTGAGCGGGTTGCCTGCAGCGTCGAAAACGTTCCAGCGAATCAAGCTGTTCAAAGTTCCAACTGTAGTGTTGAGCAATACTGGGTTGACGGTCAAGAGCGCGGGTCCGCCGAGCGCGACAGTAACACCAGTCGTGTTCGTAAAGCTTCCAGAAACTGCAGTGATGGTCGCGTTTCCGATAGTGTTCGCGGTAAAGTTGGTGTTCTGCGTGTTTTGTGCAGGAACAAAGTTTCCGAGAGTTGGAGCGATGGTCCAGTTGGCGTTGACAGCGACGGCAGTGCCGTTCGTGTCGTAACCAGTGACAGTGTATTGCGTGACGCTGTTGTTGAGCACGACCAAGTTCTTCGGCGTGATGTCGATGTATGAAAGTGGGAATGCAGTGACCGTGACGGTAGCGTTTGCGCTTAGAGATCCCGCGTTAGCGACTAGCGTAGTCGTTCCAGGCGCGAGTGCAGTGAACAATCCACCGCTCGAAACAACTCCAACGGTCGTGTTGACGACGCTCCATGCAGGAATCACGACGACAGGGTTGTTGTATTGGTCGAACGCGATAACGTTGAATTGGTAGTTTCCGCCGAGAGGCAAAGTCGCGACGCTCGGCACGACGTACATTTGCGTCGCAGCTCCCGGAAGCACTTGAATCACAGTAGTGTTCGTTACGGTTCCGCTCGTTGCGGTGATCGTAGCGTTTCCGGCGAGCGTGCTGTTGAAAATGGTGCTCGCGATTCCGCCGACAGTGTTGGCAGAGAGCGGGTTGACGATTCCAATGCTCGTGCTGAACGAGACGAGGGTTCCGTCAACGACCGGGTTGTTGAGAATGTCGAAAACGTTGGCGTCGACGCGCGCGCTCTGTCCCGCAGTGATCGTGGTCGCGTTCGGATAAAGGTAAAGCGTGTATGGGCTGCCGAGAGTGCCGTTAGCGACGTTCAAGAAAGTGCTCCCGTTAACGGTCAAATAGCTCGCTTGGATCGTGGCGGTTCCAGGATTGCCTGCGGTAGCGAGTCCAGCCGGCGAAGTGATGGTTGCGATGCTCGGGTTGCTCGTGCTCCACGCAGGGTTGTAAATCGGGAACAAGTATCCGCCAGCGTCGCGACCGATCGCAGTGTATTGAATAGTGTCGTTTTGGTAAACAGTAAGGTTCGCAGGAACTACTTGAACGCTGACGAGCTGGCGAGGCGCAACGAGTGGCGTGTGAGATTGTCCACCGTATCCAGTTCCACCGTCTCCACCGTAATCACCGTCGAGCTCGCAATACCAGTAAGTGTCGTGCGGTCCGCCTTGTCCACCGCTTCCACCAAGTCCCCAGACCGCTCCAGAGACCTGTGAAGTGACTGCATAGATGCTGGTTTGTCCCGCGTTTCCACCGTTTCCACCAGTGCCACCGTGCGCGTCGCAACCCTTCGCGGCCTGACCGTTTCCACCAACGCCACCATTAGCGAAGATAGAACCGGTGAGCACGAAGTCGTTCGACAAGAAGTTCAAGTTTTGCGCGTTTCCACCATTTCCACCCCACGTTCCGTAAGCAGGGCTGTAAGGGTGGTCGACCGCGCCGTTCCATCCATTCCATGATGGTTGTCCGGCGTCGCCGTTAGCGTCAATGTTTCCATAAATATAGATGTGGTTCGCGAAAACGTTCAACGTTCCGCTGCGCACGTAAAGAGTCGTGCCGGCAGGAATCACGAAAGTGTCATAATAGAAAGATCCACCGTAAACCGTCTGCGTCGAAACCGTGCACGTGCCGTTCGCTCCGTTATTGCAGTTCGTTCCTTGCAACGCGCCTGCCGGAATCGCGCCCGTCGGAGGCTGCATCGGTCCAGCATATCCGCCATTGTTTCCAGAAACGTTCGCGTTACCAAGCCCAGGGAAAGACGCGTCGGGAGTAGGCTCGTCCGAAGCCAATTGCTGCACTAGTTGAACAGGTGCTGGCGTAGCGCTTGGCTGTGGAATCACTTGCGGCAACTGAATGAAAGAAGGCTTCGCTTTCACGATGCCGATTTGAGCCTGAACCGTCACCTGAGGCAGTGTTTTGACGCTCGGGTCGGTAGCTACTATATTAGAAAGAACAGGAGAAACCGCGGCGTGAACGCCGCCGATATTCGCAACAGCGAATGGGCTGTCAGAAGCATCAGAAACGCCAATAGTTGGTTGAAGTGGCTTGAAGGCGTACGCGCTTGCGATTGGAGAAATCGCGATAGCTACGAAGGCAAGGATCGCGATGCCGAAAATCGCGTAAGAGGTTTGTTTATTCAATTTTGTTGAAATCACAAAAAGCGCAGAAAGCCCCACGGTTCCCACCGGGACCAACCACGCTGATACAATTAGTTATCTAATCAGCCAAAACACCTATATAAGCCTTTTCCCCACTGGCCAGTAGTTACAAACTAACTGGCTGATGGTGGTGGTCCGTAAGTACGTCTTAATGCCTTGAAAGCGTTCTTGAGACCGAAGTGGTGAATCATTGTCGGATAGGCAGCTCTGCCACCAATGCCGAGCTCTTGCAAATGACGAGCGACGATGAAGGGATCAGTTCCAACGGCCTTCAGTTTCTGTGTTATTTCGTCTGCGGCCTTCATCTGTAATTCGCGCGTTTCGATACCACGCGCTTTTCGAAGCTCCTCGAAAACTTGCTCCATCGGAACGAGCGCGCCAGTCCTTCTTGCAAAAATGATGTGGTGCAGAGGCGCTCTTGATTTGTAGAGAATCTCGCGTGATTCAGGAAGCGAAAAAAGTGACTGCCGAGAACGCATCACCTTGTAAGTCGCGATCGCATGAATGGGCGAAACGCTGCCATTCAGCTCGTGAGTGAAAAACTTTTCAGCCGCGGATTTCGATTGTTTAACTCGAGAAAGTCTTTGCCGCAAATCTCTCTCGAACGCGATGCGCACCATGTTCGGCGCGTGGCTGGGATCGATTCCGAGGTGTTGCAATAGCGAATACTTGTTTCTTTCCGGAATCTCTTTGCGACTCAAAACGTGCATGAGCTGTTCTTTGAGCGAGGGAAAAGCGGGTTGCGCGAACGCGAAAAAAGCGGTCTGCGTCGCGGGATCACCGTCTTTCGCGAGTGTTTCTACGAGGGCGGTTTTTCGGATCTCGTTCTTTTCGCTCCTCGGCATGCCGCGATAGCGTTCATCGAACCAGGAGTGAATGTGTTCGGCATTCGCATTGCGAACAAAGTCCTTGAGAGAGCGCGAGGCTTTTCGGAACGCGGTTCTCGTCTTCTGGTTTTTAACGCGTTCTTCGATCTCTCTTCGAAGCGCTCTGGCTCTGGGTTTCGTTCTCTGCCTTGGCACGAGAGAGAAAATGCTTTTGGAAAGCTTTAAATTGCGACGGTCAGGCAATCTGTTCAACACACACGGGTGATGCTTAGAAAAATGGCTCGAGAAGAATTCAGAAATCCGTTCAGGAAAGCGAAAAACGTCATCGCAGGCGTATTCGCAGGAAGCGCGGCCCTTGCGGCACTCGGCGCTGCCCACAAAGTTCACGCTAACATCAACCCCAACGAGCTCTCCAGACTACCCAACCCTGGAGAAGGAATCCACGGACCAAGCATCACCGACGCCGGACAAACCTCACTCGCTCTACAGGCAAACACGAGCGGCTACATGGGAACCATCCACTTCACGGCGGGCGGCAACAAACGCGGCTTCGGACTATTGTTCCACGACGCGATGCGCCTCTACATGCTCGAAAACACTCCTCAAGGCGGCAAAGTGCACGAAGTAAGCAACTTCCTCGGCCTCACCACATCGACGCACGCGTTCGGACTGCGACCAATGCTCGGCGCAACCGTCGGCGTAGTAAGGGACGCTCAAGGAAAACTCAAGCCAGACAACCTCGGACACATCGGCATTTCATACAAAGACCCAGAAAAAGGATTCCCGATCGCCAGCGCCGAAGCAGTGCTCGGAGGCTCGAAGGGTGTTAAGGACTTCAACGCTTACCTAGCCCTCGGAAACGCCGTGAACGCCACGGAGTTCTTCGCGAACAGGAAGGAAGTGCTCGCACGCATCCACCGCGGACTCACGCTCGACGGCAGCGTCTACGCAGGCGCAGGATTCAGGCCCGGCGTCATCATCAGCGGCAAGCCAGCACAAGGATTCTTCGAACTCGGAGGCCTTTGGAAGAAGCTCGGCTTCGGCGTGCGTCTAACCGCCGGCAGCAAGTCACGTGGACCCGACGTCTCACTCGCACTCACAGTCAAGCCCTGGGTAGGACCGCTAGCCACTCAAGAACAGCTCCTGGAAGAACGCGACTTCATCCACGGACTCTACAAAGCCGCTTCCGGCGTCCAACGCGCTCGACTGACCGCGCTCAAGAGCATCGCCAAGGAACAAATACCCGGACACCTGACGAGACTGCAAGAAATCCAAGACTCGCTCATCGCACAAGCCGCAATCCTGAACACGGGACAAGCGACCTCAGCGGATCGCGACAAGTACGTCGACCTCAAACAAAAATACAAACTGGTAGTCACTGAAGCCAATGACACGCTGCAACAAGGACTCTCGCAACTGCCTCTCGGCGAAAGACTCGAAATTCCGAGACTCCGCAAGAGACTCAACGAGCTCGAAAAGTCACTGCCGCCAATGTCGCGACTGCCGGAAAGCTTCCCAGAAAACGTCAACGACGAACTCGGAGACCTCCTGAGACGCGCGGCCACGCTGCAAAAGAGCCTTGACGGCTTCAAGAAAGCCATCGACGAACTGCCCGCACCAAAGAAAGACTAAAAACGAAAAAAAAAAGATTTTTTTTTAGTCCTTCGAGAAGCGCGCCTTAACTCCCTTGCTTTCTAATTCTGCCGAAGCTTCAAAATCTCCCTTCAATGGTGCGATTCTTGCCAAGGAGGCGCCGACTTCTTGTTCGAGCTCTTTCAACTTCTTCTCGAACAAGCCGCGGTCAGCCTTTACCATTTCGAGAGTTAGGGTTATTTTGTCGTGAACGTTGAGACCGTTCTTCTTGCGTGATTCTTGCACGGCGCGCACGAGCTCGCGGAACAACGCGACGTTCATCATTTCCTCATCCAGCTTGCGAGGCACCAACACTACGCCTCCATCGAGTTCTTTCTTCAGCCAGTCGCCAGGAATTTTCTGCTTCGAAGGCACGAACTCGACACTCTCGCAATTCAGCGAGCGCTGCAGCACCGACTGCAAGTCTTTTACGACGGGCGCGAACTGTTCTCCCGTAATGAGCACTTTCTTCAAAGGCCATCGCAGTTTCAAGTTCGCTTCCTGCCTCGCGCTGCCGACCGCTTCCGTCAACGCGCGGGCGAGCTTCATTTCTTGTTCTAGCTTTTCTTTCATCCGCTTCTTTTCCGGCTCGGGCCATGTTTCGAAATGCACGCTCTCCTCATCTTTCGCGCTGCGCATTTTTTGGAAAACGTATTCGCTCATGAACGGCGTGACCGGCGCGAGCATTTTCAGTATCTCGAAAAGCGCGTGACGCATCGTCGCGAGCACCGCTTTCTTGCTCGACGCATCTCCCGAGAGAGAAGCGCGGTCGCGGATGAGCTTGATGTACCATCTCGAAAAGTCGTCGGTCACGAACTCGAGCATCTCACGTCCGGCCATGTGGAACTCGAAGTTTTCCAGGTGCGCGGTCGCGCTTTGTTTGACGTGCTGAAGGCGAGAAAGCAGCCACTCGTCCTCGACCTCGAGCTTGACTTTCGATAGTTCGGGAGCGGTTTCTTTGTACGTCTGGTAGAACGCGAATGTGTTGTAAAGGATCGTGAGCGCGCGCTGCACTTCCTGCGCCGTCTTGAAACTGAATTTTTGTACTTCCCAAGGCGCGACTTCCCAACAGTAATACGCGCGAACCGCGTCGGCGCTCGCTGAATCGATGGATTGGTCGGCGTCGACGATGTTGCCGAGGCTCTTGCTCATTTTTTCTCCCTTCTCGTCCAACACCCAGCCCATGAGCGACACGGCTTTGTATGAAGAGTGTCCGAACGCGCCCACGCCGCAAAGCAGTAGGGAGTCGAACCAGCCTCGCACTTGGTCTTGCGACTCGCAAATCATGTCGCAGGGCTTCATTTCTTCGAACAATTCCTTGTTAGTATTTGGATAGCCCATGCTGGCCCAGGGCGCGATGCCGCTGTCGAACCATACGGTGAAAATGTGTGGCACGCGCTTCATCGCGCTGTCGCACTTGCTGCATTTGAGCTCGATCTTGTCGACCGTGTGCCTGTGCAGGTCTTGCAGTGACTTTTCGTCGAGTTTTTTGATCGATTTTTCTTTGAGTTCTTTGCGGCTGCCGATGACGGTCTTGTTGTCGCATTTCGTGCATTCCCATATCGGCATCGGGATTCCCCAGTAGCGTTGTTGTGACAGTCCCCAGTCTTCACGGTCGGCGATCCAGTTCTGCATCTTTACTTTTCCGAACGAGGGCAGCCATCTCGTTTTCTCGTTCTCTTCCATCATTTTTTCCTTGATGGGGTCGACTTTCATGAACCACTGTTTCGAAACGCGGAAAATGAGCGGCGTCTTGCATCTCCAACAGACCGCGGCGCGGTGCACGAACGTGCTCGCGTTCAACACCTTGCCTTCTTTTTCTAATATTTCGAGGACGAGCTTGTTCGCTTCGTCAGTGGATTTGCCTTCGAGTTCGCCGGCTTCCTGCGTGTAGCGGCCTTTCTCGTTCACGGGCGAGAGAATGGGCATGTTGTAGTGTTTGCCGAAAAAGTTGTCCGTTTGTCCGTGGCCGGGCGCGACGTGCACGAGGCCGCTTCCTGCGTCCATCGTGACGAAGTGTTCGTATTCTTCGCTCTCAGCGAGCGATTGTTTCTCGCCGCTAGCGCTGCCCGGTTTTTCACTCTCGCTTTTCATGACGTGTTTCTTGTACTTCTTGTTCGTCATGATCACGATGCTTGCGTAGACCTTGTGCGCTTTGCCGTTCTTCGCCGCTTCTTTTTGCAAGGGCAGGTCGATGAGTGGTTCGTACTGCGTGCCTTCGAGTTTCGTGCCTTTGAACGTTTCGAGTATTTCGAACTTTTTCTTCAACGTTTCTTCGATGACGTTTTTTGCTCGCGATTTTGCGAGTATCAGCACGTCGTCGCCGACTTTCGCGCGCACGTACTCGTCATTCGGACTGACGGCGACCGCGACGTTGGATGGCAGCGTCCATGGCGTCGTTGTCCACACTACGAGGTATTCGTTCTTCTTGTCCTTGATCTTGAACTTGAGGAAAACGCTGGGCGATTTGAGGTCTGCGTAAGAGTCGCTGACTTCGTATCCGGAGAGCGCGGTTTCGCAGTGTGGACACCAGTGCAGCGTCTTGTCCCCCTCGTATAACAGTCCTTTTTCGTGGAGCTTTTTCGCGGTCCACCATCCGCTCTCGATGTAGTAATCCTTGAATGTGAAGTAGGGATCGAACCAGCCGCGCCAAGCGCCAGCTCGCTTGTAGAAATTCATCCATTTGCCCTCGTTGTTCATGACTTTGTCGAGGCAGGCGCGTGAGAACTTGTCGACGCCGATCTTGTATTCGATGTCGCTCTTGGACTTGACGCCAAGTTCCTTTTCCACGACGACTTCTACGGGCAGCCCGTGAGTGTCGAAGCCCGGTTGCAACCACACGTTGTGTCCTTGCATGATCTTGAACTTGGCCCAGACGTCCTTGCAGACCGTGGTTTTGAAGTGTCCGACGTGCGCCGTGCCATTGACGTAGGGTGGCCCGTCGAGAAGAAAGAACTTTTTGCCTTTCTTGCGTTTTTCGCGCACTTTCTGGACGGTCTTGTGCTCGTCCCAGAATTGACGCACTATCTTTTCGAGTTCTTTCTGGTCGTACTTCTGAAGGTCTTGCATTACCATTTAGAGTTGATCAAATCATTAGCGCCCTTTCCTTTTTTCTTCGGAAATCGGGCTTTGTTTTTCGGAAATTAAGAGCGCGTAGAGCTAATTAAAAGACTGCTTTTCACGAGGGTTTTTGGAGTTCCATCTGCACCAGCTCGAGCGCCGTGCCAGGGAATAGTTCTTTCTCTTCGCCCGTGCGCATGTCTTTCAGCTTCACTTTGCCTTGCGCGAGTTCTTTCTTGCCGACGATTACGCAGTACGGAATGTTTTGCTTGCTCGCGAACTCGAGGTTCTTGGAAGGACCGCGCTCCATGAGGTCAATGGCCGTGTTGAGCGCGTTGCGTCTGAACACGTCCGCGATCTCGATGCTTTCCTTCATCGTGCCGATCGGAATTATGAAGACTTGAATGATCGAGCTTTTGGGAACGTTGCGCGTTTGGTTGATCGCGTCGACGATGACGTCGAGACCGAAGGATATGCCGACGGCTGGGACCTTGTTTGGCGAGCCAAGGAATTTTCCGATCATGTCATCGTACCTGCCACCAGCAGCGATGCTGCTCTTGATCGCTCCATTCTTCAAGTAGGCCTCGAACACTGCGCCCGTGTAGTACGAAAGGCCGCGCGAGAGTGACGGTGAAAAAACGATGTTCGTAAGTTTGAATGCTTTGCAATATTCCAAAAGCTGTTCCAATTCTATTGCGCCTTGTTTTCCTTCCTTGCTGTTGATTTTGCTCTTGATTTTTTCGAGTTTTTGTTCGTTCGACAACTGCGAATTCTCGAGGGAAATCAGCTCTAGAACTTTCTTGACCGCGGCGCTCGGCACTTTTCTTTCTTCCAAAAGTTCTTTTTCGACGCCCTCCTTGCCGATCTTTGCGAGCTTGTCGATCGATAGTATCGCGGGCACGATTTTGTCCTGTGGCACTCCGGCATATTCGAGCATTCCGTTGAGGAATTTGCGGTTGCTGACGCGAATTTCCGCATCGAGTCCTAGTTTTTGGAACACCGCGTTCGCGAGCGCGAACAACTCAGCTTCGGCGACGACGCTTTCAACGCCGACCGTGTCGACGTCGCACTGGTAGAACTCGCGGTAGCGTCCGAGCTTGACTGGTCCGTCGCGCCAGACTGGTTGTATTTGGTAGCGTTTGAACGGCATGGGCATTTTGGGATTGTTCGCCATGACGCGGCACATTGGCACGGTGAGGTCGTAGCGCAGGCCCATTTTGCGTCCGCCCTGGTCTTCGAGAGAGTAGGTTTCTTTGAGGATCTCTTCGCCTCCTGCGTACTTTGAGGAGAGGACTTCCCAGTTTTCGAGAGCGGGCGTTTCGAGTGGTTGGAAGCCGTAGCTTTCGAACACTGCGCGCGTTGCGTCGCGTAGTTTTTGGCGTTCGCTGGCTTCCGCTGGCAAAGAGTCTTTCATGCCGCGTGGCGCGGCGAGTTTGCTTTCTTCAATTTCGTTACTCATTTTTTCACGTGTTTACGAGGGTTTCAAAGGGCGCGAGGAACGATGTTCCGAAGTGCCTTTTGTGAGGGCGGAGACCGGGATTTGAACCCGGCCTGAGGGATCCACAATCCCTAGTCATACCAAACTAGACCATCTCCGCCATTTTTTGCGAGTATTTGAACGCGTTTGCCTTCGGCTGGAATTGTTTTCTGAAAAATTCTTTGTGGTTCGTTCGAGGGATGGGAGAGCTGGAGCTGTGAGTGAATTAGTCGTGTCGTTTTGCTGGGTGAAGGAAACCAACTCTCATCTTTGAACTCCTCATGGAAAGTATTGTGTGTTTCGTGGTTTTTAATCAGGTGCGCCAGAGCGTGGCCTTGAGGTATCCAGTGTAGTTACCCTCGGGCGCGTTCGTGGGGATTATCGCGTAAACGATGACGGGCGTGCCTTGGTTTGGTGGGATGACGAAGTTGTTGTTGCTGACGGAGATGAAGCGAGCGATGTCTCCCTTGGCTTCAAGCACTGCGCGCAGCGGCCTGGGTGAGTTGTTCGTGATTATCACCGTGCGTTCTCCCTGCGCGCCTTGTGGTATTTTGCCGAAGCGTATGCCGTCAGTGTCAGTGTTCAGCGCCAAGTATCTTCCTGCTGGGAGCACTGTTACGCTTGAAGAGTAGGTCTTGACGGCGAATGGCGTCAGGTACCACCACGCCGCGACCGCTGTCGCTCCGAGGACTATGACGCCGACGAGTATGAGGAAAAATATTGTTTGCTTCATTTTCTTGTGGCTCTGGTGGGCTCTTTCGATTGGGTTAGGAATTTGCTGTTGGGTTTTTCGTCGGGCGCGGTTTTTAATGTTTCACTAAACGCTCGCTTGGCCCGCGCTGGTGGCGTTTTCTAGGTGTTTTTCTTTTCTTGTCTCTCGACCCATGGCGGCAGTCCGCCGGGCGGCGCGTTGGTTGGTTGTTTCTTTTCTTCGGTCTTGGGCGCGGTTATTTCCGTGAGTGATAGGTCGACGACGAGCGTGGTGTTGGCTTGCAGGCTGGTGGTTTTGCTTGAGGAGTCGTAGCCAGCGGCCGTGGCGTTGATCGTGATCACTCCGGAAGGCACTTTCTTGAACTCGGCTACTCCGTTCTGGTCGGTTTTCTGTGACGCGGAAAATCCTGGTTTTGTTATCGCGACCGTGGCGTTGTATATGGGCTTGTCGTTTGTGGTGGTGATGGTGGCGATTATTTTGGCGCCGCTGCGCGTGCTCAAGAACCACGCGATGGCGAGCACTATCAATCCGAACAATAGTCCGATGAGTATTCCGATAGCGCCCGCGGGCAGTTCTGCGCCGAAGAGTCCTTGTCCGGGAGCTACGACCGCGAACTGTACTTCCTTGATGCTGTTACCAACGCCTCCGCCGGTCGTTGGGAATGTGAGCACGATGCGCGCTACATAGTTGGCTGTCTTATTGGGGAGGTCGACGACGGCAAAGAGCGAGCCTTGCGAGAATGGCGCGAGCGCGATGTATCCCGGAGAGGTGGTGGAGAAGAGAAAGTTCCTATCCGCGTCAAGAATCTGTACCGTGGCGGTGATGCCGTTTATGGGCTGGTTCCAGAAGCTCTCGACGTCGATCTTGAAACGCTTGGTGAATGGAAAAGCCGGGTTGATGTCGGTAATGTTTACGAACACGATGTTGACCGTTTCCTTGCCGATCTTGAAGCCGACGGTTTCGGTCGAGCTCTTGCTTCCGGCGTAAAACACTGTAGTGACTGCGCGGTAGTTGCCGACTTCGAGAAGGTTGCTGTCGATGGTTTGTTCGAACGTGTGCGTCGTCTGGTTCGGAATCACCACGGTAGGCGTGTTGACGAGGGCGACGGTCTTGTTGTCAGGGTCGATCACTTCAATCTGCAAACGCGCGTCATCAATCGTCTGGTTGCCTCTTGAAGCGGCGTCGACCGCGAAGCGCAGCGGTTCGCCCTTGATGGTGTTGTTGACGCGGACGCCCACTATTTCCAAGAATTTTCCTGGATAGGGAACGCGGATTTTCAGCACGCCCTCGATGGCGAGGCGCGCGCCGACTCCCGTGCCGAAGCGCGGGTTGGAAGGCACTTCTAGAAATCCGAAGTGGAGCTGTTTTTCGCCGCCGGACAGCTCGTTCGGCAGTGAGATATCAAAGCTGTAGCCTTCGAGCTCTGCCGGGTTGAGCGTGCGTGCGGTGTAGTTGCTAGGCTGGAACGTGGCTATTTCTGAACAGTTGCGCAGCTTGAAGAAAGACACGGGCTTTGCTTCCGGTTTTACGTAGTCGATCATGTCGCCGCAGAAGTAGCGCACGAAGCTCACGGGCTGTACGTCGTCGCTGCTCTTCACGTTACCCGCCAAGTAATTTATCGTGATGGTCTTGCCGGCGAAATCGCTGAACGGCAGTACCGAGTTTATCTCGTTGGGCGTGCCGATACCCAGCGCTGAAGAAAACAAGGGCAGCACTAACAACAGGAAGAGACCTGCGATTAATGCCTTCAGTTTTTTCATTGCAAAAATCATCGCTCAAGGACTTAAAAACCTGATTCCAAAAACAAAAACTACAACCACACAAAGTCCTGCAGCTCGCTTGCGGAAAAAAAGAGAAAAAGAAGAGGGGAAGTTGTTGCGTTTGGAAAAACGGTTTTTTTACGGACCGGTTCCCGAACTCGTCGCGGTGAACGTGGCAGTCATGTTGTGCATGCCTGCGCTTTCGTCACCACCGACCGCGACACCGATGTCGAACATGAAGGTGTCGTTAGAGTCGGTAAAGTTCAGGAAGTTCACGGTAGCTCCCGCGCTGTTGAACGACGAAGAGCCGCTGAAGTTCTGCCACAAGTTGATTCCAAGCGTGGTTATGTTCCTCGGGTCAAAGCTATCTGCCTCAGCCGGGAATCTTACTCCAGGTCCGTTCGCTTGCCCAAAGCAAGCTCCTGTAGGCGTGTTGCGTGCGTGGTAACAGCTTGTGTTGGCGAGTTTCCAGCTCCAGTAAGAGTTCGAAGAGCTGAAGCCCAAGCCAGAGAACTGACTGGTGACGTTTACTTTGTTGCCGCCGTCGTTTTCAATGACGAAGGGGTTGGGGTTGTCGTCTTCAGTGTTGTTGTAGCACGGAGGCGTGGTGTTGGAACCGCTCACGAACCACGGGCTGCAGTCGGTCACGTTGATGTTTCCAAAGTTGACCAACGCAAAAGTCGAGTTGAAGAACTTGATGCTGCTGATCGCGGTTACGTTGAACGTGGCGTTGCCGATGATCGCGCCGCTGATTCCTGAAACCTGCACTGCGGGCTTGTTCAGCACCATGTATGTGCCGGCAATGCTTATCGCGAGCGCTGCCAGGATCAACACTGCAAGTGTAACGTTCGAAACAGATTCTGTCATAAACTTTTTTCTCCCTTTAAAATTGATTGAACTAAAACTTCGTCCTTCGATGCAAGACCCAGTAGTTAGGCCCTTAAAAAACCTGCGCTAAACCGCGCAGTGGTGGAGAACGAAAAAGAAAGAAAGAGAAAAGGGGAGTTTGTTTTCGAGGGCTTTCTACGGACCGCTTCCAGAGCTTGACGCGATGAAAGTCACGGTCATGTTGTGCATGCCTGCGCTTTCGTCACCACCGACCGCGACTCCAACTTCGTACATGAAGGTGTCGTTGCTGTCAGTGAAGTTCAGGAACGGCACCAACTGGTTGCCGCCTACGCTGAACGAAGACGCGCCGCTCACGTTCTGCCATGTGGCCGAATAGTTCTTGCCGTCATAGCTGAACCCTTCCGCCGGGTTGCGAGTTCCACTGCCACCAGCGCATCCGCCGGACGCGTTGTTCGGGTTGTGGAAACAAGTCGTGTTCGTCAATCTCCAGCTCCAGTAGGAGCTTGAAGAACTGAATCCGAGTCCAGACCACGTGCTCGAGACGTTGACCTTGTTACCGCCGTCGTTCTCGACGATGAACGGGTTGGGGTTGTCGTCTTCAGTGTTGTTGTAGCACGGAGGCGTGGTGTTGGAACCGCTCACGAACCACGGGCTGCAGTCGGTCACGTTGATGTTTCCAAAGTTGACCAACGCAAAAGTCGAGTTGAAGAATTTAATGCTCGAGATCGCAGTAACGTTGAAAGTCGCGTTGCCCACGATCGCACCGCTGATGCCGGACACGCCCGCTACGGGCTTGTTCAGCACTAGATAAGTGCCAACGATCGAGATGGCTAACGCGGCCAAGATAAGGACCGCGAGAGTTGTATTTGATACGGATTCTGCCATTTTTGGTTTTTCCTCCAAAGAATTTTATTTTTGTTAACGGAATTAATGCAACACGACGACCGCGCTCTGTCCACCCGCGCGAGTCATTGAGGGCGTTGCCGGCGCGACTACCTGAAAGCCCACTTGGCCCGAAGCGGTCTGCGTGCCGATGTTTATCGGCGTGATCGTGGCGATCTGGTTGACTACCGTATAAGCCGCGAAAGCGGTGACTACGAGCAACAGTCCTGCAAGAACGAGCAACGTTTTTCGAGAAACTTCTTCTGACATTATTTTTTCCTTATCCTATTTTACGATACGACGTTAAAACCAACACGCGAGTGCACGGTAGTCGTGGATGGTGTTTGTGGAGCGATCACTTGAAAGCTCGCTTGCGCGGTCTCCGAGTGGCTCATTATTTGCGCGGGAGTCGAGGACGTTATGTTGTCGAGCGCGAAAACGGTAGCCATTACTGTGACCACGAGCAGTACGCCTGCAAGAGCCACGAGAGTGTTTTTTGAAACGTCAGTCATTTTTTTGTTAAAACCTGCAACAGAGTTTATTCAGGGGGTTTTTATAGTTTTTCTATCTCCTTGCGCGTCGCTTGCCGCGCTCGGCTGCGCGAAGGTTCTTCCAATGCGCGCCCTTTCCAGTGCCACTGAGCACTAAAGGAATGCCGACGACGACCGCGAAGTAGAGGTAAACGAATTCCTGAAACAAGGGAACGACGGCGAGAAGAATGGCGGCAACGACCCAAAACACTCCCATCCAGTAACGACCAGAACTGAGCTTGCCCTTGGCCGTGAACAATTTCGCCAGTCCTATCGACGCGAGCCAGCCCACGCCGACGAACTCGTCACTCAAGGGAAGGAAGCGCGTCTGTATCGACACCTGCAATATGGCGGCGAGCGCGACGAAAGCGATCCACCACTTCGCAGCGCCCGGTTCGACGCTAGGCGTTGCTTTGCGCGACAACGTCAACCAAAAGCCCGCAGCGAGCAACAACACCCAAACGATCGCGACGTAGTGGAAAGCGTAATTGTTAGTGGCGAGGAACTGGTTTATCGCGAAGCCAAGGAAAAGCACCGCGCCCCAAACAGTACGCGGATCCAACGAGTCTCTGAGAGCCATACCACTGCGGAACGAAAGCACCGTATAAAAAAGAGACCGTTTTTCGCGTTTTAAAAAAATCAGCCGCTATCGACCTCATCAACGACCAGTAAAGGTCTCAGAGGTTGTACTGCGTCATCACTAATGAAAAGATGCCGTTCATGGTTTATATTTTCGGCGCCTGGATCAACGCCAACGCCTTCTCCACGTCCAAACTGCTCCAACCCGCGGTCACGAGCGTCTGCTTTATCGCTTCCGGCGGATAGCCACGACGCGTGTACTCCTTAACGTACTCAACGAGCGAATTGAAAGCCACGAGCTGTTCGATCGCGCCATCGAGACGCTTCGAAAGCACATCCACCTGTTCCCTGTCTGCGGACTCGGAAATCCTCGACGACAACTGCCTGTTCGCCTGCTCCAGTGCAGAAATGCTCTTGTCCATCGAAACCAACGCGTCCAACAACTGCGCGTTCGCTTTCGACTGCAACTGCGCCAAGCCATTGATGCCTTCAGCGATGCGCGACAACGACGACTGCTCGAAGGAAGCGAGATTTTCGATCTTGCTTGACAACTCCCTCGTGCCCGCATCAGCTTGCTTTCGAGCGGCGTTGTTCACGCTCTCGCTCAACTGCGTAAGCGCATTACCGAGCGCGCGAATGTCAGACTGCGTAGGAACGGCATCGAGCTTCGAGTTGAGTCGCGTCAACGCGGGACCCACGTCCGTATTTGCTCGGGAGATTTGCGAAACGCTCTCCGCGAGTGATTGCGTGCGTGCCGCAACCTCGCCCAACGCTTTGACGTAATCGGAATGAACGGAATCAATGTGCCTCGAAATGTCCTCGAGTTGTTTAGGTGAAGGTATTTGGCCAATGCCTTGCGCCATCGCTTTAACGCTCTCGCCGTTCTCGCGCGTCTGCCTCGCCAAGATACCCAACGCGTCACGAACCTCATTCAACGCGCCAATCAGGGGATCAAAATCGATCTTTACCTCTTGTTGCTGCGTTCCTTTCTCGAGCTTTTCAGTAATGAAATAAACCGCGTCCTTGAGTTCTTGTAGACGCGCCTGCAGTTCTTCGCTCGTAAATTCAGCCATTTTTCTGTTTTTTCCTCACTTCACTTCCGTTTCAAATAACGCGCCAATCCCTCGCCCGGCGAAAGCGGCTTCACGCGAGTCAAACCACCGCCCGCGGCCTTTTCTTCCTTGCCCTTCAAGAACAACACTCCACCCGACGACGCACGCTCGCCCGTTCTAAACGAGCGATTTGAACCGAGAGTCGAGAAAATTATTCCCAACTCGCGAGCCGCGCGATAAAGTGGCAGCAGGAGTAAAGGCAGCACTAACAGCGAAACGGGAAGCGGTCCTACGGTGTAAGGCACGATCAAGCTGATGTAAATGATCGAGATCGCGATCAGCAAGTTCGAAAACAATTCCTGCGAAGCGCGAACAAAAACGTTCTCCGCCAGCTGGTTGCTGGCGAAATGCTCGATCGAACGCGCCTCCTGGCCCACGACCGACAACGCTCGCCTGACGCGTTCGGGATAGACGCGCGTGAACAACGCGCCCAGCTCGCGCGAACGGTTGAACAAGAAAGGCGAAGCCACGAGAGTCACGATCGTGAGCAGGAAAGCCAGGCTCACCAGATCCACTGCACGACCAACGAGCGGACGCGCGGCTTGCGCGATGAGAATGCTGAACTCGCCGATCGCGAACATCATCATGCCAATGCTTATCGCGCTAGTCGCGTTGAGGCCAAGCGCCGTTCCCACGATGCCGAACGACAAAACTTTCGCCGCGAGGTAGAACAGCAGGAGCAGCGCGGTGATGCCGAGTATCGTGAACCACTCGGCGCCCGAAGGCAGCACTACCGCGTGAAGCGTAGCGTCGTAAAACACGCTCGCGCCGAAAGCGACGAAAAAGAACAGCACGAAGAACTCGCGGAAAAACCGCAGCTCGCGCTTGATCGTTTCTCCATAAGCCGTTTCGGCAAGAGCGAAACCAGCGAAATAAGCACCAATGACTACAGGCAGCCCGATGCTCGCGCCCAAGAACGAGACGAACAAGCCCACGCCGATGCCGAAGATTGTCATCTTGTCCGCATGGCCCACGCGCCCGAGGAAAGAAAGCAGCGGCGAACTGATTTTGCGCACGATGTAGAACATCGCCACCACGAACAACAACACGTCGAGCGTCTGCGTCGTGAACACGCCTTGCTGGTTCGCAATGCTCGAAATCAAAACTATGAGAAGGATCGCGGCGAAATCTTCCACGATGAGAGCCGATAGCGCGACTTTCGCCTCGAGCGTTTGCAGCAATCCGCGCGACAATATGAACTCTACCGCTTCGACCGTCGATGTCGATATCAAAAGCGCGCCCAAGAGGCCCGCAGCGACGTCCGGAAGTCCGAAGATTTTTCCAACGATGAACCCTCCGATCGCGACCGCGGCCATTTCCGCAATCGAGAAAATGATGGCGATCGCGCCCGTCTCGCGCAACTTGGGCAAGTTCATTTCGAGGCCGAGGTAAAACAGCAGCATGAGCATGCCGATGAGTCCGAAAACGTCAGCGACGCCCTGTCCTGGAACGAGTAATGAAAACCCGATGGGTCCGAGCACGAGTCCCGCGAGCAAGTATCCCAGCGTGCTGGATAGTTTGATTCTTGAAAAAACAATGCCGAAAACGAGACCGACGATTATGACTACTCCGATCTCGATTATCGCGTTGAACTCTGCAGCCATCGCTCATCGATGAAAGGAAATTGCGAATAAAAACAAGGGTTACAAAGGTCGCGAGTCGCGATTAGCGACGAAGTGTGCACTTCGAGCAGGGTTCCAAAGGGCGCGAAGAACGAAGTTCCGAAGTGCCCTTTGAGCGGGCCCGGCGCGATTCGAACGCGCGACTTTCACCTTAGGAGGGTGACACTCTATCCAGACTGAGTTACGGGCCCCTTTCGCGTGTTTTCGGGTTAGTTATATAAGCGGCGTCGGCTCTCTTAATGCTTGAGCCCTTTCTGTTGGACGAACGGACTTGTTTTTTGTCGAAAAAGAAAAATTTTTTGTTGCTTTTCTAGAAAAATGTTGCCACCTGACACTATTAAGAAAATTTCGCAGCACATCGACAACCTTGCCGGCGACACGAGCGTGCCGAAGAACGTCCGCAACGCGCTGGCGCTGGCGAAAGAAAGGTTGAAAGATCCCGACGCCGAGGCGGCCATCAGCGGTGCTGTCTACGCTCTCGAGAGCGTGAGTAATGACATCAACATGCCCATGCACGCCCGTACGATCATTTGGAACTTGATGAGCGAGCTCGAGATGCTCAAAGAACAACGAGATTAGACCGACTGTTTTCGGCCGCGCGGTTGGGAAAACTATTTATTCAAAAACGCGTGACAACTCGTTCAGTCTGTAACAACGCCTTTCATGGGCGGGTGAACCTTGGTGGAAAACACGTTTGAACGAGCTGTTGGCAAAGCGAGCTAGCGAGCTCTCCCTCATTCTCAGCAAGGAAGCTGCCGAATTGTTGAACGAGCTTCCCAACGCGCTGCAAGTAATCGAAAAAATAGCGGACGCTCCCGATGCGCCCATGGTCGTTTCCAAACAACAAGTCGCACAAGCCGCGGACCAAGTCGAAGCAGAGAACAAGTCACCCAAGGTCGCGATAACCGGCGGCAACACGTACCAACCGATCGCTGCAGACATCGCTGCCGACTACAACATTTACGAGAGCTACGACATCAGCGGCAAGTCACGATGCACGGGTAAAGTTGAAGACTTTGTTGATTACTTCAAGGACCGCTACAAAAAACTCTCTACAATTTTGAAAAGTCGCGTTTCCGAAACACCACCAACGAGCATCCGCGCGCTAGACAGTTATACTAAAGGAAGGCTCGCGCGCGTTATCGTGATGGTGATGGAAAAAAAGGAAACGAAAAACGGACACTTGATCGTAGAGGTCGAGGACATGCAAGACAGCCTCACGTGCCTCGTTTCGCGCGACTCGCCGCAAAAACTCAAAGACGCCGCATCGAACATCGGCACCGACGAAGTAGTGGCGCTTGAGGGCGTGATGTCGAAAGACCTCTTCATCGTACGCGACGTGATATTTCCAGAAATTCCAATTCGCCAGAAAAAGCTCGCTGACGAGGACGTTAGCGTTGCGTACATCAGCGACATGCACATGGGCAACCGCTTCTTCATGAAAGAAAACTTCGAGAGAATGATCGCGTTCCTCAACGGCAAGGGCACGCCGCAAGAGCAAGAGATCGCGGGCAAGATCAAGTATTTCGCAGTCATCGGCGATTGTGTCGACGGTATCGGCGTACACCCCGACCAGGAGAAAGAACTTTACACGAAAGACATCTATCTGCAGTACGAAATCATGTGCGAATACTTGAAGCAAATTCCAGGACACATCGAGGTATTCGTACAACCGGGAAACCACGATGCCGTACGCCTGTCGGAGCCACAGCCGCGCTTGCTTGAAGAATTCGTGAAAGGCACGGATGGTTACAAGAACATTCACTTCGTCGGCAACCCTTCAATGGTAGACATGCACGGCGTCAAGCACTTGCTATATCACGGAAACGGCGCGGACGGACTAATCGCAACCATTCCCGCATTGAAGAACGGTTACCAACAACCCGAAAAAGTCGGTGTGGAAATGTTGAAGCGACGACTCATTTGCCCGACTTACGGACTCGAACCAATCACTCCAGAAGCCCGCGACTATTTGGTGATCGATGAAGTACCTGACGTTTTCGCGTTCGGACACTTACACAAGAACGCCTACGCGGATTACCGAGGCACGACGGTGATCAACAGCGGCTGCTGGCAAAGCATAACCGACTACCAGGTGCGCAAGGGACACATAGTCTCACCCGCGCGCCTGCCCGTGTACAACCTTCACAGTGGCAATTTCAACTTGATGCACTTCGAACCACAAGCCGACAAAGAGGTGCTGCCGGAATGACCGTCAACGAACAACAACGCAAAAGATACGAACGCGTCATTCGTGCAGCTCAGAAAAGAATTTGGAAAATCGCGTCTTCTGAACAGGAACCAAAATTCGGTTTTCACTACGACATCGCCGGACCGCCTCTCGCAACCGCCGTAGCCAGCACGCGGAAAGGAAAACAACGCGAACTGCTAAAAAAAATCGCTACCTACACCACATACGGTGATCTGGAAAGCTTCAAACGACAAGCTCCCAAAAAACTTGCCGCCGCAGCCGAGTTCGGAACGCGCTACGGCAAGGAAGAACTCGAAAAAATATTAATCGAGCTTCGCGAACACGCCAATTTCATAGCCACGTCGTCCCACGATCTGCACTCATCAATAATTCGACAAGTGCAAAACGACCCGTCCTTCAAGAAAGGAATCGAACGCGCATCAAAAAGACCTTTGGGAACTGATTCCTACCGGGACGCCGCCAACAACTCGATCACTAACATCACACTAATCCCAGGCAACATGCTCGGCGCGATCCAGAGCAAGAGCACCGCGCGGTCACTACTGCGCGGCATTGAGCAATACACGAAACCTGCACAACGCAAAACAATCATGAAATTCCTCGAATCAATACACGGAACACTCGGTGACTAGTTCTTGGCACAGCTTCCAGTCTGCAGCGATAACGTCAAGATCTATTTCGAAACCTTGCTGAAAGACTTCGACAAAGCACACGCAGTGGCGACGAGTGCTCGCGAGAAAGGTTTTGACCCGCAAACCAAAGTAGAGATCGCTGCCGCGGAAGACCTCGCTGGACGCGTCGAAGGACTCGTGGGTCCTGAAGGAATTGGTGCACGCATTCGAGAAATTCTCGCCGCCGAAAAAGACAGAGACCTCGCCGCGTTCACCGTAGCTCGTGAAGTCATGGAAGGAAAGTTCGGACAACGCTCACGCGACGACCAACTAGAACAAGCCCTCCGCACCGCGCTCGCTTTCTACACTGAAGGAGTGCAATGCGCACCACTGAAAGGAGAGGGATTGTCGCGCGTGAAGGTGCAGAAGAATCCTGACGGCAGCGAATACGTCGCGCTGTATTACGCAGGACCTATTCGTGGAGCGGGTGGCGCGGCGCAAGGATTCACCGCGGTCTGTGCGGATTATTTGCGCCGCATGGCCGGCATTTCTAATTACAGAGCCACCGAAGACGAGACTGAGAGAGCAGTGGAAGAATGCAATCTCTATTCTGCAAGGACGCGCGGCGGCCAATACACCCCGTCGGAGGAAGAGATCAGGCACATCATGCGCTCTTGCGCCGTATGCATCTCGGGAGAGCCTTCTGAAGATTACGAGGTGACGAAGCACAAAAACATTCCATCAATTGAAAGCAATCGCGTGCGCGGCGGATTCTACCTCGTCGTCGCTGAAGGTTTGTGCTTGCGCGCGACGCAAATCATCCAGACGTCCAAGAAGGCGGGCTTGGAGTGGAACTGGATGGAGAAACTCATCAAGGTCGTCAAGCAGGACGCTGGCAAAAAGTTGGAAGTCAAACCCGTCGACAGCTACCTCGCTGAAATCGTCGCTGGCAGGCCAATTTTCACTTATCCAATGCGTCCCGGCGGCTTTTCGCTGCGCTACGGAAGAACGCGATTCACCGGCCTTGCGGCAAAAGCGATTCATCCTGCGGCGATGGACGTGCTTCACGAGTTTCCGGCTTTCGGCACGCAGTTCCGCATCGAGCGGCCTGGAAAGGCCTGCATCGTTATGCCTTGCGAAACCATCCGCGGACCCGTAGTGCTTCTGGACGATGGAGAAGTTCGACACGTCGAAACTTACGACGACGCGATTCTCGTGCGCGGAAAAGTGAAAGAAATTCTCGCGCTCGGAGAAATGTTGATAAATTATGGCGATTTTTCGAAATTCAAACACCCACTAGTTCCCGGCGCTTGGTGCGACGAATGGATGAAAGTACTACTGCAAAGCAAAGGCATAACGAAAAGCATCCAGCAGATCAAAGAGCTCGGCGTCAACGAGTCTTTCGCGATGGCGAAAGAATTCGACGTTCCGCTCTCACCTCGATGGACTTTCGCTTGGCACGACCTGACGCTCAAACAATTGCAAGAACTAGCCAAATGGCTCGCGACAGGAAAAAACACCGAACAAACATTCATTATCCAAGGCACGGAGGGCAAGCGGGCGCTCGAACTCGCGCTCGTGCCGCACAAGCTCGACGGCAAACAAGTGCTCATTGAGAATGAAAACGCGTCGGCAATAATTCGCTCACTCGGATTACTAAACGATGACGGTTCGTTGTCGACGCAAAAGTTCGACGAAGCATTCAAGCAAATTGGTGACAGCCCGATTGAGGACGACAAAGAGAGCGAAACCGTAATGCGCGTCATGAAACTCGCTTCGGGCGTCACGATCAAGCGTTATGCAGGCACCTACATCGGCAGCCGAATGGGTCGCCCGGAAAAGGCGAAAGAGCGCAAGATGCAGCCCGCAGTCAACGTCCTGTTCCCGATCGGGGACTACGGCACGAAGCTGCGCAGCATGACGCGCGCCGTAAAAACGCTCAAGATGAACGACCAAAAACTCGAAGCCGACCTCGCGATAAAAATCTGTCCGGAGTGCGGACGCAAGGGATTCAAGCCCGTCTGCTCGAACTGCGGCACGCGTACCATTTCCAAAGAGCGTTGTTTGAAGTGCGACGCGCTCAACGAGCCGAACGCCGAAAAATGCACCAAGTGCTCTTCAACAATGCTTCGCGCTTACGAAAAACAAGTCGTCGACCTGCCCGCGCTTTTCGACGAAGCCGTGAAAAAGATCGGCACGGAACCGCAAGAAGTCAAGGGCGTCGTCGGATTGTTCAGCGCTCAAAAAATTCCCGAACCGTTAGAGAAGGGATTGCTGCGCGCCAAACACAACATCGCCGTTTTTCGCGACGGCACCGCGCGATTCGACGGCATGGAAATTCCCATCACGCACTTCATTCCTTCAGAGATCGGCATCTCTCTCGACAGGGTAAAACAACTCGGTTATTCCACGGACGTGAATGGCGCGCCCATCGAACGCGACGACCAAGTCATCGAGTTGAGAGCACAGGACATGGTGCTGCCTTACAACGGCGCTGATTATTTCCTGCGCGTCGCCCGCTTCGTCGACGACCTCCTCGTTTACTTCTACGGCTTGAAGCCGTTCTACAACGCGACCAGGCAGGAAGACCTTGTCGGTCAACAATTCATCGCCCTAGCACCGCACGTCAGCGCCGGATCACTCGTACGCCTCGTTGGCTTCACGAAAGCACGAGGAGTAATGCTGCACCCGTACGTCCACTGTGCAGAGCGACGCAACTGCGACGGCGACGAGATCGGCGTGTTGCTGTTGATGGACGCGCTGCTCAACTTCAGTCTCTCTTACCTGCCTGAAACGCGCGGTGGCAAGATGGACGAACCACTCGTCTTAACGACTCTCGTCGATCCCGGTGAAGTGGATGACGAGGTGCACAAGATGGACGTCTGCCGCGAATACCCACTCGAGTTGTTCGAAGCGGCCGAAAAAATCGCTCCAGCGGGCGACGTGAAGATGGACACCGTCGCGAAAAGACTGCGCACCAACGACCAGTACGAAAACCTGAATTACACGCACGACTGCCTGCTCGTCGGACCTACCGAGACTCGCTATATCAAGTTCAAGAGCATGCGTCAAAAAGTCGAGGAAGAACTCGAACTCATGATGAAGATCCGCGCCGTCGACGCGAAGAACGCCGCCGAACGCATAGTGTTGTCACACTTCTTCCCCGATCTTTACGGAAACTTGCACAGCTTCAGCAAACAGAACTTCCGATGCGTCGACTGCAACACCATTTTCAGGAGAGTGCCGCTGATCGGCAAATGCAAGAAATGCGGCGGAAAGATCATTCTCACGATCAACCGCGGCGGCATCGAGAAGTACTTGAAGCTCAGCATGGACATGGCCGAAAAATACGCGTTGCCGAACTACATCAAGCAGAGACTGCAACTTTTAGAGAAAGAGATAAACAGCATTTTCGAGGACGACAAAGCGAAACAATTCAGCCTTGCGGAATTCGTCTAAGGACCGGTGCCGGAACTCACTGCCGTAAGCGTTAGCGTGCTGTTGTGGAAACCAGCGCTCTCGTCCGCAGCAACGTTGACGGCCCAATCTATCAATACCGTGTCGTTGCTGTCCGTGAAGTTCAGGAAGCTCACGAACAACGAGTGGTTGAGCGAGTTGCTTCCCGTCACGTTCTGGAACGCGTTAAGCGAGAACGAGTTGTTGTTCTGGAACGTCGAGTTGAAGAAGCTGAACGCTTCAGCGGGAGCGCGTACTCCTCCAGTGCTCGGCGCGGCCTGTCCGTTGCAAGCGCCGCGCGGAGTGTTGGGCGCGTGATAGCACGACTGGTTGCCCGTCTTGAGCGCGTACTGCGAACCAGTTCCAGTCAAACTCATCGAGCTAGCAGCCATCGTCACGTTTACTTTGTTGCCGCCGTCGTTTTCAATGACGAAGGGGTTGGGGTTGTCGTCTTCAGTGTTGTTGTAGCACGGAGGCGTGGCGTTCGTGCCCGCAACAAACCAGGGCGAACAGTCAGTTACGTTGATGTTGCCGAAATTGATCGTGCCGAAAGTCGCGTTGAAAAACTTGATGCTCGAAATTGACGTGACGTTGAAAGTCGCGTTACCCACAACCGCGCCACTGATCCCTAAAAGGGTCGTCGTAGGCTTGGACAAAGCGACCAAAGTGCCCACGGCGGACAACAATAACGCAGCCAAGATAACGACGAGAATCGTCGAGTTAGAAATTCCGTCAGGACTCGCCTTGCCGGAAAGACCCTTTGAACTTCTCAAGAACGCCCGCAACGAGTTGCTGTTAAGCAAAATCACGAAAACACTAGCCACTGCAAGCGCGACCATTCCCAAAAGGAACAACAAGTAAAACGAGTTCGTTTCAATCGTCATTTGAATAATCCAACAGAGCCATTTTGCTTTTAAAAAGCCTTCCCCCTGTGCCCGCAAACCTTCAAGGCAGCTATACGGCAGGCTATACTAGGTATATCGCGTGTGCCGCGATCGCGGCAGCGAAGATCAGGCTGATCGTGTTCAACACCTTGATCAAGCTGTTCAATGCCGGTCCAGCCGTGTCTTTGCTCGGATCACCCACAGTATCTCCTACGACTGCCGCCTTGTGAGCGTCACTGCCCTTGCCGCCGAAATTGCCCAGCTCGATGAATTTTTTCGCGTTGTCCCAAACCGCGCCCGCATTGCTCAACGTCAACGCAAGCAGAAAGCCACTCGCAATGGCGCCCGCAAGCAAGCCAGCGAGAGCCGCAGGACCGAACAGAATACCAACAAGCAATGGAGAACCGACAGCTAACAGGCCAGGAATCTTGAGCTCCTTCAACGCCGCCGCAGTAGTAATGTCAACAACACGCGCATAGTTCGGACGCGCTTTGCCACTCATTATTCCCTTAATGGTCTTGAACTGATGACGCACTTCCTCGACCACTTCGAACGCGGCTTTTCCTACCGCGTTCATCAAAAACGAGCTGAACAAGAACGGAAGCATCGCGCCAATGAACAAGCCGATCGTCACGGCCGGGCTGAGAATGTTGACGGATGAAAGCTTCGTCGCTTCCGCGAACGCCGCGAACAACACGATCGCGCTCAAAGCCGCGCCAGTGATCGCAAAACCCTTCGTCGTCGCTTTCGTCGTATTACCAACCGCGTCGAGCTCGTCAGTCACCTTGCGAACTTTTTCCTTCATTTTCGACATTTCAGCAATGCCGCCCGCGTTATCAGTAATGGGTCCGAACGCGTCCAACGCCAACACGACGCCAGTCACGCTCAACATCGCCGCAGCCGCGATAGCGATACCGAAAATTCCGGAAAGCTTGAACGACAAAAGAATGGCGAAAACCACGAGCAACAACGGCATCGCAGTGCTCTGCAACCCAACAGCGAGTCCACTGATCACGTTCGTGCCAGCGCCCGTCCTGGCCGCGTTAGCGACCTGCGCGACGCTCTTCGAATCGAGTCCCGTGTAGAACTCGGTGATGTAACCGATCAACACCGCGGCAGCGAGACCAACGATGGCAGCGCCGAAAACATCCCACCTTCCGGGAATCAAAAAGAAAGTGATCACCGCAAAAAACACCGCGGCGATTACAGCGCTCGCGAGCAAGCCGTTGTTCAACGCGCTCATCACCTTGCCATTTCCTCCGAGCTTCATGAATGAAAGCGCCGCAATCCCCGCAACGATTCCAGCGCCAGCGATCGCGAGCGGAAGCACTGCAAAAACTCCACCCACGGAAGCACCAAGAAGCATTGCCGCAATGATCGTGACTACGTAACTCTCGAAAACGTCCGCAGCCATTCCCGCATTGTCACCCACGTTGTCGCCAACGTTGTCCGCAATGACCGCAGGATTGCGAGGATCGTCTTCAGGAATGCCCTTCTCGATCTTCCCAACCAAATCAGCACCAACATCCGCCGCTTTCGTATAAATACCGCCACCAACGCGAGCAAAAAGCGAGATCAACGAGGCTCCGAAACCGAAACCGACGAGCACGTCGAGATTGTTGAACAACAAGTACAAAGCCGAAATACCGATCAATCCAAGACCCACCAGCGCGAGCCCCGTGACGGCGCCGCCTTTCACCGCGACGTCCATCGCTTGCGCCAATCCAGACTCTGCAGCTTGCGCGGTGCGAACGTTCGCGCGAACTGCGACCTTCATGCCGATGAATCCAGCGAGCGCGCTTCCGACCGCTCCGGCAACGAACGCGCCGGCAGTCAGCCAGTTCACAAGAATGCCGATCACCACAAACAACGCGACGACGAATACCGCGACCGTCCTGAATTGACGATTTAGGTAAGCGTCTGCGCCTTCAGCGATGGCTGCAGCGATGTCCTGCATTTTTTGCGTGCCTGCAGGAAGTCGCGAGACCTGCCTGACGAGAAACCACGCGAACAAGAGAGCGATAACGCCAGCGCCCAGCGCGCCGTAAGCCAGAGACTCGAAAGCCATTACTGAAAAACCACCAAAGAACGATTTTTAGGAAAGTTAATTGACAACCAAAAGAGATGACCGCGTTTAAAATAATGACTATCAAGCCGGACCGATAGTGTCGGCCATGTCAGCCGCGAGAGATTCGAAAGTAGCGTTATCGAAATCCGAACGCTTCGTGTAAGTCGCCATTCCCGAAGCGTGAATCGCGCCGACCGCATCAGGACCGCTAGCCTTGCGGAACGGAAAAACGACGATGAGCTCCGGACAAACCGTGACGGTGTAAGGCTCCTTCAATCCCGCAATGAAAGCAGCGGCCTTGACCGGCGCTTCGTCACCCTCCGCAGCGAAGTGGCGGCAAGGATAGCCCTCGAGCACGGTTTTTTCCGCGACGCGTTTTCTTGAAAAATTCTCGACCGGCATTCTCTCCAAAAAGCCCTGAAAGTGTTCGTGCGATGGAAGAGAAGCGCCCGCGCCACGCATGTTCCGCACAACGCGGTAACCCGTCTCTCGACAGAAACGCTGCATCACGCTCAGTTCTTGCGCGTCGACGTTCTTCTCTACGTGCTTCTCGTGAACAATTACCGTGTGACCCAGCGAGGCTGGATACTTGTTCGGAAAAACCTTGAACGGCGCGTATTTTCCTTTGAAGAGTTCTTGCGAATGCGCGCCCTTCGTGCACAAGGGACACTTGTCATTGTGCGCTTCAGCGAAACGGTTGACGCGATAAGGAGTCCAAACAACAAGCAACGGCGGGACGTTGGCACTGGAAGGAACCACGTAGCGATAATGCAGGTTGAAAGCTTCGCGGGGCAAATGCTTGGTAGCTTCGAGCCACTCTCTCAAAACATCCATTTTGAATCGTTTCAACTTTAGAGCTTCGAAAAAACAGCACCGTTCAATCTTTCTTCAACTACGCGCGCAAGTTCTTCGATCTTCACTCGCTTCTGCGCGCCCGAATCGCGATCGCGAATCGTCACCGTGCCCTTCGTCTTGCCTTCCTTCGTCTCGTAATCTACAGTGACGCAGAGAGGAGTGCCGATCTCGTCGTGGCGCGCGTACCTCTTGCCGATGCTTCCGCTCTCATCGTATTCGGCATTGAAACGGTTCTTGAGCGAATCGAACACTTCGCGCGCCTTGTCCGAAAGACCGTCCTTCTTCACGAGCGGAAACACCGCAACGCTAACGGGCGCAATCGAGGGATGCAGTTTGAGGACCATCCTCACTTCTCCCTTCTCGTCCTTCTTTTCCTCGAATGCATCAATCAAGATCGTGAAAATCGCACGGTCGAGACCGAACGTCGGCTCGATGACCGCAGGCATGACTCTCTTCTTGCTTTCCTCATCGAACACGCTCAAGTCCGTACCACTCGCCTTGCTGTGCTGCGTCAAGTCGTATTGTCCGCGGTTAGCGACGCCTCCCAATTCTTTCCAGCCGAACGGAAAGTCGTACTCGATGTCCCAGGTTTCGCTGCTGTAGTGGGATAGCTCATCTTTCATGTGTTGTCTGAAGCGGAGCTTTTCGCGAGAAACGCCGAGCGACGTGAAGAACTTGAATTGCTGCGCAAGCCAGTAAGCATGCCACTTGTTTCCAACGAGCTTCTTGCTCAACGCTTCGGCGAGCGTCATTTTCTGCGCGGCGTGTTTCTTTTTCTCCTGCGCGTCACCAGTCAAGAACAACGTCTCGAGACCAGTCTCGTGCTTCGAGAGCAATGGACATTCGTCGAGCTTTTCCGGATTCAGGAAGAACTCGAGCTCTGCGATCGTGAATTCTCGAGCGCGAAAGATGAAGTTGCGCGGACTGATCTCGTTGCGAAAAACGCGACCGATCTGCGCGATGCCGTATGGCAGGTGTTTGCGCGCGACGTTGTTCACGACGCGGAAAGCGGCAAAAATACTTTGTGCAGTCTCGCCACGCAGGTATGCCGCTTCTTTCTCGCCTTCCACGCTGCCGATGTGCGTCTTGAACAAGAGGTTGAACTTTTTGACTTCAGAGAGAGGTCCCTTGTCGTTCGGACAGACGACCTTGTGTTCTTTCATCGCGTGCGCTATCTGTTCCGGATTCAAACCATCGACCTGCACGCCCAGCACGCTTTCGAGGAGGTGGTCGGCTCTGAAGCGTTCGTGGCACTTCTTGCACTCCACTAAAAGGTCGTTGAAAGAGGAAAGGTGTCCGCTCGCTTCCCAAACTTTGGGGTGTGAAATGATCGCTCCGTCGAGTCCTACGATGTCTTCGCGGTCGCGGACGAAGAACTTCCACCAGAAATGCTCAAAATTCCGCCTCAACTCGACGCCATATGGCCCGTAGTCGAAAAACCCGGCGAAACTGCCGTAAGCATCGCTAGTGGGAAAGATGAGACCGCGGCGCAAGCATAGAGCAATGACCTTGTCAGTGGTTTCGTGCTTTTCGCTGGAGGCGGGCTTTTGGCTCATTTTTGACGCATTGAGTTGTTTCATTGATTAATAAAAACCACGAGCGCCAATAGAATAACAGCTGATTTTTGCAACTAATGGCCAGTAGAGAAGAACTGCTCGCGAAAGCCAAGGGCAGCGTCAAGAAAGAACTCTCCAAGAGAGACCTCGTCGTCATGCAGAGCGTACGCGCCCTAGACGACATCGACGAAGCCAAAGGCATCCTCGTACAACGCGCCACCGACTGGTTCCGCATCAATTTTCCAGAAATGCATATCGGAGACGACGACCTCTTGAAGCTCGCGGCCGAGTTCGGCTCCCGCGAAACATTCGACGAGAGAAAGGCCGAAAACGTCATCGGCAAAGAAAAAGCCCGAGAGGTCGCGATGCTCGCGAAGACCAGCTTCGGCGGCAATTTTGACGCTAACGATGCCGCCGCGCTCAAGTCGTTCAGCAAACAAGTCCTCGGCCTCCAGGAAGAACGCAAAGCGCTCGAAAAATACACGGAAGAACAGATGCGCAAACACTTCCCCAACATTTCAGAATTGGCAGAACCGCTTCTCGCCGCACGCTTGCTCGTCATTGCGGGAGGCATTGAGAAAATGGCACGCATGCCCGCATCGACCATCCAAGTGCTCGGAGCCGAAAAAGCGCTCTTTAGCCACTTGCGCAAAGGCAGCAAGCCACCCAAGCACGGAATCATCTTCAACAACCCACACCTATCCAGCGCGCCCGCAGAAGAAAGAGGTCGCATTGCGCGAGAGCTCGCAACCAAGGTCGCGATCGCTTCACGCGCAGACGCGTTCACTCACGTTTTCATCGCGAAGAAACTAAAGCAAAAGTTCGACGCGAGAATCAAACAGATCAAAGCACAAACCGCTTCGAGCAACAGCAAGAAATGAGTATTTCACAAAGATTTCCAGGAGTTTGGAAAATCGACAACAAGCTAGCCACGCAAAGCCTAGCGCCCGGCACGAAGGTTTACGGCGAAGACCTCGTCAAAAGCGGCGGCCACGAATACAGAATTTGGGATCCATGGAGAAGCAAGCTCGCAGCCGCAATCGTCAACGGACTCAGAGAACTCTCGATCAAACCAGGAATGTCCGTGCTCTACCTCGGCGCGGCGAGCGGCACGACACCCAGCCACGTCAGCGACATCGTCGGACGCAAAGGCTCGGTCTACTGCGTCGAAAAAAGCGCTATCTCGATGCGCGAACTCATCGGCGTCTGTGAAACGCGACCAAACATGTTACCGATTCACGCTGACGCTCGCGCGCTCGAAAATTACGAAAAAGACATCAGTGGCATGGACGTGGTTTACCAGGACGTCGCCGACCAGCAACAGGCACGCATTCTTCTAGACAACTCGAAGGCTTTCCTCAAGCCTGGCGGAAGCGCTATAATCGCGATCAAAGCGCGAAGCGTCAGTGCAACGCAGAACCCTGAAAAAGTTTTTGCCGACGTGCGCAAAGAACTGGGCGACTGGTTCGAGATCGTCCAGCAAGTCAACCTGCGACCCTTCGACAAAGACCACTTGCTCCTGAACCTTAGAAGCAAAAAATAAAAAATAGCGCAAAAAAACCGTCACCGTCTTTCTTAGTTGGGCGTGGTGAGTTGGTCGCTGGGCACGAAGACCGGCGCCAATCCCTTGCAAACATCCGGCCTCGCCAAGCACGTCCTGTTCACTAGTTCTCCCGTATAGTTTTCAGACAGTGGCGCGAAGATGTATTTGCAATCCACCATGAACATCGGCAGTCGCGGCACGCCGTACTTGTAAACAGCATCGTCGAAACTCTTCCTGATTATTTTCTCGGTCTCGTTCGACTTGTAACAAGATTCGAACTGTTCCTGCGACACGCCCGCGCCCTGCGCCCTCAACGCGAGCTCGCCATCGGTAAAAACGGGACTGTCGATCATTCTCTGGTTGAAAACTCCGAAACCGAAATTCGGGTCTATTTTCTGCATGCAGTAACCCGCTTTCGCAGCGCGGAAACCCTTGTCGGACACGGGCGTCCACCAGATCTTGTAATTGACGGAGCCGTTGAAGTGAAACAACGCGTCCTGAACGAAGTGGTAAGTGTTGCGCGACTGGAACGAGTCGTAATCGAAGAAATGGTCAAGGTTCGTGGTCTGGTTTAGGCACTGCGTGCCGAGCGATATGTGGTCGGCTGCGCGGACGTCGATGCTGGATTCCGGCTTGCGCGTGTTGAAAAACATGTAGAAATAGCTCACGGCATAACCGCCCGGAACCTCGTTCAATACGCCATTGCTGCTCATCTGGTCGACGAGTGCTTGCACTGCAGAGTTCTTGACCGCGTCGGAAGGAATCACTACCACGGGCAGGTGGGTCAGGCCGAGAGTCATGAGCGCGGCGCGCTTGTCGGGCGCTGAAACGTCGACGGCCTCGAAAGTGATGTTGAAATCAGCAACCTGCTCGTTAGCGACTTTTGCCGTGCGTGTGGCGTTAGGCAGGTAGTCGTATCCCGAGTCGTAAAAAATCTTGATCGTTGCAGGCGGTAGTTGTTTTTCCTGCGAAAGGCCCGTAATCGGTGAAGGCGTCGGTGAAGGCGTCAATTGCTTGCCTTGGTTGAGTAAAACGAAAGAAGCGCCCACCGCAAGCACCAGCACGAGAACGATGATCGCGATTTGCGTCGGCGCTAGCGCTGGAAATTGGAATGCTTGCTTCTTTTTGGACTCGTGTTCCTTGTCCTTGTGTCCCTTATCGTCGTGTTCTTCTTTTTCTTGCTTTTTCGACATGATGATTGATGCTCACTGAACAGTAGTCCTTGCTTCAATCATTTGTGTTGGCTTGTCGTATATAAAAACTCGCGACTCTAAAACCATCAAAAAACAATTCATTGTGTAACAGAAAAAAAAAATGGCTATCAATCGTGAGAACGTTTTCCTGATCATTTCCGCCGCGCTAATCCTCGGACCGCTGGCTTACTTCGGCGCTCAAGACTTTGACAGCTCGAAACGACAAGCAGAGCCATGGCTCAACCCGGTAGCCACGCCGAGGGAAATCGCGGCGCTGGAGTGGGTGAAGCGTAACACCGCTCTGCGAACCGTGTTCGCGAGCGATATTTTCGGCGGCGAGATAATCATGGGCCTGTCGCAACGCGAGGGAACTGAGGGCGGCGACTGGGCTATAGTACCGAACGTGGTGCAGCGAATGAGCGACGCGCACAAGCTCTATGAAACGCAAAGTGCGCAAGAGGCTTACGCGATCGCGAAAGCGTACAACGCGTCTTACGTTTGGGTGCCGGACAGGAGCATTTTTGCCGGCTTTTCTTGGATTTTGCCGCAGCGTGAAAAGTTCCGCGACGCGAACTATTTCGAACTCGCCTACCAGGATGGCGGCGTGGAGATCTGGAAAGTCAAATGAACGAAAAAATCGAAAAAATCATAGTCATCATCGGACTGCTCGCCGCGATCGCACTTAGCTTGAGCGCGCACTCGCTCGTTCTGAAAGAATTCATGATGCCGACGTACGGAAACACGATGGTTCACGTCGCGACCGCGACCGAACTCATCAATTCCGGATACTATCCCTGGGAAGATTACAGCTATGGCGGGAGGATTCCGAATCTTTACGTTCCGGGTTATCGTTTCGATCTCGCGCAACTCGTGCTGCTCACTGGTTTCCCGATCGATTTCGCGAGCAGGTTCCTCGTCATGCTGTTCGCCGTGCTGCTTCCTTTGAGCTTTTTCGTGCTGGGACGCGCGTTGTTCGGAGAAAAAGCCGGCGTGCTTTGCGCGTTCTTCGCCAGCCTCGCGCCGGAAATGCTGATTTACACTATTCGTCCGTTGCCGCAAGCGATGGGTCTCGCGATCCTCCCGCTCGCTTTATGGACGCTGTTGAAGAACAATCGCGCGGGCGCTTTGGTTTTCGCGATAACGTTGTCCTTGATACACCAGGAGAGCGCGGTGTTCTTCGCTGGCGTCGCGTTCGCTTACGGCATCGCCCAATACGCGGTAGGAAAGCTGGGCGTGCGCGGTGACAAGAAGAGCGCGAATACCGCGCTGCTCGCGTGGCTCGTTTGCACGATCACTTACCTAGGCTGGCATTTCGCGGTGCTTGGCAATCTCAACTTGTGGGACTTGGCGCAATTCAAGTATCACGAGGGCGGCGTGGTTTCGAGCGAGTTCTTCTTCACGCACACCGGCATCGTGGTTTCATGGCTGTCGATCGCTGGCGGCGTGTTGCTGGTTCTCGGGTTTTTTGCGAGCGTGCGTTCTCGCAAGGAATGGCACGAGGCATTGTTCCTTCTCGCGGCTTTCGCGGTGTCTTTGTTCGCGATAAAGAACGACGTTGTGGGCTTGCGAGTATTCATGGACCGTTTTCTTGTTTATGCGCAAATCGTGCTGATTCCGCTGGCGGCTTTTGCTGTCCTTGAACTGTACAAGATCGTTTCTCTCGCGATTCGTGGCGAGCTCATTATTTCACCGCGTGTCTTCGAACGGCGACAATAGACCGAAAAGGGGCTCGTAGCTTAGCTTGGACAGAGCACTGGGTTCCGAACCTAGAGGTCGCGAGTTCGAATCTCGCCGAGCCCGCTCAAAGGGCACTTCGCCACTTCGTGGCTCGCGCCCTTTGCAACCCTATTTTTTGGGAGTATTGTTGGTTTAAAGCGAAGAATCTTCAAAGAGTTATTACGGGCCCGTAGCTCAACCAGGACAGAGCGCTTGGCTTCGAACCAAGATGTTGCGGGTTCGAATCCCGTCGGGCCCGCCTCTCATTTTTTCTTTTCTTTTTTAGTTGACGAATCCTTTCTTTTTGTGGCCGGGCGTAAAATCAGCGTAGAGCTTCAACGCGCCCAAGAGCTGTTTCTTGTATTCTTCCGAGGGCTTGAAGACGAGGAAAACGTGGCTCGCTCCCGCAATCACTAGTACTTCATGTTCGTCTTTGTGCTTGAGGTGCACGACTCGGTCTACAAATTTTTCCGGGTCACCGAACGATTCCTTCTTGTCCGGCGGAGCCTTGACGCCCAAATGCGTGTGCAGAAAACCCGCGTGCGTGAGGAAGCCGTTCAGCATTTTGAAAAAGTTCTTTCCCTTCTTCTCGAATGTAATGGCTAGGAGTCCTTTGTTGTTGACGATGCCGGAAACTTGCAGTTTTTCGATTTTCATATCTTCAACAACAGCCAGTAGAATCCGTAACTCAAGCCGCGAACGACGTAGCTAACGAGGGTGACGAGTGAGAGCGCTACGAGGGCCATGATGAATGCCATGTTGTCATAGAAGGCTTTCAGTGGAGCGAGGTTCAACGCGGCCGTGCGCAGGATAGAAGTCGACGGTGGCGTCGTGGGCGTTGCTTGTGAAGCGTTGGAAGCGTTTCCGCTCGCAGGCGGCGTTGTTTGTTGCGAAAAGCTCGAAGAATAATTGGCTATAAAGTTCGAAACCAGCACGGGAACTGCGTCGTGGCAGGCGCTGAGTGGAATTTCTCTCAGGTCTCCGGAAGGCGCGCCGCCGTAACTCGCGTTCGCCCTCACCATTTCCTGATAAACCATGTCGCGACTTATCTTATCACGCACGGCGCTTTGTGATACGGAAAAGTTCGCGCCACTGCAAAGTGAAGTGAGGCCGGCAGCTGCAGACTCGCCGCTCACACCCGGAATCAAGCCCGTAGCGCTGCTCAACATCTGATCAAAATACGCGTCCCTTTGCGCGCTCACCCTCGCGAAAGTGAAAATCAACGTGAGCACTACGAGCACGAGCAGTGCTTGGCTGATCGCTTTCTGTTCCGCCTCCATGCTCGACGTCGAGTGATAACGCGAAGCGAGATACGAAGCAGTCGAGAGCGTGAGCGAGAAAGCTATGAACGCGAGCACGTGGTTTGGAAAAACCAGCCACATCACGAGTGCCGGAACGAAAGTCAACGGCAGGACCAGGAGTGCTTGCATGCGTTCAAGCGCCGAGCCATAGAACGCTGCGATCGCCATGGCGAGCGAGAAAATGATGAGGAACAGGATGAATGACACGCTGTAGAGCTTCTCGATCACGACGTCATAGCGGCCGAGGTCGAACGCGTCCGCGACGCTGAAGTTGGCGCGCACGAACATCACGCAACCCACCACGAAAAGCAGCAAGAGCAGGAGAAGGAAGGGCACGCGGTGCTGCAAGCCTTCGTCAATGCTGAGTGATAGCGTGATTTTTTTTTGCGCGGTCGAAGTCGCTGCTGCTGGCGGCATTTTTTCTTACCGAGACTCAAAGAGCAGTGGCGCGTTTAAAATGCTTGTCAAGCGGGCCGCGGCACTAGAACGTCGCAACCGTCGCTCGTTATCCGCACCGTAGTTTCCGCTTGCGCGACCATTCCTTTTCCTGCCTCTACAAGCATCGCGTATCCGCGAATCGATTCAGACTTTAGCAACTCGCGGAGCGCGGCGTCGAGTTGTGGCTCGTTCTTGTAATAGCGCTTGGCGAACGGCAGCGTCGAGTAGTCGTCGAAAGCTTTGTTGTAAAGATTGCGCGCGGCTGGAAGTCGCGACCTGCAGGGACCGCTTATCGAGAAAATTTCGACGACGTCTTCCTTGTCCTTCACGTAACCGGCGCCGTCAGTGGTGAATGGTTCGATCGCGAAAATGTCTCCCTCTTGCAGAACATGGCTTTCGCCTTCGAACGGCGTTAGGGAAATGCCGGCGTGTACGACGTAGTGGTCGATTGAGTGGCCGGAGAGGTTCTCGATGGCTTTGAAGCCGCGTTTCTTGATCGCTTGTTCCATGGCTTTGCCCGCGGCGCGAATGTTGGCCTTCGGACGCATGTGTTCGATCGCGGCCTGGAGCGCGTCTTCCGCTGCTTGCACGAGCGCGGCGTGTTTTCCGGAAAAGTCGATTGTGAACGCGCTGTCAATCACCGCGCCATCAACGTGCGTGCCGACGTCGATTTTTAGTACGTCGTTTTCGCCGATCGTGGCTTCGTCGTTGATTCTCGGCGTGTAGTGCGCCGCTTCGTAGTTGCGGGAGAGGTTCGTGGGAAATGCGGGAGCGCCGCCTTCTTTGTGGATGAGTTCCTCGACCTTCTCAGCGACTTCTAAAAGTTTTACGCCTGGTTTGGCTATTTTTTTGGCGAGAGCGTGCGCTTTCTTCTCGATCGCTGCCGCTTTGTCGCGGTTTTTTTCTTCTTGAACTTTGTCGAAGTCTTCTTCCATTTTTTTTTGTAGCAACTATTTGCTGGTGAGTAGTTCTTTTATGGCTTGATGCGCGCCACCGAGGTGCCGCACCACGACATCGGCCTTTGAGGGCTCGTGAGCGTTTTTTCCTTGCTTGACCCTGATCGTCGTGATTCCCAAAGATTTCGCTGGAGTGATGTCGGCGTCTTCATTGTCTCCCAGCATGATAGTGGTTCTGGGCGAGGCGCGCATTTTTTTCATTATTTTTTTGTAGAATGGCGCGCGCTTTTTGGGTGCTTTTACGTGGGAGCCGGAGATTCTCGAGTCGCCCGTGACGAAAACTTCGTCATTTTCGAAGTGTTTCGCGAGTCCGAGGTGCCAGAGCTTGTCCCATTGTTTTATGGGCCAGCCCGCGGAGACGATGCGTACCTTGATGCCTTTGCTTTTCGCGAAACGGATCAGGCGGTCGGCTTGCGGGTAGGGCTTGTATCTGGAATGGTCGTGTTTGAGGTCGTGATAGGCCTTGACGCCGGCGGCGATG
>DASYRB010000027.1:0-7351 GCA_036004805.1 Candidatus Norongarragalinales archaeon
TTCTTCTTCCTCGGCAGCGTGATCGCTTACGCGTTCTGGTCCGCAGTGCTGCCGCAAGACATCGCGAACGCGGTCTTCGCCGACCAGATTCAGGAAGTCGAAAGACTCGCGCACCCATTATCGCTATTCGCGTTCTCGCAGGAAGCATTCCAAGGATTGTTCCTGCACAACTTCTGGGTCTTACTGCTCGTCTTCGTCTTCAGCCTTCTCTACGGCATCGGTAGTTTGTATATTTTGTTGTGGAACGCTTCGCTCGTCGGCGTATTCATCGGAGGCAAAACAGTCTCGATGGGCATCTCCGGATTCCTAAGCGCAGTACTGGCGCTCTTGCCTCACGGCGTCTTCGAAGTCTCCGCTTACTTCGTCGCCAGCATCGCCGGAGGACTGCTGAGCGCGGCAATAATGAGAAGGCACTACGCGCGTCTCGAGTTCAGGTACGTCTTGCGCGACGTCGCGATCTTGGGAGTGATGGCCGCCATCCTTCTAGTGATGGCAGCAATAATCGAAAGCGCATTGTAAAAAGTAAAAAAAAAGCAAAAAGCGGAACTGCGTTTCTTATGCGGCTTTTTTGTAGAGCGCGTGCACTCTTCGCAAGTGCGCGAGCTTGGTGGGGCTTAGTTTTCGAAAAATTCTCCTCGCACTAGGACTCACCAAAGCAGCGCTTTGCAGTTTTTCCGCGTGGCGTGCTTGCGGTAGTAACGCGATGGGCGCGCCGTGTACTGGTTGTTCTATTGCGGCTTGCGTCTTGATCGCGGCGTGTTCGGACTCGCTTCTCTTCGCCATCGCTCTCAAAAGATTACCACGTTCTTTCTCGAGCTTCTCGAGCTTTTTCTCCGCCTGCAACCTAAGAGGCATTGTCACGATGCCTCCTCCAGGGAGCAATGGCAGCCATACGCGCGCGTTCTTGCCGATCTCTTCGATCCAGTTCGTGGCTTTCTTTTTTTCTGGTTTTTTTATTTCCGGCAATGCTTGTCGAATCTTTGTTGGTTCGTGTCGTATAAATAACGCGCCCGCGTCATTTTTTTCGAAGAATGGATTTTTCTGAAGTCGTCAAGGTTTTCGACGAGATCGAGCGAACGCCCGGACGCCTGAAAACTACGGAACTGCTTGCGGAACTCTACAAACGCGTCTCGACGCAAGAAATCAAACCACTCGTCTATCTCACGCAGGGCCGCATCGCGCCCGCAGCGGTCGGCATCGAACTCGGAATGGGCGAAAAACTCGCTCAGGAAGCGATAGCGCGCGTCACCGGAAGAAACGTCGGCGAGGTGGTCAAGCTCTACCGCAAAAAAGGAGACCTGGGCGAAACAGCGGAAGAATTCATGAAAGAAAAAAAACAACACGCGCTCGCTCGAGGAACGCTCACGATCAAGAACGTCTACGAACGCTTCTACAAAATAGCGACCGCAAGCGGAAGCGGCAGCCAAGACACGAAAATCGGAACACTATCGCAGCTGTTGAGCGACGCTTCTCCGTCGGAAGCGAGGTTCGTCGTGCGCTTCGTCACCGGCAAATTAAGAATGGGCGTCGGCGAACCGACCATAATTGATGCGTTGTTGTTCGCAAAAACGGGAAGCAAGGAACAACGCGTGCTCGCTGAACGAGCCTTCAACTTAACGGGCGACTTGGGCGAGATTGCGGAAAACTTTTGGAAAGAAGGCACCAAATCCTTCGAAAAAACTTCTCCCGAACCATTCAGACCCATCGCGCCCGCCCTCGCAGAACGCTTGCCATCGTCGAAAGAAATCATTGAAAAACTCGGCAAGTGCGCCGTCGAAGCGAAATACGACGGACTCCGTTTGCAGGTTCACAAGAAGGGCGACAAAGTAATAATTTTTTCGCGCCGCAGCGAACCAATGACGAACGCTTTTCCCGACATCGTTGAAGCGACGCGCAAGCAGATCGCGGCAAAAGAGGCGATTTTCGAGGGAGAAGCGATCGGTTTCAACGAGAACGAAGACACTTTCCTTCCGTTCCAAGAAACGATAAAACGCAGGCGCAAACTGGGCGTCAAGGAAAAAGCTGAAGAAATCCCCTTGAAACTTTTCGCGTTCGACCTGCTCTACGCGGACGGAAAGGATTACACGCATCTTTCTTACAAAGAACGACGAGCCGCGCTCGAAAAAGTCATCAAGAAAGGCGACACGATCGAGCCAGGTTCCTACATCATCGCGGACAAGCCGGAACAGCTCGACAAGTTTTTCGACGAGAAAGTCGGCGCGGGCCTCGAGGGAATAATCGCGAAAGATTTGAACGCGCCGTACACTGCGGGCGCTCGAAAGTTTGCGTGGATAAAATTGAAACGCTCTTACAAAGGCGAACTCGCGGACACGCTCGACGTCGTGATTATTGGATATTACCGAGGACGCGGCAAGCGAACAAAGTTCGAGTTCGGCGGATTGTTGACGGCGGTTTACGACGAGAAAGAAGACAAGTTCAAATCGATCGCGAAAATCGGTACGGGTTTTAATGAAAAACAGATGCAAGAATTTCACGACCTGCTGTCGAAAATTTCTTCGAGGGAAAAACCCGCGAATGTTGACTCGCGACTCGTGCCCGACTTTTGGGTTTTGCCGAAACACGTCGTAGTCGTGCGTGCGGACGAAATAACGAAGTCACCGACACACACTGCCGGCGCGTCGAAAAAAGACGGCGAAGGTTTCGCACTGCGTTTTCCGCGAATAATTCAGAACCGTTTCGACAAAGCACCACGAGACGCGACAAGCGTGAAAGAAGTTTTGCGCATGTACGAAAACCAGCGAAAAACTCCGCTGTCGACAGGTTACGGCGCGGAAAAATAACTCAAAAATAACGCAAAAAATCCAGCCCTCTGTGCTTGTTACTGCTTGCCGGTGACGACTTCCACAATTTTTGCGCTGTTTTTGGGTGGTCGTTTTCGCTCGCAAAATCGTCCGAAAAGAATATAAGGAGAAATGAGGTCTGGTTGTGCAAGTCAAATAAAAATTCCCCAGAGGCGATTTGAATGCTGGAAGACATAGTCAGACAAGCGGTTTCGAACAACCAAAAATCGAACTACCAATCAAGTGAAAACGAGGCTTTCGAGCGAATTCGAATCGCCGTAGTAGGTTGCGGTGGCGGCGGCAACAACACTGCTCAACGCATCCACAAGCTGGGAGTCAAGGGTTGCGACATAATCGCGATCAACACCGACAGACAGCACTTGAACATCCTTGACGACGGAATCAAGAAAATACTCATCGGCAAAAGCGTAACCAAGGGACTTGGAGCCGGCGGATACCCCGAAGTCGCAGCGAAAGCGGCCGAGGTCGACCGCCCGGAAATCGAGAGAGCCCTCGAAGGCTGCCACCTCGTCTTCCTGTGCGCAGGAATGGGCGGTGGTACGGGAACGGGAAGCGCTCCGGTAGTGGCCGAGATCGCGAAAGAACAAGGCGCGATCGTCGTCGCCATGGTTACCTATCCGTTCGCTCTTGAGCGCGCTCGCGTGTTCAAAGCCGACGAAGGAATCCAAAAACTCCGCAACGTCGCGGACAGCGTCATTATTCTCGACAACAACAGGCTCGTGCAGATCGTGCCGAACCTGCCAATGAACCAAGCCTTCCTAGTGGCCGACGAGATTCTCGCCAAAGCCATCGGAGGACTAGTGTTCACCATCACCCAACCTTCACTCGTCAACATCGACTTCGCGGACGTCCGCGCCATCATGGGCCAAGGAGACGTCGGAATGATCGCTGTCGGAACGGGCAAAGGACCTGGAAAGGTGGAAGACGCGGTAGACGGCGTGCTGAAGAACAGGCTGCTCGACGTCGACTTCGCAGGAGCCAAGGGAGCCATCATCCACATCGCTGGAGGCTCTGACCTGACTCTCGGAGACGCGATCCGCGCAGGCGAAATGGTCACGGAACAAATGGACCCGTCAGCCAACGTCAAGTGGGGCGCAAGACTCATTCCGGACTACGACGGCAAGCTCGAAATCACTGCCATCGTGACCGGAGTACACAGCCCACACATCGTAGGCAAGACGGCGCAACGCGCGCCAGCCCGCGAGCCGGGATACGACATCGAAATCATCGGCTAAACTTCCTTCCATTCAAATCCTAACTCCCCCACGAACATCCCAACCCCGAAACCCCCGCGAAACCCCCAAACGAATCACACGCGTCGCATCGAATCACGTTCGCAAGACAGTCGCTTTCCGGCCGATCTAACCCATCGCGCGCCGGGCACAAGAGCGATTTGTTTCATTCACAGAAAGAAAAATTCCGCACAGCGCTTCCCGAAGAGAAAGCGTTGGTAGTCAGGCCCTCCCTAAAACCCGCACTGAAAAAATTATTTCGTTTCTCGAAAACGGCGGTCAAGACCCATTGTCTTGGTTGCTGGCGAGAATTCAAGCAAGTGCAACCATTCAGTTCGTGCTAGTTTTTTCGAGACCCGCCTCATCAAAAAAAGAAATCGTTCATGTTTCCCTTGGCGCGCGCCGAAATGGCGCCGCTTGCATAACACGAAACATGAATTTCATGATAAAAAACACGGACTCCGTCCCGAATGGGTCGTTGTCGCGTGTGGAGATTTTGATGAGAAAATGGAGAGCTTGATTCGAGACGCATTGTCCAACAACAGTGCTTCCAGCAAAACCGCGGCTGACAACAAAGCGGCATTAATGACTCCCTCTAAGATCCAGATCAAAGTGATCGGAATCGGTGGCGGCGGCTGCAACTCTGTAGACCGCTTGCACAAGATGGGACTGGTTTCTGCAACCACGATGGCCATCAACACCGACGCCAACCACTTGAAAATCGTACAGGCTGACAAGAAAGTCCTCATCGGCGCATCCCTTACCAAAGGAATGGGTGCTGGAGGATTTCCGGAAGTCGGCATGAAAGCCGCCGAGTCCTGCCGCGCGCAGCTCGAAACCATGATTGGCAACCCCGAACTCGTCTTCATCACCACCGGACTCGGTGGAGGAACGGGAAGCGGAGCCGCGCCAGTCGTTGCGGACATCTGCAAACGCGCCGGAGCGATCACGATCGCCGTAGTCACTTTCCCATTCGCTCTCGAAAGAGCGCGCTTGGACAAGGCGGACTGGGCACTCGAAAAGCTCACCGAAGTTTGCGACACCGTGATCATTGTTGACAACAACAAGCTCGTCAGCTACGTGCCGAACTTGCCTATGAACCAGGCCTTCCAAGTCGCGGACACGCTCTTGGCTCGCTCGATCAAAGGCATCGCCGACACTATCATGTTGCCGAGTTTGATGAACATCGACTTTGCCGACGTGCGCATGATCACCAGCAACCGCGGAGTCGCGATGATTTCCGTGGGAGAAGCTTCGGGAAGCGAGCGCGTCGAGAAAGTCATCAAGAACACGCTCGACCACCCGTTGCTCGACGTCGACACGGCAGGCGCGAAGGGCGGACTCATCCTGATCCAAGGCGGAGCTCAACTCACGTTGGGTGAAGCCATCAAGATCGGAGAAGGAGTCACTGAAGCCTTCGACCCGCACGCGTACGTCAAGTGGGGAGCGCGCATCGTTCCAGAAATGAACGACAAGATCATCGTCACGGCGGTCTTGACCGGAATAAGCAGCGCCCAAATCATCGGCAAAACCGAAGCGCCAAAAGCGACGCAATACCAATACGTGGGCGTCGACAGCCTCTTCTAGAACTCAAAAAACTAGAACGGCTCGCTACCTAACTTCCCTTAACTTTTCTCTTTCTTCTTTTTCCGAAAAACCCAAAGCCTTAGGACGTTTGAAAGTTTTTCTAGCGAGGTGTGCAGAAGCCAGGCGTTGGAGGTTCTTCCCACCTGCACTCTAAATCGCTGTCGCAAGAGCTCTGGTCAGAAATTCCGTAACAGTGAGAATTGGAGCCGGTGGTGCTGCCGCCCGCGTAAGCCGTCGGAATAAGTTCTGGGTATTGCGGTCCGTTCGGCTCTGAGAGAGAACCGGTTGGTGCTGGCCTGGTGGAAATGATGTTGCCTTTGTTGTCTAGGAATATCGATGGCTCGATCGTGGCAGTGGAGGAACCGGTCCTGCCGGTGTCGGCACCGCTGCTTCCGGCAGCGCCCTGCGTTTTCGCTTGTTCGGTAAGTGGTGGCATTACTAGGTCGTGAGTCGCGACGTTGACCAGTTTGCCGTCTTCGCCCACGGGCTCGTTCGTCAAGCCGCCTCCAGTGTAGAAACGGTTGGGTTGTGGATCGCGCGGGTGCCAGCTCGTGACGATACTGCCGTCGACGTTCTTGTACTTGATCTCGGCAAAACTGTCTCGCGTTGAATAGAAACCGCCGGTCTTGTCTTCCTTCCAAACCCAGCCATCCGGCGCGCAAGTGCTTCGCAAGCGCTTGTCACTGACCGTGTACGTGGTAGTGCAGCTCGAGGGCGCTTTGGTGTAAACCCAGTCACCACTTGCCTGTACGGTCCAAGCGTTGCCGGCCGAGTCGCGGTAAGTCACTGAACCGTCGCCATGCGTCTCGGTCGTGGTCGCGCTGGAAGAGTCTACTTGGAAAATGTCCAGTCCATCCGTGAGCGTGAGTTCGAGGTTCGACTTGCTGCCAGTAAAGTAAGCCAATAGCGGGAGGAAGTTGTTCGCCGCGGAATCCCAAGCATCAAAACCCACGAACGGGTTGCTCACGTCACAATCACCCTCGACACCAATGTCCATCCTCACGTAAACCGTGTCGCCCCTCGCTCCCACAACTATCGAACCCGGCCTTCCAACCGACTGTCCACCCGTGGCGAGTTTGGAGATTATTCCTCCGCACTGGTGCAAGGGCAATGCCGGTCTTGTTTTTCCGCCGCAAGTGTAAGTCTCGGGCGTCAAAGGAGTCGGCCACGTGTACAAACAAGAACGAGTATCGTCCGCGCGTTGTAAGGGAGTTTCTTGAGCGCTCTCTCCAAACAAAGCCAGCGTTTCTCCAGTGCCTATCGGAACCGCGTTATTGGGAGGCCAGACTTGGAAGTCGCGGTAAACATCGCCATTGTCACCTCTGCAAACGCCATAAATCGCCGGAATCAGGCCGTCGAGCTGACTAGCCAAGCGAGTTCCGGCATCTTTGAGCAACTCGGCCTTTCCTCGAGACCTCAAGTACTGCACGGCTTCCTGCGTACCGACGTTCGTCGCAATGCCGATAATAGTGTCCTTGAAATTGATTTTCACGTCCGCACAATTTCCACCCTTGAAGTCCAGCGCCGGGTTCGCAACGAAGTCATCGATCGACTGCGCGTCATGAAAATCGAACTCGCTCAACACCTTCCCGATCTTTCTGAAAGCGTTCGCCTCGCTAGCGTTCGCGTACTCCAAATCACCAGTTTTTCTCAAGATCGTGATCTTCGGGAACAACGAATAGCCAGCCGCGGTCGGTAGCTTTGAGTACT
>DASYRB010000028.1:0-45328 GCA_036004805.1 Candidatus Norongarragalinales archaeon
CGACAAGCTCTAGACACCGGCGAAAGAGTCTAAGAACCGTTAAAAATCGACGAACAAAAGTCTGAGTATGGAAGCTACTGTTTGCCCCGGAGTTGACAAGCGGGCTCTAAACGTCATTAAAACAAATTTTGACTCTGCGATTCAAAGAAATCGAAGACTGCAGCAACTAAAAACGGAAGAAAGATTGGCCGAAGAACTTCGAGAGCAAGGCTGGGAAGTTTTTTCGCCTACTGCCGTTTGCGACCGGGTAGCAATCAAAGACGGCAAAGTTTTCTTTATTGAGTTCAAAAAGAAAGGACAGCAATTAAGAACCGGGCAACAGCGAGTTGCTGAGCTCAATTCTGAACGATATTTTGTTAAGTTTTATTGAGAAGTTTGAAGCTATAGAGTTTATAACGCGCGTTCGACCATTTTCTATTGTAGCGGGGCAGGGCAGCCTGGAGTGCCCGTCGGGCTCATACGTTAAAGCTTTGTTCAGAAAAATTTTGGATTAGGCTCTAGCTGAGTGACCCGAAGATCAGTGGTTCAAAATGCCAGTGGCTAGAAATCATGCCACCGGCAGGAAACTCCACTCCCCGCTATATACTCATTTTCTTTTACTCCCAGCATGTTGCCTGAAGAAGCGAGTGTCGCTGCGCACATTTGTGGCGATGGATGGATCGGCAAATTTATCGAGAAAAAAGTTCTCCAAGTCGTGCAGGGGCGTCGTTATTGGCGGGATCGAATGCGCTACGCGGCCTCATTCTGTAACACGGATAAAGCACTTTTAGAAAGTTTTCGAGACGAGGTAAAAATTGCGTTCGGAATAAAGTGTCGCATGACGCGCAATCAAATGCATCTGCACTCCAAACGAGTTTACGATAGACTGCAGGCGCTTGGGGCGGGCAGTAGTAGGGCGTGGACGATTAGTGATGAAATTTTTCAAGCTGACTACGAATCAAGGCGCGCTTGGATTAGGGCGTTTTTCGATGACGAATCTACTGTTGACCTTGTAACGCGACGAATACGTGTAAAAAGCGTAAACGGACCTGGCCTCGAAAAAGTCCACGCTCTTTTGGTTGGACTTGGAATTAATGGCAAAATTACTGGGCCGAACATCGAGGGCACTTGGTATCTGACGCTTAGCAAAGAGGCGGCTGTGGCTTTCGCGAATCAGGTTGGTTCTCGCCATTCAGAAAAAGTACAAAAACTTCACAGACTCACGACTAAACTAACAGTTTCTGGCTTGTAAAAATTAGCTTTTTTAGGAGTTGAAAGAGGAGGGGAGTTTATTGTCTTCGGTAGCGGTAAGAGTAGGGCATTGGTTTGGCCGGTTCTGCTACTGGTTCTTCGATCGGTTCTTCAATTGGTCTTGAGGAGACGATGACGATTTTTTCTACCGCTTTGACGCTCTTGTACATGACGGTTTTTTCTTTGAAGATGCGTTTCGCTTCGTCTTTGCTTTGCACTTTGATCGGTTCGAGTGTTAGTCTGACGACTTCGCCTTTTTGGAGGTCGAGGATTATGTCGTAGACGCGTCCGACGTGTTGTGCGTTGTCTGTGTATACTTCCATTCCCATGAGTTGACTGACTTTGACGGTCATTTCGTTTTCACCTTTGAAATTATGATCGCGATTTTGTTTTTTCGACTATTTCCGAGTGTCTTTCGCTATATAAAACCTTTCTAGCTCTATGCGGCCCTCAGTTCCAGTATTTTGCGCACTTCGTTCAACACGTGTCCGTAGTCTCTGTAGTGTGAAATCGCGAAGACCTTGACGGGGTAGCTGCGTGGGTCGGTGCGTCCGTTTCCATAGATCTGTATTTTCATGCTGCGCTGATCGCCGCCGGCGAGCATGCCGATGCGTACTTCGCGCTGCTGGCTTAGTGCGGTCGAGTCAAAGCCCAATGGTTTGGGTACGACGACTACGACGCTGGTGAGTAGTTCGGTGTCCGTGTTATTGCGGACGGTGATTTCGAGGTCAACGCTGTCGTTGCGGTACGCGGGCAGTCTGAATGGGTGGAAGTCCGTGCTGAGTGAGTAGATCGAGTCGCTGTTTGTTTCGGCTTTTTTGCCGAAGAGTTCGAAAATGCCCATTGCTGTTTTTTACCTCGAAAAGGTGTCAGGGACTAATTCACTCGTGAGCGAGTATTTATTCTTTTAGTGCGTCGCGACGCCACTCGCGCCACCACGAAGCGTAAGCGGACAGGGCTTCGGCGAAACGGTGCGACAACGCGTACGCTCCACCCCTTCCTTCCGGCTTCTCGATGAGGCCGGAGCGTTCGAGTGACAGGAGCGCGAGGTAGAGCGAGCTCTTTCTGGCCTTGAGCTTCTTCTGTAGCGCCGCGAAGCTGTGGGGTTGTTCTTTGAGCGCGTCCAGCACGTCGACCGCGAGGGCTTTGCGTTCGGGTGAAAAGGCAAAACTGTTGCTCAAGAAGTTGTAAAGCGTGAACTGTCCACCCTTGACTTTGTCGAGGTCTTGTGCGTTGACTCGGAAGTGTGCGTATTGCGCGTTCTTTTGCTTGGAATAACTAGAAACCACCCACACCCCTCACTTCCACTATTGCTAGACGCTGGTTTGTTTGGCGTAGGTGCCTTCGTAGCGCGCTTTGCCTTTGAGTTCTTCAAGAACGACTTGGCAAACGACAAGGCCCGGTGATAGTTCGAGGTTGTTCGGCGAGAAATTGGCGATCTCGAGCACTTGCACGTTGTCAACGCCTGGTTGAATGAATGAAGAAGACAAGTGCACCAAGAGACCGATGCGTGCGAAGCGACTTTTTCCATCTATTCTTCCTACAATGTTTTCTGGGAGCTTGATTCTTTCAAGTGTTTGTCCAAGGATCATTTCTCCGGGTTTGAGTGTTACTGTTTCGTTTTGTTTTAGTTTTACCAGTCTAGTTTGTTTTGATACGTCAATGTCTTGTGTTACTTTTACGGTGTGGTTTTTGTTGAAGAGTCTGAAGTTGTTTCCTAAACGCATGTTGATTGAAGCAACACCAACGAGTTCTTGATTGAAGGGCGTTACTTTTAGTTTGCCTTGTTTGACTAGTTTGAGTATTTCTTTCTTGGAGAGAATCATGACGATTACCAGTATTGCGTTGAAGGAAGGCGTGCTAAAAAGCGTGATGCAAGCCTGCCGCAACGTGCATCCCGACGAGTTCATTGGTGTTCTGAAAGGCAGAATTGTCGAACAGAGGGGTCCGGGTCGAACGGTCGGCAGCGTTGTCGAAGTGTCCGAGTTGCTTGTCGCGCCATTCAGCGAATACGCAGAAAGCTGGAGTGGCTTCAGCGAATGGTTCCTCCCGACCTCTCAAGACAATGTGGGCACTATTCACAGCCATCCGAACGGCGTGCTGTTGCCGAGCGCGCAAGACAAACGCTTTTGGAGTTCTCTCGGCGTCGCGCACGTCATTGCGGGCGCGCCTTATCGTTTAAATTCGTGGCGAGCTTTCGACGCTTCCGGAAAACCGATTCAAGCGAGAGTAATCAAGTGACCAACGCAGCGGCAAAGATTTCGAAAAACGAGTCGGAATGGCGAAAGCGCCTAACACCGGAGCAATACCGCGTGCTGCGCGAACGCGGAACCGAAATACCGTTCACGGGCAAGCTGCTCTACAACAAGGAAAAAGGCGCGTATGTTTGCGCGGCTTGCGGCGAGCACCTGTTTTCTTCTGATGCGAAGTACGACTCGCGAACCGGCTGGCCGAGCTTCTGGACCGCGTTGCCAAACAAAGTCAAACTCGCGAGTGGCGGCTTCGGATTGTTCGGCGTCGAAGTCTCTTGCGCCAAATGCGGAAGTCATCTTGGTCACGTTTTTGATGACGGTCCGCGTCCGACGGGCAAGCGTTATTGTATAAACTCTGTCGCTCTCGACTTCAAGAAAAAGAAATGAAAATCAAAAGCGTCCGCGCGCGAGAAATTCTCGACTCCCGCGCCAACCCAACCATCGAAACAACCATTACTGTTGAGAAGGGCAAGGAAACTTTCGCCGGACGCGCGAGCGTGCCGAGCGGCGCGAGCAAAGGCAAACACGAAGCCAAAGAACTAAGAGATGGAGGACAAAGGTTCGGTGGAAAAGGGGTTCGCAAAGCCGTCGACAAAATTAACGGAATGCTTAATGGAAAGTTGAAGGGTAAGCAGTTCGCTTCTCAGAAAGAACTCGACGATTTCTTGATCAAGCTCGACGGCACGCAAGACAAAAGCAACCTCGGCGCGAACACAATGCTCTCGATCAGCATCGCAGGACTGCGCGCGCGAGCCGCGATCGACTGCACGCCGACTTTCCAAGAAATAAACAAAAACGCCAAACTCTTGCCCGTTCCACTCGCCAACCTGATTAACGGAGGCATGCATGCGGGCGGCGCGATCGCTTTCCAAGAATACATGGTGATTCCTTCCCGCGCGCGCAACTTGCAGGACGCGGTGCAAGCGGCGGGCGAAACTTATCGCGCGTTGCGGGAATTGCTGCGCAAGAAATACGGCGCCCGCGCTACTCTCGTCGGTGATGAGGGTGGATTTGTTCCACCAGTCACGGACGTTGTGGAGCCGTTGGCGTTGATTCGTGACGCGGCAAAGGAAGCGGGCTGGAGCGACGAGATTGATCTGGGCTTGGATTGTGCGGCTTCTTCGTTCTTTTCGCACGGCAAGTACAATGTCCAGGGCAAGATTTTCGAAACCGGGCCGCTCTTGGATTTCTACGAACAACTCGTCAAGACGTTCCGCATTTCTTACCTCGAGGATCCGTTTCAGGAAGAAGACTTTTCGGCTTTCGCCGCGCTGAACAAGAAGATCGGTAGCCGCGCACTCGTCACTGGCGATGACCTCGTCGTTTCTCAGACGGCACGCTTGCAGATGGCGATTTCGCAGAAGAGTGTTGGCGGAATAATTCTCAAGCCCAATCAAGTTGGTACTATTTCAGAAGCAATCGCAACTGCAGAACTGGCGAAGAGGAATGGAATTCGCGTGATCGCGTCTCACCGCAGCGGCGAGACGAATGACGACTTCATTTCCGATTTCGCAGTTGCGCTCGAGTGCGGCTTTGCGAAGATTGGCGCGCCCGCGCGGGGAGAAAGAGTCGCGAAGTACAACCGCCTTTTGGATATTGAACGTTTTCTAGAAGGTAAAGCCAGGTTTGCGCGCGTTAAAACTTAGGCATTATTTTGATTCTGACTAGTCCTTCTCCTGGAATGTGTAACGCTTCGATCGTGTGTTCTGGCGGCAGTTCGATTTTCGATTTTTGTAATAGTTTTCTGATTGCGACTTCGTAAGGATTGCGTCTGATGTTGGGATTTGAGGACCATTGTCCTTTTTCGATTACTTCTCCGTGGGCGACGCCCATTTTTTTCACTAGTGCGCGTAAAGCGGGCTGGTTTCTTTGTTTTATTGAAACGTGTACGCCGCCGAGCTTTAAGAAAGAAAACAGTCCTTGTTCTTTGAGCGCACGTCTTATTTTTTCATTAGCCGCGTTTTCCCAAACGGGCAGTTTTTGGTGGGTTATTGAAGCCATTGCTAGTGTCGTTGGTTTTCGCGAGTTTTAAACTTGTTTTGCGAGAAGAAGTGACATCAGGCTTGTCGCGGGAATGGTTTCTCCTTTGGCGCATTCTTTTTCGCCGAACCACTGGATTCCTGTCTTGTTTTTCACTCCCGCGCCGCTGATCATGAAGGGCACGGGGTCGTTGGAGTGTGCTTTGTGGCCACAGGGCGTCGCGTGATCGCTCGTGACCGCGATTCGAACCTTGCTCTTGTCTAAGCCGGACACTTTTGCAAAGAAGTGCGAGTCGATTTCTTCGATGCACTTCGTTTTTCCTATCGCGTCGCCGTCGTGACCGTAAACGTCAGGACCTTTGATGTGAACGTAAACGTTCCGCGACCTCAACTCTTCAACCGCAACTTCGGCTCGCGCTTCGTAGTCTCTTGGCGAGAAGAATGCCGGCATTTTCTTTACGTGCATTCCCAGAAAACGCCCAATGCCGATCTCGAGCGGCATGTCCGCAATCACCGTCCAGTTCTGCATTTTTTTGCGTGGTGACTTGAGGCGCGTTTCTGCATCGCGAAATAGCAAGCCGTTGGCGGGCAGTGCGCCCTTGATTTTTCTGTACTCGTTGATCTTGCTCGTTGCGAGGATGGCATGTGCTTGTTTGAGGTATTCGTTCACGAACTTGGCGGTTTCGCGTGCGCCGTGCTTGAGCGGTTTGCATTGTTGCAGCAAGTGTCGCGGGTTGCTGTTTGCAGTCGTGATGCCGGCGCGCGTCATTTCATACGCTGGATCCGTGTTGCTGATGTCGCGGGAGAAGGCGCGTTTGCGTTTCGCGAGGAGGACGGCACGGTGTCCGCTTGTGGCGACGAGTTTCGTGTTGATGCCTTTGATGTAGATGCGCGCGTTGAGTTCTTGCGCGATGCGTTTCGCTTCTTCTGTCGAGAGGTTGCGTCCGACGCGTCGGTCGAGGATTTTAGTCTGGTTTTCGTTAAGGGTAGCAAAGTTAGCGCGCAGGGCGAGCATTCCGTTCTTGAAAGTTTCGCCGACGCCGAGCGCTTCCAGCGCGCTGCGACGCGTCTGTAGTTTCAATGCGTTGATGCCGAAAATGGAGAGCACGCCGACGTCGCTTTCGGGCGCGATGTCGCCCGCTATTCTCAAGAGGCCCGCGCGAGAATTCTGCGCGAGGTTGTCGAGGAATGGTTTGCGTGCGGCTTGCAGCGGTGTTCGGAAGGCTAGTTGCGCGTTGGGCGTGTCTGCCGCGCCGTCGAGTACTGCGAGCAAAACGCGCATTAGGGTTTGGGCTTGTTTTTTTGTTTTTTTACTTGCCGCCGCTTTTCATCGAGGCGCCTGCGCTTAGCAGGATGAGTGCTACGACGAAGAATATTCCGTCTTGTATTTGTGCCGAGGCGTTGCTGCCGATTCCTATGGTCGCGAGTTTGTAGAGTTCGAACGCGATGACTACTATTCCTGCCGCGATGAGGAAGTCGCCCCAGAGCGCTTTTGGAAGTCCTTCTTCAAATGCCAATTTTCTTTTCACCTAGTTTTTTCGTGGGTTGATCGTTTTTCTTTACGCTTTCAGGGTGCTTAAAAGATTGCGTTTCAGGGCAGTTTCAGCACGTTGCCCCTTCCCTTCTTTATTTTCTGGATGAAGCCGCGCTCTTCCAGCTCGGCGACGACGAGGCTGGCTTTCGCTTCGCTGACGTTCATCGCCTTGCGGAGTTCTTTCTGCGTGAGACGTCCGTCGTTTTCGCGAATGATTTTCATCGCTTGTTCGAGGTCTTCGCGCAGCGCGGCTGACGAGGGCATTTGCGGTTGCGGCGCTTGTGGTTCTTGTTGGGCTTGCAGTTTTGGTGGTTGTAGTTCGGGTGTTGCTGGTTTGAGTGTTTGTATTTGTGCGCGTTTTCGTCGTTCGCGTTGTTTTCGCATCACATAGGTGAAGAATGCTGCGGCAGTGATGATTGCTAGCGCGATTGCGGCGAGCGCGAGGAATGGTTGTGGCGTGAATTCGCGCGGCGTTCCGAGGCTTTGATTGGTAACGTTGAGCTCGGGCGGTGTTTGTATTTGTTCGACGCTGCCGATCTCCGGGAACAACACCAAGTCGATGCGTTGCTCGGCGTTGTCGAGAATGGTGACGTTGACTTCGTCTTGTTCGATCGTGCCGTTCTTGTTGCGTTCGGCGCGGATTTCGTAAGTGCCGGTAGCGAGCCCGAACCAATAGTCGCCCGTCGAGTTCGTCGTGACGCGCACCACGGCGCCGCCGGTTTTGAGGTCGTTGGCGCTGACCGAAGCGCCGGAAACCGGTGCCAGCGTATCGCCGTCGAACACGCGTCCCTCCACTATCCCGGCATTGGAAAAACTCGTCAATAGAGCGAGCAGTAGGAAAACACTGTTGAGGGCGTGGGCGGTTTTCACGATGTTTGATTGTCGTTCGTAGTGCGTATTAAGGTTGTCGCGGGGAAAATGAAGCGTCGTGAAGCTTCGTTCCCTTTTCGTGGCGTGCTGGAAGCTTTGTTGTGCGTCCGGTTCGAAAGTTTGTTTTTATTCATTTTCGATCGCAAGGAGTGTTGCGGAACGCGATGAAGTTTCGTTGAAGCTTTTTTCGCGTCCCGAAAAAAATCGATAGTGGGTTGCAAAACGGCCTTTCCCGCGGGTTTTTAGGACTCGCGGGGGGGCTTGTTTTTAATCCTCCTCAAAAACAATTGAAAAAAGGTGAAAAGTTTCGTGTTGAACAAGAACATTGGTGCCGCGGCGGTTTTCGCGCTGTTGGTGCTCGCAGTCATTCCGGCCGCAGTAGTCGCCGTTGACACTGGCTCGAGCACTGGCGAACGTGGAATGGTGACTGCCGACAACCAGACAGGAAACAGGACTTTCGAGGCGCGCAAGATGGCCGTGCAGGTCATGTTGACGAACGCGATCGAAAAATTGCAAGCCGTGATTGACAGGCTTGATGCGAACGGTCAGGACACTACGCGACTCAAGGCCGCGCTTGCGACTTTGAAGACGCAGCGCGACGCTTTCGTAGCTTCACGCAATGTTGAAGAGGCGCGTGACGCGGTCGTGAAGGCGAAGCGCACGCACGACGACGCTCGCGAGAAAGCCAAGATGCAAGCTGAGGAAGTCGCGAAGCGCAAGACGGCGGGCGCGATTCAGCGCGCGCGAGGACTTTTGACGAGACTCGACAATCTTCTTGCTAAGATGAAAGAGAAAGGCGTTGACACCACTAGCCTCGAAGCAAGGTTGGCCACCATCAAGGCGGACATCAACGCTGCCGATGGAAAGTACGGCACGAACATTCGCGAAGCCGCACACTTACTGGGCGACGCGAATCGAGAGTTCAGCGAGTTCCGCAAAGAACTGAGAGAAAAAGCGCGCGAAGCCGAAGGCACGCCGAGCGTAACTGTTACGGCGAGCCCGGCTCCGTAAAAAAGAAGGGGGAAATAGAAAACTTTGATGAATCAAAACTCGGCGGGCTTCGTGCTCGCCGCCCTCCTCGCTTCTTCGTTGCTAGTGGCGGGTTGTGCGGGCGCTTCCACGGGCGTCAGCACGCAGGGCTCGCTCTCGGGTCAAGCTAGCAGTATCGATGGTGACTTGGCTTCGACGCAGGAAGAGTTTTCCAGCATCGACCAGGAACTGTCGAGTGCGGATCAGGAGCCGATAGATTCCAGCGGTCTCGGTTAGCGTCTTGACTTCTTTTTCGTTTTTCTTTTCGCGTGATTTTTAGCGTGCTTGTGCGCTGCGCGTTTGACCGAGTGGTTGCTGCTGTGGTGCGAAGCGGCGCGCGGCGGGTTTAGCGGCGGCAGCTTGGCGGATGGTTGTTGTTTCTTTAGTTGTGATAGTTTGAGCATTTGTTTTTGGAAGATGCCGAACTTTTGTAGCAAGTGTTTTTCGAGTTCTTTGCTGATCTGTTTCGCTTCCTTGAGCGATTTTTGGATGTTCTTGCTTTGCTTCTTTTGAAGCTTGGGCATTTGTTTTTCGAAGTGTACGAGTTTCTTGTTCAGGCCGCGTTGCAAGTGTATTTCTTTTTTGAGGGCTTCGATCTTGGGCATTTGTTTTTCGAAGATCATGAGCTTCTGGTTCAAGTGCCGTTCGAGTGAGAGGGAGATGTCTTTGGCTTGGTCGAGTGCTTTGCGGGTGCTGTTGTGCTCGCTTTCGAGCTGGTCGAGTTGTGCTTGTGCCGCTTTCGCTTCTTCTTCCGTGCGCGCGAGAGTGGCTTGCAGTTGTGAGGCGGTCTCGTTTTTTTCTTTCGCTATTTGTTCGAGTTTTTTCTCCAGTTCTCCGACCAGCGCGTCTTGGTGGTCGATGAGTTCTTTTGCTTGGTCGAGCTCGGTTTCTTTTACGTAGCCGAGTTGTTTGAGCAGTCCCATTATTTGTTTTCCTTTAGAGGTCGTTACTGAAGTGCTGGTTTTAAAGCTGGCGATTGCTTAGAGGAGTTTCGATGAAGCGAGCTCTCGCGTTGTGGTTGTTACTCCTGCCTGTGTTTGCTGGCGCGGTTTGCCAGACGTTGGCGGTCGAGCCGAAATCGATGAATCTCGACATCGGTAATTATCAGGCGCCGACGAATTATTCTTTCAAGCTATACATCACTGAAGACCCGGTGGCGATCGGTGAGCGTTGTAGCGCGCGTTTTCGTCTTTCTTCTGGGATGCCGCCCGGTATTTCTTTGATTTTCGGCGCAGAGGCCGTGGGTAGCGCGAACATTTACACGAACGATCCGATCATTATCAACATGACGATCAGCGCGAAGGGCGCGGCGGCTCCGCAAGCGTTCTCTCGCGTCGTTACGGTTTATGATCAGAACAGTAACTTGTCTGACTCGTTGTTGTTGAACTTTCGAGTGGGCTTGACGGTGACGCCTTCTCCCGCTTCTGTCGTGCAGCCGACGCAAGCGCCGCGTGTCGAGCTGCCGCCGGAACTTGCGAAGAGTCCGTTGTTGGAGAAACTGAACGTGCTTTTGGACTGGCGCGTGCTCGTGGCGATAATATTAATCATGGGCGTCATAGTTCTCTCGTACCTTTCCTCGAGGAAGGCGCGGAAGAACCACAAGCACTCATGAAGTTTCATTGCGACAATTGCCGCTTCGATTTCTCGTCCGACGGTTCTACTCCTATTTGTCCACGCTGCAGTTCCAAGTCCGTCCACCAGATACGCTTGAGGCACGAAGAGGCGCATCCTTCGGCGAGCACGGTGGGCGTAGAGAGTGGCGCGCAGCCCGCGACGCAAACGTCCGCGTCACAGAAGGCGCCGGTGTCGGGTGGTCCGCGCGTGTTCGGTACGGGCAAGCAGGCTTGGATGGCTTCGCAGTCTTTCGAGCAGAAGGGTTGTCCCGACTGTGGCGGTGTCGATTTTGATCTTAATTGGAAGCGTAAGGAGAAGACTTGCAAGAAGTGCGGCCACGTTCTGCCTCTGGGTCGTCGTTTGACTTGAAACCGCGAATCCGTGTTGTTTTAAAACGTTAAACGTGCTGAATTATTTTTCATGGGAGTATTCGGAAGCACTGGAGTCGCTGTCAACGCGTTGCGCAGTTTCGGCTATGGCTTCGCGATCGCGCTCGTCGCGGTGCTTGCCGTGCAGGCGGCGGGATTGGCGCCTGGCGTTTTTTCTTTCGATTTTTCCAGCGGCATCCTGGGTGTCGATGGCGCTAAGGATGGCGTCGTGGCGTTCGTGATGCTTCCAGTGGTCACGGGTCTTTCAGCAGCGCTCGTCGACGTGCTGGGCACGCTCAACATTTCGCGCAGAATGATGCAGACCGCGGTCGGCACTAATCGCAGAAGGCATTGGTTGTTGGGTTTTTACGCGCTCAAGGGATTGTCGTTCGGCTTTTTCGTTTTCTTCATGCTGTTGTTGAGCGGCTTTTTCCTGCAGAGTGGCGTGTCGTTCAACATGCCTTACGTTCTTGAGCTGCACGCTTCGCCCGCAACGGGCTTGGTGAACTTGCAGACGCGTCCTTTCTTCATCGGCTGGCTCGCGCTGGGCGGAATCGTTTACGGCTGGTACAGGCTGAAGAAGCAGGCGCAGTACCCTGACGAGACCGCGCTCTCAGAATACCTGTACTAAGTCAAATGGAAAATTTCTAAAGAACTAGCGGACGCGTGTTCGAGGGGGAAGTTTTGTTTGGGAGTTAGTGATGGTTTCCAAAAAATTACTTTTTGGCCAGGCTCCACTTCTTGACGGCGATCCAGAGTCTCTTCGTCATTTCGCTTGGCGTGAGGTCTCCGGTTCCGAAGACTTCTCCGAGGGTTTTGTCTTTCGCTTTCGAGAAGCTGATGGTGTATCCACCGAACGCTTTCTTTGCTGCTGCCATTACATTCTCACCTAAAAGTTGTTTTTTTCAAGAGACGTCCGCAAAAACGGTCCGCCCTCTGAGAAGGCAGTGTTTTCGGTTCGTCCCACGAGGGAGAATCACTTTTTCCCTCTATAAAAACCTATTCCACGAGGGAAAAAACAGTGTTTTCGAGACCTTGCGTGGGGGTATTTAAGGCGTGGTTTGGTTTTTCCGAAAAAAGAAAAACTCGTTTGGAGAGGTGGGTGCGGAATTGGTTTTGGAACAGTTCATTCGCAATCGTTTCGGTCCGCCTCGCGCGCGCAGCGATGGTGACTCGCCTTTGCCGGCTGCCGAGCCTTCTGATGACGCCGCGGTTTAGGTCGTTTGCGCGATTCGTTGTACTTCTTGGAACGAGAGCGAGACGGTTCCGCGTTCGCTCGTCACGATGCATTGCTGTCGGCTCTTTATGCAGTCGGCGTTCAGCGAGTGCTTGCCGTCTATCGCGGTAACGACGCACGCGTAGGTCTTTTCGTCTGTTGAAACGCTTTCGTCGCATGAACAGCTGGTGACTGCCCAGGCGTTGCTGCCCGCGGCTTTCTTCGCTTCGCTCAGGCAGGCTTTCTGCACGTTCTCCAAGGTGATGATGGTCCAGAGGTCTTCTGCTTGTTGCGGCGTGAGTGTGGGTTCTGGAGAGCCAGGCAGTCCGGGAATTTCCGGCAGTTCTGGCTGTATGGGCGCGAGCGTGGTGGGTTGTGGATATTGTCCCGTCTTCATTTGCGTCGAGACGAAAATGATGCCGATGGTGATTGCGATGGCGATGAGGAAGAGTATCGCTTCGCCGATGGCGCCGCGCTTGCTGTTGAACATTTTGAGAAAATTGAAAATTATTTAGCGTTCGGGGTTTTTTATGCTTCGTCGAGATAGTCGTTTCGGCATTTCGAGCCGCAGAAGTCGAGCGAGAGGGTGGGTTCTTTGGCGGCTTTGTTTTTGAACATGAGTCTGCCGCAGTTGTCGCACGTGACGACGGCTTTTCCTGTTTGTGCGCAGTGGGCGTTGAGCTTGTCGTCGACGCTGTAGAACGCTTTGCGCGCGGTTTCCCATTCTTGCAGCATTTTGTCTTCGTTCATTTCCTGGTCTTCATCTCGCGTGTTTTTTTGTTTGTTGCTTTTTGTTGTTGGGCGTGTTTTGTGGTTTTAAAGTGTTCGCAACGCGCGCGCAGTGGGCACGTGGCGCAGGCGGGTTCTTTTTTGCAGTATTTTTTGGAGTGTTCGACGATGAGTGCGTGGAACTCGTTGAACAGTCTTGGGCTTTTCGGCAGGGAGTTTTCGAAATAGTTTTTCGCGTCGTCGTAGGTGTCGAATTCTTGTCCGCCTATTCGTTGCACGAGTCTTTTGGTGTATGCATCGATGACGAAAGAGTGCTTGCCTCCCGCGTAGAGGAGTATGGAGTCGGCGGTTTCCGGACCGACGCCTTTGAGCGATAAGAGTTCTTCGCGCGCTTCTTTCAAGGGCTTGTTGAAGAAGTCATCGAGCGTGTGGTAGCGCGAGAAGTGTTTGGCCATTTTTTTCAGCCGCGCCGCCTTCGTTTTGTAGAAGCCGGCGGGCTTGATGGCTTGTTCGAGCTTGGCGCGTGGTGCTTGTGCGATCGCGTGCGGGTTGTTGCCTTGCAATAGTTTTTCTTTCTTGAGGTTGACGATGGCTTTTTCGGCGTGCGTCCAGGCGGTGTTTTGTACGAGCATCGCGCCGACAAAAACTTCCCACTGCGTGGCTGCGGGCCACCATGCGGTCTCGAATGGCCCGTGCGCGTCGCGCAACTCGTTGAAGAGGTTTTGCGGCTTCACTTTTTTGTTTCCATCGGCTTTAGAGCGGGATAAGGCTTAAAGGCGTTGTCGTTGGTTGTTCTGCACTCGAGCGGTTTTTGGTATTCATGCTTCGCAATACTTTTCTTCACTTGCCTTCGATCGGCCGCGTTTCCGAACAGTCACTGTGGCGTAGGGGGGTGACGGATTGGGACGGTTTTCTGGCGCGTTGGGATGATGATTCTTTGTTTCCGTTCAGGCGCGAGAGCGTACGCCGGGCGTTGTTGCAGTCGAAGCACGCGTTGGCGTTAGGTGATGCGGCGCATTTTGCGCGTTCGTTGCCGAAGAGCGAGTATTGGCGCGTTTGGCCGGAGTTCGGTCGCGATGCTTGTTTCATGGACTGTGAGACGACTGGTTTGAGTCCTTCGAGTGACGATTTGACCGTTGTGGGCATTGCTGATGCGAAGGGTCGTGTGGAGAGTTTTGTGAGGGGAGAGAACTTGAAAGAGTTGCCGGATTATTTGTCGCGTTTCAAACTGATGGTTTCTTTCAATGGCTGGAGTTTTGACGATGGCTTCCTGCGCGAACAATTCGGCAGTGGTTATTGGCGGGGCGTGCATTGGGACTTGCGTTGGACGCTCGCGCGTCACGGCTTGAAGGGTGGCTTGAAGCGCATCGAGCGCGAGCTGGGTTTTGCGCGCGAGCGCGACGTTGCGGCAGTTGATGGCTTGGAAGCGGTGCGTTTGTGGAAGAGGTGGAGACAGGCGGGTGATAGTGGCGCGCGTGATCTGTTGTTGCGTTACAACGCTGCGGACGTCGTGGTGTTGAAGGACCTTGCGGAAAAGGGTTTCGAGTTGTCTCGCGGCGTGGCGGGCTTGTCGGTCGCGTCGAGTTAAAAACCTTGCGCGCGCATTTTTCTTTTCAACGCGTCTAAAGGATTTTGTTTCTGAAATGGTTGATTTTACTAAGATCGTCTCGTGCTTCGCGCTCGGCGTAGTGCTGGGTTTGGGTTTGGCGTTGGTTTTGCAGACGCTTTTGGGTGGCGCGTTTTGGATTCCTTACGCGGGACTGGCGGCGGGTTTGGGCGCGTTCTTGCTTTTTTGGGGCATTGGTTCTTGGGACGAGCGCTTGGGCTTGTTCTTGATGCTTCTTGGTGGCGAGGGCGTGGCGTTCTTGCCTGCGTTGGTGGTGAATTATTTCTTTCTCACGCGCCAGAGCACTGAGGGCGTGATCTTGAGTGGCGTGTTGTTGTATTACAGCGTCGCGGTGGCGCTGATCGGCGTGGGCTTGCTGGTGGTGGGTTCGATGTTGGTGCGTTTGGGCGCGAAGAAACAGTTCTAAGCGAGCTAGTCTGGCGTGATGGTGTTGGTGATGTCGTTGTGGTTGAGTCTTATTCGCAGTGCGTGTTTTTTGATGAGTCCTTCGACTTCGGCGGGGTTTTGTGGTATGGGGAATCCTTTGGCGGCGAGGAACGCGGTGAGTGTTTTTTCGGGGTTGTTTTCTTGCTGTTCGCGCATCGTGTCCCAGAGGTCGAGGTCTGAGGCTTTTACTCCTTTTTCTCGGCTTTTCGGGCTTTGAAGCACGCGGTCGGCGGTGGCGAGGAGCATTTCGAAGTAGAGGTTGAGGTCTTCGCCGGCGGCGGGTGGCCCGGTCTTGATCATTAGTGACGCGTATGCGTAGGCTATGAGTGCGCGTACGTGTGCGTTGTCGGTTTCTTCTTGTGATGTTTGTTGCGTGGTTTTTGGTAGGTCGTCGACGAGGTCGAGTGGTTGCAGTGAGTAGGGCTCGTGTTCGTTGTGCGAGGTGGTCGTGATTTTTTCGCCGGTTTTTTCTTTGAGCTCGTTGCCGATGGTGTTGATTTGTGCGGCGAGTTTGGGCGAGAGCTTGAGGAGGATGCGTATCGCGCCGGCGTTCTTGAGGTCGGCGTTGCCTTGAAGTAGTTGGTCGCGTGCGTCAATGATGCGTTGCGCGATGGCTTTGGCTCTTTTTTCGTTGAGGGTTTTTTCGAACTCCATTCTTTCGTTGCTTATTTCCAGTGCTTTGCGCAGGTTGGCTTTTTCGAGGACTTGTCTTATCGTTTCGCTCATTAGTTTGGTGCTTTTTTTGAAGTCTTCTTCCGCTTCGTCGCCTTCTCCGCCTTCGTGTTTTTCCGAGAGCCCTGTGAAGTCGAGGCTGGTTCCGGGTTGTGCGATTGCTTTTGCGATGATTTTGGCGGCTTCGTTCTTGATGGGGTCGTCGCTTTTCGGTTGTTTTCCACTGGCGGCTTGCAAGAGCAGTCCTTGGAACGCGGTTTCTTTGTTCGCGTTACCGGTCGGGTCTTCGATGAGTACGGCGTGCGGCTTGGTTTCTTTAATCGCGCTCTCGAGCCACAAACCCGCCTGTTTCGGGCTGGCGTGCGTTCCAAAATTAATGTGAACTTGTAGTGGCGGTTTGGCTTCTGCCATTGCCGCTGTTCCCGAGACGGCTTGAGGAGCGGCTTCAGCGGCACGCGCTCTGTGTTGTCCTGCTGCGCCTAGCGCGACTGCTCCCATGAACGCGCCGGCCGCTATCTTCGCGGCGAGGCTGAGTAGTTTTCTTCGTGACACTTTTCGTTCTTCGCGTTTTTCCGGCATTGCTTTTTCGCTTCTTGAAAAAAGTGGTGGAACCGTCGCCTTTAAACCCTCCACAAGACACCTTTGTTTTCGATGACGAAAAACGTCCCGCTCGTTGCTTTGGTGTTCTTGTTGTTGCCGCTTTTCGCGTCGTCGCTCAACGTGGTCGACCCGGCGCACTGCGAGTTGAACGGCAAGACGCAGTCGTGCTGTCGTTACCAGGGCGACCCGAGTTTTGATTGTCAGACGTGCGAACAAACCGTCGGCGCTTCCGAGAGTTACAGGTGTTTCTCCCCGCAAGAAATTGTCGAGGGCGTGGCGCCGGGCTCTTCGCAGTCTTCAGCGATAATCAACGTGCCCATACGCGACTCTCAACCCTTGTCGGAAACCGATGCGGTAGTGATTCTCGCAGCGATCCTCGTCGTCTTGCTGGTGTTCATTGGTGCGTTCTCTTTCTTCACGCGCAACAAGATAGTGCACATCCACGCGCGGGGCGATGAACACGACCGCAGGACGCACGGCAAAAAACGACACTAGAAAAAAGAAAGCTTTTTTATGCGGGGGCGCAGAGCCGGATGGTTTTCTAGGCTTTCGGTATCGAGTCGGACATTACTTGCAGGTGTACGTGTGCTCTGAATCCGATGGCGCGCACGATTGCGGCGGCGGTCTGTTTGCTGGGCGCGTTCCTGCTGAGGAAGTAGGTGAACTGGTTGTTGAAGTTGTGGTCGCGTTTGTGTTGGTTGAGGGCGTCGGCGAACTTTGTTAATGACTGGCTGGGGACGTGGAACGTGGCTTCTTTGGTGAACTTGTCGACTTCCCTGACTGGCTTGGCGGTCCTCACGCCTATTCTCGCAAGGCTTTGCGCGAACTCAACGATGTCTTTCATTTTTTCAAAAACCTTTGTTGCATCAATTGCTTTTGGCCGAGGGTTTTAATCGTATTGTAGTTGTTGTTGGAGCACGACGTTGGCGAGGTCGCGCAGGCTTTTGTTGTGGTCGTTCAGCGCGGTTTTCTTGAGTTCCACGATTATCCTGTCGGATAATTGTCCCATGCTTCCCAGCGCGCTGACGGCGGCCATGCGTACGTCGTCTTCGCGGTGTTTCAATCCGTATTTCGCGATTCTCCACGCGTAGCCGCTGGCTTCTCCGCCGTTGCTTCCGAGTATTTCGAGGGCTTCGTGAACGATGCCGGGATCTTTGTGTTTCAAGGCGCTCGCCATGACTGGCAGGTGCTCTTTGAGCGCGTGGTGTTTGAGCACGAGTCTTGCGAAGGGTCCGTTGAGGTGCGAGATGAGTGCGCGGTTGTATTCCTTTTCGCCATAGTCTCGCAGTAATATTTTTCTTGTGTGTTCGAGGTATTCTGCGCTGAGCTGTCCGTCGACGTGCAGTTGTATCATTGTTTTGATGCTTTCTTTGAGCGTGGTTCTTTCGCTTTTCATTTTTTCTTCATTTTCTTGAGCGCGTTCGCGCTTTTCTTTTCGAGCGAGAGTTTTCGCATCGCGTTGGCGAGTTGTTCGTTGAACTCTTTTCCGAACTTCGATTCGTGCTCGAGGCGTATAAGATAGTACGTGGTGCGGGGGTTGCGTTGCTTCTTGTTCAACGGCTCGTCGGACGTGATGGTGACGTCGTCGTGCGCGAGCGTCGCGTTGCGGACCTGTTCCATGATTTCTTTCTCGACCGCGTTCTGTTTCTTCAACGGCACTCTCAGCACGAACGCTGTTTTTCTCTCGTGAGAGGCGCGCGGGAGGCGGTGGGTGATGGTCCATCCTTCGAATCGCGCGCCGTGTTTTTCGTAAAGCGTTCTCGCAAGGGCTGGCGCGAGCATTGATGATGCGAACTTAGGATGTTTCTCGGTCATTTTTTTCAACTTCTTTTTTTTCGTCGAAGTCGCGCGCGCTGGGGAACAAGTGTTGCGCTTCTTCGTGTTCGCCTTCTTTTTTCCACTTGTCGTAGTAGTCCGCGATGCGTCGCAGTGGCGTGCTCAAGCGGTTCGTTAACACGTACGTGCCGCCGTCGGTCTTGTCCAGCATTCCGAGCTGCACGCCGTATTCGAGATAACGATGCCATGTTGCTTTCGGCAGGTCGCCGGGCATGGTGGAGAGCGTGGCGCTGCCTTTTTGTTTGACGTGCATTATCGTGCGCGTGAACCGGTACGCTTTGGTTTCGTCTTTGAAGAGCGCTTGCGCGACTGGTTTGAATGAGAGGGCGCGCATTTTTTCTTGGAACGGCAGTGCTTCCCACTCCCAGTATTTCAGATTGAGCGATCCCATGGTTGCTTTTTTGCGCGTCATTTCTTGAGCGCGTTTTCGAGTTGTTTTTGGTTTTTGATTCCTTCGAGTATTTTTCTTACGTGTGCGAGTGTTGCGCGTTGTTTGGGTTCCGTTCTTACCAAGAGCACTTTGGTTCCGTCTTGGCTGGTGAATGGGAATACTTTGTATCCTTTGAGGTTTGCGTTCGCGAGGTGCGCGACTATTGATTGTTCAATGGTTGAAAGGTTGGGCGTGTATCCTGGTCGTAGTTCTGCTTCGAAGAACGTTTTTTGTCCCTTCATGTCGCGAGTGACGGTGCCTTGTTTGTGTATCGTGACGCCGTGTGTTCTGTAGAGTTCTTCTCCGAATGACGCGGGTTCTTGTCGTGTTTTTTTCTCGGTCAATTTTTTCATTTGGGTCCGATCGCGGCTCCGAGGTGTTGTAGGTGTTTGCGTGCTTGGTTGCTTTTGGCGATGAATGCGTATTGGACGTTTCTTCCTCTGTCTGCTATGAAGTGGTGTTGTTCGAGTTCTTCTTTGCCGAGTCTTTGTGTGGTGAAGTGCGCGCGGAGCATTGATATCGCTTTGCTGGCGTTTTGTACGGGTATGAGTATTTCTAGTTCTGCGTGCGTGTTTCCGATTCCCGGGCGTCCTTTGGTCTTGACTGGGTCTTTCCATTTCGTGACGCGGTGATAACCCATCAGCGTCAGCAATTGTTTGCCGAAAAGGAAGCTGGGGTGTCGCGTGTCGATCTTGCGTGCGAATCTTTCTTCGCGGACGGTTTTTGCGGCTCGCTTTTTCGCGATGGTCAACGGTCGCGGCGGTTTTTCGGGCGTTGCGGCTTTCAGGTTTTCTTTAAGCACGTCGAACGCTTTGCGGGTGGCTTCATCGTTCGTGAATGCTGACACTTTGAGTTCTCCGTGACTGTTTTTCTTGCGGAAATCGACGCGCACGTCGTGAATGCCGTGCTTTTCGAAGTGGTCGTTGATCGCGTTCTGCACTCTCGACGCGTTCTCGCTGGGAACCTTCAAGAACAGCGATTGCAGCGTGGTGCCGCGCGTCCACGTCGGTATCGATAACGTCGAGCGTTCGAGTCGAGCGCCTTTTGCCGAGATTTCGCGCGCGAGCATTTTCGCATGGTGTTGCGTCTTCATTAAGCACTCTCGAAGCGTTTCAGTTTATTAAAACACTGTTTTTGTTTTTCGGAAAAAATAAAAAATAGGAAGAAAGAGAGGGAGTTTTTTCGCCGGTTTTTTTTTAGTCTTTTTCGATGCTGCTTCCGGCCCAGTATCCGATGCCTAGTTCCAGGAACAATAGCAGTGGTATGACTGCGATGAACATTCCTGTCACGAATGGCGCTTTGTCTTTAAGCTCGGCGAGGGGTCCGGGTATTGGAGTGCCGGATCTTTGGAACTCGTCGCTGGCTGCGAGCTCGACGGTCGCTTGCGCGAGGTTGGTCGTGAAAGTGATCAACCAGTAGCTCGCTAGTGCGGCCAGTACGAATCCAAGCACGAGTATCAGGTTGCTTGTCATGCGTTGCATTTCTTCAAAATCACCTACCGCGTTTCAATGATTCAGCGTTTAAAGCACCTGCGGTTTCGTGTCGTTGCACGAGGGTTTTTAAAGCCACTTTGTTTTCTGTAAATTGAAATGAAACACGCGATAGCGCTCTTGGGAGTAATTCTTCTCATCAGCTCCGCTTTTCCGGTAGTGGCGTTGACGTCGGCCAACAACAATCCTGCGCACTGTGAACTCTCCGACGGCAGCACGACTTCGTGTTGTTCTTACTTCGGCGATCCTTCATATGACTGTGTTACTTGCACGCAGACCGTTGGCGGCAGTGCTGATGCTTGCTATTCACCACAACCCGCTTCTGTGACGCAGCCGCCGAGCGCGACTCCTGCTGGACCGACTGCTGCTCCAACGACCGCGCCTTCGGGACCGGGCACGACTGCGCCTTACACGCCGCCTTCCGGCACTGGTGGAACGCCTTCCGGCACGACCGGCACTGGCGCGCCTGCCTATCCAGACAACTCAATGATTCTTGGCGTCATTATCGTGCTCATACTTCTGGGCGCGGGTTACTGGTGGATGACGTCGCAGAAGAAGTCGAAGAAGTAAAGACCGACTTGTTTCGTTTGAAGAATTTTTGAGCGGTTAAGCGTGAGCTTTGTTTTTGGTAGAGCGTTGGTTTTCACATGACGAAGTTTTGGAGTTTCAAGCATCCGCGCGATGGCCGCGTCGAGGTGTTGGTGGGCCGTACGGGTTCGCATCACGGCGTGATCGTGCACAAGGGCGCGAGGGAGCTGGTGCGCGTGTTGCCGAGCATTGCCGAGCCGGGCAAGATCTTCTTTCCTTACGTGAAGGGTGGCGTGGTGGGTGCGGATGTCGCGCTGGTTCTTCAAAAGGACGCGCCGCCGGGCTTGTGGATCGCTGGCCGCGAGAAGCTGGTTCGTGGCGTTGAGCGTTCTTCTGCTTACGCGCGTTCGGTTCAGAAGCGTTTGAGCGAGGCCTTGCGGCAGTCGCACAAGAGCGAGCGTGGCAGTGTTTCGACGAGCATTTTGATGGCTGAGCATGAGATCGTGGCGCGTGCTTTCAGCATTCCGCGCAAGTTGTTCGGGCAGACGGTAGCGGCGTTCGAGAAGGGTCGTGGCCGCAAGCATCCGGGCGTCGTGAGCAGTGCGCGCAGGTCGCGTTACTAACAGACTTTTAAACACCGCAAGAATTGCTATTTGGAGGGAGATTTTCAAAATGGTTTGGCTTGAAGGCATCATTATCAACACGATTCTCGGACTGGCCGCGTTCTTTCTTTTGAATCTCGTGGGCGTTAAGATTTCTTACAGCTTGTTGAACATTTTCGTGGTCGCGATTCTGGGCTTGTTGGGCGTGGGCTTCTTGCTCGTGGCTAAGGTGTTCGGCTATCCGGTCTAATTCCTCATAAGGTGAAAGTTTTTTTGAAGAACCTCAAGATTGAACACGGACTCGCGCTCGGCATCGTGCTGGCAATACTGGGCTGGCTCATTGCGGGAGTACTGGGTGCACTAATTGGTTTCGTGCTTGGCGCTGGAATCGTCACGATAGCGATAAGGAAGAAAAAGATCGAGATCAAAGGACGACGTTAAACCCTGGGTAGTTTAGGGCGTCTTTATTTTTTTGCGGGTTTTGAGTCCGGCGGCGAAGTGTTCTAGGAACTCGCGTGGTTCGGCGTGCTTGGTTTCCGCGCGTAGGTATTTTCCGTAAGTTTTGGCGGTGCTGGTGCTTTGTTTGATTTGTACGTCGAACAGTTCGGGTTTGGTGGTGGTGTGTTTCTGGATCTCGCCTACTGCCCAGGAATCGGTGTGGAACGGTTCCTTGGGCAGTGTGAAGTGGACTGCGTAACGCCAACCGATCTCTGGAGAGTGGTACTTGCGGAACTCGGAGAACTTGGCGCCGCGGCTCGCCAGTTTTTGACCTAGCTTGTATCCGGGGTGTTCTTTGACGATTGCGGGGCGTTTTCCAACCATTTCTAAAATTATTTTCTTTCGAGTCAGTGCCCGCGCGTCTAATGCGGCCAACTTTTTTTGTTTAAGCCTGTGCGGGTTCATGCGTGTGCGGTTAATCTTAGGTGCTTTTTTAATCCGTGGCGCAGCATTGTGGTAGATGCGGAATCTTTGTCTTTGTGTATTAGTCGTAGTGGCGCTTCTTCTTTCCGGTTGTATTAACGCGGAGGTGCGTCAAGTGATCGATTCGAACGGCAAGATGTCGGGTTCGTTGAATGCCGTTGTAAACTTGACTTCTTTTTATGTGCAGCAGGGTCTTCAGCCGGAGAACTATTCCGATGCGGATCCTTTGATAGAGTCGAGCATTTGTGGCAGTTTATCTAATTCGTCCAACTTGACGGGCGTGAAGTGCGGGATAAGTAACGCGATCCTCACCGTTTCAGGAAATTTTAATGAGAGCAATCTTACGAAGGCGGAAGGTTTCTTCAAGTCTACGGGCCTGTTCAATTCGGAGTACTTGTTCGCGCCGAACACTAGCGGCTTTGGGCAGTTCTCTGGCGCGTCCGGAACCGACCCGGTTCGTGCCTTGACTGAAGCGAAGAAACAGGGCGCAAACATGACGTACGTGATAGACATGCCTGGAGAGGTGTACGAGGCAGGAGGTGGCAGGATAGTTGAGGGTGACGCGGTCTTCGATCTGATCGACGTGTTGACAAATGAGAAGACGATTTACGCGCGGTCGAGGGCGCCGAACGGTGATTTCTTCGGTTGGTTTTCGTTGGTTGCTTTCGCCATTATCCTGGCGTCGCCGCTTCTTCGCTGGGCTATCAACAGGAAGAGAAAGAACTCGCTCTACAAGGAGGGCCCCGGCATTCTTGGAACGCTGTTGTTCATCTTTTTCATGATCGTCTTGATTAGCGTGTTCTTGTTCGAGTCGTTTTCCTTTTTCTCCGGGCCGGGCGATCTGTTCTCGGGGTTTGGTTTGCTTTTCTTTCTCGCGATTTTTGTTTATTCACTAGTGTGGTTTCTTGGCACGGACTTCGAAGTGTCGGTAGACGGTATATTCACGAAGCAGTATTTCATGGAGAAGAGGATAAGATTCTCTGAGGTCAAGAAGATCGAACGGGCTGAGATGGATAGCATCTTCTTTCTGGGTGATTGGAAGGTCGCTACTCCGACCGGCGCGCGCGTGCACCCTTCAGAGACCGTGTATGGTGGCAAAAATTTCAGGAAGGGTGTCTTGCTGTATTTGAAAGACGGGCGGACTGTCTACTGCCTTGTTCGTGACGGTGACTGGGTCATTGATGCAGTGCGGGCGCGAATTTGAATTAGGGAGGAATGGTTTAAAGATGCGGTTCAACAAATCCACTTTCGTGGGAAAAAAATCTTCGTCTTTCTTTTTCCTATTCGTTGTCTTGATGTTTGGCTCTTTCGTCAACGCGACCCATTTATCGCAGGGACAGGTGTGCGGTGGTTCTTGTCCGGTGGCGGGCGAGGCCGGGTGCGTCTGTGATTACAACAGCTGTCACTATTATTGCACGCCAAGAATTTCTGACGTTCCGTCGCAGCCGGGTCCTGAGATGCAGGCCGCGGTAGTCAAAGCGGGTCAGAATCTCGCTTACCTAGAGAGCCTTCGCACGGGCGCGGCCCTTACGCCTGAACAAGCTAGGGAGTTGGTTACGCAGGAGAACGCGTTGGGGACGTATTATGAACAGATCTTGAGTGTCGAACCGAAAAACTTCTGGGCGAACTGGGACTATGCCACTCTCAAGACGTACGATGGAAACTACGTCTATGCGGACCACTTGTATCACACTGCCGTGTCCACGTTGGATGAGCGGACAAGAATCGAGGTCCTCACGGGCGCGAGGCTCTCTACTGTTAACCGTTTGAAGCTCGCGGAGGAACCGTTGCCTGAAAAATCTTCCTTCCTTAAAAAAATCGGCGAAGGCATCAAGGAGGCACTCGATCTTCGAAAGGAGGAAACTAGTTACGATGCTGAGAAGCTGACTTGGAAGGCGAAGCTGGCCAAGAAAGCCGGTCTTTACAATAATTACGAAGCTTACAACCAATGCGTTACCGGCGGTAGGAAAGTAAGCGGGTGTGTGGTTGACAGCCTTGTGGGGATCCAGAACCAATGAGGATCTATCAATTGGGCATCTTGATCGTTTTTGGATTGTTGCTCTTCGGATGTACGGCGACGCCGCCTGTTCTTCCGCCCGGACCGCTCCAGTGCGCGGACAAGAACTGCTTCATCAATGCCGCTAGCCAGTGCAGCGCTGCGAAACTCGTGCTGAACGAGAGCTATGGCGCGGTGAAATACAGCACGAACGGCTGCGTGTTCACGAAGAGGATCGTATCTCTCAATGAGAGCGAGAGCCCGGACCTGAAGTTGCTTGTTGAAGGCAAGAGCATGGCGTGCAAATACGAGAAAGGAAAGTTCGACACGAACCTGGTGGATTCCCTACTCCTCGGAATCGAGCCCTGCGAAGGCGAACTAAAAGACGCCATAAACGAGCTGCTCGTGTTCGCCTAGCCCCCAGAAAAGCAAACACAAACCACACCACTTTTTCTCACTTTTCTGGACTGCGCGTTTTGCCATTTTCTCTAAGAGTGGCCGTTACCCATTATGCGTTTGTCTCGAAAAAGTGGGAAAAGGGGTGCGTGTGTGAAGTGAGTGGGCCTAAACAACAAAACACCCCTGAAAGCATCGAATCAGTGGGAAAACGAGAAAAACGTGTTTCGATTATTTGGACCAGTACTTGGTTTTTCTTCTTGTTTTTGGTGCGATAGTTGCGAGCAGCACTAGGTGTACTGGCCCGTACCGCGTCTGGCTGGATAGTTGCAGTACGCGGTTTCTTGGCGTGGTTGCCGTGATTGATGCTGTGGGTGCTAGTGCGTTCGTGACTCTTTTCACGGCCATGAATGCGGCTTCGCGCTTGTAATTCGTTGGGAAATGGAAAACAAGGTTTCCAGAAGCAGGGCGCCAGTTTTCCTTTCCTTGTTTGAACTTGGCGTTCCTCAGCACGCCGCCATGCCTGCGGATCGCGTGCCTCAAATCAACGGAAGGTCCTTCAATTCCCACGTTCTTTATTGAAATTCGGTTCACTCTCCATGAACTATGGGCGGGTTGGTTTTATGTTCTGCCCAGGAGGACCAGGACTCGAATGATGACCCAGGGTAGCACGAATAGAAAGACGAAGAAGAACAGCGCAAGGATCGCAGCCAGAATCTTGACCATTAGGCCTATGAGGCCGTCCGCGGCGTTTGCTATTGGCAGGGCCCATTGGAAGATAACGAAAAGGCCGACCGCGCCTATTAGGAAGCTCACGATGCCTTGAGTAATGAGTGTCGCAATTATGGATTGTCGTTCATACTCGTTCATTTTTGGTTCACGCTCCAATGAACTTTTATCTTGGTTGTAGTTTGCCGCTTCTTCTTGCGAGTACCGCGAGTTTTTTGATGAACTTGTTGCCTTGTTCTGTCATGCCGGACAGGTTGATTCCTTTAGTTTCTATCAAACTCTTTCCTAGTGGCATGTTGTCGCCTACCATCCAAACGTGCTCTTCCTGATTCGTGGGTTGTAAGTGGTGGGTTCTGGCAGCGCTGAGTGCCTGCCAGCCTTTTTGGCCCGAGTGGAATTCGAAGCGCAAAAGGTGAGTATCTTGCGGAGTTTTCGCTATTCTGTATGCAAAAGCATGCGCTCCATGCGCTAGCATCGTTTGCAAAAATGCTTCTGGTGTTCTCGTTTTCTTTTCAGGCATTTGGTTCACGCTCCAATGAACTATCGTTTGTGTTTGTTTAGTTCGTTTAGGGCTTGTGTGAGTTGCTTCAAATTGCTTTCGGCTTGTGCGGATCTCGCGCGCACTGTTACTGAGCTTTTGCCGGCGTGTGCTTCCAATCCATTGAGCTTCTCGATCAGCATTGCGGCTTGCCAGGCGTGTTGTTCGCTTACGGGCATGGATCGTGGTCGTTTGTTACTGATTTGTCCGCCGCGTTGGGCCGTTTTGATCTCCGCACCAGCCATGCCGCTTCTTTGTTCGCGCGTGAAGAACTCGAGCACTTTCGCGCCGTGTCTTTCTTTCAGCAGTTGGGCTACTTCTGCGGGTTCCATGGTTCAGAGTTGCGTGCGTCCGCTTAGTGTTCGCATGGCTTGTATGAGGTGTTTTTGGCTTTTTCTTCCGAGTGCGTGGATTCGTATGGTGGTTCTGTCTTTATCGAAAACTCGTAGGTCTAGGTCGTGTTTTTTGGCGTGTTCTAACAGAAAACGTCGTGCTTCTCTCGTGTCGGAGCCGGTTGGTATTGTTATTTCTGCAAAAGCATGTTCGGATTTTTGGTTGAAGTTTGTAGCTTTTGCCTGGAACCGTTTGCGTAGTTCGTTGCCTAGGCTGCTTCCGGCTTGTCGTTCTTGCTCTTCTGCGTTTCTCAAGGCTTCTGCGTGTCCTTTAAGGATTTCTTTCAGGAGCGTTTTTCCTTCGTAAGTTAGTGATGCGATCTTCAGCTCGTTGCTTTTCATCGCGAATACCAGGTGGGGTCGTAGTTCTGGTGTTTGGAATGCTTGGATGGTTTTTTCGATTTCTGCCGTGTTTTCTTGCGTTGCTAGTCTGAATGGGTAGCGCGTGATGTCTGGATTGCTTGGAATGGGTGTTTCTCCCTTGCCGATGGACGCGTCATTTTCTTGAAGCACGCGTCCCAAAGAATGAGCTTTTTGCAGGTTAGGATTGGGCAAGTTTGCGGTTTCATGGGGCTTTTTCAGTATCGCTTTGCTTTCGCGGCTGAAGATTTCCGGTTTTTTTGACCAACTTTTCATGGTTCATTCCTTGATGAACTTTATTCGATGATGTGTAATCGTGCCATGCCGCCTTTTTTGAGTCCTTTGATCGTCCTGCCTCCTTCTGCGCCTGATATTCTGAAGGGTGTTTTTCTTGATTTGAAGCGCGTGGGCAGTTCTTGCGTCAGGCTCTTGATGAAGCCGCCGAGTATTCTTTCGCGTTCTTCCAGCGGCAACTGGTTGAATGCTTTCTCTATCGGGTCGATCACGGAGGAAGTGCCTGCTTCCCTGGATCTCATGAGCCTATTCTTCGTTTCTTCAGATCGCAGTTTTACGCTCCTATCCTCTATCGCGCTGCGGAGACCGCGAGCGAGAACGTTGCGTTGGCCCATCATGTTGCTCAGGTCGAACTTCAATTCGGTCAATTCGTCCGGCTCTAGGTCTTCTTCTCGCAGAACTTTTTGAGAATGCTTTTGCACGATCGCGATCATCGAGTCGAGCGCGTTGAACCTTTCCGCCATGCGCGTCAAGCCGTAATCGCCAAGATTTCTTACGTGTTGTCGCGAGAGTTGTTCGTAAGCAGCGCTGATTTTTTTGCGCAAGATCGCGATCTTGTCCAGCGGATCCATTCGAATCCTCGACCTGCGCAGCGCAGTTCTGTGCGCGTGGATCATTTTCAAAGTATCGAGCACCACCGGCGCGAGCACGGAAGTGCTTCTCGGGTGTTCCATGACCACGTTTTGAATGTCTTTCTCGAAATCTTCCTTCAAATCGGCCAGGTCCCTGAATTTTCCGAAATAATATCCGAGCGTGTTGACGTGTCGAATGTACAAGTTGTCGAGTTTTCGCTGCTGCACGTCCTTCTGATGGCCCCTTGCTCGCACTTTCAGCAGGTCGCGCCTGCCGATCGCTTTCTCATGATTGTTAATCACGAGCGAAAGGTGCGGCTCCAACTGTTGAAAACGCTTCAACGAGTCGGCCCTGCGAATCCTGGCGTTCAAAGTGTTGTGCAGATCTACGTGCTCCACTTTCTCGGAAGCCTGAACGATGTCCTCTCCTGGCAGCATGGTCAAAACAACTGTGCTCCTGCGTGTTTAAAGACTAATTCAGCGTCGTTTCGAGCGTTTTTTGACGCGTTTCCGTCTTTTCACAACTTTCTTCTGGTTCTTGCGAGAATGAACTTTCAGGGCGTTTCTAGAGCCGTTTTTCAGGAGCCGCGCGAGCGCTTCCCGCAGGGAAACGCGTCTGCCTTCCTGTACTTGCAGCTTTGCGGCAAGGACGTGAAGATCGCGGAACTCTTTTTCCGAAACACGCACCATCTTCGAAACCATTATTTCTCTCCTCGTAATTATGTAAACAATGCTTACTTCATAAACTTTGTATACGCGCAGTGTCTTGGAGATCGTTGGCGTTAAATAATGTTTCGAAAAATATCGGAAACGGTTTTTCTAAAAATTGTTGGTGAAAAAGTTTTTTTGAAAAATAGCTGGAGTTGTTTTTCGGGAGGGTGTTTTCTGCCTATTTTCGCATTCTGGTTTTCATGATGCTTTCGACGAATTTTTCGAGAATTTTCTCGTTGTGCTTTCTTATTGCGGGTTGTTGGGTGGTTATTACGCGTGGGTGGTGGATCAGGTCTTGCAGCAATACTTCTCGCAGGGTCGTTTGCGTCTCTATTCCGGCTTCTGACCTGCCTATAGTGGCTAGTGTGGCGGGGTGTTGTGCGAGGATTTCGGCCGCTTTTACGGGTTCGAAGTGTTCGAAACGCTCGTCAGAGCCTTTTTTGACGGAAAAGCTTACTATTTTGCCTTCCGAAGCGACGGTGAAGCCTATCGAGATTTTTCCGGTGGGTTCTTTGTAGTGCAGCGTGTAGGTCTTTGGGAGTCCGACCGGCGTCCTGATCATTGTTGCTTTGCGTTTTAGTGCGCGTACGAGCGCGTCCATGAGTCGTTCCGGGTGTCCTGAGACTAGTTTCGGCATTGAGAACTGCCTATACAGTGGTTTTGGGTCGATTTTTTAACCTATCCAGCAGCAAAGTGCTTCAATGAAGGCAGAGATCGCGATAATTGGCGGTTCCGGTTTCTACTCGTTGTTCGATCGCGCGAAAGAAGTCGAAATCGATACGCCGTACGGCGCACCAAGCGACAAAATCTCGCTCGCAAGCATCGCGGGACGTAAAATCGCGTTCCTCGCGCGCCACGGCAAGGGTCATCGCTTTCCTCCGCACAAGATTCCCTATCGGGCCAACGTTTACGCGCTCAAATCACTCGGCGTCAAGAGAATAATCGCGCCCGCAGCGGTCGGCAGCCTGCAGAAAGAAGTCAAGCCCGGCGATTTCGTGATCAGCGACCAGTTCGTCGACCGCACCACGACGCGTGCGCATACTTTTTACGACGAGAAACCCGTCACGCACGTCTCGATGGCGAATCCCTACTGCTCGGAACTACGAGGCGTGGCTTTGAAGAGCGCGCGCGTCTTGAAAATTCCCGTTCGCGACGGCGGCACGTGCGTGGTGGTTGAGGGTCCTCGTTTTTCGACGCGCGCAGAGAGCGAATGGTTTTCGCGAAATGGTTGGAGCGTGATCAACATGACTCAATACCCCGAAGCGGCACTTGCGCGCGAGCTGGAAATGTGTTACGTGAACGTTTCGCTCGTGACGGATTACGATGCAGGAATGATTGGAAACGTCGCGCCGGTGACTGCTGAGGAAGTGGGTCGCGTTTTTGCGCAAAACAACGAGCGCGTGAAGAAGCTCATTGCTAGGATGATTCCGGAAATTCCTCGCGCGATAAAGAAGTGCGATTGTGGCTCTGCGTTGAGGCACGCGCGTCTCTAAGTCTTTTTGATGTATTCGAATATCGAGCGCGGCGCGCGGTAGTTTTTCGTCCTGAACTTTACGCGAAGGTTTCCTTCCGGCGGTATTACGATCAATAGTTTTTCGAGCTCGTTCACGCGCGTGCCGTGCGCTTGCATGGGTTTGCCCGTGAAGTGTTGTACGAGTTCTTCGACCATTTCGGGCTTGACGATGTATACGAGGTGCAGCGGTTTGGTTGACTTTTTTTGCGCTCTCATTGCGAGGCGTAGCGCGTGTCCTCTGAATGAAGGTATTGAGTCGTGTCGCAGGAATTCTCTCGCGCGCATTTTTGCCGGGCTGGTCGTGGCGGCGTTTTGTACGGAGTTGAAACCGCGGGCCATTGTCAGCATGGTGTCTATGGCTTTGATGGTGGGCGCGGCGAACATTTTTACGGAGAGTTTCGGGTCGATGGATTCGCGCAGCTCGAGTCCTTTTTTCAGCGCGGCGTTTTCGTTTTCGGCTAGCGCGTAGACGTGGATGGTTACGTGCTTGCTTGTCGCCATTTTTTAGGAGGGGGGTTCGTGGTTGTGCGCGTTATTCTAGTTTGGTGAAGATGTGCATCTTGAGCGCGGCGGCTAGTCTTTGTCTTTTTTCCGTTTCTGTTTCGTGTTTTTTGGCGGGTGGCGCGGGGAAGTTTGCGTGTGCGAGGTAGTCTTCTATTTCTTCGGTTTTGTAGTGGTCGGATATTTCTTTTGCTTTGCCTTCTGCCCAGTTGGTTTGGTGGATGATGAAGCTGTGTCTCCACTCGCTTGGCAGCGTCTGCATTCTTGCTATTAGCCCGGCGTTGAGTCTTTTTGCGAGTTTTTCTTCCTTGGCCAATTTTTTTTCCCGCTTTAGTCGAGTTTGGGTCTTTTGGGGAATTGTTTGCCCATGCTTTCTAGCGTGACTTTCGAGTCTTCGTACTTGTCGATGAACGCTCGCGGCATTCCTCTCGAAATGTTTGGTAGTGGTTCGCGCAGGTTGCCGCTTTCGTCTTTGCCGTGCGATTCGATGACTGGTATTGCGAGTTCGTTGATTGCGGTCTTGAGCAGGTTGTGCGCGTGCTCCATTGTTGAATAATATTTTTCTAGGCGTTTGAACGCTTCGTCGCTCTTTCTTTCGCGCAAGAGTTCGCGTATCGTGCGGTGTTCTTCTCCCAAGTGTTTGCCGAGGGCGGCTTGCGCGATGATGATCTGTTCGAGTATTTGTCGGCTGTATTTTTCGGGGTCTCCTGCGCGTTCTCCCACGTTGAGTGGTGGGAAGACGGCTTTCCAGACGCCTTTTGCGGTGTTGTCTTTGTTGAGCGCGAAGTCTTTCACGGGCGCGTGTGCGGTGATCGCGTCTTCGAGTTCTTGCAGACCGTGCTTGATCTCGCCTTGCGAGAGGATGCGTGCCGCGAGCGCGTAAGCGTTCTTGACGTCGTTCGCGTTGCCCGTCATTCCTCCAGGCAGTCTGTAGGTCTGCGTGCCGCTGGTTGGTTCGGGTTTCGGCATCGCGACTTTTTCCAGCACTTGTTCCGGGCTCTCGACGATTTCCTTGTTGGGCGTCAACTCGAGCTTGTCGAGTGGCGGTCGCGGTATGAGCGCGTGCTTGATGCCTTCACTGCCAGGCTTGCCGTTGAGTATTTCGTTCGCTTCGTTCCACAACTCGCGCGTGTTGTTCCAGTAAGTCTTCGCATCTGTTTTGTCTCGTTGCGCGATCGTCAGCGCGCGTGCGGCCCGCGCTTCGACCAGCCTGTCAAGGCGCGTCATCGTTTGTGCGGCAATGTTCGTGAGTTCTTCCTGAACTTTCCTTCCAGCGAGGTGGTCGCTGGCTTCGTCTTCGCCGTAAGCGCGCTTGAAGTCTTCAAAAATGTCACTGATCGATTCCGTGATTTGCGAGCGGTATTTCGACAACGTCGGCTCCATTTCCGGCTTTTTCTCTATCTGGTCATCAATGACGCGGAGCGCTTCCAGCTCGTGACCCAACTTTGTTTCCGAGTCGGTGTGCATCTTCGAAAGCATCACGTGCGAACCCGCCGCCTTCCTCAATTCTTCCAACGCGTCCTTCATGAGCGGTCCGTCTTCTTCAGGATGTATCGCGCGTCCCTTAATGTTCTCAATCAAGTCGTCAATCTTGCGAAGGGCAATCTTGTAGTGCCTGCGCGTCTGTGAGAGAAGTTCGCTAGCCATTTTTCCGTTGTGTCCAGAACGATTGTTGGGTGTGCAAGCTTTTTATTGGCCGCCGAACAATCCCCGCAACCAACCCACCACGCCCGCGCTTTTCTCTGCAATGACGGCTTTCTGTTTTTCCGGCTTCGCGTTGTTGGGCCATTCTTCCAAAAACTCCCACTCGGTCGGCGAAGGCGGCTGTCGTTGTTGTATCTCGGGCGTTTTTACGTGCATTATTCTGGGCTTGTTCATGAAACGATCCTCGGCTTCCTCGGTACTTGCGGCGCGTCAGCAATTCCTCTGGGGTTGCGCTTCAGCCATTCGGCAGCGTCAAGGTTTAGCGGGCTCGCGGGATTCGGATTCTCCAATAACTGGCGCAATGCTTTGACGACGCTCGTGACTGTTTGCGCAGCGCTCCATTTGTTAATCAGCTGGATGCACACGACGCCGTCGGGTCGGATGTTGGGGTGGAAAATGGGAGTGAGCCACGTGACCTCAAGACCACCTGGGTACGGATAAGCGCGCTTCAAGCGAATGCGTACTTGGTGTTCTTGTCGTTGCGTGATCGCGTTGCCCGTTTTTTGCAACCCTGGCGCGGAGAGCTGCACGACGTACTCGGTCTTGTCCGTGGTTGCTGAAAACTTTTCACCGCTCTTCCGCATTTCTTCCAGCTCGCTCTCGAGGCGTCGTTGGTAAATCGCGTCAGGCAGTTGCATTAGTGCTTTCGAGAGTGCGCGCGTTCGTAGAAATAGTTTTGCTCGCTCAACCGCCAGTAGGGTCCGGCATAAGCAAGAGCGCGTCGCCTTCCTGCAGTCCGGCTTGTTCGATGGTCATGTCCGGGCTCAAGATCTTTTGTGAAGCGGTGGCGAGCACGTGGCGGTCCTTGAGCTGCAGCGTGTCATTGAGGACTTCGAGGACGTCGTTGACCGTGAATTCCGGTTCGACGGCAATGACGATTTCTTTGCCGCTCGTGGTGTGCGTTATCGTGATGTTGAACTCGGCCATTTTGACGGACGATTGACGTGTAGCGGTAAATTTATACCTTCCCTCGCCGTTACGCCCATAGCGATGAGTGACAAGAAGAAACCAAGAGTCCTGCACATCAAGAACAAGCCCAAGATCAAAGACGAAATAGATTACTCTCTCATTCTGGAAAAGCGCGAAAAGCACGAAAAACTCAGCAAGCTCGAAGAGCTGCGCGAACAACAATTCAAAGACGCCTATCCAGAACTACCAAGCGTCGACCAGCCGAAAGAAGTTGCTGACAAGAAAAAGAAGAAGGGATGGCTCTCGCGATTCGGCATCGGTTGAGGTGTCACTTATGCATGCGGCTTTTGTTTTGGAAAAAGCGATGCGCGCGGCCGAGAAACACGCGCTAGAACACTCTTCGCGACAACTCGAGTCAATGGGCCTACTCATCGGACAAGTTTTTGAAAACAATGGCGAAAAATACGTCATCGCCGAGGAATACGTCACGGCTCCCAACAATGCGACCGCTGCGAGCGTTCGTTTTTCGCAGGACGCGTTCAGCGAGCTCGCCCAAAAAATCTCTTCAGGAGGCAAAGGCAAGATCGTCGTGGGCTGGCTGCACTCACATCCCGGTTACGGCTGCTGGCTGAGTGGTACGGACGTGAACACGCAGCGGAAATATTTCTCGGAAGATTTTCACATCGCGCTCGTCGTCGACCCTCACAAGGAACAGGGCGGGAGAATGTTGAAGAAAGCGTTCAAAATCGGCAGCAACGGTTATTACGAAGTACCGCTTGCCGTGATTAGAAAGAAATGAAACTCAAATCGTTCGACAAAGAGTTGATGCGCCGTGTCGCCAGCGGACAGACCCGCGGAAACGAGATCATTTCGCAATTCAATCTCGACAGCAACGAATTCTGGGAACGCGTAGGCAAGCTCGCGAAGAAGAAGTGGATCGTGCGCGATTCTCAAGATCCTAACACGATCCGTCTGGGAATCGAGGGCTACAACGAGTTCGTCGCGAAACAAAAAACTACGAACGCTCCTCAAGAAAACACGCCGACCAAACACGAACACAGACAATCGATGACCGATTTGCCGAAAGACGCGGTCGAACTCATGCAAGAGAGCGCGAGACAAACACGCAAAAGCACTCCCGCAAGCCGACAAAGCATTGGCAAACTTCCTCCAGAAGCCCACGTCAATACTCAGCCGCAGATGAAAACGCAACAACCCCCAGTCGTAGTGCTTCCAGCCGCGTCGCCAGTAATTCCTGCAGTCATTACGCCGCAGCAGGGCGCTGAAGGCGCTCCACTCGCAGCACCACCCGCCACCATGGAGGAAAGATGCGAGCTCTGCAAAGCCGAATTCAAATTGAGAGCGGGCGACGCGACTCGTGCGGTTTACGGTCACTGTTTCTGCGGCGCCGCATACCACCAAGATTGCTATGCTGCGGTGTCGGATGGAGACGCAAAATGCATCAGGTGCGGCAGAAGATTCAAGAAACACTTCTCCAGAGAAGCGGAAGAAGCTATGAACAAAATGAAGAACTTGTTCGATTAGGCGTGTGCGGGACAGTTTTTGCGTTTCGGAACTTCGAAGACTTCACTTTTGGCTTTGAGTCCATCGAAGAACCAGTATTTTCCTGCGAGTGAAGGATTTTCGTGCAGTTCTTTCACGAACTCGTTCACTTGTACGGCGGCAACGATGCTCGTCGTGCTTCCAAGCGCTGGCGATTTCGGATCCATCCAGTCGACAGGCTCGCCGATGCAGTTGTATTTTTGCCACAAGCGATCGTAGTCGCTCTTCGAAACTCCGCATTCCAGGCAGGATGAGGGTGCTTTCACGACTTGCACTTTGCCACTGAACGCGGTAGTGCCGCCATCAATCAAGGTCGCTTTGCCGTAGTTTTGCGCATTCACAAACAGACGCGCGCCGAGCGAGTCCAGGCATGAAAAAACAAAGTCTTGTGCGCCCCAAAAGTTTTCGCTCAAATCTTCCGCCTTTTTCAACAGTGGCACGACGTGCGAATCGGGATAGGCGTGTTTGGCTTTGACGGCGATGACTTCGGCTTTCGGCTTGTTGACGTCTTGCTGTGTGAAGAAAACGCACCTGTTCAGGTTGGCTGGTACGATGGTGTCGAAGTCGACAAGGCAAACCTCGCGCACGCCCATCTGCAACAACAACTTCATCACCTCGTTACCCAGCGCTCCCGCGCCGATTACCGCGACTTTCGCTTCGCTTACTGCTTGCTGGTTCCAGCCCTTCACTATTTTTTGCCTGTTGTGCGGGTCTTGATCGATTTTCATGGCTTGCGTGTCTCGAGCCATTCGGAGATGGTTTTTAGTGTCTTGATCCTGAGGCTTTTTTCTTCCAGCTCATCCATCGACTTGATTGATTGGTTTCTGAGGCCGGCTGCTTTTCGTAGCAATGCGTGCTTCGCGACGAACTTTCTGCCGAGCGGCGTTCCCACGAGCCGCTTGAGCGCGGTCATTGCTACGTCGTCATCGAAATGGCCGAACGCAGCGACTATTCTTTCCGGGTTCTTCATGTGCTGCAAGTGACGCCACACGTTCACCGTCTCGCCGTGTTTCATGAATTTCTCAAGCTTGCTCATTTTTGTTGCTCTAGGATTTTCTTTCTTCTTTCAGTGAGTTCTCTCGCGGCTAGGTTTGCTAAGACAATAGTGTCTTGTGCTAGAAGTTGTTTTCTGCTTTTTCCCAAAATACTGCTCGCGTAAACCAGCTCGGGCTCTTTCTTGAGTTCTTCAGGATGGAGAGACATCAGTCGTTGCAATGCCAACAAGCGTACTTTTGATGATTCGTGCAAGAGTGCGAGCTTCAAGTTTCTAACGTTCTTCATGCGCCACAAGTGGCTCTGAACAACAGCATCATTACCAGACGACATAAACCGCTCGATCTTGCTCATTTCTTTTGTACCAGCTTGGCGCGTCTCTCTCCGAGAATATCGAGGCCAGTGTTCCAGGAGTCTCTGTCGCCGTGGTGTTTCCAAGCTTCCTCGAACCACAACATCGCGGCGTTCAGGTCTCTGTCTTTTTTCAAGAGTTCCTTAGCTTCCGGCAATTCATTCATACGTAACACGGCTTTCATCCGCACGCGTGACGCGGGATGGAGCGTTGCCGTTAACAGGTGCTGCGGATTCTTCATCTTCTCAATGTGTGCCACAACAGTGCCTTCATGACCGGTTTTCAAAAACTTCTCGATCTTGCTCATTGCTTTTCCTTTTGTTTTTGATAGAACCGCAGGCTCATAATCGCGATACTTAGTTCTATTTGTTCCGACCGGCCTCCAAAACGGCGTTTTAGGTAAAGGCTCGTGTGACCGCGCATTTTTTCTGCATCGTCAATCCGTTCTGCGACGTTTTTCAAGACCTCGTCCCGCTCGACGACTTCTGGTGCTATTTCTCTCAGTCTTTCGAATGCGCGAAAACAAACGTCATAATGAGTGTGACCCGTTGCGACAAGCAGCAAGTTCGGGTTACGCAATTTCTCCAAATGCTGCAAAACCAGTTGCGGATTGCCATGCTTGAAGAATTTCTCTATTTTGCTCATTGCGCGGAAAGACCTTTAATGCGGCGCTTTAAACTCGTTATGAAAACCGATGCCAGCGATATTGTTCAGCGTTGAAGACCCGGCTGCGGCCAACATGATGCGGCGCCTCATGGAGAACCACGGTTGGTTTGAGGGGCAGAAACAGTTGTGGGGCGAGCGTCCGATTCACACTTTCAAGTCGCCGGAGGGCGTTTGGGCGCACGGATTTCCCGGACGGCAAGTTGAGAGTGACTGGTTGTCCGAGTTTGTTCCGGGCATTCGTGGAAATGATTTGCTGATTTTTGCTAGCACGCACACGAGCCGCGCGGGCGTCAAGGCTTTCGCGGCTCACGCGAGCGGTAATTGGAAGACGGCCGCGCTTGGTGGCAATGCTCACGAAGTATCAAGAACGAGTGCGCGTGCGATTGCGACGGGTTTGCGTTTTTTTGACAAGCACAAGCTTGCTGGTTTTGCGGCGGTGATGGAAGCGACGCACCACGGACCCACGTCATTGCCAGCGCCGAGTGTTTGGATCGAGCTAGGCAGCGGTCCTGAACAATGGAAGGACGAAAAGGCGGGAGAGGTTGCGGCGAAAGCTTTGCTTGATGTTGTTTGGAATCACGACCGAGCGAAAGGCAAAATAGCGATTGGCGCTGGTGGTACGCATTATTGTCCGCGTTTTGTGAAAATGATTCTATCCGGCGAGTATTGTTTTTCGCACGTCGCGACGAAGCACTCGCTGCCTGTTGATTTGAAAACGTGGCGGCAAGCGGTCGAGAGGACGAGTGAAAAAGTTGAGGCGTTAGTGATTGATGAGAAGGGCGTGACCGCGGCACAGCGTGAGGAGTTGCGGAAGGTTGCTGAGGAATTAGATCTCGAGTTTGTTAGGGCTCGTTAAGGCGCGTCGAATTCGTTTGGGCAGCTGGCGAGGAATAGTCTCGCGATCGTGGTTGCGTAGTATTTCGGGTCGTTGATGCTGCTTGGTGCTTCGGTGCTCGTTATTGTCGCGAGGAATGCGTAGTTGTAGCACTGCATTCTGAGTTTTTGGTAGCAGTTCTGCGTGTCGCTCTTGCGGCAAACTCCCGGCGTCTGCACGAGGTCGACTTCTTTCGTAACATTGCCGTCCGTAATGTTGTAAGAATTGTAGCCGTAAGTGCCGGGCGGCGCGTAAGTGTTGTAAGCGTACTTCGCGAGCGTGATGCTGACCTGGTGGTCTTGGTAGCCGGTGCTGTAATAGGAAAAGCCGAAGTCCGCATCGCCTTGCATCGTGACCGGCTCGTTCAAGGCTTGTGACGCGGCTTGCGCGAGCTTTTGCGCCAGACGATTGATCCGCAGCGTTTGCTGGTCCTGATAACTCATTGGCGTCGGCGAGGGCGTGGGTTCCGGCTCGTTACAAAAGCCATTGATGCATCCTTGCTGGCACTCGTCAGCAACGCGATAGACCGTCTTGTATTCTTGGTCGCTGCAATAGCCCGCTTTGCATTCGAAGCGCGTCTCGCTGCTCCAAGCGTTGTTGTCAGTGCCGTTGCAGTATCTCGCGATCTGCGCCGCGGCAAGCTTGCAATCAAAAGAAGAAACGCAGCTCTTGCCTGGCGCGGTGGCCGTCGGTTGCTGCGTAGGAACAGGAGTCGCTGCCACTGCCGTGGGAGTGGGTGTTGCTGTTGGCGTGGGCGCGCCGAGTTGTGCGCATCCGGCGATGACGAGTGAAAAGAGCGTTATGGCGAGGAAGGCCGCGTTTGTCTTCATTTTTTGTGTGAAAAGGAGAAAAGGGAGAAAGGAAAGAAAAAAAATCTTTTTTTTTTTTAGTCTGGGCAGTGCGGGACCATTTGCTTGACGATGAGCGTTGAGGGATAGGTCGGGTCGTTCAGCGCCGTGTCTTCAGTGATGTCGATGGTGAACATGTAGGCAAAGTTGTAGCACTGCATTCGGATTGTTTGCTTGCAGCCGAGCGAGTCGCCTTTGCGGCAGCTGCTGGGTGTTTGCGTGAAGTCTACGGTCTTGCCATCGATTTGAATAATGTTTTGGCTTGGTGATCCGTAACTGTTTTGCGGGTATTGCTTGAGGTCGATGCGTCCGTTGAACACGTCACTGTCGGCCCACGCGTAAGCTTTGCTGACTTGGTCGTATTGCGCGTTCACTGGCTTTTTGAGGACTACTTGAATTGCAGAATCCATCGCGACCTTGAGCGCGCCATAGCGGTCTGCCGGCGCGATTGTTGGCGCGGTGGGCGACGTGGGAATTGCGGTCGCTGCGGGCGTGACTTGTGGTTGTTCTGAAGCGATCGGTGATTGTCCTGGCGCGATTGGCGAGCCCGGTCCTGCATACACTGATGGTGTTGGCGTGGGTGCTGGTCCGCCGAGTCCTGCGCATCCGGCGAGGAAGAGTGCGGCGATCGCGATGATTGCTATCGACTTGTTCATTTCTAGGAAGAGTCGTTCGTTTTGTCTGTTTTTAAGGTTTGGTGTCGGGGCAGTAGGGAATCATGTTGGCCGCGATTCGCAGCGCTTCGTACTTGGGCGGGTTGACTTGCGTGTCTTCAGTGCTTTCGATGCGCATCATGAACGTGAAGTTGCCGCACTGCATCCTGATTTTCTGATAGCACGTGGGATAGTTCGTGTCGGCGGTGTGGCAGTTCGTCGGTCGCTGTTCCGTTAAGTCGATTTCTTTGAATGTTTGAGTGCCGTTGGAATAGTTGTAAGCGACGAGATAACTGTTGTAGCCGAAAGTTCCGGCCTCGCGATAAGTCTTGTCGCGGTACGTGGGGAAGTACTCGATGAACACGCTGTAGTAAGGATAAGAATCGTGCCACGCGAGGTAATAGCTCTGCACGCTGCCCTCGAAACCGTAAGCGGGCTCGGCGTTGATGAATCTTCCATAAAGATCCTTCAACACGGTTTGTGCTCCTGCGCGCAGCTTTTCAAGCGTGACACTGGGTTCAGGCGTTGGTGTAGGAATGGGCGTCGCGGTCGGCACAGGAGTCGGTGTGGGTTGTGGCGCGTAACACCTCGCGTCCTGGCTTTCGGGAAGCGCGTTCAAGCAAGACTGGCAACTGATTCCCGGATCGGTCGCGTAACTACAACAAGAAACCACGAGTCCCGTCGTCGTCTTGCAATACGCAGGGTCGGTGCCCGGCGGAAAAGTTGCGTAAGGCTCGGCAGGCGTTGGTGTCGGAGTGATCACGGAAGGTAGTGGTGTGGGCGTCGGTGTCGGTTGCGGGTGAAACAAGATGTCCGCGGGGTTTCCGAAAGGCTTGAAGATGAAGAGCCACGCGACAAAAATCACGGCAATCGCGCCAAGAACCATTCCCAGCTGTCCGTAAGTGAAGCTGAACTGCGCGCTCTTGATGGGCTTGTCCTTGATCGCCATGTGCAACTTTCACGAACGCTTCGCGCGATTAAAAAACCCACACAACCACAAACCAACCACAAACCAAAATTTACAAGAAAATGTTTTTCTCGATCTACCTGCTCGCCGCCTGCATCATCGTCTTCCTGCTGGAACTCGCGCTCGGCGCTCCATTCATCAAGCTCTTCGCGTTCGACAGCGCCACCGCGCTCTCACATCCCTGGCAGTTCGTCACCGCGATCTTTCTGCACGGCGGCTTCCAACACTTGTTGTTCAACGGTCTCGCGTTGTTCTTCTTCGGGCCAACGCTCGAACAAAAAATAGGCGGCAAACGCTTTCTCGCACTGTTTTTCGCTGCGGGAATCATTGGCAACATCGCGTTCATGTTCCTCAGCCCCACTTTGAGCGGTTTGGGCGCGAGTGGCGCGATTTTCGGAATACTCGGCGCGCTCGCAGTCATGGCACCCAACCTCACGATTTTCGTAATGTTCATACCGATGCCGATGTGGATCGCCGCGTTCTTCTGGGTCGTCACCGAATACATCACACTACTCAACCCCGCGAGCGGCATCGGCGCGGCCGCACACCTCGGCGGACTCTTCTTCGGAATGCTCGCCGGCTACTGGCTCAAAACCAAAAGCAAGAGAATGCTCGAACAATACTCGCTCGAGTAAACGCACCGGCGGGCGCGTCGAAGCAGGCTTAAATTCGCCTCGCCAATTCGCTAAACGAATCATGCGTCGTCATTTCGGCAAGGCCGCTTTCTTGGACAAGATCACTTCACGCGTACAGAGCTACGGCGCCACGAAACCAGTCGGCGAAAACATTGACGGCTCATCGCCACCGACAGTTTTCATCGGCCGCTACGGATATCCGAAAGTTTTCGTCGGACCAATGCTTCCACCATTTCACGGCGACACGCGGACGCTTGACGTTCCTGAAGAATGGCATCCAGACTTGTACTCGAGCCGCGACATCGCGAACTTCCGATTGCAACTCGTCAGAGGAAAACGAGCAGTGCGTATCAATGAAGAAAATCGCTTTGTTGAATCGATGCGCGAGATCGCGATGAGCGCAAACCCGGTAGAAGTTGAAGCGAGTTTCGAAAAGCGTCCCGTTGGAGGAACTTTTCACGAGGAGGTACAACCGTTCGGGCCTTCCGCGCCGCTTCGTGATTTCAGCGCGAATACAGGAAAACTCGACCACAAACTAGAGAAAGCTTACAACGACACGGACTGGAAAGCGAAGGACGCGATGCTGTGGCTGTACGAAAACAATGTGGACGCTTCGAGCGTAATGCGTACACTCTCCGTCGGCGCGCTCGGCATAGGAAAACAAAGAAAGCTCGTGCCGACGCGTTGGAGCATCACCGCATTCGATTCAACAGTTTCAGAAACGCTCGTCGAACAAGTCCGCACACTGCCTCTCATCGAGGAAGCGCGCGTCTACGAGTCTTACGGCTTTCACAACAAGTTTTGCGTCATAATGTTTCCATCGACGTGGCAGTACGAATGGATCGAAGCCTTTTTCCCCTCGCAGCCCGGCGACACTCTGCAAATTTTTGGAGACGATGAGAATTTTCACAAAAAGACGGAGTACTCGAGCGTCGGTGGTTGCTACTATTCGGCGCGTCTTGGCGCGACAGAACGACTAGTGAAGGACGGAATACAAGCCGGCGTGTTGATCCTGCGAGAAGCTTACGAACAATACATTCCACTCGGCGTTTGGAACTGCCGCGAGCTCGTGCGCGAAGCCGTCAACTCCGCGCCAAAAACATTCGAGAACTACAAACAAGCACTCGAATACTCATTCACGCGACTACGCATTCCGAAAGCAAAGTGGCACGAGCACTCGCAAATAATGCAAAACAAAGCCGCAATGCAAATGACGCTCACGCAGATTCTCGCAAAACAAGCCTGAAAGAAATCCACACTGCCTCTTTCTGAAAGAAAACCTGCCTATAGTTGCGGATCGAATACTTTCGCGATGAAACCCCGCAACAACTTTGCTCCATCCAAACGCGTTCTGCGCAAGCTTTGGCCTGTTTTCAGCACATCGGAGCAATCTCCTGCCCATTCCGGGCCAAGCGCGCACTCTTCCTTCTTTATAAAGCGCAGAACTTTCACTGCGATTGAAACGCAAAAAAGCGAGCCTTGGACGAAGTCTCCGAACCCCCGAAAAGCCACTTACAAGACGTGGAAACGCCTCTGAAAAGCCACTGATGGTTCTGATAAGTCGCCGAGAGCCATTGCGGATTAGTGGAAGTTGACTCCGAGATGCCGCCGATAATCTTTTATATTGAATTTCTGTTGTGTGAAAGCTCGAAATTAGTGATTACAAATGACGCAAGTTTTTGAAGCCAAAGAGAAATTGTTGGAACAGCTCGGATGGAGTGAAAACCCGTTCGTGAAGGATCTGCGCCAAGAGGGCAAGGACGCTTTCTTGAAATACTATGCGCCTCTCGACGGTGGCGCGATTCTCGAGCGTCTCGCGTTCGACTCGAAGGCTTGCTTGCTGCTGGGCCCGAAGGGAGTGGGCAAGACGAGCGCGTTGTATTTCGTGTTCCACAGCCTTCCTTCTTCAGAGTTCCTGCCTGTATTCTTCAAAGAGCCTCCAAGAGACCTGGAAGGACTCCAACTAGAGGCTGGTTTGGCGAAGCAACCCGGATTTTTCGATGGTCTCGTTACGATGGTTAGTGGCAAGCGCCGAGTGACGCGCAAGGAAGTGCACGAGAAAGTGAAAGCGCTGCCGAAGAAGGTCGTGTGGTTCGTTGACGAAGCACACCTGGCGGCTGACAAGAATTTTTACATGGAGATGAAGTACGCGCTCGACGAGTGCCCCAACTTGCGTCTCGTGATTTCCGCTCTAGGAAAAGAACACTTTCCCGATTCTCTCACGAATCTCGTCGGCAATGCGAACACGTTCCAGCGCACGAAGTTCACGAAAGAGGAAATGATGCGCATCATCGAACACCGCATCGACGCCGTCGGAGGCAAAGGACACGATCCCTTTCCGCAGACGTATTTGGACGAGGTACTCACGGAACAAAACCTGCTTTCTCCGAGGTACGTTTTCGACCAGTTGAACCAATACCTCGCGAAAGTCGCTACCGGAAAAGCGACTGGAAGCAAGGTCGGCGATTACAGAGACAATCCCATCGTGCAGAGCGCGATCAATCTTTCCCGCAAACAGTTGACGACAAGCAACGCGCCCTGGTGGCCCATCCTCACGCCGAGTCAGCAGAACGTTTTGGATTTGCTTTTGCGCAGCGACGGCGGATTAACGCTCGCGGACATCATGGGTCAGAGTAGCTTGCCTGAGAACACCGCGTTCAACGTGTTGTACCAGCTGAGGGGCGATGACAAGGCGGAGATCGCTAGGAAGCCCGAAGTGCCCTTTCCGCTCGTAGCCGTCGAGAAGCGCAGAGTTGGTGGTCGCAAGAAGAACGTCTATGCGGCGGACGCGAAGATTCGAAACTTGTTCACTTTGCATTAACAGAATCCCAGAATGAGGTGTTTGAGTAGAAATGATGGAAAAGAGTTTGATGGAAATCATGACTGAACTTCGACAAACCGGACGCGCGTTCAAGATCGACGTCAAGAACGGCGTCGTCAGCATCGCCGAAGACGACCTAGCGCAGTTTGCGAGGCCGGTGTTGGACCATTTTTATGAACCGAGCACCGAGTTCGCGTACGACTACGAACGCCTAGAGCTCGCGCCCGTGGCTGAGACTTACGAGCCCGAATTCGTGCTCATGTAGAGGCGTTTACTTTCCAACGATCGGGTCTTGGTGGGCCCGGTCTTCATTCACAACTCCCAACAAAAAACGATCTCCCTCAGAGTCAAACAAAGCTCAAGTGCAAAGGTGGTGGCCTTTCATGAAGACTGAGTTCCCATTGTTCGACATGGACAAAGTGATTCGCAGCGCGGGCGCAGACAGGGTGGGCGAGGATGCAAGCCGCAAACTCTCCTCCCTCTTGGCAGACCAAGCGCGCGAAGTGCTCTGGAGAGCACGCATCTACTCCAGACACGCTGGCAGGAAAACAATCACGCGCGACGACATCCTGCTCGCCGCAAGAACCATGAACCTCGCATCGAACAAAGAACGCCTAGAAAGTCAATAAACTCCCAACCAAGCTCCCCAAAACCTTCTTTTACTTGCGACCCGGCCCGATTTGTTGCTGGATCACTCGCTTTGCCGCCTGCAGAAACGCGCCCTCTCGACCCTTGGGGATCTGCGCGCCAGCAGCGATGTCGTGACCCGCGCCACTACCACCCGCTGCTTCTGAAGCGCGAATCATGACCTCGTTCAAGTCCAAACCCCTGTCGACCAAGTGTTTGCAACCCCTGCCTGACACTTTGATGGCGCCTTCTTCATCGTTCGCCATCGCCAGCACGGGCTTGTCTTTCGGAAACTCGCCACTCGCATACCAAGCATTCGCCACCGTACCAACAATCGTATCGGAAACGACGCCGCGTCCGTCAAAAAAGTAGAACGCGCCGAAGTCCTGCGCTCGCTCACGCGCCGCCTGGATCCCCTGCGACAACAACATGCGGTGTTGCTTCAACAACTCACGCGCTGCATCTAGTGCTTCCGGCTCTTTCAGGCACAACGCGATACCGACCTCGGGACGTCCGTGCCTGCCGCAAGCATTCAGCATTGTTGAGAACTCGTAGGCGTCACTCAGCTCGGTTCCGCGTGCCTCTTTCGACAACAAGTAAGTCTCGCCGACCAGGTTCTGGATCGCTTCTTCATCCACGCCGTTCTCGAAGCAGTAAGCAATCAACGCGCTAGCCAAGTTTTTCCGCTGATCATCGTCCAGATCGTAATACGCCAACCACTTTCCATCCCTCTCGAATGGTATGCTGTTCCTCTCAAGGAAGGCGGCGCAGGCTTTCTCGTTGTTCGTCAGTCCTGGAAGCACGGGTTCGCTGCAGTAAGAAAGAAACCAGACCAACGGACGCGAAGCCCTCCCGAAAATGCGTAAGTCTTTCCGCACCTCCACAACTCCGGCAGCTACTGCGTCCTCCAACATCACGCGATTCAGACCCGTAAAACCCTCTCCGGCCTTGTCTTGCACGTCCGCAATCGCGCCCACGATGCCGATCTCGCTCAAGTCGCGATGTTGCCTGAAAGCAAAATAGGCTGTGGTCGCGCTGCAGGCATCCGTCGCGCCGTTGAAGCCGTCGTAGTGACAGTTCGCTACCCAGATGTTTTCCGGGAGCTCTTCGGGCAGGGATTGTGGCTCGTGATGGTCCATAACTACAACCCGTGCCGTTTTGAGCGCGTGCGCGAGGTCTCTGCAGTGCGTCGCGCCCAAGTCGGTAAAGATGAATTCTTCCGCGCCCGTCTTCGCCAACTCTTCAATGCCTTCACCATCGAGTCGCTTGCGCAACTCGCGGCGGAACGGGATGCCCGCGCGCTTCAGCGCCGCGATGACGATCGAAGCGCTCGTCAACCCGTCGGCATCGTAATGGTGAACCAACAGCGGGTTCTTCATCGACAAGGCGCGTCTGCCGGCCTCTTTGGCGCGAGACAAGAAAGAATCAGTCGACATCGCACAAAAAGTGTACCAAACAGTTCTAAAACCTTTACAGACCTTCTAGCCTTTGCGATGAGCAAGCTCGAGCGCTTCATGCGCTTTGCACACCCGCAAGTGTTGGTCGCGCACTTGCTGAAACTAAGACGTCCCAGGCCCGAATGGATCGCACGAGGTCTTAGTGCAAAATGGCCATACGGAAACTCATACCAATTCGCAATGGGCCGTAGACCAGAACTCGTTCATCTTGTAGAACCTCTGCTCTATTCGAACGATGGCTATGTGGTGTCAAGCGCGATTTCGGTAATTCACGATGTAAAACCCGAACTGTTGGTGAAGCATG
>DASYRB010000029.1:0-9811 GCA_036004805.1 Candidatus Norongarragalinales archaeon
GTCGCGCCGACGCTGGTTTCTGGCGAGTAAGCGCCGCCGGCCATCTTGAAGCCGCAGGACTTGCACTTCCAGATCGCGTTGCTTTCGCGCTTGAGTGTTTTCTTGCCGCAGTTGGGACAGGCGTACTTGCCTTGTTGTTGCTTGAGCACTGCCGCTAGACGTTTGCGGATCGTGACTCCGTATCTCGGTGCTTTTGGTCCTACAGCCATTTTTTTGTTTTACACCACTTGTTTGAGTAGTTTGCTTCTTTGCTTGAACGATTCTTCCAGCATTGCGAGGATTTCTTGCTGCGTGAATCCTGCCTCGCCGCTCTTTTGCGCGCTGCACGCGGCCTTGTCGCTGCCGGTCGTTAGAGTGAACCTGCCGCTGCTCGCGATCTGTTCGTCGTCGGTGCAGTCGAGCAATAGCTTGCCGTCGATTTTTTCGAAGCTGCAAGCGACCGCGTCGCGAGCGATCTTCAAGTGTCCCTTGTAGTCGCCGCGCACGATCTTGCCGTCTTCATACTTCGGCACCTTAGCGTCCCTCAACGCGGCCGCGGCTGCAAGAGCTGCGGTGTCGATGAGGTTTCCGAAGTTGTCGATGATGTACATGTCAATGAACAGTCCCAAAACTTTGCCTTCTTCGAGGAAGAATTCTTTCACGTTGACGCTCTCGGCATGCCTGATGCCGCGGTCGACGACGCGTGCGAGCTCGATCGCGTTCTCGTTCGGCGGTCCCGATTCGAACTCGGGGTCGGCGAGCGTGCTGAACTCGGCGTTGCAGATGAGCGCGCCTTCATTGGGTCGGTCGGCGAATGGCGTGGCGAGGTCGAACTTGACTCCCGCAACGACTTTCGTGTTGCCGATGTTGACGAGCGCGCTGCCTTCAGCGTTCGGCAGAATGCCTTTCTGTACGACGATGTCGCGGTACTGCATCGAGTCTCTGCCGTCGACGCGTCTTCCTGCGCGCAGGGCTTCTTTGATTTGTTGTTCTTTTACTTGGTCTAGGATTGCCATTTTTGATTCACCATTTCTTGACTGGTTCTTTTCTGTCGAACCTGTCCGCCAACGCTTTTTCTTGGATCGCGCGGATCTTCTTTGCGGCTTCGAAGGTCATTTCGAGTCCGTTCTTCACGAGGTCGTGCGTCAACATTTGTGTCGCGTCCATCTGGTAGAGCAAAACTTCGTTCGTTCGCAATGACACGACTGCTGGCGTGTCGCAGTCTCCGAAGTTGTCCTCGATCTTGTCAAGGTCCACGACCTGGTGTCCTTCGATGAGTCCTACGCTCACTCCTTGAACGAGGTCCTTCATCGGGATGCCGGCGTCAGCGAGCGCGACGCTTGCGCCCGTGATCGCGGCGACGCGCGTGCCACCATCGCTCTGCAAGACTTCCATGGTGATGTTGATCATGGTTTTCGGAAACTCGTTCGTGAGTACCACGTTTTCGAACACGTGCTTGGCGACCTTGTTGATCTCCATCGCGCGGCGGTTTGGGCCGGCGCGTCCGTGTTCTTCTTGCGAGCTGAATGGCGCCATCATGTATTTGCATTGAATGATCGCTTTGTAAGGATCGGTCATGTGTTTCGGGAACACTTCGCGCGGTCCGTAAACTCCGCACAGGACTTTGTTGCGTCCCCATTCTACGAGCGCGCTGCCACTCGCTTTGCCGAGAATGCCCGCGGTGATCTTGAGTGGTCGCAGGTCTTGTGGTCCGCGTCCGTCGTTGCGTTTGCCGTCTTGTCTGATGAGTTGTGGTTTTTCTCCTCCGCCCATGAAATTTGTTCAGTCCTCTTGTGTTTGTAAAAAATTATCGTTTTCTTTTTTTTAGCTGGTTTGTGTTTCGAGCCATTCCTTGACTCTCTCTGTGAGCCCGCTCGTGTGTGACTCGGCGGCGATCTTGTGAATCGCGTCGCTGGCTATTTGTGTCTTGCCGCCTTTGATGAATACTCTGCCGTTCTTTCCGACGGTGATCTGGCTTTGAGTGTATTGTTGTAACATTTGCAGCATGCTGCCGTTGCGTCCGATGATGCGTGGCACTTTGACGGGCTCGACGTCCATCACCATTCCGCCTGATAGTTTGCGTGCTTCGAGCAGCACTGCTTCCTTCATCTCGTTCACGGCGACGATCTTTCCGCTCACCACGTCGCCGGTAGTGAATTCTTCGCGTATTTCTTTCGCGGAAATGTTGCCGTCGAACGGGCTGTTGAGGTCGACGGTGTATCCGGAGAAGCGTTCTTCGCTGATGACGCCCACGATGACGTCGCCGTATTGCGGCGTGTAAATGCCCTTGAGGGGTACGAAGCGGTCTTCTTGTTTGAGCGACACGACGGCGGCGTAGGTCCTGCCGTTCTCGACGTAAGTGCCTTCGAGTTTTACGGGTTTGTCGCTGACGAGCGTGCCGGGTGATACGATTTCCTTATCCATTTTTTTGTTTGATCACAGTTGTTTGGTTTGTACTTGTCCGCCCGTCATCTTGTTGAGGCGGTCGTAGAACTCTCCCTGTATTCCCGCGGGCATTTCTACGATGCACGCGAGGCTTCCATCGTTGAGCCATTCTTCTTTCGAAATTCCATATTCCTTCAACGCGCCGTAAGCCTTCGCGGCGAATTCCGCGGGGATTTTTACGGCGATCTTGATCTTTTCGAGCGAGATCGGGATTATTTCGCGGATCGCTTCAATGGCCGCGTTCATTTGTTCTTCCGCGGGCTTGAACGCGTCGACGTGAAACCTTGCCGACTCGAGTGCCGCTTCGATGCGTTGCGGCGGGTGCGGCGTCTTGGCTCGCGGGTCTATCGCGTTGCGAGCGATGAGCGCCACGAGCTTTAGCCGTTTTTCTTCGAGCGCCTTGCGGCGTTGTTCCGTCGTGAGTTGTAATTCGCCGTGCGCGAAGATCTGTTTCGCGACTTCCATGATGTCGGTCGTGTGGAACGCTTTCTGAATCGCTGCCGTTGTTTGACGGTCGCCCTTGTTCGCGTCCTTGAAGACTTCCTCGAAAACGAGGACGTTGTTCAAATCCTTCTTGACGCCCGTTTTGTAGTCGTAGGCGAGTTTGGGGTCGACGAGTATTTCGAACTTTTCGCCGGCTTTCTCGTAACGCGCGATGATTGTGTTCTGTATTGCTGACATGAGCCGTAATCAGAGGCCAGTGATTTTGGTTGCGTTTTTTTATTTTTCGCCGATCGATTGCGCGATTTCTTCACGCGTCATCATGTGTACGCGTTTCGGGTCTTTCGTGATGACTGCGACGTCGACGTTCTCGGGCGTGAGTTTTTCTTCGCTGACTTTCTTGAGCGCGCGGAATCCTAGCTTGATCGCGTCTTCCGTCTTGAGTCCCTGCTTGTACTCCTTCTCGAGAAAGTCTTCGACGGCTTTCTTGCCGGCGCCGATCGCGGTAGCGTAATATTCAATGGTTAGTCCGAACGGGTCCGTTTCGAACAAGTGTGGCTTGTCGTCGACTCCTCCGATGAGGAGTGATACGCCGTAGGGTCGTACTCCGCCGTATTGCGTGTAGAACTGCAAGTGCTCGCCGACTTTCTTGGATAGCATTTCGACGGGCATTTCCTCGTTGTAAGTCAGGCGGTGTTTTTGTGCTTCGACGCGAGCGACGTCCGTGAGCTTGCGCGCGTCTGCGGCTAGTCCTGCGAACGAGGCGGCGACGTGGTTGTCAATTACAAAGACTTTCTCGTGGCTTTCCGGCACGACGAGTCCGCTGGTGAGTCGCTTGACGCCGACGAGTGCTACGCTGTCCTTGCCAGTGATGCCGACGCTCGTGCTTCCGACGCGTACGGCTTCGCGGGCGTACTCTACTTGAAAGAGACGTCCGTCTGGCGAGAAGACGGTCAGTGCGCGGTCGTAAGCCGCTTGAGACGGGGGATACATTTTTTCTCAGACCACCTATAGTGTTTTCAGAAACGTGAATCGCGTGTTTTTGCTTGTGTTATAATGAGTGAGCACCTGGGCCTCTCTGTGGAGGACATCCTTGCTCAAACTCGGAAATTGACTCTTTGTAAGAGAAAAGGAGTCGAGGCGGCTTAAAAACACTCGTTTTTCTAACGAGACAAGCCCGCAATGGTTCCGCTCGTCTTGAGGGCGCGTATGGCTACGTCTTTGCCTCTCCAGAACCGCGCAAGCGCAAAGGCCGCGAGAACTTGTTGGAGTTGTGCGGTGCGGCACTTGATCACTACTTGTTGTTTTTTCGCATCGAAAACCTTGAGTTGCGCGCCAGCGAGCGACGAGCCGTGTTCTCCCAGTGCTTGCAGTAGGGAGTCGTGGATGAGTGCTTTCGCTTCACGCTCTTCGAGTGGCGTTTTGGCCTCGATGTGGGCGAGTATTTGTCTCTCTTTTTCGTGAATCATTTATTTTTCGAAGGTCGCGAGGGTTTTTTCGCACTGTTTCGAAATCGAGAATTCAGCTTGTTCTTCCGTCAGTCCGAAGAGCGTCGCGAGCGTGATCGTTTCCTTCGGCGTTTTGAGGTCGAAAGTGGTTTTCGCGGCGCTGGTGATTATGAAGGGCGCTTTGCGCTTGATGCTTTTCGCGAGGAAGCTTTTCGTACGCGCCATGACTTGCGCGCGAGAATGTCCGGAAGAGTTGAGCAGGTCGTAGAGCCTGATCTCGAACGGCTTTGCAAAGTCGGCAGATGTTTGGAACAGTTCGTCGTTCTTGAGCAGGTCGCGGGCGAGAAATGGATACACGGCAGTGACGTTCGTGTTTTTCAACGCGTGAACGAGTAGCGCGGGGTCTTCGCTTTCAGCGATGACGAGCTCTCCGGTGCGCGGGGGCAGGTCGCTGTGTTTGTAGAGCCTTGCGAGTCGTGGTTGTATGGTTTTGGTCCAGCCGAGCTCGGCCGCTTTCTCTTCGAGTTGATTGGGGCAGTGGAGGTCGTAGTACTTCATTGCGCGTTGTGCATGATGACTTCGAAGTACTTGTACTGTCCGTCCTCACCTACCCAGTAGCTGTTGATGGGTTCGAGGTTGGGGAAGCGTCGGCCGCATTTTTCTTCGGCGAACCAGGCGCGTTCTTTGCCGGGGTGTTGGTGTTTGCGAGTGTTTCCGTGCTTGCGTCCCAAGTCCGTGGCTTCTCTGCGGAATCTTCCTTTGTGCAGGCGCACTCGGGCGATCACGAATTCTTTAGTGGCGCGGTAGCCGAGCGAGTGTGCGCGTGGAGGATTGGTAGGGTTTTCGAGGCGCGTGATGGTGTTGCCTTGTCTCCAGGCTTGAATTCGCGCGCGGTAGATGTCGGAGCGCTGTGCGTAGCTCTGTTGAAAGTTTTTCGTGATGTATTTGAAAGCTCCCATTTAGTACACCTTCCGGACCGCGAGATTGCGGTTGACCGACATTGGTATTACTTTGAAAGTGGTAATGGTCGTATTTATTCGGCGTGGTTTCACTGCGTGACGAGTTGAGCGGCTCTTTCTGTCAGGTTTTTGCCTCGTTTTTTGAGGTGCGCCATCACGTTTGCGAGTTTGGAGTGGTTCATTTCGTTGATTATTTCGCTTGCTTTTTCGCTTCCCATTTCTGGCACGAGTAGTTCTTGTAGGAATGCTCTTTCGAAGGCTTCTTGTTTGGGTCGCTCGGTTTTGTCTCTTTGTGATTGAATGAGTGCGTGAGTCAGGACGATTGCGGGCGTTTGTGGTGGTTGAACGATTCTGCTGGAGACTTGCAGTCCTTTTCTTCTCATCTCGTTCGCGACCGCGTCGTGTTGCGGTCCGAGGTCGACGATGATGTCGCATTCGGGGTGTTCTTTGTGGATGTCGAGGATGGTTTTCGTGATGACTTTTTCTCTTTCGACGTTGTGCATTGCGAACAACAGCGCGTATCTTTGGAAGTGCAGCAATGCTTTTTTGCCGTCGCCTTTTTTGATGCTTTCCTGCATTTTGCTTATTGTTTGTCTGGCGTCGTAGTAGTGCTTGGCGGCTTCAAGGCTCGCTGGTTCCAGGTGCACGAAATACCGCGGCTTGCCTTCTTCTTGATTGGCGCGAATAATCAAACGGTTTCTTTCAGCGACGTATGGATGGCTGCTTTCGGGAAATTCTTTGCCGAAAGTCATCATTGCGCTAAGCTGAAAAGTGGTGTCTTGTGATGTTTTCATCGCGTCCAGATATTCTTTGGCGGTCGCGCTGGTCATTGCGTGGCCGCTGTAGGGATCGTGTTCTAGCACGAAGTGCTTGTGCTCGCCGTCGAGACGTTTCTGTATTTTATCTCGAGCTTGTTCCGGAGTGTCGTGAGGGCCTAGTTCGAAGAACACTTTGCCCTTCCTTCCGGCCTTGGCAAAGTGTGGAATCGCGAGCGCCAACGCGGTTGCCGCGGCTCCTTTGAGAAACTTCCTTCTCGTTATCTTTTCAGCCATCTAGGTGTCGGATTAAAATCGTCGTTTGTGCATTATTTAATGTGATGAAGATCAGCGTCACGAAACCAGACGGCCTAGATCAAGACTTCGAGTGCGCGAGCGGTGCCAAGGTTCAAAGCATCATTGACACGTTGAGCGTGAATGAGCAGACGTTCATCGTGAAGAAGAACGGAATAATCGCTCATCCGGACTCGGTTTTGAGTGATGGCGACCGCGTCGAGCTTGTTGGGATTATTTTCGGCGGCTAGTTTTTTTCTCTTCCATCGCGCCCGGCTTGCCGAAGAAGTGGAACTGCTTGTTCGCAAAGTAAAGCACGATGACTGCGACGATCACGCCGATGATCACGGTCCAGAACAAGTTGCCATACTTCACGATCTCACTGCCGACGTAGGCTAGCAGGAGGGCGCGTGGGAAAGTGCCGATGAGCGTCGCGATGACGAAGCTCTTGAAGTCGAGGTGCACGAGTCCACTCGCGATGCTGAAGACTTTGAATGGGATGAATGGAATCAAGCGTGCGACGAGCACGCCCCAAAAACCGTACTTCTTTGTTTTTTCCTCGACGCGAGAAACTTTCTCCGGCGTCAGCAAAAGATAGGGGCCGATCTTGTCCACGACTGGACGTCCGCCGTATTTTCCGATCGCGTAACCAAGGATTCCTCCAAGCGTGCTTCCAATAGTGCCGTAGACAGCGACGATGAGGATCGGAATTCCCAACGCGCCGGCGCCGGCGAGAATGAATTCTGAAGGAATCGGGACGAAGGAGCTTTCGAGAAACATGCCGACGAGTACGCCGAGACCGCCGTACTGCGTCATGAGCGTCGTGACGTAAAGCGTGGTGGTTTGTTCGAACGCTGAAAGTAGCTCTAGAACCATAACTCATTAAGACCTCGTTCTGCCAGATTATTAATCGCGATGACGAACTGCACCGACTGCGGCAAAGAAGCCGTCGCTCGATTCAAGTACACGAACACTGACTGGTGCAGCGAATGCTTCCTCCGCGTCTTCCGCAACCGCGTCGCCCGCGCGATAAAAGAACAAGGCGGCTTCGAAAGAGGACAACGAATCGGCGTCGCCGTGAGCGGCGGAAAAGACAGCGCGGCATTGTTGCATTCCCTGGCGCAGAATGCTGACGCGAAAGGCGTCGAACTCGTACCAATACTGATCGACGAGGGAATTGCTGGCTATCGCAACGAAGCAATCCCGAAGGCTCAAGCCGTTTGCGACTCGCTCGGGCTCCCGCTGCACGTCGTGAGTTACAAGCAAATGTTCGACACCTCAATGGATGAGGTGATGTCGAACCCTTTGCGCGTCGAGAGGAGCTGCAGTTACTGCGGCGTGTTTCGAAAAAGCGCGTTGAACAAGGCCGCTTTCGACCTCGGCTGCGACAAGCTCGCGATGGGTCATAATGCTGACGACGCGGCGCAAACTATGATGCTCAACTTGATGCGTGGAGAGGTGAAAAGAATCGCGCAATGGGATAACGATCTAGACAACGAGAAGCTCGTGCCGCGCGTGCGCCCGCTCGTCTACGTTCCCGAGCGAGAAGCGGCTCTTTACTGCGAGCTGAACTCGCTGCCGTATCATCGCGCCGAGTGTCCTTACAGCAACGAGGGCTTGAGGCAGGACGTGAAGAAGTACCTGAACGAGCAGGAGGAGAAGTATCCGGGTACGAAGTTCAGATTGCTCAACTCGTTTTTGCAGTTGAAAGAACAGTTGAAGAGCGATGAAGCATCGAAGGTTTTGCTCTTGTTTTGCAAGGATTGTGGAGCGCCTTCGTCGCAGAAAGTATGTAGGGCTTGCGAGATGCTGGACGGGCTGGAAGCGTAGCTCTTTTATAACGCCCCCGTCACAAAAATAACTAAGCGAAAGTGTTTCTACTTCTCGCAGAACCTCGTGATACTCTAACAAAATGGCTTTAAGACCAGCGCGCGTCGTGCGCGAGATCAAAGGACAAAACTGGACTCGTCTATCGCAGCGAAGGCCACGCAAGAGCTACATCAAGGGAGCGCCGCGAACGAAGATTCGACAGTTCGACATGGGCACGCTCAAACAATACGATTTGGCACTGGACCTCATTGCGGTCGGGGGCTGGTCTCTGCGCGACAACTCGCTCGAAAGCGCTCGCCAAGCAATCAACAAACAGCTCGAACTTTCTCTTCCTGGCAATTACTTTTTCAAAATCATGAAGTTCCCACACTTCATCCTGCGCGAACACGTCATGGGTGGAGTGGCCGGTGCCGACCGCATTTCGAAGGGCATGAAGCTTGCCTTCGGCAAAGTCAAGGGACGTGCGGCTCACGTTCACAACGGAGAACCAATCATTCGAATCTTGTGCTACACCAAAGACCTCCCCGCAGTCAAAGAAGCCTACCGCAGAGGACGCATGAAGATGAGCGGCGAATACAAGCTCGTCCAAGGACCCGCGCCCATCGTTACTCACGTGGTAGAGATGAAGAAGATCGAAGAAATCAAGCCGATTGCGGAAGTCGCGCCAGCCGCGGGAGCCGCGCCAGTGCCGGGAGCAGTTGGAGCCGCTGCAGCGCCAGCTGTTGAAGAGAAGAAAGGCAAGAAGTAAACGCGCTAGTTTTTTTCTACACGACGGAGAAGTCGAGAATCAAAGTGCTCGCGAGCGCGAGCACGAACAACAGCACTTGAAGCGCCATGAGCATTGTTGGGTATTTTTCTTTCTTCTCGATGGGCGCCTCTTTGTGCACGACGTAAGTCATTTCGAGCGCGAGCAGCATCATGGCGATGAGGAAGTACTGCATGAAGAGCGTAACGTTGAAGAAGCGAGCCATGTAGCCAAGCATTCCTCCCATCATTCCGCCCATCACCGCGCCCATCACTCCCTCCATTCTTCCCAAGCCGCCTCCGAAGCGGCCCATGGGTGCGCCGATGATTATTCCGACGGTTGTGCCGACGATCATTCCACCAACGTAATCGCTGCCTGGGATTGAGTACATCGCGCCAGCGATGAGTCCTGGCACGGTGCCGAAAACCATTCCGCCCATCATGCAGCACATGTTGCTGAGTTTTCGCGCGTGCTGGAAAAAGTACCAGATCGCGACGCCGAGTCCGGCCATCGAGAGCGCGAAAGCGATCAGGTATGGAATGGCAGCCATTGTTTTTTCACTGTTTTTTGAACGCTGGGCTTCTGGGTCCGCATGTTTTTGAAGCGATCGCTTTGCCGGTGTTCTGCACGCCCCAAGCGAGAAGCGCGAGCGAAGCAAGAGAGATCGGAAGGCTGTAGTCGGCGAGCACGGCGATGCTGCCTCCGAACCCGAGCCACGCGAGCCAGATCGGCTGGCAGAAAGGGCACGCCGAAGCGAACGCGCCGAGAAACGCGCCAGCGAGTCCGGCTTCCGGGCGTGTTTCGGCGGTTGCTTTCGCGCGATACACGAGCATTACGAGCAATAGTGCGGTGGCGATTGCGACGAGCGCGATGAGCGTAGTGTTCAAAACGTTTAGCGTCTCGATGAATTGTCCG
>DASYRB010000030.1:0-7757 GCA_036004805.1 Candidatus Norongarragalinales archaeon
CCAAGAAAATTTCGTCCGCGGTTTTTTGGACGGCGGCTTTCGTGTTGTCGTCCATGAGTTTGGTGAGGACGATTTGGTCTAGTGATCCGCCGTTGACGCCGATGCGTACTGGCTTGTCGTACTCGATCGCCTTCTTCACCATGGTTTCGAAGTTGGTGTCGTGCATGTTTCCGAAGCCGACGTTTCCCGGGTTGATGCGGAACTTGTCAAGCGATTCGCACAGCGCCGGGTACTTGGTGAGTAGTTTGTCGCCGTTGTAGTGAAAATCTCCTACTAGTGGGATGTCGCCGTAGCCGCGGTTGATGAGTTCCTTTTTGATGAGTGGTGTGGCGATTGCTCCTTCATCGTCTTTGACTGTAAAGCGTACGAGTTCGCTGCCCGCCTCGTGAAGCGCGATGATTTGGTCGACCGTGCCATTCACATCTCCAGTGTCCGTATTAGTCATTGATTGGACGACGATGGGTGAGCCTCCGCCGATGCGTACTTTGCCGACGCGTACGCCGATCGTTTTGTGTCGCGAGTAGTTTTCCATCATGGCTTGGTAACGACCTCCTTGGGCTTAGTTCTTATGGTTTTTGTGGAATTATACATTGTGTCCAGCCGGTGTTTTTGAAAGAAACTTCTCCGATTCCGCGCGAGACCACGCGTCCGCTTCGAGAACCGCTTCGAGCGTGTTCGCTTCTTTTACTACATGCGTGTCGAGCGCGTGTCGGATCGTGCGCGGAATGTCCATGAAGCCTATTTTTCCTGCGAGGAAGTGCGCGACGGCGATCTCGTTCGCCGCATTCATCACTGCAGTCACGGTGCCGCCTTTCTTTCCAGATTCGTAAGCGTAAGAGAGGCAGGGGAAGTGGTCGTATTTTGGCTTGTCGAAATTCAACACGCCGATAGCGGCGAGATCCATTCCCGGATAATGTGCCTCGAGTCTTTCTGGGTGCGAGAGTGCGTATTGGATCATGAGTCGCATGTCGTGGTTGCCCATTTGCGCCATTATTGAGTGGTCGACGAACTCGATCGCGCTGTGAACAATGCTCTGCGGGTGGATCACGACATCGATTTTGTCGTAAGGAACGCCGTAAAGCCAGTGCGCTTCGATCACTTCGAGTCCTTTGTTCATGAGTGTCGCGCTGTCGATCGTGATCTTGCCGCCCATTTTCCACGTCGGGTGGTTCAAAGCGCCTTCGACAGTGACTTTTTCGAGTTCTTCGCGGTTTTTCGCGTCGCGGAAAGGACCGCCACTGCAGGTAAGTATGAGTTTCTTGACGCGCGCCGCGTTTTCGCCATTCAAGCATTGGAAGAGTGCGCAGTGTTCGCTGTCGATTGGCGTGAGCTTTACGCCGTGTTTTTTCACTTCGCTCATCACGAGTCCGCCGGCCGCGACGAGTGTTTCTTTGTTAGCCAGTGCAACGTTTTTGCCTGCGCGAATCGCGTCAATCGTTGGTTTCACTCCAACTGCGCCGACGACGGCTGTGACTACTGTGTCGGCTTTTTCGTGAGTCGCGATTTGTGAAAGCGCGTTGGGGCCGGAAATTACGTCGACGTTTTTGAGTCGCTTGCGCAAGCGTTCGGCGGCGTCTTCGTTCGTTAATGCAACACGCTCGACTCCGAACTCGCGTGCTTGTTTTTCGACGAGCTCGTCGTCACCGTTCGCCGCGAGCGCGACTACTTTGAAGTCGTTCGGGTGGTGCTTGATTACATCTAGCGTCTGTGTACCGATGCTGCCTGTGCTGCCGAGAATTGCGATTCTTTTCATTTCAGAGTCCTCGTTGGAATTACCGCAGCAACGCCGCGTTCTTTCGAGACGGCTTGCGCGATTTTTTTGGTTTCGGAAACTTCGCAAACCCCGTAGACGCACGGCCCTGCGCCGCACAAATGTGCAGTGTAGCATCCGTTGCGTACGAGCGATCCGGCGAGTTGTGCGAGTAGTGGGTATTTGTGGAAAATTACTGGTTCGAAGGCGTTGCCGAGGAACTTGCTCGTGTGTTTCCAGTCTTTTTGTTTGAAAGAGTCGAGAACTTGCTTCGTTGTTTGTTTTTGCGAGTGTCGTTTTGCGTGCGCGTCGAAGAGTGCGTAAGCGTTTTTCGTTTTCGATTTGCCGAGGTAGTCGAGCTTGGGTTCGATGATTACGATGCCGATTTGTGGCATTGGCGCGAGGAGTTTCAGCTTGTCGCCTTTGCCTGTTGATAGTGCGAGCTTGTTTTGTACGCTGAATGCGGCGTCAGCTCCGACGCTGCCGGCCATTCTTGTGAGCTCGACGCGGTCGTAGCCGCTGCGCGCGAGGTTGTTGAGTCCGACGAGCGTGGGTCCGACGTCTGCGCTGCTGCCGCCAAGGCCGCCGGCGAGTGGAATGTTTTTCTGCACTCGCACGTGCGCTCCTTTTTTGCTTTTGACGTGCGCGAGGAACGCTTTCGCCGTTTTCGTTACAGTGTTTTCGTTCGGTATGCGTGCGTCTGAGAAGGAGACGTTGATGTTTTGGTGTGGCTGGATCGTGATTTCGTCACAGAGCTCGAGTGGCTGCATGATTGTGGATACTTCGTGGAAGCCGTCAGAGCGAGTGCCGAGAATGTCTAGTGACAGGTTGATTTTGGCGCAGCCCTTGAGAGTGCTCATTGAGTATTTAAGCTCTGGAAGTGGTGTGTCCTGCTGGCGAGGGCGTTGGTGTTTTTCCGTGCACGAGCGCTTCTGCTGCGGCCGCGATTCCTGCGGGGTGTAGGCCGACTTTTTCGCGAAGGATGCTTTCCTTTCCGTGTTCTACGAAGTGGTCCGGGATTCCCAATATCTTGAGTTTCGCGTTGGCTTGTTCGCGTTCGAGCAGTTCGGCTACCGCGCTTCCGAATCCGCCCATCGCGACTCCCTCTTCTATGGTGACGACTTTGCCGCATTTCTTTGCGACGTCGAGGATGAGTTTTTCGTCGAGTGGTTTGACGAATCGAGCGTTGACGACGGTGGCCTTGATTCCTTTTTCTGAAAGCAGTTTTGCGGCTTGCATGGCCGTGTTCACCATTGCGCCGTAACCGATGAGTGCGACGTCGTGTCCTTCTTCCTGGACGATGAATCCTTTTCCGAGCTGTATTGGTGGAACGGGCGTCGGAGATGCGGTGGCTTCTCCTCGCGGGTAGCGCATTGCGATTGGCGCGTTGAACTTTGCGGCGAAATCCAACATTTGTTCGAGTTCGGTCGCGAAAGCTGGCGCCATTGCAGTCATGTTGGGCACCATTCTCATGAATGCGATGTCGAATACTCCGTGAGCGGTGGGTCCGTCTTCGACGAGTCCGGCGCGGTCCATGCAGAACGTGACGGGGAGGTTTTGGAGGCAGACGTCGTGGATGGTTTGGTCCCACGCGCGCTGCAAGAAAGTGCTGTAAATGGTTGCGAATGGCTTGAGTCCGCCCGCGGCCATTCCCGCGCAGTACGTTACGGCGTGTTGTTCGCAAATTCCCACGTCAAAGAATCGTTCGGGGCACGCGTCGCGGAATGTTTGCAATCCCGTTCCTAGAGTCATTGCTGCAGTTACGGCGACGATTTTTTCGTTGGCTTTGCCGAGCTCGGCGAGTTTTTTGCCGAACACCGCGCTCCATGCGGGTGGCGCGCCTGCCTTTTTCATGAACTCGGCGTTTTCTGGGTCGAATGCGCCGACTCCGTGCCATTTTCCGAGGTCGCTGTCCTTGTCTCCCTCGACTGGCTCGTAGCCTTTGCCTTTCGTGGTGAGTACGTGGATGAGGACGGGTCCGGTCATGGCTTTGGCTTTTTCGAGCGTCTCGATCATCAGGCCGGTGTTGTGTCCGTCGACTGGTCCGATGTAAGTGAATCCGAGTTCTTCGAAAACGATTCCGGCGCTCAAGACGCTGAGGGCGGCTTCGCGCAGTCTGCCGATGACCTCGAGCGTGCGTTGGTCGTCTTTCGCCGTGCGATCGAGCAGGTAGTGGATGTCGCTGCGCACCTGCGTGAAAATTGGAGATTTGAAGATCTTGTTGTGTTCAGAGAGGCGGTTCGTGTATGCCGCGAGTCCGCCGGGCGTTGGCGTGTAGGCGAGCTTGTTGTCGTTGAGTATCACGATGACGTTCATGCCCTTGTCGCCCAAGTAATTGAGTCCTTCGAAGGCCATGCCGCCGGTGAGCGCGCCGTCGCCGATGATGGCGATGACGTTGTAGTCTTGCTTTTGCAGGTCGCGCGCTTGCGCAAAACCGACAGCGGCCGAGATCGAAGTGCTTGCGTGTCCCGAGCCCCATGGGTCGTGAATACTTTCCTTTCTTTCCTGGTATCCGCTGAATCCCTGGTATTGTCGAAGGGTCGGGAAGTTGGCTTTGCGTCCCGTGAGCAGCTTGTGGACGTATGATTGGTGTGAGGTGTCGAAGATGATCTTGTCTTTCGGGCTGTCGAACACTTTGTGGAGCGAGATGCTCATTTCGACGACTCCCAGGTTGGGCGTCAAGTGTCCGCCGTTCTTTGAAATGACGTCGATTAGGGACTCGCGTATGTCTTTCGCGAGTTCTTCCATCTCGATGAGCGAAAGCTGTTTGACGTCTTGCGGAGAGTCAACTCGTTCTAGTACGGACATTCAGGCATACAACCCCTTGAACTGTCGAAGGTATAGAAACTAAAAGTGGCGAATAACCATTTTAAATCGACGCCCCACGACCCGTTTTTCGGCAATCCACGAATGCCGGGTTTGGTGGGTTTCTTTGTGCTGCCAGGGGTTGTCATTGGTTGTGAGTTGTGTACTTCTGTGCAGTGGTTTCGGAACGCGTTTAAAGCCTCGCGGTTTTGTTGCATTTGCGAACGGGCATCTGTTCGTGATGATTTCCGCTCAATTCGATTTGAGGGATTGAGGCAGTGGGGGACGTGGAGAAAGGCAGCAAACCCCCGCGGAGGCATTTTCCCGCAATAGTTTTTGGTCTGCAACCTCCCGCCCCCACTCTGCTTTTTCTTTTTAGAAGAATTTTCGCGCGAGCTCCAGCGCTTTGAGGGCTTCGGCACGCACATCACTCGGAATGCTTTCCTTCAGCAAGTCTTCCTGCGAAAACCATTTCGCACCCTTGAGCTCGTTGTTGATTTTCACTTCAGGATTCTTCGACGTGCAGAGATAGTAAATGCAGGAGTGGTCGTGGTCGCCGACGTTGTGAATGTTGCTGTGGAAAGGCGTCGCGAGCTGTTTCGCGCCGAGGTAATTCACGGGCTCGAGCTGCGGCAGCTCGATCGCAATATTCACTTCTTCTTGAAATTCGCGCTTGATCGCTTCGTCAAGCAGTTCGCCTTCCTCGACGTGTCCGCCTACCGGAAGCCACTTGTCCAGTTTTGCGTGGTGAATGAGCAAAACTCTTCCATCATGAACCAAATAGCCGCCTACTGTCAGGTGTTGTTTCATTTTTTAGGCGAAGGCGATCGCGGCGTAGTCCGTGACGCGCGGGTCGTCGGGGCTTAGCGGGCTGTTTGTGAATTGCAACAACTTGCCTTTCTTTGCGTGCTTCAAACGCGCGAACTCGACCGCGGCCGAAATCGCTGCCGGCGCGCAAGGCGTGGCTTCAAGTTGGTGAATTCTTTTCAAAAAGCTGCGCGCGTTGAGGCGCTTTACTGGTTCCAATAGTTTCATGTCTTTCTCTCGCGCTTTCTCAACGTCTTCGAAGTGCGAAAGGTCGCTGCTGGCGACGAGTGCGAACGGTTTTTTCAGCGCTTTTTCCGCCGCAAAAACGGCGCCGGCGATGTCTTTCGCGACCTCGAGGCTCTGCAGGCCAAGAACGATGTTCACGACGCTCGCTTCAGGCAGAAAGTGTTGAACGAACGGCAGGATGACTTCGTTGCCTTGCTCCATCTTGTTCAATTCTTCATTGACTTGCAAAAAGTCGGAGTGTTCGAGGAGTGCGCGGGCGCTTTTCGCGTCCGTTCTCGCGATGCCGAGCGGTGTTTCCCAGTCTTCCAGCGACAAGCCGATGCCTTCTTGTGATTCGTGCGTGGGTGAAACGATCACGACAATCTCGGGAGGCTTGTGCTTGAGCGCTTTGAAAGCTGTCGCAATGGTGGTGCCGCAGACGTCCCAAGCGCTGTGTGGCGAGATTATTGCAGGAACTCGCGCGGTGATTCCGGGCGGTTGTGCGAGTGCTTCGAATTGCGCGAGTGCTTCTTCCGCTTTGGCTTTGTCTGCGGGATATAGTTTGCCCGCGAAACGCATTTCGCGCATCTTATGCTTCGAAGTCCTCGACTTTGTATTGGTATTCTTCGTTCACACTGATCGCGCCGCGCTTCTTCAGCAACTCACGAGCCAAAATCCAGAACAAAAGCGCGATGGCTTTCCTGCCTTTGTTGTTGGTGGGCACGACGAGGTCGACGCCGCGAACGGTGTTGTTGGTGTCGCAGAAAGCGACGACTGGAATGTTGAGCTCGAAAGCCTCACGCACCGATTGTCGGTCGACTCCCGGATCGACTACTAGTACGATTCCTGGCTCGACGAAGTCTGTTCTCGCGGGGTTCGTGAATCTTCCTGGAGTGAATCTGCCAGCGATGCCGTTGCAGCCGACTACTTCGCAGAACTTTTTCACTGCGCGAACGCTGTTGTCTTTGCTTCCTACTACGTACAACTTTTTGGGGTCGTAGCGTGAGATGAAGTCGGCCGCGAGTTTCATGCGTTCGTCGAGCTTTTTGAGGTCGAGAACGTGCAGTCCGTCGTCGCGTCGCTTGTAGATGAATGGTCGCATGCCGCCGGTTTGCGTTTTGGTGCCGATGTGTGCTCCGGCTTCGAGGTATTTTTCTTGGGGGATGAGGAATTCAGTAGCCATTTCTTAGATTTTCAACTCTTTCTTGAACGCCAGTCGCAGTCGCGATTCCGTGGCGCGTTTAGTCAACGAGATTTTCTGCTCGCTGCCACTGCTTTCTAGGTCGGCGAGAGTTATTAAAACCGCCCGAAGGCTGTAATAGCGATTACAAATGGGCAAGGCAAGGTTCGTCATCGAGGAAGAAGAAATACGACCGGAACAAGACGCGGTTGGCGACTTCGATGGAGACGAAGAAGGTAACGAAACACCAAGCGGTGAAAATCCACAGCCGCAGGGCGCGCTGGAAAACACGAGCATCAAATCCACAGGCGAACTTGCCGATGCTGAAGAAACGGAACTTGCGAAGCAAGAAATTCCCGAACTCAAACCCATCCTGCCTGAAGTTGCGCCTACGAATGAAAAACTCGAACCCTTGAAAGTAATCGAAGCCGCGTTATTCCTCAGCAACAAGCCCATGATGGCCGCAGAACTCGCACTCATCGCCAAAACATCCGTCAAAGAAGCCAGCCGCCTCGTTCACGTCCTGCAAAAACAATACGAAAGCAACGACGGCGCCGTACAGCTAGTAGTGGAGAATGGCGCGGCGAGCTTGCAGATCAAACCACAATTCCTCGCACCCGTCGCGAAGTTATCGCGCGAGGTCGAACTCTCGAGAAAAGCCACCCGCATACTTGCTTTGGTCGCGAAGAAAGGCATGATATTGCAGAGCGAACTCAAGCACTATTTCAGAGGAGAAATTTACCAATACGTAACAGAACTAAAGGAAAAACAGTACGTGACTGCGGAAAGGAAGGGTTTGACGCGTTTGTTGAAGCCGACGAAAAAGTTTTTCGAAAGCTACCAGATCGCTCAGTAGAATTATTCGCTTTTGTACCGCGTCTCGAGCAGTCTCCTGATCTCTTTTGCGCGCTCTTTTCCGATGCCTTTGACTTTTTGTAGGTCTTTTTCTCGCGCGCCGAATATTTTTTCGAGGTTTCCGAAGTGAGCGAG
>DASYRB010000031.1:0-7692 GCA_036004805.1 Candidatus Norongarragalinales archaeon
GACCTCGTCAAAGGCAGGATTCGATACATGGACCTCACCGGTTCTTCACAGAGAGAACTCGAACCCATCGTTCGACAGATCGTCAAGAGCCGCGAGCCCGACTTCGTGAACTTTTTCAACCGAGCCGGAGCGATCAACATCCGCTCGCACACGCTCGAACACATTCCAGGTATTGGAAAGAAGCACTTGCAAGACATTCTCGACGCGCGCGAAAAAAAGCCGTTCGAGAGTTTTCACGACATTTCAGCACGCGTTGCACACCTGGGAAACCCCGAAGACCTGATCGTACAGAGAATAGTTGAAGAGCTCAAGGGCGAGGCGAAGTACTACTTATTCGCAAAAGCGCCCGCAGCGCCAGAAGAAGAAAGACACGGCGGCTACGGCGGCGGCTATGGCGGCGGAAGACCACCATTCAGAGACCGATTCCCGCCAAGGCGCTAGACGGTTAGTTTTATTCCGCGAAGCTTTAGTTTTGCAATAATGTCTTCGCCGTATTCTTTTTGTATTTCCTCGCGTCTTTCAGGAGGAAGCTTGTCAAGAATTTTTTGCAATGTTTCTTTCGTTAGTTGTGCAGTTAGCTCGTTGGGCACGTGCGTATTAGCAAGATCCCAAGATAATTGCGGTATCGCTTTTTCGCCGAGTTTTTCTACCGCGGCATAAATTTTTTCTCGCTCTGTGTAGAAGTCTTGGCTTCGTGCCATCATAATTATTTGTTCCGCGTGAGGCGCGAGATCTTCAGCCCTGGATTCTGACAACATTTGCCTCGCAACAGATTGCGCGCTAGAATGAGGAATTTCACTTCGAAGCAGCTTCAACAAATCTGCCACTGGCGCTCTTTTTCTCCAGTCATAAAGACGCAGCCAAGCGCTGTGCGCTGCTTCAATGACGTTCCAGTCTTCGTGATCGAGAGCATGCATCACTGCGCGCATGTTTTTCACGCGCCTAAGGTGATCAATTACGAGTCGCGGGTTTCCGGTCTTGAAGAATTTTTCCAGCTTCGACATGTGGAAAAGCTTTGCGCACGACGCTTTAACAATTATTCCCACCAAACACTGTTATGGGCGCTAGACTTGGCCAGCATTTTTTGATTGATGAAGGAATAGCGAAAAACATCGCAGCACTACTTACCAAAAAAGAAGCAGTGGTGGAAGTCGGCGCGGGAACCGGCGCATTGACCAAGCAACTCGCGTCGCGGGCAAAGAAAGTGGTCGCGCTAGAGCTCGATGATTCTCTGTTGCCATCGCTTCGTGCCAACACGGGTCACTTGAAGAACGTCGAGATCGTGATGACCGACGCGCTGGATCACGATTTTTCCGGTTCCAAGAACGTCTTTGGAAACATTCCTTACGAAATCTCCTCGCCATTACTTTTCAAGATTATTGAGACGAAGAGCGTCGAGCTCGCGGTGCTCATGGTGCAGAAAGAGTTCGGCGAACGCTTGTTCGCAAGACCGGGTCGCAGTGATTACTCGCGTTTGAGCGTCATGGTGCAGAGCAAGATGGACGCTCGCCTCGCCTTGACCGTGCCGCGTTTCGCTTTTTCTCCGATGCCGCGCGTTGACAGTGTCGTCGTTCTCCTCAAGCGAAAGGCGAAGCCCGTGCCGGTCGATGCTGGCTTGGTGAACGCGTTGTTTCAGCACAAGAACCAGACCGTCCGCAATGCGCTCGTGCACAGTGCTCACTTGTTCAAGAAGGAAAAGAGCGAGCTTCGCGACATGGTCAAGGGCCACGAGTTTGCGGAGAAGAAAGTGCGTGAACTATCCCTCGAACAAATCAGCGCTCTTTGTGTTTTCCTGCGGAAGCGCGTTGGGTAGTTTCAACTCTGCGCTATCGATGACGAACTCTTTCTCTCCCAGAAATCCGCGAATTCTAGCAGCCGCCAGATCTTGAGCATCTCCCTCCAAGGCGTACTCTATTCTCCATTGCTCGCCTTTCTTCCATTCCTTCTTGCTCCAAACCAGGTGCCATCCAAGAATCGTGTCCTCGAACAGCGCAGGCGTTTCACTCCAAGCATCGACACGCACGGCTGAAGGCACGACGTCTTCGATTTCGACCTTCAAAGCATCCGCTTTAGTGTTGGTGGCTAAGAGCACGACGCGTCCGTTCTCGAAGAACTTCAACAAAGTCACTTTCTCTTCGCGCTTCCTGATCCAGAACCACAGCAAAGGCAAAAGTGCAAGGAACAAGAGCCACAAGGGATTGCTCAACATTCCCGCGATCCACCCGGTAGCGCTTGTTTTGCCAGAATCTTGCAAGGGCCTGGGCGTCGGCGTGTTCGTCGAAAAATCTTTTCCATCATCAAACACGTCCACTGGCAAAACATTCTGATCACTGTTGTTTTGATTTGCCTTTGGAAAAACAGTGGGCTGTGGCGCGACGGTCGGTTTCGGAGTTGTAGTAGTGTATGGAGTGGGTGTTGGCGAGTTTGTGGCGACCGGTACCGGCGTAGAAGTGGCAGTTGGTGTTGGGGTTATCGATGCCGCGGGCGGCGTGGGTAATGGTGTTGGTACGGGCAGTTGTGCGGTCAACCTGAATTCTGCACTTCCAATCGCATCGATGTCCGCGTTCCAAGAAAACGCGTTGTTGGTTTCGTTGAAACTTGCCGACTGCCAGGAGCCATTCCGTTTCTCGAGCGAATAATTCAAACCCGTGGCAGCACTAGCGCTTATTGCGATGTTGTGGAAGGAAATGTTGGCCGAGTTGGAAACGTCGAGGAACAACGTCCAGTTAGAATCGATCACAATCGTGGATTGTTCCTGCAACACATCGCCCAAACCTTGCTGTGAAACCGTCACGATGCCCGCGGCCGGCACGTTAACGATTCCAGCACTTGGTTCACAGTAGAAACCGGCAAGACAAACGTTCCACGACGCGTTTTGGACGCTCAAGTTCGCAACGTTCTCAAAGCGCAAGCTTCCAGTGACGAATTGTGTTGAGAGGTTGCTTTGCTTGTTTTCATCCTGCGACCATTCTTGTGTTATCGTGATTGCGGATGTGTTGAACTGCAGTGTGTAGTTGTGCTGCGAAAAATCGCAGTTCCAAGAGCTCGCGTCGGCAACAGACGTGCCATTGTCATCGAATACTGAAAAGTTTTCAGCACCTGCGGGAACAGAATAGTTGCAGGTTCCGTTGTGGAATCCTGAAACGTTCACAAGCCAGCTCACTGGGTTTCCGACTGTCGCGTTTTGTTGTGATGGCTGCGAAAACAACGCTGCGAACTGCGTACTCGCACCGACGCTGTTCCAAACCAGCCACGTGTGAAACGAGTCAACGATCAGCGGCTGCATCGCGTTCCATTGAGTGCAAGCATTTCCCTGCATTGCGCCGCAACTCCATCCGGAGTAGGTGAAGCCTCCGTATTCGATGTCGCTGCCTTGCCATTGCTGGCAAACGCCGAGAGTTTGGTTGAACGAGCTGCAGTCGTAGTGTTTGTACGTGAACCCGTTCAAGCCGCCGTTGCTGCCCGTCCATCGAGAACACTCGCTGGCGTTGCGCATCGTGCAGGTCCAAGTGCCCCAGAACGCGACGTTGTCGCGAGACTCGCTGCCCTGCCACTTCTTGCAGTTGTTCGAAATCCACTCCGTGCACAGGAAATGGTTGAAGGTGTAGCTCTCTGGCGCGGTCTGTTCCACGACCGTGCGGAGCGGCGTGCCGTTTTGTGCGTAATCGATTCGCATAAGTGAACCGGTCCAGTCGGTCGAGCCGCCGTAAGAACCGTCCGGTATCCATTGCAGGGAGTTGTTGGAAGCGAATGCGGGAAGGAAGGGATAGAACGTTCCTTGATAGGCCGCAACTTTTCCCGAACCAATGACGGCGAGGAAGAGCGCTGCAGCTATCACGATCTTGGCTGCGTGCAAAAACTCGTTTCAAACTCCTTGGGAGTTGTCTTTTCTTAGAAACACGCGCGCGAAAAAGGGAGAGACGCGGGCGTTGCGCTTATGCGATGTATGCGGTGTTTCCGTGAACGTCAGTATAGCCCCACTGCTTGATCGCTTCCTGGAGCTCTTTGTGTGACTGTGCGTATTTTGCGAGCGGAATTCCTTTCGCCGTGCCTTCAACGGCTTGTCTCATGGCCATCGCGCCGTAGTGGCTGCCGCGTGGGTGTCCGTGAACGCCGCCACCGCCTTGGATAACGATGTCCATTCCCGCTTTGGCGACTAATTGTTGAACCATTCCCGGGTGCAAGCCGCCGCTGCAGACCGTCATTGCTGGCTTGAAACCGAAAAGTGGTCGTTCGAGTTCTTTCTGCGAGCGCTCGTCACCACCTTCTCCACCTTCAGCCATCTTGCCGACGTTGAAACTTCCGACGTGTAGCTGGTCGATGCCGCTGAATCGCGCGAGCATCGCCATCGCGCTGAAATCAACACCGTGCAACGGGTTGCGCGTGAACGCCGCGTGCATCGCGCGGTGCCCGTGAAGAATCATTCCGGTATTTCGCAACTCCTGCAAACAGCCATAACCGGCAGTAATGATGTCGATCATTGCGAGCTCTCCGCCGTGGTCCTTTACGAACTGTGCGCGTCTCATCATTTCGCTCGCTGGCGCGGTGACGTTAAGGATCGCGAGCTTCTTTTCGCCAGTCTGTTCTTGCGCCTTGTCACGCATGTCCAAAACGCGGATGACGCGTTCTTCAAACTTGTTGAAAGGCTGCGACGTGAGGTTCTCATCGTCCTTCACGTAATCCAGGCCGCCGGTCCAACACTGGTAAGCGACTTCAGCGTGTTCCTTAGCCGTCAATCCGAGCTTGGGTTTGACGATCGTGCCGCACAATGGTCTTTTGGGTTGCTTGAAGAATTTACGAATGCCGGGAATGCCGTGCGCGGGTCCTTTGAATTTTTGAGCAATCACTTTCGGCAAGTCAAAGTGCTCGAGACGCAAACCGTCAATGATTTTGACCGAGAAAATGTTTCCAGCAATGCTGCTCAAGATCTGTGGCGCGTTGCCCGGCTCGAAAAGATCGGAAGGATAAGCGACTTTCGCGAGGCCTTTCTTCTCGTCGGTCCAGAAGACTTTCGGCGCGAGCGTGTTGCGAATCCGCGCAGTGCTCGTTTTCACTTCCGTCCACGTGCCCACGCTGCTTTCTCCAGCGACGCTTTCCGCAGCCATTCGAAACTTGATCCCCTTCGCGGGAGTAATGCGGAACGTGCAAACAAGGTCGTCACCGGTCGGTTTGTATTTTGGGTCCCAGTAGCCCGAGTATCCCGAAAACATTACGCTGAGTTTTCCAGCCATTTGAAAATGAGTTTCTAGCTTCGGCTTGCTAGTTTGATGTCGTCAGCCGTTACTGTTTTTCTGCCGGCGTGCTTGGCGAGCTGTACTGCTTTTTGAGAAATGTCCTGCGCCGCCTCCTCAAGAACGTCAGCGAGCGCGCTCGCTGCATCGGGTGAAACACGCTCAGCTCCTGCTTTGCGGATGAGTCGCTCGACGGGCGCGAGAGGCAGGTCGGTAATATCGGTCATTTAGAAATTTTTCACCAAGAATTCGAAAACGTTTCTCCTTACGAACACCTAAAAAGCGCGTTCCAGTTAAAAAGATTTCCGCTACCCCGAACCGACAAAAAGCAACTCCAGCGACCGTAAACAGCCCAAAAGAGCACAAACCATGACTTTCCTGCAAGGCCTCCCCGTTCGCCCCGGATCCTTCGAACCCAGAGAATACCAGGTGCGAGCCGCGGAAAACCTTCACAACGCCAAAAACGGCCTCCTCGTCATGCCGACCGCGCTCGGAAAAACCATCGTCGCAGCACTCGTCGCCGCCGCAGTCCTCAAGGACAAGCCGAACGCGAAAATCCTATTCCTCGCACCCACCAAACCACTCGCCGCACAACAAATCAAACGACTCAGAGAAATTCTCGCGCTGCCAGAAGAAGAATTCGAAGTCGTGACTGGCGAAAACGAGCCGCCCGAACGCAAACGCATCTACGCCTCGAAACAAGTCATCGCCGCCACGCCGCAAACCATCCGCAACGACCTCAAACACGGCGCGCTCTCGCTGAAAGGCTTCGGGCTCGTCGTGGTGGACGAAGCGCACCGCGCAGTGGGAGACTATGCTTATGGCGAAGTCGCGAGCAAAGCCATAGAAGCACACGCTTACCTTTTGGGCCTCACTGCCTCGCCGTCATCGAACCGAGAAAAAATCAAAGAGATCTGCGAAAACCTCGCAGTCAAGCACATCGAAATCAAGAGCGAAACCGACGAAGACGTCGTGGAATTCATCAACAAGGTCAACTTCGAATGGCGCATGATCGACCTGCCGCAGGACGTGAACAAGCTCAAACGCGAACTCGACGCTCTACTTGTGGAAACTGTCGCGCCGTTACAACGAATGGGCCTCGTTCAGAGCGGAAGAAGCAAACGCGAACTGCTCGGCATGCGCGAAAAAGCCCTGCAAGCTGCTAAGCGCAATCCCGCAATGTGGCAAGCGTTGTCACTGCAGGCACGCGCGCTCAACTTGATGCACGCGATCGACCTGCTCGAAGCACAGGGAGTGGGAGCGCTTTACGCCTACATTCAGTCACTGCACTCGCGCAAGGTGAAAAGCAAAGCCGTCGAATCACTCGCGAAAGACCCGCGAATGAAAAGCATTGAGGAAGACGCGGCGAGAATGGTTGCGAAGGGCGAAAGCAACCCCAAACTCGAACAATTACTGAAAATCGTCAAGGAAAGCACCGATGCCGGCGAAAGCGTAATCGTTTTCTCGCATTACCGGGAAACTGCGCGTCAACTCTCTTCGGCGCTGAACTCGCTCAAGGGAGTCAAGGCCGCGATGCTCGTCGGACGCAGTGGCGAGGGCGGAATGACTCAAAAAGAACAGATAGGGCTCATCGAACAGTTCCGCGAAAAAGAACACAACGTACTCGTTGCAACCTCGGTCGGTGAAGAAGGACTCGACATTCCGACAGTCGACTTGATCGTTTTCTACGAAGCCGTGCCTTCAGAAGTACGCGCAATTCAAAGAAGAGGACGCGCAGGACGCGCGAAAGTAGGACGCGTCATAGTTCTAGTGGCGAAAGGAACGAAGGACGAGGCGTTCTTGTGGATTTCTCGCAGCAAAGAGAAACAAATGCACGAACACCTCGCCAAAATGCAGAAAAAAATCACGACGACGAAGAAAGAAGAGGAAGAAAAGCCACGAAAGCCTAGTTTTGGTGACGAGCCGAGAGACCAGCGCTCAATGAGCGACTTCATGTGATCCCGCCTTGCAGAAAAACCTAGAAGGACAACCAATACCTGAAGAAGAATCGCAGCACTTCCACGTACAGTTCGCGCCAAGCGATAAGGTGCAAGTCTTCATCGACGACCGTGAAATCCGAACCACGGTTGCTGAAAAACTCGTTGAAATGGGCGCGGTCCTTCACTCAAAGCGTTTGCTTGTTGGCGATTTCATTCTATCACAACGCGTAGTCGTGGAACGCAAGACGGCTGCCGATTTCGAGAGTAGCATCATGGACGGGAGATTGTTCGAGCAGGCCGCGCAAATGAACCACAACTTCGAACATCCAGTCATCTGCATTGTCGGCAAGACTTTCGAACGCATAAAGCACAAAGCGCTGCAGGGCGCGATGATGTCGCTCGCGATCGACATGAAAATTCCCATATTCTTCTTCAACACCGAGGAAGAACTCGCTGACTGGATATTTCACCTCGGCGAACGCGAACAACTACGCGCGCCACGAGAACAAAAACTGCGCTTC
>DASYRB010000032.1:0-3262 GCA_036004805.1 Candidatus Norongarragalinales archaeon
TTTAGGAATCGTGATGCCCAGCGACGCGAGAATGGGAACTATGAGCATGGATGTGCGGTCGCCCGCGACTCCGCCGATGCTGTGCTCGCTAACGACGATCTTCTTCTTCGGCCATGACAACGCGTCTCCCGTCTCGAAAATCGCGTTCGTGAGTGACGACGTTTCGTGCGGAGACATGCCTTTCATCTCGATCGCCGCGACAAAGGCCGCGAGTTCTCCACTGCTCAGCCTCTCGCCTTGCAGGTCCTGAATGATCGCGTAAATTTCCTTCCACGTGAGGCTCTTTCCTTCCAATTTTCTGCGGATGAAATGCAAGCTCTCGGGCTTCGGCGCGATGGTTATAGTGATTTCCTGGTTGGGATAAGCGCGCAAGTTGTGCGCCGCTTCCGCGAAAAGCAATATTTCGCCCGTTTTCACGAACGCGGTGCTGTGATTCACGACCGCAACGATCTCTCTCCCATCAGCACTAAGGCGCACGCGGTCGAGCGTATCGACACCGATCTCTGCCGCTTGCTTCTCGTTGAGTACGACGACGTTGAGTCCTTGTTCGATCTCGTAAATTTTTGCTCTCAGTTTCACCATTTTTATGAAAAACCTCTAGTCCTTGAAGGAATATTTCTTTTCCGCCGCGCTCGCGAAACGGCCCGGCGTCAACACGCCCTCTTCCGTGATGAACGCGGTGACGTGGCTTGCGGGTGTCACGTCGAAAGCCGGGTTCCATACCTTCACGCGCGGCATTTTTTTCTTCTCTACAGCAGGAAGCACTTCCCTGGCGTCTCTCTCCTCGATGGGTTCGCTTGCGCCCCAGCGCGTCGCGGGGTCGTACTTGTGCAATCCGGTCGCGCTGTAAAACTTTTTGTCCTGCACCAGCGCCGCCTGCGCGATGAGCGACGTGCCGATCTTGTTCACCAAAGCGCCCTCGGCAGTTACGGCGTCGCTTCCCACGATGACGAGGTCGCTCTTTTTCAACACCGCGTTAGCCGCGCCATCAACAACAAGCGTGGTAGGAATTCCGTGTCTCGACAATTCTGCAGCGCTCACTCTGCCTTGGTACAATGGACGCGTTTCGCAGCAAGTCACGGTGATGTTTTTTCGCTCGTCGTGCGCTTTTTTCAGCACGGCCATGAGCGTCGAGCTGTGGCAGTGTATCAGCACGCGAGAATTTTTCGGGATGAGGCCGGCGCCGTACTTCGCGATCTTTGCTTTGTTCAGCGCGGCGTTTTGAATTATTTCACGAGCCGCCTGCGTCACCACGCCCGACAACTTTCCACCGCTCATCTCGTTGGCGATTATGGCTTTTTGTTCGATGACTCGCAGCCAGTTGCGCATGCCTGGCTCGGTGGGACGCGTCGCGCTGAGAGCCTTCGTCGTTTCACTCAGGTGTTTCAAGAAATGGTTTCGCGAGCGAGATTCGTAAGCCTTCATCTCTTGCGCGAGCGCGTTCACGGCACTCTTGGCTACGTTTTCGGCTCCTTGAATTTTTAGTGTCTTGATGTCGCGGATGGTTTTGTTGGTCGCGGCAATCATGGTTCTTGGGGAAAAACGCTCTGTCGAAGAGGTTCTTAGAGTCGGAAAAATGATTAGCCTTATTAAACGCCCCCTCGCTTAATTACTTCACGAGAAAAACCGCGCCTTGCGCGGTCTTTTTATGCCCGCGGAGGCAGTCATCTCAACCATGCCCGACTTGCAAGAAATCCTCAAACGCAACACGCTAATCCGAGAACCAGGCAAGCCACTCTCGCCGGAAGACGAGGAGCTCGCGAAAGTCCTCGAAGAAAGCCAGCCACAAATATTCGTCGTCGGCAGCGGCGGCGCCGGTTGCAACACGATACAACGCATGATGGAGACCGGGATCCAGGGCGCAAAAATCGTCGCGATGAACACTGACGCGCAACACTTACTAAGAATTCGTGCTGACAAGCGCATTCTCCTCGGCAAAAAGAAAACCAAGGGACTCGGTGCAGGCAGCAATCCGGAAATTGGTCAAGCCGCGGCTGAAGAAAGCGAGGCTGAAATCAGGGAACTTTTCAAACGCGCCGACCTCGTATTCATCACGGGCGGAATGGGCGGCGGCACAGGAACGGGAAGCGCGCACGTCATCGCTCGCGCAGCAAAGGAAAGCGGCGCGCTAGTCATCGGCGTCGTAACCATGCCCTTCACCAGCGAAGGAAAGAAGCGCATGGCCAACGCGCTCGTCGGACTCGAAAAACTACGCAAAGCCGCCGACTGTACAATTACAATTCCTAACGACAAACTGCTCTACTACGTGCCCGACCTCCCATTGAACGCCGCGTTCAAAGCTGCCGACATGGTGCTCACGAACAGCGTCAAGGGAATCGTTGAAGTCGTCACGAAGCCCGGACTCGTCAACGTCGACTTTGCAGACGTACGCACGATCTTGCAAGAGAGCGGACTCGCCGTGATCGGCCTTGGAGAGATCGAGAAAAGCAGCGTCGCGGACCGCGCGATGAAAGCCGCCGACAAAGCACTCACCTCGCCACTACTCGACATTGACGTTTCGCAAGCAGACCGCGCGCTCGTAAACATCACCGGCGGCGAATCGATGACGCTGGGAGAAGCGGAAAGCGCCGTGAACTCCATTTCGGAGCGCATTCACAAGGACGCGCACGTGATTTGGGGAGCTACTCTCGATCCGCAAATGCCCAACGACAGCATCCGAGTGCTGGCAGTGCTAACAGGTATAAAGGAAGTCCAACAAATGGTTACGTTCAAAGACGCAGAAGCAACCATCGACACGCTCGAATTCGTGTGAAGTGCAAAAAAGCAAATGGACGATTTTCAAGAAGACAACGCGCCGAAAAAGTTCCCAGCATCACTAGTCAGCGACCTACAGAACTTCATCAAGCAAAGCGAGCGCGTCATCAACGTCACGCACAAGCCACAACCAGAAGAATACAGACACATCGCGTCCTCAACAGCCCTCGGACTCGCAGTCATCGGCGTCATCGGCTTCATAATCGCAATGGTGTCGCACTACCTACGAACCGGTCTCTAAAAAAGCCCCAAAAACCATAATTCTGATAACAAATGTTACTAGCCTACCGCGTCACCGCAGGACAAGAAGCCATCGTTGCCGACCTGTTGTACGAAAAAATCAAAAAGACAAGCATGCCCATCAGCGCCGTCGTCGTATCACCACGCCTCAAAGGCTATCTGATAGTCGAGAGCGACAACGAAGTCGAAGCACGACGCATAATCACTAACGTTCCACACGTCAAAGGCGCCCTACACCGCTCGATGA